>JAPOPW010000060.1 GCA_026712715.1 Immundisolibacterales bacterium | reverse complement strand
GTAGCCGCTGCTTTGGCCGGATCGCTCGTCACAGGGCTGCTCGCCCTCGCGGTAGCCAGAATGAGCATGAGGGCCACCCGTTCCAACCGTGTATGGGACGCCCGGAGGGAAGGTTACACGACGATTCTCACGCGCTTGAAGGAAGCGTCGGAGAAGGCTTCGATAGTGGACGAAGGCTACAACAGCGGAGACTACGGTCGCGGACCGCACGACTATTTCGAATCTCCCGAACGTTCCGAAGAGGAGCGGGCTGCCCGCGACGCTTGGCGGCACTGCCGTTCGGCTTTCGATGCTTCTTGGCTGGTACTCTCCGACGAGTTTCTGGAGCGTTCCGAACAGTTGCTCGATTCTCTGCCAACGAAGTACGACGACGACCTACCAAACAAAGGCGCAGCACGACGCGCGCAGGCTCTTCACGAGGGTTACCGCGATCTACTCGCCATTGGCAGACGGGAATTCGCGTCCCGGCGAGCGTGATGGATGCCACCGACCACGCCCAACCAGGACCGAAGCCATGCCTCTCTCAGCCTCCCCGTGAAGGAGATCAACACCGCTCCGCCGTAGGCTGGCAGAAATGTCGCGGGAAGGAACGCCTTCGTTTGCCGATCGGGGAGCCGGCCGCTCCAACCCTATCCCACGATACGATCGGCCCACCGCTGCATGACCGGGCGGCGCTTCCTGAGCAGATCGTCGAGCGCATACGCGGCGACGGTCACCGAGCCCTCCACGTGCGCCAGCGCGAACTCCGAGAGTAGCTCGTCTACGTCGTGCTCCCGCGCCCAGCCCTTGAAGCTCGATTGAAACCCGTGGCCGCGATCCCCGCGTTGCGCAACGCCTGCGTCATCACCACGTTGACCATCATCGCCTCCAGACGCGTGCCGGGGAACACCAGCGCGCCGCGGTTCCCCTTCCGGGCGTCGGCCTGCACCGCCAGCGCCTGCCGCGACAACGGCACCCGGTGAGACTTCGCCGTCTTTGTCGCCTCTGCGGGCTTGACCCACAACACGAGCGCTCTCAACACCGCCTCGTTCCAATTCGTCACGGCAGCACAGTCGATTCCGCGAAGTGCCACGACAACGGCACGCTCCCATGTATGAACGTTCACCCCCCGAGCGCAACGGCGCAAAGGAAGCTTGGCTCGACAACGGTCCCGGCGCCCGTGTTGCGGACGCAAGACTGGAAGAGGGAGAAGCACACGACGATCTCGAAGTTGACTACGGTGCCCCTCATCCCGCCCGCCTCGACCGGCGCCCGGTCAGCGGCTTCGAGGCAACGGCCCAAAGGGCTGACGCAGCCGAACATGGAGCGCAGTATCTCATGACAGCGGTTCGCGCCTCCCGGCCATCTGCGTCCGAATTTGTGGAAGCACCGGGCGACATCGGCCCGCAAAACCGAGCCGATGCCGAGATGGCCGAGAGCGGGCAGGATAGCGCTCTCAAGATGGTTCGTGACCGCCGCCGTGGTGTGGACGGATTCCACCGGGCCGAGTGCCGTTCCATATACTCGGCGGCGAACGCTGTGAGCGTTGGGCCGGAAGCAGGAAGGCGAACGGATTTGGCGTCGCCCTGCTCGCGGCCGATGAAAGCAGCGCGACGGCGCGCGCGCCGTCGGCATTCAGGAGCCGTTCCGCAGGTTCGCGGCGGTCGTTGCCGCGCCAGGGCGATCGGCTACCGGACCGCGACCGGGAGAGCGAGAGCGGGCGCCGGACATGCCTTCAGCCAAGGATGCGGGAGCCACGCATCCACCGCCGCTCGACAGACCCTCACTCCACAGTCCCACCGCTGGTGGGACTGTGGAACCGGCATATCGGCCCGTTCCGCGCCGCGTCGCCCGGCGCAAACCGAAGCCGCCACCGCCATGGAGGCGTGGCACCAGACAGACGACAGGCCGGATCGCATGACGGCCAGCATCGCCGCGAGGCCCACCGCCGAAGCGGCCCGACCCGCCCGGGTCCGACCTCCCAACCCGCAGCCGGGAGAAACACAAATTCAGTGTCCTTCCAGATCATTATCCAGCTACACTGAAATGCCATCTCGTCGAATCGCTGCTTGGAGACAGAACTTTGTTACCGAACCAAGAGGAACAATACAACAGCCAAAGCGACAAACCACCAAATCCAACCAAATCCGTGTCTTGAGGAGTTAACACCCGGCCGCTTCCTAGACACTTCTGCCGCGTCTTCCAATTGCACGCCGGCTGCCGTCTGGTCCACCAACACTTCCAACTCATGATTACCGATCTTCAATACCTGCGCGAGCCGATGAGTGTGTTGCCCTTCGCTTCCGCGAATATGGTGCAACATCACCGGCAACTGTTTCCGCGCCCCCTCAACTACCAGCGACTTTTCCGCCTGTTGAACGTGGTTCAGAAGATCCTGCTTGATGCGAACATCACCGGCAGACAACCAATTGAAGCGTCGTTCCAAATTATCCGGGATGCTATATTTGGTCACAACTTCTTCAATGTGTTCGTAGACCTTGGACACCACATTCTCGACTTCGGCATCAAGACCAACCCTGAGTCTCATCCGCGACCTAGGACCGACATGCTTCCAAAGGCTCTGCGTCAGCTTGTATTTCTCCGCAATCGGCATTCTGGGTGGCAACAGGTTGAAGAGGCGGCTGGCCACCATGCCACTCATCTGTACGCTACCGGTACGCCAGCGCGGGAGAGTCTCCTCTGCATACTCCCTTGCCTTGATTCCGTAGGCCTTTTCGTATGCGTCGAGAATTACTTTCAGATGATTCGACGATAAAGAGAAAAAGTATCTTTTCACGTCTTGGTCAGATCCGCCCAACTCACGCGTCAATTGCTGAGCTTGTCTGATGTGCTCACGCGCACGTTCGCGTCCAAAATCGCGCGAATATGGGCGACGACGGCTATAGTTTGAATATCGGGAATACACCATCTACTGAGTCACACGTTTCTCCGGAAGACATCAATAATTCTTTGAAAAAGTCCCTTGTGGTGGCCTGTGCGAAAAATGATTCGTATCGAGTATCGCTCTCCCGAAATCTCCCTTGTGACTTGCATTTGTGTTCCAGACGAGCCAAGAGACCGTCCCCGTTCGACTAAAGACCTAAGTGTGCTTTCAAACTGGTTCGCAATTGCTGTTGTGTCTTGAGGCGAAAGACGCGCACGTTCACACTTAGTAATTAACGCGTAAATTGCTGCGTCCACGTCGGTTTCTTCCGTAGCATGAACAGTTGTGCGCAGCATTGTTCAGTTCGCAACGGCCAAGGCAATCAGTACAGCCGCGATTAAAACCCCTATCACATAGTATGGAGTCCAATCATGTTCTCCGGTTTGGCTCTTAGTCAGCTTTCCAGTTCTTGCTCGGTCGGTATTCCCCATTATCACTTCTGTTCGCCCAACCGAAGAAGTTTGCGTGTGACTAATTGTGATAGCGTTTCCGTCGTCGGCCACTTCCTTGGCCGTCCCCGACATTGTTTTGAGCGAGTTGTCGAGGGCAGCAATATCCACATGAAGCTCTTGGGCCTTCTTGCCAACGTCAAGCATTCCGCGGGTGTAGTCCATGAGCAAGGCCTTGCGTTCTTCCTCTGGCAACCACGATAGGTCCATCGTTGTCTTCGGCCCGAGCGGAACGGAGGTTGGGGTTGCACCTGACGTGACTTCCACATCGGTCCCCGGCTTCTTGGTATCACTTGCCACGTCGCTCTCTCCCCTTCAGCCGCCTTGTTGTCCCCTCTGCGCCTCTCTGGGCAAAAGGCGCAAACCTTCGGCGGGTTGCTGAGCCCGATCGCGCATAAACTGGCCAGCAGCCATCGTCCACTATATCCGATCGATCGACAGAGACACAGTGCTTGCTGGCACCTCATACCTCCATGACAGCGGTTCGCGCCGCCCGGCGTTCAGCGTCCGTTTTCGCGGAAGATGCGCGCAACATCGACACGGGCACACGAGCCGATGCCAAGATGGCCGAGGGCGGGCAGAATGGCGCTCTCGAGGTAGCTGGGGACTGCTGCCGCTCTGGTAGACGCCTTCCATCGGGGCGAGTGCCTTTCCGTATGCTCGGCAGCGAACGCCGTGAGCGTTGGGCCGGAAGCAGGAGGCGAAGGGAGTTGCCGCCGCCCATCTCACGGGCGAGGAAGGCAGCGCGGCGGGGGGCGCGCTTTCGGCCTTCACGGCACCGGGCTTGCGGAGCGTGACCCGGTGTGGCTTGCACTCACGGCGGTGGCGGAACACCCATGGCCGTGCACCGTTCGGCTGGACGCGGTGCGCGACTCCGGGCGCGGCGGGCAAACCGTCGTCAGGCTCCACATCGAACTTGACGGGCGCCGGACCCTGCGCGCGCTCGATAAGCGCTGGCCCGAGCGCACCGTCGACGCCGACAACGAAACCGACATCCGGGGCGTCAGCCGACAAGCCAGCTCCGTCGCTCCACCCGCCGCCGACGAGCTCACGAGCGCCCAGTAACCGGTCGTCCGTGCCGTGGAGGATCGGACTCGGGGAGGCACGGAACGACGGATACTCCAGTAATGGGGGTGGCCGCGCGTGGCCATTTCTCCCGTGGGTCCGGATAATTCCACGGCACGAGCGAATCCTTACCGACCCTGCGCTCGTCGCCTTTCCCGACCCCCGAGCCGTAACCGTTCGGGCAACCCGGTATGAGGACGCTTGACGCGGCATGCATCGAGGCTAAAGGCGCCTGCCACACCACGTCGATTGGCGACGCAGATCACAATTGCCGCGCAGGTACCGGCACGACCGAACGGATACCCCGAGCCAGGTCCGATTCGCCCACGGATTGCCAGACAGCCCAAGTTGGTAAGTTCGTGGGGAAGAGCTTCGGTCCAAACGAAATAATGTATTTTGTATCAGTTAGTTATAAACTCAATTCGGCTCTCGGTCGAGGCGCATGCTGCCGGTGCGCGAGCCCCGTCGGGTCTGCGCCCCCGCGTCCTTCAGGGCAACGGTTGCGAGATCCACCAGCCAGCCGGGCAGGCCGTCACCCGATTCCATGGCCATCCGCGCCCCGTCGACCTCCCGTCGATTCTGGAACCGGGCGAGCGCCTGGTTGACTCCGGCGCCGTGGGCTTCACCGAGGCGCCTGCGGACTGCACCCGGCAGGTGATTCGCGGCGCGCTCGAGCTCCGCGACCTCCGATTCGGAGGCCAGCGTCTCCGGGTCCGAGCCGAGGACCAGGGTCCCGGGATCCGGCGCCACGACCGTCTCCGCGACTGCCGCGTCCTGCGCGAAGGCGGCAGGCGGCGCTTCCTCCCGGGGCCGCGCGGCGCGGCGCTCCGCGGCTCCCGGGCGGGGGTTCGCCCCCGTACGCTCGGCCGCCGAAGCGCGTTCGGCCAGCGACCGGAGCCACCGCATCTCCCCCGCGTCACAGGCATGCAGATGGTGACTCGTCGCCGGTGCGTAATAGCTGCGGCGCGGCGCGCGTGCGCCACGCGCGGTGCTGAGCCGGACCCCGGCGAGAACCGCCCTCGCCTCGGCGTCCTGCGTGTTCCATGCGTACTCGAGGGTCCGGGCGAGGCTTGCGGCGGTCGGGCGGCCGGATATCGTCTCGGGCTGCACCTGAAGCTGCGCGCACATGCGGACCGCGCAGCGGGCAAGGTTGCTCCGTTCCTCTTCCGGCGTGTCCCGATGCTGCACGCCGACCTCGATCCAGCGCTCGCAGGCTTCATGAACCGCAGCGGCGAGCTCGAGGCCGAGGGTGGCATATCCGGCAACCGCGTCCGGACGTACCCTGGCATGCACCTCGCCGCTTCGGTCGTTGCGAATCTGGTAGCTCTCGCCATCCGCCTCGATGGTCACCCAGTGCACCCACCCGATGGCCGCCCCCTGGCGGTCGACGCCGGCGGCCACGTCGGAAGGGACGATGCCGACGTCCCGGATCAGCCGATGCACGAGCGCCTCGACCGGCTCGGGAAGGCGCCGGTGCGAGGCCGCGGCACGATCGAGATCGACCCCGAGGCGCGCATCCGCGAGCACAACCCAGTCGAGCGGTGCGTCGCCGTCCAGCCGTTCCCTTACCGGATCCGGGAGCATCTCCACGGCTCGGGTGAAAAGTTCACCTGTGTTCATCTTTCACTCCTCAAGCCTTCAATTCGATTCCAGCTCGGATCCGGGTGGCACATCCGGGTACTCTTCTTCCCCCTGCAACGGCCCACCCACTCCGAACACCATCTCCTGGGCAGGTTCGCTGCCCCGGAACACCCGTACCGTCTTCAGCTCCGGCACGTCCTCGGGCGGCGCAGCGGCAGCCTCCATCTCGGCCCGCAATCGTTCTTCCATCAGCGCGAGCTCGTTCTCGAGACGAACCCTCCCCTCCTCCTCGAGGCGGAGCCGATCCTCCTCCTCCTCGCGCAACCGTTCTTCCAGCAGATCGATCTCGGCCCGAAGACGCTCTTCCAGCGCATCCGCCGGGTCGCCGGTATCCGGGATCAGCAGGTCTCTCAGCTCGATCGCCGTAGGTGACATCGCGGAAGAAGCATCCGCAAGGGACCGGACCGCAATCGAGAGGACGCCTTCATGCCCCCCGAGCACCAGACGGCCGCCCTGCTCGGGGGTCACCTCCACCGTCGCGGTGACGATTTCGGTTCGCTCCAGCGCGGGCCCGCCGCCGGCGGCCTCGGCGACGTTCCCGATCACGCGATCGACCGCGAGTACCCGAACGTCCTCGACGATCGTGCCGGCGAGCACCGTTCGTTCCTGCTCCGAGAACTGCACCTCCGCGGAGAGAATGACGTCCACGCGGTCCCCGGGATCGACAAGCCCGGCGTGACTCGTCGCCGGACCGACCCGGATCGTCACCGCCCGCATGCCGGGACGAAGGACCGCCGCGAGAAACCCGCGCTGGTTCGGGCCGACCACCGAGGGCCACGAGAGGAGGTGCCCGGCGGCAATCGGCTCACGCGTCGCGTACCCGCGGAGCACCCGCTCGCCCGTCTCCTCGCCGAGGACGAAGTGGTCGTCCCGGACCACCTCGAGATCGATGTCGATCCACGTCAGGTCCTCCTCCCCCAGCAACGTCCCGACGGCGAGGTTCCGGGCCGCCGCGAGCACGGTGCGCTTCTCGGAAACGGGCTCGGGCGGCGGCGGGGCCTCGACGACCGCGGTTTCCGGGGCCGGCGCTCCGGGCTGCGCCGCTTCTTCCTGCAGGAACCACAGGGCGGCGAAGAAGGCGATCACCACCGGCACCACGCCGAAGAGGACGATCAGGACGACGACACGGTAGCGTTGCACCGGCAGGGCTCCTCAGACCGGGATTCCGTGCGACACCGCCCGGGGGATCATGACGGCCAGAGCCGGGGGCGCGACGGCGACCGCAAACGGAAGCTCCCTTCGCAGCCGGCGGGTCGCATCGAACGGCAGGAGGGAGTACAGGCACAGGACGAACGAGCACGCGGCGAGCCCGAGCAGGAAGATGCCGAGCCCGCCGCCCGGGCCGGACCAGAGGCCAGCCACCGCGATCAGCTTCGCGTCGCCGGCCCCGAAGCCCCCCGTCAGAAAGAGCACGAATCCGCCCGCGAGCAGCAGTGCACCAAGCCCGAAATGAACCCACACGCCGGTGAGCGGACCGGCCCCGCCGGCGATCGCGTACACCGCGAAGAGGCCGAGAAGCGCGAGGGGGATCGTGTTCGGGATCCGGCGGGTGCGCAGATCGCACACCGCGCTGGCGGCGACGAGACCGCACGCTGCCCAGGAAACGAGTGCCTCGATCACGGAGCGCCCATCGCCCCCGCCCGACCACTCGGGACCGCAGGCCCCGCGCCGGGCGACACCATCGGTTTCGCGGAACCCCCGTTCCGCGAAACCGATACTTCGTTGTCCCCGCAGGACCGCGAAGGCCGCCCGGCTCCTGCCGTTTCCTCCATGACCTCCCATTCCTCTTCCAAGGTCTTTTACAATTCAATATGGTAACTATATCATCTAGTGTAAGATCACAAAAACGAGGGGCCTTCTCCCCAAGCCGTCGTGGAGCCGCTGCCACCGCAAGAATCGTGATTCGGACCAACAAAAGCTCACGCGCGCCCGTTCTGCCCCGCGTCCTTCTCGCCGCGGTCGTGCCGTTGCTCGCGGCCTGCGCAGGCGCCCCGGCGAAGAACGACGCTCCAGAGGCGGGAAGCCTGCTCCGCAACAGCCTGCCGGTCGCGGCGGCTGCCCTCGCTGCGGAGCAGTTCGACGTCGCGCGCCGGCTCTACCTCTCGCTCGCCGAGCGCTTCGGCGATGCCCCGGAGCCGGTTCTCGGTCTCGCCTATGTCGCGCTGTACAGCGGCAACCTCGACTCGGCCCGTAAATATTTCATACGAACTATTGATTTAGCAGAAAATAACCGCGAAATCGAAGCGGAGGCATGGCTCGGCGCAGGCCGGGTGGCGCTCTCCCGGGGCGATCTTGCGGATGCGCGGCGGTTGTTGGAGGAAGCACGGGGGCCGGCCGAGGGTACACGTTCCGCACCCTGGATCCTGAACGGGCTCGCCGTCGCCGCCGCCCTGGACGCGGACTACGAGAGCGCCGCGGCGCACTACGCCGAGGCGCTCCGGCTCGCTCCCGCGAACCCGCGGCTCACCGCCAATTACGTGCGCACCCTCCTCGGGGCGGAGCGGATCGACGAAGCGGCCCGGATATTCGCGGCCCATCCCCCCTCCTGGTGGAAAGACGAAGACGGCCGGACGCTCGCGCGCCTGATCGAGGAGCACCGCAAGCGGCACGCGGATGCGCGAGAGCGCGCGAGCGTCGCTCCAGCGTCCGCCCCGAAGCCGCCGCCGGCGCTCGCCGCCGCGCCGGAGCGTCCTCGTGCGAAGGCCCTGCGTGCCGTGGCGCCGAGACCACGGCCCCCTCCGCCCCCGAGCCTCGACCTCAAGCTCTCCGACTTCGCCCTTTCCCCGGGCGGCCCCGGTCCGGGCGCGACGATCGCGCGACCGGACCCGTCCGCGCTCGTGCTCCGCGTCGCCGACTGGCCCGCGCCGATCACCCCGCCCGCCCTGAACGGCGAGATCCGGTTCGCGTCGTACTCACCCCCCGCCCCGGCCCCGGCTTCGCCGGTGTCCCCGGCGCTGCCGCGGCCGGGATCGGCTGCCGCCGCGACGGCCGGTGACCCGTCCCGCGTCGACCAGGCGGCGACCGGGAACGAATCGGCTGCGCTCGAATCGCCCCTCGAGCTGCCCCTCGCGTCACCCGAGCATTCTCCGCCGGAGGTCCTGACCCTCGCCCTCGGGCAGAGCCGCCGCCTCCACCTGGGGCACGAGGCGATGGCGGTGTCGATCGCCTCCCCGGAGATCGCCGACGTTCAGCTCCTCTCACCGTCCGTGCTCTACGTCATCGGCAAGGGCGTCGGGCGGACCACCATCGCGGTGCTGGTCGGGGACGACTGGAACGAGGAACGCATCGTCTCCGTGACTCTGGACCTCGAACCACTTCGTGCCGCCCTCGCCGAGCTCTCCAATCTCGAGGCGGTGCGGGTGAAGCCTCTCGCGCGTGGAGTGGTGCTCTCGGGCGAGGTCGCTTCTCCGGAGGTGGCCGACCGTGCCCTTCGCACCGCCACCACCATTCTTCCCGAGGGTGTGCCGATCGAGAACGATCTCCGCATCGCGGGTCCCCAGCAGGTGAACCTCGAAGTGCAGATCGCGGAGGTCAGCCGATCCGTCACCGAAGAGCTGGGGGTGAGCTGGGAGGCGTTCCAGATCCGCGGTCAGGAGGTGGCCGGCTTCCGCATCGGCCGCATTGCGACGCCCGCAATCGCTACCCCGATTCCTCTTGGCGATCGGGTCCAGAACCCGTTCCCGCAGTTTCCCCTCGCGCAGGCCGCTCCTTGGCTCGAGCTGAGCACCGCCCCGTTCGGGTTCGCACCAGCGTTTCTCCAAAGGGGTGATGCCGCCTCCCTCGCCTTCGGCCGCCAGAACGCGAGCACCCGAATCGGGGCCATGATCGACGCGCTGGCGACGGCCGGGCTCGCGAACGTGCTCGCCCGGCCGAACGTCACCGCGGTCTCCGGAGAGTCGGCTTCGTTCTTCTCAGGCGGCGAGTATCCGGTCACGACCGGATACGACAGAACCACCGGCGTGGCCACCATAACGTTCCGGAAATACGGGGTACTCCTCGACTTCGTGCCGACAGTGGTGGACGCCGGCCGGATCGTGCTGACGGTCCGTCCCGAGGTCTCCGAGCCCTCCCGGAACGAGTCGGTATCCGTCGGCGGAGGGGTTGTAGTACCGGTCATGAACGTGCGCCGCGCGGAGACGACGGTTGAGGTCGGCAACGGCGAATCGATCGTGATTGCCGGACTCTTCCGCAACTCCTCGAACACTTCCGAGTCCGGCGTGCCGGGGCTCAAGGACGTGCCGCTCCTCGGCGCGCTGTTCGGCACTACCTCGACCCGCTCCAACGAGCTCGAGCTGATCGTGATCGTGACCGCGCGGCTGGTGCACGCCAACGCGGCCCGCGAGGACTCCGGAGCGCCGCCCGCGGACCGGCAGGCAGGGGGCTATCGCTACTGAGCGCGCCACTCGCGCACGACTCCACGACCCTGATTCGATGCACACGGATGGACGATGCAGACCACGTACCGTAGCGGCGAAGGGCCGCGATCTTCCGCCCCGGCCGGTCCCGAGCGCGCGGCGGCGCGGGACCGGCACGGCGAATCGCGCCCGCGGCCGGTCACGGCTGGAACCGGGAGGCGGTACGGCCCGACGCGGCGGCGGACGAAGACCCCGATGCCATGCCTCGCGTCCGCGGCGGGGCTTGCGATCTCCCTGGTCCTCTCCGGCTGCGGCGGCGGGGAATCCGGGCCCGGAATCTCCGGGGCGGTCCCGTCACCGAACACGGTAACCTACCACCAGGTGTCCGGCTCCCTCCCCCCCGGTGCGTACGCCTACTCGGGCGCGCTCCGCGACGCGGTTCGCATCGGCATCGAGGACAAGCCGGTGGACTTCACCGAACCCTTCTTCCACGGCCGGGTCCAGCTCGAGGGGGCGGCCCTCGCCTACTGGCGGCCGCTCGCGAGCCATGCGGCCCAGCGAGCCTTCGACTCCTGCTCCGAGGCGGATCCCTGCCGCGTCTTCCGGGTGAACTCGGGCGGCGACGAGGCCAGGCTCCAGGACCTCGCCCGGACCGTGCTCGAGCACGCCGGGCTACCCGCCGCGGTGGATCGATGGTTCCTCCACGATCGATCGCGCGGCGGCGCGGGCTGGTACGAGCTCCCGTCAAGGGAAGACATCAACCACGGCACCACGGTCGCCTCGGTGGCATTGGGGCGTCGGTTCCACCCCTTCCCGGCACCGAGTTCCGTGATCGTGCCGATGGCTTTCAACTTCGACGAGCAGCTCGAGGTTCAGCACTACCTCTCGGACTACGTGGCCGGGATCCGGAGCGACCCCCGCATCCTCGCCGAGCTCGATCGCCGGCAGAGCGCGGTCATTCGCCGGCAGCACGAGGCCACGGACATCATCAACGCGAGCTACGGATCCAGCGTCGATCTCAACTCCCTTGACGGGCGACGCTTCCTCGGGGTCTGGCGCGACGACCTCGATCTTTTGCGCGACCGCTCGCCGCTCACCTGGGCCGAGTTCGAGCAGAGCGCGACCCCCGAAGCCGATCGGACGATCCGGGTCTGGGCGGCGGGCAACCACGATCCGGGCTCCGGCCGCCCGGCGGCAGGCTCGGAAGGAAGCTGGTACGAGGAGTTCCCCAACGTGCTCGCGGACGACGGGTACCGCAACCTCGACTCGCTCGGTCCCTACTACTTCGAGGAGCTTCGCGGGGAGCACATCCGGGTGACCGCCCTCAGCACCGACGAGGAACGCCTCGCGTCCTACGCCGACCCGTGCGGGGAGCTCCCCGGCGACTGGGGCACGGCCGTCGCGGAACAGTTCGGCCGGCACTACTGCCTCGCCGCCCCCGGCACGTTGCGCTCCGGAGGGCAAGGCACCTCCTTCGCCGCTCCCTTCGTCTCCGGGGTGCTCGCGCGGATGAAGTCCAGGTTCCCCGGGGTCACCCCGCGCGAGCTGGTCCGGAAGCTGATGGACACCGCCGACGGGCTCGGGGAGGACGGGTTCGACGGAGGCATCTACGTCGTTCGGGTGGAGCTGGACGGGAGTGGAGGTCCGGTGGACCGGATCGTGACCGTGGAGCCGGACGGAAGCTTCGAGAAGACGGGGCTTCGAATCGCCGTGGCGGACCCGAACCTGCCGGCACCCGCGGAGGGAGAGTTCCGGGTGGTCCAGCGGGGCTGCCGTCCCGGTGTGGACTACCTGGTCTGGACCGGCAACCCGGTGGAGACCTGCGTGGTCTGGCGAAGTCCGGACCCGAGTGCCGCGGCCGACGCGTTCAACGAATCGGACGACACCAGGCCATACGCGCGCGAAGCCCTGGCGAGAGCCGAGGAGCGATTCGCATACGTCTACGGAGCGGGGCGGGTGGACGTCGACGCGGACGACGGAGTCTTCGCCCCCATGGGCGCCCTCACCCTCGCCCCGCCGGACGGACCCCCGGCCCCGGTCGCCGCCACCCGGCTGCGGACCCCCGCCGCGTGGGGAGCGGTGGGCGACCGGGGCGACGGTCTCTCTCTCGCCGCCTTCGACTCCCTCGACTTCCCGTTCCTCCATCGGCTCGGGGACTTCGTCGCCGACGGTGCCCCCGGCGGCGCGTCACCCATCCCGGAGTTCCTCCCCGAGCCGGCCGAGGATCGCGCCTGCAGCTCGCTCCACCGGCTCGCGCCGAATCTCCTCTGCTCCCCCTGGGCGAGCGAAGCGCCGGTGCATCCCCTCATCTCGCCGGACGGCGCGGGCGCGGCCCTGCGTCTCGGCGAAGGCGCCCGGGTCATGGGGTTCACCCGCGAGGCGGGACGGCTCGACGGCGCGGCGTCCGGGGCCTTCTCGTTCGACGGCGGCTCTTCGCTCGCGGCGCTCCACCTCGACCGGGGATGGACCCCGGGCGACTCCGGGCGCTGGCGGGTCGACGGGTCTCTGACCCTCGCGGCCGACGTCCCGCGGGGTCTCGGCGCCGCGGCGCCGACCATTTTCGAGGCGGGGACGAGCCTGCTCTCCCAGTGGAGCGTCGGCCTCACCCGGGCGTCCGGCGGGGGCCGCACGCGCGTGGCGCTCACCCAGCCGCCCCGCGCCGAAGCGGGAGACGGGCGCTTCCGGGTTCCGAGCGGGCGGCGCGAAGACGGCACGCGCCGGTACGAGACCCACCGGGTTTCGCTCGTCCCGTCGCGCCGCGAGCTCACCTGGCGAATCGCCCACCAGCGACCGGTTCTCGGAGGCGACCTCGTGCTCTCCGTCCATCGCACCGAGAATCCCGGGCATCGCCCCGCTCCCCCGGAGCACGGCGCGGGGCTCGCCTACCGTGCGCGCTGGTGAACAAGGCGCGCGCCCGCCCCGTGCACCGCGACGGCAGCGCACCGGGCCGGGAACGGCTATGATGGTCGGAACGGCCCGATCGGAGCGCCCCATGGGAAGAAGTGCCCGCATTCCCCCCGCGAGCCCGTTCCCCACCGTGCTCCGGACCTGCATGTGCGCCGCAGTGGTGATGCTCGCCGCGGGGTGCATGCGCCCTCTCGCTCTGCAGCAGGAGTACTTCCGTCCAGGGAGCGGCGTGGCCCACCTGGCCGCCGTCCAGGCCCGGCACGTGGTGGGCCATCATCGCGCGCTGCAGGCCGCGCAACGGGTGTGCCCGCCGCCGGAGGCGGCCGCCACGACGGGCGCCCCGGACCTTTCGGACGCGGGTCCAGACTTCGCACTGGTGGCCGCGCGCGAGGCCCTCGTGGAAGTGTGCACCGGCACCGTCGCCGAGACTCGCCCGGTGTCCGCCCACGGCGCTGCGGGGGACGCGTTCCGGCGGTGGACGGAGGGTGAGGCCCGCGAGCTTCCCGCCGCGGGCGAAATCGCCGCCTCCGCCGCCGGAGGCTGAAGCGCGCCCGCCGCGGGCGTCCGTCCCCGACTCGCCAATCCGGCCATGGCTCCGCCCTTCAGCAGCTTGTTCGCGCAGGCGTTCGCCACCGACGCGGACACCGAGCGTGCGCTTCGCGCCGGACTCGCCGGCCGCGAGGCGAAGGTCCAGCGCGGGCGCCTCAAGCACGCCCTCGCCACCCTGACGACGGAGTCTTCCGCGCGTCTCGTGTTCGTGGACCTCGACGGCGTGAAGGACCCGCAGGCGGCGGCGCGGGAGGTCGCCGCGGTATGTGCTCTCGGGACCGTGCTGATCGCAATCGGGTCCACGGATACCGCGCACGTCAACCGCGCCCTGCTTCAGGAGGGGGTTGCCGATTACCTCGTCAAGCCCCTCACGGCCACCACCGTGCAAGATGCCTGCTCGCTGGCGCTGGATGACGCGGCGGAACGAAACTATGCGGGGCGACTGATCGCGTTCGCCGGTTCCGCCGGTTGCGGAGCCGCCACGATGGTCAACGCGCTCGCGCGGGGAGTCGTCTCCGCTGGCCGCACCGCCCTCGTGGTCGATCTGAACCCGCTCGCGACGAGCCTCTCGAGCCTGCTCGGCACGGAACCTGCCGGCGACCTGCCGGGGTTGCTCGAGGGGATCACGCCAGGCGAAGCGGTCGACCCGGACGAAGCGGAACCATTGGATGCCACCATCAGCCCCGAGCAGCTCGACACGGTGTGCGCGCCGGCCGACGACGGCATTTCGCTGGTCGCGTTTCCGAGGCACGGAGCGCTCCCCGAAGCGGCTTCCCCGGCGGTGGTCAACACGCTCCTCGAACACCTCGCGAACCGCGCGCACACGGTGTTCGTGACGGGCGCGCTCGCCCCGGAGGTACGGGCGGAAATACTGAACCGGGCCGATGCCCGGGTGATTCTGTACGAGCCGACCCTGACCAGCATCAGCACGGCGGTTCACTCCCTGGCCGTTCTCGGCACGGAAGTCCCGGCCGTCCTGGTGCAATGCCATCCTCGGGCTCGCCGGAGCACGCTCTCCCCGGCCCAGATCCGCTTCGCCCTTGCCGGCCGGCGCCCCGATGTCGTGGTCCCGTTCGAGCCCGCCCTGCACTCCGCGACAACCGGCGCGAAACGCGCCCGCTCCGTGCACAAGGCGTACCGCGAAGCGATTGGCCAGCTCGCCGAGCGCGTGATCGAGAGCCCCGCTCCGGCCCCCTCCTGACGTCCGCCGCCCGGCGGATGCGGGCTCGACCCCGGAACGTCTCCGGCAGACCTCCTGAAGTACGCCGGACCGCTCGCGGCCACCGCGCGCGCTCCGACGTGCCGTTTCGAGGGCGCCGCATGAAACGACGGGCCGGCTACCCGTTGCGCTTCGCTTCGGGCTCGCCGTTCCGGGTCCCTTCCGTCCGCGCGGCCCGCCACTTCGGAGCGTGGGGCATCCCGGGGCCCTCGCGGCGAAGGCCGGCCGCTTTCCCGACTAACCTTCTTCCTCCGCGCGACACCGCTCGATCACCTCGACGAACGCACGCGAGGCGAGCGAGAAGATGTCGTCGCGGCGACGCACCAGGGCATACGGCCGTGCCGGAGCGATTCGTCCGAACGGAATCCTCCATACCCGGTCCTTCTCCGTGAGGCAGAGGTCGGGAACGATGGAGATTCCGAGCCCGGCTTCGACATAGCTCTTGATCGTCGCCCATCCGTCCACTTCCACGGCGATGTTCGGAGTGAGTCCGTGGCGACTCAGGTACATCTCCCCGACGTGTCTGACGTAGTGCCCGGTAGTGTGCGCGATGGCCGGGTAACGAATGGCTTCCCGAAGATTCACGTCGTGGGTTCCGGCCAGGGGATGATCCGAGGGGGTGATGAGCACGCTCTCGGAGACGAAGAGCGCGACGGACTCCACATCCGGAGGAGGAACGTCCATCGCCACGAATGCGATATCCACTTCGTAGGACCGCAGCCACGACATCCGCTGGCGTCCCGATGCGACTTTCAGGTTCACCCGCACGTCCGGATGAAGCTCTCGGAATCGCTTCAGGTACCGAGGCAGCAGGAAGGTCGCGGTGGTCTGCCCGGCCGCAATCTCGATCTGGCCGCCCGCGACCCCGCGATAGTTCTCGGAGAACGTCTCGGGCAACCGATCCATGCTCTCGACGTAGGGCATGGCAATCTCGTAGAGCCGCTGGCCGGCCGGGGTGAGAGCTATCTTCGGCCCCTTGCGCTCGAACAGGACGATCGCCAGCTCCTGCTCCAGGGTACGCACCTGCCGCGACACCGCCGGCTGGCTGACGGCGAGCTGCTCGGCCGCCTGGCTGATGCTCTGAAGGCGTGCGGCCTGACAGAACGCCCGGAGCTGCCGGAGCCGATCGTGCTTTCCCTGGCCCATCCGTGGTTCGCGTGGCATGCGGCTCCCCCCGTGCGCTCCCGAGCCGCCTCTCTCAGGCTCTTTCCGGGAAATCGGGGATCATCATCCGAATGAACCGTTCGGCCGAGCGTGGCAAGGATGCCTTGTCACTGCGCGTGAAGATCCCATAAGTCAATTCGCCACGCTCCTCCCGCAGCGGGACGACGCTCAACCGGTCCCGGACGGTAAGGCACATGCTGGGAATGACCGCGATGCCGAGCCCGGCCTGGACGCAGTGCTTGATCACGCCCCACCCGCTCGTCGTCATCGCGACCGTGGCCTCCGCGACGAACCGGCGCGCGGCGGAGAATTCCGGCTGGCGCAGGTAGGTCTCGCTGGGCGGCACGATCGCGGGGTATCGCGTTGCCTCCTCGATGTCCACCGCCTGGCGTCCGGCGAGGGGATGATTCTCCGGAGCAATGAGCACATGACGGTAGGCGAAAGCGGGATGGAACGAGAATTCGCGCGACACGGGTTCGTCCGCGCCCATCACGAAATCCGCCTCGCGGACCGCGAGCAGCTTCAGCGCTTCCCTGACAAGGGCATTCTTCACCCAGAGCCTTGTCTCGGGAAACTCCTCCCGGAACCGCCGCAGATAAGGGGGTAGGACGAACGCGGTGGCAGACGGACCAGCCGCGATGCGCAAGGTGTGGCTTACGGATTCCTCGAAGCCGCCTGCAAACGTCTCGGAGATCCTGTCCATCGACGCAATCAGCGGCATCGCAATCGCGTAGAGCCGTTCGCCGGCCGGAGTGAGAGTGATCTTCGGACCGCGGCGCTCGAAGAGCAGGGCTTCCAGCTCGTGCTCGAGCTCGCGGATTTGAAGCGACACGGCCGGCTGGCTGATCTCGAGGTACTTGGCTGCGCGCGTCGCGCTCTCCAGCCGCGCGGCGTGTCCGAACGCCCGCAGTTGCTTCAGCCGGTCACGTTTGTGATACACGCGCCGCCGGTCGACGGAGCGTTTCATTTTCCGCGCGTCACGGTCGAATTCTCCCGCCGTACGGAATCCTCCCTCGGCCGAGGGGCCGCGGCGGCCCGGACCGGAAAGTGTGCCCCGGGGCCGGGCCGCGTCCTTGGCGGCAGTCCCGGCGTCGCTCCCTTCGGAACCCGGTCGTGGCGCCTCACGCCGGCCGGGCGCTCCGGCCCATCGGCCGGACCCGCAATTCTCCCGCGATGGGCCGCATCCGTCGAGTTTGTCGGAGAGAGCAACTTAGGTTCCTCAACATGCCGCGAATCGACCCGAATTTCCGCATTATGGCACATCACATATCTGGAAACGCGATTCGAATCTCGCGCTCGCGATGCGGCGGCCGGCGGAGCAGAGCGCTCAGGAAGGGTCGGGATACTCGGCGTCCATCGCTTCGATGAGTCGTTCCGCGAACCTCGAGAGGGCCCGATCCCTTCGCATGAACCATCCGTAGCTTCGCTTGGGAAAGTACTCTCGAAGCGGAATGACCGAGAGTCGGCTCTCCTCGCTGACGCAGAACGTCCCGTAGAACGCGATTCCGAGGCCGGCTTCGACGTATCGTTCGACCACGTCCCAGCCGCCGACCTCGATCACGACGTTGGCTTCGATCCCGAGATGCCGCAGGGGTGACTCACCGCCTTGCAGGCTGTAGGTGCCGAAGTCGGGAACGATGACCGGATACGACGCGATCTCTGCCGGCGACACCGTCTCGCGGCCCGCCAGCGGATGGTCCTCGGAGGTGATGAGCACGAGATCGTAGGTCAGCACCGGACGGTAGACGATGGCCTTCGAGACGGGCCCCCGAGAACCGAAGACGAGCTCCACCTCGTCATCCAGGAGCATTTCCAGCCCCTTTCCGATGACGCCGGTGCTCACCCGCACCCTGATCCCGGGCGACTGGTCGCGCAGACGCTTGATGACCCGGGGGAGGACGTACACCGTGCCCGCGTCACCGGAGGCGATGTTGAGCTCGCCCGTGAGGTCCCCGTCGTCGAGCTCCTCGGCAAAGACGTCGGGGATGTCGTCCATTCCCTCCACCAGCGGCATCGCCAGCCGGAAGAGGCACTCGCCGGCCTGCGTCAGGGAGATGCGCGGACCGTGGCGCTCGAACAGGACTGCTTCAAGCTCGTGCTCGAGCTCGCGCACGTGGAGCGAAACGGCGGGCTGACTCATGAGGAGATGCTCGGCCGCCTGGGTCATGCTCCCGTATCTCGCGGCGTGACAGAACGCACGAAGCTGCCGGAGCCGGTCCCGCTTGTGGTAGAGCTTCCTGCGGTCCGGAATCATGGTCATGCCGCGCCCCGGAACGCCGGGTCCATGATCCGGATGAATCGCTCGGCGGCGAGCGGGGGACTCTCGTTGCGGCGCATGATCACCCCGTAGGTGCGGTCCGGGAAGTAACGGTCGAACCGAATCCGCCACAAGCGGTCGCGCTCGGTGACGCACAGGTCCGGGACCACCGAGATCCCCACGCCTTCCGCCACGTAGCGCTTGATGACGTTCCATCCGTCGAGCTCGACCGCCACGTTGATCGCGACGCCATGCTGCCGGAGGATGAAGTCCGCAATCTGCTGGATGTAGTGGGTGCTGCGGTGCACGACCGCCGGGTAGCGTCCTGCCTCGCGGATGTCCACGTCCTCGCGCCCGGCCAACGGGTGGTCGACCGGGGTGATCAGCAGGTTGCGCGAGGAGAAGATCTTGTGAAAGTCGAGGTCCGGGGGAACGACGTCCATCGCGCCGAACGCGATGTCCACTTCGTACGCTCTCAGCCAGCTCAGCCTCTCGAGGCCGGTTCCGGTCCTCACGTTCACCCGGATGTCGGGAAACTGCTCCCGGAACAGCCTGAGATACCGAGGCACCACGTAGGCCGCCGTCGCCCTCCCGGCCGCGAGCTGGAAGTCACCCGATATCTCGCCTCGGAACTGCTCGGCGAAGGTATCGGGAAGGCGGTCCATGCCGACGACAACGGGCATGGCCATCTCGTAGAGCCTTTCGCCGGCCGGAGTGAGTGCGATTCGGGGACCGCGCCGGTCGAACAGGGCGAGGGCAAGCTCGTCTTCGAGCGCGCGGACCTGTTGCGAAACGGCGGGTTGGCTCGAGAAGATATACTCGGCCGCCCGCGTAATGCTCCCAAGCCTTGCCGCGTGGCAAAACGCGCGAAGCTGCTTCAGACGGTCCCCCCGGCTGGAAGATTGTCGTTCTGCGGCCATACTGCGAACGTGCGCCTTCATGACGGACTTCGGACACGAAGCTCGGAATCTTACCATCAGCGTGTCGAATTTTCAGAATTTACTCTACCAAAAGTTCGATAATCAATATCAGCCCATCAGTCGAACCGATTCTCCTCATAATCGGGGAAGTGAATCCAATGGACATTATGTGGTTGATCATGTTGTCAAAATCGTGGGCATCGGTAGGATTCCCGCTCCATGAACAGGGTCATCACAGGGTGGATGCCGAACCAGGAGCCCCCGGGTAACCCCGGGCCGGTTCCCGGAGCCGAGATTCGCCGATCCGTTCACAAAAAAGCGCATGGCGCGGGAGCGCCCGGCACACATTCGATCGACGAACCATTCGTCACGGTGACCGCGACTTACGATCGTTCGGTATCCCGCGCGAATTGCCGGGGGACTCACCACCTGGACTTCATCGGGTTCTTGAAGAGGAGCAGTACAGTGAAGAAGAATCAGCTCTGGCCATTCCGCCGGTATCTCCGCGGAAACGAGATGTCCTTCGCGCTCGACTACGCGATTCTGGTCGGAGTCGTCACGGTGGCGTTGGGGGTTGCGCTCGGAGCGCTTTCCGGGAACCTCGACAAGATTGTCCGGGCCATCGGAGGATAGCCGTCCGCGCAATTCGGACCGGGCCGCACCCGGCGCGCTTTTCGAGCCATTCGACCGTCGGGGCCGGGGCCTTGCGTGAAGACGCCCGGGGCTCCCGGCCCGGACTGCCGGCAACCGTCGAACACTGGCTCCCGGGCGGCGCTCCGCGAAGGAACGGATGTTTCCCCGTTTCGCCCGAGACAAAATTACGCCGCGGTCCAGGCGGCTTCCATTCGAGCGAAATCGACCGCCGGTCGGGGCGGCCGCAGGCCGGCCCGCGATGGCTTCCTCGGCCCCGTCACGATTCGTTAGCTCGCTGAAAAAACAATAAAATTTGACCCCGCCGAGGGAGGATCCCCACATGGTTGACAGCTACATAAGACAGTCATATACTCATTATCAAAGCAAGCACGACCAAGTCAGAGCAAGAGGTTAGCGGACACCCATAGCGATCACGCCGTCCATTGCGACCACAGGGTAAAGGAAAGATGCCTCGACAGCGGGCTTCAGTACCGACGGAAGCGAGACACCCTTCTACCGACAGGGCCGGGCGGCCCTTTGACCGGTCCGACATCCACCGCCGCACGCGCCGCGGAGCGCGATGCGCTCAGGCAGGCGCGGTGACGACCGAATCCGTGCTGGCAATCGGGACGTTCGTGATCGCGTTCGCAGGTCTGATGGAGATCGTGGGCGTAACCTTCCAGACCGATCAGATGGACCGGGCGGCCCAGGCTGCGGCCAGGGCGCTGGCCCTCGACTCAAGCATCCTGCATGACGACGCAAAGCGCAAAGAGCGCGCGTGCGATGCAATCATCGACGAGCTCGACAAGGACCCCGCCTTCGACTGCTGGGACAAGTGGCCGGACTCGAAGATTCAGCCGAATGTCAACCCCTCCGAGCTGCCCGCGACCCTGGCTCTGAACCAGGATCCGGCGGGCTCCAGTGGCGAGATGGTCTTCGTCCGAATCGGATGGAGCCGCGATCTGATGTCGTTCGAGCAGTCGTCGACTTCCGTTTCCATGGTCGCCATGGGCCTCGCCCGGGCCGAGCCCTGAGCGGGAACCGGATATGGACCACATCGTTTCACTCTCCCTGCGGACGGTCGCGCTCCTGCGGACGTTCCTCGTCCGCGACCGTCGCGGCGCGGCCGCGCTCGAATTCGCCCTCGGGTCCGTCGTGCTGCTTTCGACCGCTTCCATATGCTTCGATCTCTACACCCGAATCAGCGCGGACACGGCCGGGGCACGAATGGCGTCGATCATGGCCGACTACGTGTCGCGCGACGAGCATCCGGACCTCGCGGAGATGACGAAGCTCGGCGAGTTCCTCTACAACAACGAGCTCGGCGTACCGGCCAACCTGGCCTTCGTGGTCACCGCCATCCGCAAGCCGTCCGGCAACCCGCCCGAAGTTCTCTGGATCGACGAAACGATCAAGATCGGCGACGCGACGGCCACGCAGGAGCTGGCGGACGCATGTGCGCAACACGTCGACGGCTCGCCGCCGAGCCCGGTGCTTCCGGGCCACTTCACGATGGCGGACGACGATATCCTGATCATCGTCGAGTTCTGTGCCCGCCTCACCCGCCTGGGCGCCCTCTCCCAACAGGTTGCGGGGGACATCTACCGGCTGTACGCACTGCCGGCGCGCACGCAGGGAAAGACCCCCGACCCGCCGGCATGAGTACCCGCAACCGACCCGGAGAGAGCCCTCCCCTTCGCGAATCGACGGGGCAGCCGGCATGAGCGTGCAACATTTCCCCTGCAGCGCGCGCCGAGGCGTCCGGGAGCGGGGTGTTCTCGCTCGCGGCGATGGTTCCCGGCTTCGTCCCTGCAACCTTCGAAGCCAGCCTTCGCGAGCGCTCGATCGGCACCGGGGTTTCCCCGAGGGCCCGCCCCTCAATCGATTCTTCGACTTCGGACCCGCCGGTGGCCGCATTCGCCAACGTTGCGAGGCGGTCGCCGGTCGTCCGACCGACGCGCCGAGCCGGAACCGGACCGTCCGGAGCCGGCGAATTTCCGCGCTTTCCACCCTCCACTCTTGCATCAGGAGTCTCCCATGAAGCTCAACCGCCAACCCGCAAAGCAGTCCAGGGGCCGCAAGTTCCGATCGGGACGTTTCCTCCGCGACAACAAGGCCGTGTCCGCCCTCGAGTACGCGATCCTGGTCGGGGTCATCGCGGTCGGGATCGGAGGCGCGCTGGTGGCCTTCGAGGGTCAGGTAGAAACTGCCTTGAAGAAGTCTGGCGACAAGATCAAGACCATATCAGGCCTGAACTGACGCGGGGTTCCGGCCGGAACGTCCGGCCGATCGTTGCGGCAGCGGTGGGGAAGCCGTCTCCGCAGGGCTGACCAACCCTTGCGGAGACTCCGGCTGGCCGTGTCCGTGATCTCGAGAACGCGGCATCCGAGACCAACCAGTTGAGGAACGAGACCATGTCGAAGGCAAGGCATTGGTGGCAAGGCTACCGTCGCTTCATCCGGAACAGTCGAGCCGTGTCCGCGCTCGAGTACGCGATTCTGGTCGGGGTCATCGCCGTCGGAATCGGAACGGCGCTGACCGCCTTCAGCACCCAGATCAAGACTGCGCTCGACAACGTGGGGAAACAGATCGCCGGGACCACCGGGACCACCACCGGGACCACCACCGGGACCACCACCGGGACCACGACCGGGACTACCACCGGGACAACCGGAACCACCGGGACTACCGGAACCACCGGGACCACTACCTAGAGAGGCATCCGGCTCGCGCGTTTCCTCGACGAACCGTCGTATCGCCACCGGGGACGGCGGAGTCGTCCTTTCGGTCAGCCTGAGACGAATTGTGGCCATGTATCCGAACCCGCCGGCGAGAAACCGTTGCGCGCTCGAATTCGGAGCTCGTCCCATCTCTCATCGGAGCATGGACGGGGAATGAGCGCCGATTCCGCCTTCCTTTTCAGGGGAGCGTCCTCGTCCGGGTCCGAACCTGCCGGCGGGCTCGCTCCCGATCTCGAGAGAGCGCTGCTGGAGGGACTCGAGGATGCCCCGGATCCCGACTCTTTAGTGGACGACGACCGCACGGAATTCGAACAAGACGCAATTTTCGGCGCCGCGACCCTCTTCGAGACCGACGACCATCGGGATGCCGGCGACCTCGCACCACTTTCCATTCCGGACCGGACACCGGCCACCGAGCCCGACCCACCGCACGCCTCCGACTTCGGGGGCGAACTGCTCCATGGGGTCGCGGACGCCCCGGAGCCCCCGGAGCTCGATGCGTTCCCCGACGGCGACAACGCCGCGAGCTTCGAAGACGGCATTCACTCCGACTCCGCGCCGCTCTTCGTGCCCGACGGCCACGAGGAACCCGAAGACCGGGCCCCGGCTCCCGCTCCGGACCGGACTCCGGCCACCGAGCCCGGTCCGCCGCACGCCTCCGACTTCGGGGGCGAACTGCTCGATGGGCTCGCGGACGCCCCGGAGCCGCCGGAGCCCCCGGAGCTCGATCCGAGCCCGAACGGCGATGACGCCGCGAGCTTCGAAAACGGCATTCACTCCGACTCCGCGCCGCTCTTCGTGCCCGACGGCCACGAGGAGCCCGAAGACCGGGCCCCGGCTCCCGCTCCGGACCGGACACCGGCCACCGAGCCCGACCCACCGCACGCCTCCGACTTCGGGGGCGAACTGCTCCATGGGGTCGCGGACGACCCGGAGCCCCCGGAGCTCGATGCGTTCCCGAACGACGATGACGCCGCGAGCTTCGAAGACGGCATTCACTCCGACTCCGCGCCGCTCTTCGTGCCCGACGGCCACGAGGAGCCCGAAGACCGGGCCCCGGCTCCCGCTTCGGGCGGGACACCGGCCACCGAGTCCGGTCCGCCGCACGCCTCCGACTTCGAGGGCGCACTGCTCGATGGGCTCGCGGACGCCCCGGAGCCCCCGGAGCTCGATTCGTTCCCGAACGGCGATGACGCCGCGAACGGCGCCGATCCGGCCCCCGCCCCCGTTTTCGAGACCGGCGAGCCGGTTGCGCCGTTGCGTCCGCCGCTGCCGGACTGGAGCCCACCACCGGAAGCGGATTTCGAACCGTCCGGTGCCGGACCCCGGGCCGGTGCGTTCGACCCTCCCCGATTCCTCGACGACGGCGGCACCGCGGACTTCCGCACCGACGCCCGTGACGGCGAGTCCGGTCTCTTCGTGACGGAAGGCCAATCGGGCGCCCACGAGGGCAATCCCGGCCATTCGCTTCTCCCGCTCCCGGATTGGAGCCCCCCGGCCGAGCCGGACCTCGAGCGGGCGCTCGTCGAGGGACTCACGGATGCCTCCGAGCCCTATTCCTACGTTCCCGGGAACGGTGCGGGCAGCTTCGACCACGACGGCACCCCTCCTCCCGATGACGAGCCATCCGACCCCGGGCACCGTGCGGACCGGTTCCCCCCGTCGCTCGCGGACTGGGACTCGCCACAGGAGCCGGATGTCGAGCGGGCGTTGCTCGATGGACTTGCGGACGCGCCCGAGGCCGACGAGGAGCTTCCCGGCGACGCCGAGGCGGCCGAGCTCGATCCGGACCCCGGGTTCGGTCCGGACCCCGGGCTCGATGCGGCATCCCTCGGGGAGCCGTCCGTCGCCGCGTTTGTCGCGTTGCCGGAGGAGGACCTTTCGCCCGGGGAAGCTGCCGCTCCCGAGCCGGCTGCCCGGGTCGACCCGTTCGCGGCGGTCGGCGGCGAGGCCGCCGCCCTCGCCTTCGCGACGGACCTTGAGACCGAGAGCGCGCTCCGCGAGGGGCTCTCCGACCATGCGGACCCCCTGGTCTGGCCGGGGGGCCTTCGTACCGCCATCGAGGTCATCTCCGCCGGTCACTCGTCGCCGCTCATCTTCGCGGACCTCGACGAGACCCCCTATCCGGCCGGGGCAATCCACGAGCTCGCCGCGGTCTGCGAGATGGGTACGGTGGTGATCGCCCTCGGCTCGGACGAAACGGCCCGATTCAGCCGCGAAATCCTGCTCGCGGGAGTGAGCGACTATCTGGTCAAGCCGATCACCCCGGCAGCGGTGCGCGAAGCAGCCGCCCGGGCCACGCGTTCCGAACCGGTCGAAACGGCCGGAGGCTGGTCCGTCGGTTTCGCCGGCACCGGGGGCAGCGGCGCGACCACCGTCGCCGCCGCCACCGCGCTGGTCGCGGCGGAGCGCGGCCGGTACGTTTCGGTGCTCGACCTCAACCGGACGTTCCCCGCGCTCTCGTTCCTCCTCGACGTCGAGCCCGCGGCCGGCCTCGTCGAGCTGCTCAGCACCGTCGCACGGGCCTCTATGCACCCCGAGATGGTGGACAGCATGCGCACGGAGCGATCGGATCGGATTGCGGTCTACGGCTATCCCTGGAGCGCGATTCCCCCACCCCTAGCGCCCGTGTGGGCGGTGTGCGAGCTCCTCGTCGAGCTGCAGCGGCGTTCGCACCTGGTGCTCATCGACGGGCTCGACGATCCGGCCACCCGCCTCGCGCTTCTCGCCCTGGTCGACGCGAGGGTCCTGGTCGTGGAGCCGACCCCCGACGGCGCGGACCAAGCCGCGCACCTGCTCGAACGTTTCGGCCCGATGTTCGACGAGGAGTGGCCGTTCGTCCTGGTCCAGAACCACACGCGCGGATTCAAGCCGGCGGCGGGCGCCAAGGCGCTGATCGGTGCCGGAGTGGACGCTCCCGCGGACGTGGTGGTTCCGTTCGAACCGTCCCTTCCGGCCATCGCCGACCGGGGATGGCCGAAAGGCCGCCTCCCCAAGTCGTTTCAGAAGTCCCTCGACGCGCTCGTGGATCGGATCCTGGCCGGGGAGGCGGCGACCGCCGCCCCGGCCTTCGCCTGATCCGACCGCAGCCCGCCGCGATGCCCGCCCGCGCCTTCGGCCGCCGTACCCGTCCCGCTCCGCCCGCCCCCGGCGCGCCCGCGCCCGCGCCCGAAGCAGGCCCCGCCGGAGCGCCTGCGGCGCCGCGGTCTGCGCCTCCCGCCGAGCCGGCCCTGGCCGCCCGGCGGCCGTCGTCGCGAGCGGCGGGCGCGGAAGATCCGATCTCCGACGTCGTCGCGAAGATCCATCCCACGATCGTCAAGTCTCTCGACATGACGAAGATCGCGGGGCTCGACAACCAGACCCTCGCTTCCCAGCTTCTGAGCTTCCTGGACACCAGCGAAGCGGGGGTTCCGGAGCTCAGTCCCCTCGACCGGCAGCGGGTCGTCACCCAGCTCGTCCATGACATCAAGGGGCTGGGGCCTCTCGAGCCCCTCCTTCTCGACTCCGACATCTCGGACATCCTGGTGAATGGGGTCAACTCGGTCTACGTCGAGCGGCGTGGCCGGCTGGAGCCGGTGCACATCCGGTTCCGCGATGCGCAGCACCTGCTGCACATCGCCCAGCGCATCGCGGGGTGGGTCGGGCGCCGGGTCGACGAATCGAGCCCGATGGTGGACGCCCGCCTCCCCGACGGCTCGCGGGTCAACGTCATCATCCCGCCCCTTGCCCTCGACGGCGCGGCAATCTCGATCCGGCGCTTCGTCATGCGCGGCACCAGCCTCGAAGACATGGCGGAACGCCAGGTGCTCTCCGCGGCGATGGCCGAGGTGCTCCGCATCGGCGTGAAGGCCCGGCTCAACATCCTCATCAGCGGTGGCACCGGCGCGGGCAAGACCACGTTCATGAACGCGCTCTCGCGCGAGATCCCCGAGGGGGAGCGCCTCATCACGATCGAGGACGCGGCGGAGCTCCAGATGCAGCAGCCGCACGTGATCCGGCTCGAGACGCGGACCATGAGCGCGGAGGGCACGGGGGAGATCTCGATGCGCGACCTCCTCGTGAACACCCTCCGGATGCGTCCGGATCGCATCATCGTGGGCGAGGTGCGCGGGCCGGAGGCGAACGAGATGCTCCAGGCGATGAACACCGGCCACCCCGGGTCCATGTGCACCCTGCACGCGAACAACCCCCGCGACGCCCTCATCCGTCTCGAGAACATGCTGATGACGGGCGGTGGAGAGATTCCCCTCCCCGCCCTGCGGCGCCAGGTCGCGGGCAGCATCGATCTCGTCATCCAGCTCGCGCGCCTTCGGTCCGGACACCGGTGCGTGACCAGCGTCACCAACGTGGTGGGAATCGAGAACGACATCGTCACGACGGAGGAGATGTGGCGCTATCGGTCGGTCGAGGGCGAGCACCTCTTCGAGACCTCCGGCCGGCAGCCCTCCTGGATCGAAGCGGTGGATGCGGTGAACCTTCGCGAGCCCCTCCTCGCCGCGCTCCAGGCCGACCCCCGGGTTCGCGAAGGGGAGGCGTGAGATCCGTGGAAAGGCACCTCCGGCTCGCCGTGGCCGCCTGCGTGGTCTTCGGTGCGGCGGTCCTGGCTTTGCCCGCGCACGGCACGAGCCTCGAGCAGGTGCGCGAGCTCGCGCGACAGGCGCGTTACCCGGAGGCCCGAATGGAGCTCGAGCGACTCCCGGCCGAGATGCGCGAAGCGTTCGGCGCGCGGCTTCTCGACGGCGTCCTCAGGGTGCGCGAGGGGTCGCTGGACGAGGCGACCGAGGTATTCGCGGAGATCTTGCACACCCACCCGAACCGCCCCGAGGCCCGGATCAACCTCGCCCTCCTCGACGCGGCCCGCCTGGGGCTCCCCGACGTTCGCGAGCGACTGGTCGATGCAGCCACGCAAGGCCGGGCGCGAGCCTTGGCGTGGTGGCTCCTGCGCGACCTCAGCTCCCGCCTTGCCCTGCACGCCTACCTGCATGCCGACACGATCGATTCCGGCGGCTCCGTGGGGCGGGTTCAGCCCGGCCCGCCGGCGCTTGCCCTGGCTCCGCTTCGAATGCCGTTCGAGCCGGATGCTCCGAGCGCGGTGCGCCCCACTCCTCCCCCGAACGAGCTGCCGTCGTTTGGCGCGCCCGGCGGTCCGCCAACCCTGCCGTCCGGCGAATCCAACGCACCGTACCCGAGTCTTGCCACGGTGGAGCCACTGGAAACGGCGGCTCCGGACGACAGCGCGACCGGGACCGGTCCGGCAGAGACCGGCGGCGCAGCTTCGACTCAGGCGGCAATCCGCCCCGATGACCCGCTCGCCGCCCGGGAGCCCCTCGACGAGGCCGGCGAGCCGGGCTCGCCGGGCGGCGGGTCCGGGGCGGCGAACCCCGGAACGGACGGTCCGGAGGCTGTCGATCTCGCCACCCGCGGCGGCGTCACGCCCCCGGCGGATGCGGCGGATTCGGGCGACGCATTTGGCGAGGTCCCGCAATTCGGCGGCGGCGCGCGAAGCGAGCGCGACGGGGCCCGCCCCGACGCCGCCCCCGCGAAGGCTACCGGGGCATACCTCGAGGCGGTGGCGGACGGCTTGACCACGGTTGTCGCCGGAAGCGACAACCGGCGGCGACCGGCGGCGACCTCGAACGCAAGAGCGCCGGGCCGCAATGCGGGCTCGCACGCATCGTCCTGGAATGCACTGCTGAAAGCGATCGCGGTCGCCGCGGGAACGATAGTCGTGCTCGCCACGGCCGGAGGGATCGTGCTGCTTCTTCGCCGGCGCCCTCCCCGCGATCGCGCATTCCGGCGACGCCTCCAGCGGGCCGCCGTTCTTCTCGGGGGAGTCGCCACGACGGAGGAAGCGGAGACCGAGGCGAGCATCTTTCGCCCCACGGAGAAGCGTTCGCCCCTCTCGGGACTCTGGGAGCGCGTCGAAACGCGCTATCCGCTCCTTCGGATCGGACAGGCCCTGCCGGTGGCGATGGGGGCCGGGATCGCGGGAGCCGGGGGATGCTGGTTCTCCTTGTGGTTCCTGCAGGTGCCGGTCGCGTGGTGGTCGACACCAGTCACGGTGATCGCCGGGGTGGGGGCGATGTGGTATTCGATTTCCTGGCTCCAGAGCCGCCAGGAGGCGGAGTTCATCCGCCAGTTTCCGGAGGTCGTCGACCAGATCGTGCGGCTTGCCGGGGCCGGGGTCCCGCCGCTCGAGGCCGTTTCGGTCGTCGCCGAGGACGCGCGGGATCCCATCGCGCCGGTCCTCGCCGGCATCCGGGACGGACTCCTCGCAGGACTCGACGCCGATTCCATCCTGCGCTCCGCCGCGGAAAGGGTACGGCTCGGCGAGTTCACCCTCTTCGCCGCCGTGATCCGCTTGCAGCGGCGCGCCGGCGGCGGGATATCCGCCGCGTTCTCGAACCTTGCGGACACCCTGCGCGAACGCCGCCAGACCGCACTCAAGGCCCACGCCTCCACCGCGCAGAGCCGCCTGACCCTGCTCGTCCTGGTCATGATGCCGGTGGTGGTGCTCATCGCGCAGAAGTTCATCGCGCCGCAGTCGATCGAAATGCTGTTCGGGACCGAGCGCGGGGTCACCCTTCTGCGATGGGGAGTCGGACTCATCATCGGCGGCATCCTCGTCGCGAAAAACATCGCGTCCCGGGCGATCAGGTAGCACCTCGGTCGCGGTAGGAAGATCTCGATGTCGCAATCATTGCTCGTCCTCCTCGTCGGCGGGGTCATCGGGAGCGCCGGCCTCCTCGGAGCGCTCTCGCTCGCCGTCGTGCGCGAGACGCGGCGAATCGTCGCGTTCGATCGACGTCTCGGGGTCCCCCGCGAACGCGCGCTCGCCTCCCGGCGCCGGATCGAGGCTCGGGGGCACTCGGAACCGGGGGTGGCTCGCGACTTCGGACTCGCGATCCTGAAGGGCACGTCGGTGCTTGCCCCGGTCGGAGCGGACGAGCGCGCGAAGCTCTCCCGCCTGCTCCGTGCCGCCGGCTTCGAGCAGCGGGACGCACTCTCGTACTTCCTCTCCGTCAAGCTCGGAGCCGGTGCGCTCGTCGGCGCGATAGCGGGGTTCCTCGGCGCCGAATCCGAGCTGGTGGGGGGCTACCCCATCCTCATTGCATTCGCGGCGATGGTCGGCCTCGTCATCGGCGGCATCCTTCCCGAGTACGGCCTCCGCGCGCTCGCCGGCAAGCGCCTGCAACGCATGTCCTCCGCCCTTCCCGACGCCCTCGACCTGATGGTGATGTGTCTCGAGTCGGGGCTCACCTTCGAGCGCGCCCTGACGACCGTCTCCGAGGAGCTGATGGTGATCGAGCCCGGTCTCGCAGCCGAGTTCCGGCTGGTCGAGGCGGAGCTGCGACTCGGCGCGAGCCGCCGCGAGGTGCTCCTCGAGTTCCACGAGCGCACCCAGGTCGAAGGCCTCAAGAACCTCGCGATGACCCTGATCCAGAGCGAACGCTTCGGCACTCCGCTCACCCAGTCGATGAAGAACATCGCGACCGGCGAACGGGTCCAGAGGGCGGCGTCGATCGCGGCCCGGGCCGAGCGCCTCCCGGTGCTGATGACCCTGCCCATGCTCATCTTCGTGGTGCCGGGGACCATGCTCCTGGTCGCCGGACCCGCGTTCCTCACCGCCATGAACGCACTCGGCAACCTCGGCGGCGGATAGCGATGCGAGCGACGCTCTCCAGTGTGCGAATCCCGGCGCGAGACGAAGGAGTGTCGGGCCGGCGGGCTCGCTCGGTGCAAGCCGCCGTCGCGATGTCGTTCGCCGCGCTCCTCGCCGCCGGAGGAACGGGTGCCGCGGAACCGATCCATCCGGTTCCGGAAGCGATCGAGCTCGACCGCGACAAGGTCGCCCTCGGCCGGGACCTCTTCCACGAGCCGCGCCTCTCCAAGGACGGCAGCGTCTCGTGCGCGAGCTGCCACGACCTGGCCCGGGGCGGCAGCGACGGGCGCCGGGTGTCGATCGGGATCGAAGGCAGGCTCGGCGTCGTCAATTCGCCCACGGTGTTCAACGCCGTATTCAACTTCAAGCAGTTCTGGGACGGACGGGCCAATACCGTCGAAGATCAGATCGACGGGCCGGTGCAGTCTCCCATCGAGATGGGGAGCATCTGGTCGGAGGTCGTGGCGAAGCTCTACGAGCACGATTCCTATCCCAGGCGTTTCGACGCCATCTACCCGGACGGGATCAACCGCAAGACCATCAAGGAATCCCTCGGTGCGTTCGTACGGTCGCTCATCACTCCGAACAGCCGCTTCGATCAATGGCTGAACGGCGACGAGGAGGCCCTGACCGCGGAGGAGAAGCACGGGTATGCACTGTTCAAGGGCTACGGCTGCGTCTCCTGCCACCAGGGCGTCAACGTGGGCGGCAACATGTTTCAGGTGTTCGGGGTGCTCAACGAGTACTTCAAGAAGCGCGGAAACATCACCGAAGCCGACTTCGGGCGGTTCAACGTGACCGGCAATCCGGCCGACCGTCACGCGTTCAAGGTACCGAGCCTGCGGATGGCCGCCCTCACCGCACCCTATTTCCACGACGGCAGCGCGGCTACCCTCCGCGACGCGGTCGACGTCATGTTCGAGTTTCAACTGGGGCGCAAGGCGCCCGATGAGGACAAGGATGCGATCGTCGCGTTCATCAAGACGCTGGCGGGGGAATCCGAGGAGATGCAGCCATGAAAACCAACTCGATCATTCTCGGAGTGATCGTCTCGGTCATCCTCCTGGCCACGGCGGCCGTCCTCTACGTGAGCTCCGGGAGCAGCGGCGAGCAGCACTACCGTACGTCCATCAACCTCGTCCGGGAGATCCAGCAGCTTTCCTCGGGTTGGAGCATCGAAATCGCAAGGGTGAAGGCCGATCCGTTCGCCGACTTCGACGCACTGACCGCCTTCGTTCCGCGCATGAAGCGGTTGAAGGACGAGCTCGCCGGCTCGGCGCGGGGCATTCCCGACCTTCCCGATCGAATCGGGAACGATTTCAGGGTGTACCTGAGCGCCATCGACGCAAAGGAAGAGCGCATCGAGCGCTTCAAGACCAGCTATGCGGTGGTGCGCAACTCGGCCCGCTACCTTCCGCTCGCCACCGCGAGCGTGACGCAGCTCGCGTGGGATGCGAAGAACGAGCCGCTGGCCCGGGCCATCTCGAGTCTGGTCCAGGACATGAATCTCTATCTCGCAACCCCGACCGATGCGGCAAAGGAACGCCTGACGGCAGAGGTGGCAAGGCTTCGCGAGGCCAGCCTGACCTATCCGCTCCCGCTCACCAACGCGCTTGCGAACCTCTTTTCCCACGCCGAAGTGCTGCTCGAACGGCAGAAACCGATGGAGGATCTCTTCCAGCAGGCCACGTCGAACGACATTTCCGATCTCACCGACAAGCTCGCGGACAACCTGCAGTTCGAGCTCGGGAGAAAGGAAATCCGGTCCGTTTACTACGAACGCGGGATACTGGGGATCATCGTGTTCCTCGGGTTGTTCTGGATCGGGCTCGCGATTCGGCAGAGATTGCAGAGCCGGGCGGCCGCGACGGAGAGGAGCGGCGCGGGAACGGTCCCCCTCGGCCCGGTGCCGGTGGCCCAGCTCGCGGCGCCGCAAGCCCCGCCGCCCGAAGAGAGTCGCACCGCTGCGGAAATTCCGACTCCCGCCGCCGCTCCACCGGCGCCGGCAGAACCGCCGCCCGTCGCCGAGGTCATCCCGCTGCCGGCCGGTTTCGAAGAGAGCCCGCCGCCCGCCGGATTCGCGGACGAGATGCCGGCCGAGCGCGTGAGCCGGCCGGCGCGAGAGGAATCGATATTCGCGAGCGAAGACACGGAACCACCGTTCGCCGGCGCGGATTCGTCCACGGCCCGACCGGCATCGGCGCCGAGCGAAACGTTCACCGTGCAGCAGGGGTTCCTCGCGGACTGCGTCGCCACCAACCTCACCGCATCGACGGCACGAATCGCGGCCGGCATCGACCGATTGCGCATGATCCAGAACCGGATCCGGGGCGCCCTGCAGGACAACGACGCCTTTCTGGAGATGCATGACGGAGCGGACCTCGAAGAAGAGATGGAAGCCGCCACCGCAGTGACCGCCAGCGTTCGCCGGGAAGCCAACGCGATCGCCGACGTCGCGAAGCGTCTCGCTTCCTCGTCCGGAGCTTCGGACGGCGACGGAAGCCACGACATGATCGACGTCAATGCCTGTATCGACGAGGCGCTGGAGCTCACCGGAGCGGAGTCGGCGGCGACGATCGCCAAGAGGCTGGGCAACCTGCCCGAAATCTTTGCGTCGCGGGCGGACATCCGACTGCTGCTCGAGAAGATCATCGAGAACTCGATTCATGCGGTCGATGGCCTGAACGACCGGCACGGAACCATCAAGATCGACACCGCCCGCAAGAACGACGAGATTCTGATCACCATCATCGACAACGGGATCGGGATCCCGTCCGACCGGCGAGCCAAGATCTTCAGGCCCTTCTACACGTCACGCGACGGTGCGATGGGGCTGGGCCTGCCGCTTGCAAGCCACCTGGTGAAAAAGTACGAGGGGGCAATCAAGCTCAACTCGTTGCCGGGTCAAGGAACGGTGACTCGGATTACCCTCCCCGCCGGGCTCCCCGCCCACGGAGCAACCACGGCATGAATCCGGAAGCCGGCAGGTGCGAACAACCCATCTCGGAGGTGCCATGAGACTCTACCGCGGCGGACTTCGCAGATCACGGGGCACTCCCCCTCAGGCGACCCCGAGCCCGCCCCCACCACATCCCGAACAGGTTCCTCCCCGGCGAGCCCCGGAGCCTTCCCCCCGGCCGCCGGAGGCGGCCCCGCAGGGAGCGGAGGCACCTGGTCCATCCCGGGGGGCGGCGACACCCCCCCCTGATGCAACGGCGCCGGCCCCTTCCGCGAGCGCGGCGGCAGCGGCGCCCCCCGGGGCGGTGGGACCGTCCCGTCCGGACCCGGCGGAAGTCCGCGCACCACGGGCGAAGGCGAGCGGTCTTCGCCGCATGCTCGTGTCGCACGCAGTCATCAGCATCGTGCTGCCACTCCTGATTACCGGCACCGCGGTCGTGTTTCTCCTCACCTACCACCTCGACATCATCGAGTCCAATTTCGAGAGAAGCCGCGATGCGCTCACTCGTGACATCGCCGGCATGGACATTCGCGACCGAGCGCGCAATGCATCCCGTCAGATCGACACGTTCCTCCTCGAGCGAATCGTGGAAGCCAAGGCCTGGGCGTCCGCCAGGGTGGTGGTGCAGGCCGCGCGCGCCGCCCACCAGTTGCATATCGACCGGGGCCTCGCGGGACGGTCCATCGACGCGATCGAGGCTCAGCTCGCCGATCACAAGAGCTTCGCGTTCTTTCCCGAAGCCGATGCCTATCTCCTCCAGCGCGTCGACACCTCACCGCATTTCGCCGAGATCTTCTTCACCGATCGCAGCGGATTCAACGTCGCTCTCACCAACCCCACGAGCGACTTCGTGCAGTCGGACGAAGACTGGTGGCAGGCGGCGTGGAGCGAGCACCTGGCCGTCGGCCAAGTGGAGTACGACAAGTCCGCCGGAGCCTGGTCAATAGACATCCTGGTCCGCATCGACGAGCCCGGCACGGGACAGCCGGTCGGCGTGATGAAGGCGGTGCTGGGAGTCTCGCAGATACAGGCGATTGCGGACGAAGTGGCCAGCTCCCTCCAGGGGGGGAGAGTGACCGTCGCCGAGAAGAGCGGGGTCATCATCGCGGAGACGGAATCGGGCCACTCGCCGGACCGCATCATGGACGTCGGCGTCAACGTGCTGGAGGGTAGCATCGGCGAGTCGGCGCGGACGGCGGCCGTCAGCTCCAACGCTTCCGGATTCGTGGCGGACTCGGAGTGGATCACCGGCTTCTCGCACTCCGGCGGGCGGACCACCTACGCGGCGGTGACCAAGCGTTTCAGCGGCTTCGACTGGATTGTCCTCCTGCAAAGACCGGTTTCGACGGTCCTCAACCCGCTGGGCGCCCTGCGGGCGATCGAGAGCTCGTTGAGGGATTCACGGCTCTACTTCACCTACGGACTGGGCGCCGCAGCGCTCGTGGTCATCTTCTTCGCGTTCTTCCACTGCGCGGTCATCGCCCGTCGCCTGGGTGCGTCGATCGCGGCGGTGCGGGACCTGGCCGAACGTTCGGCCCGGGGCGAGCAGGTCCCCCCGCCCGCGATCGAACATCCGGAGGAGGTGGCACGGATGAGCGAGTCGGTCCACCGACTGGGGCAGGTGCTCTTCGCCGTTCTGGGACGGAACCGAACGTGAACCCGCATCCGGACCGGTTCGCCGTCTCGATGGAATGAACCGCACCGGAACCGGCGTCCTTCGCCCTGGAGACAGGCCATGATTCTGAAGTCGTTCCAGGTCCGGAGATACAAGAACGTGAGGTGCTCCGGAGAGGTGGCAATCCGGAACGACGTCACCTGTCTGGTCGGAAAGAACGAGAGCGGCAAGTCCGCACTGCTTCAGGCGCTCTATCGTCTGAACCCGCAACCGACGGGACACATCGAATCGTTCGTGGGGCTGCGGGACTACCCTCGCCGGCACTACGGCCACGACCGCGAGCGCGTATCGACGACCTGCCCCATCACCGCCACATTCGAGCTGGACGATGCGGACGTGCACGCGGTGGAAGGCGCCCATGGACCCGGGGTCCTCGCGTCGCGGAGGGTCACGGTCACAAAGTCATACACGAACGAGACCTCCTTCGAGATCGACTGCGACGAGAAGAGGCTCGTCGAGCTGGCCCTCGAGAGCGCGGGACTCGACCCCTCGATTGCGCAGGGGGTCGACACCCGGGAGGACCTGCTGGCGAAGCTTCAGTCGATGAAGCCGCGCGACGAGGATTCCGAGCCCCTGCTTCGCTTGCGGCAGGACACGGACGCTCGTGCGGAGATCGCGCGGACCGTGGAAACGCTCCTCCCCCGATTCCTTTACTTCGACGAATACAGCGTGATGTCGGGCCGGGTCTCCGTGCCACGCCTTCGAGACGGCGACCGGGAGGACCTGACGCCGGGCGAAGTCACGACCCTGTCGCTGATGCGTCTTGCGAACGTGGACCTCACGGAATTCACGCGTGAAGAGTACGAGGCCCGCAAGGCGTCCCTCGAAGCTGCGGCCAATCAGCTCACCAACGACGTATTCTCGTACTGGAGCCAGAATCGGAGCCTTTCCGTCGAGTTCGACGTGGACTTCGACCGCTCGGGAACCCAGGATGACCCGGGCCCGTTCATCGAGATCCGTATTCGCAACCACCGCCATGGGGTGACCCTGAACTTCAGCGAACGTTCGCAGGGATTCACCTGGTTCTTTTCCTTTCTCGCGACCCTGTCGGAGCTGCGAGACGTCAAGAACACGGTGCTGCTGCTCGACGAGCCCGGGCTCGGCCTGCATGCGTCGGCGCAGCACGACCTGCTGCGCTTCATGGACGAGCGCCTGGTTCCCGTGCATCAGGTCGTCTACTCCACCCACTCCCCGTTCATGGTCGCGACGACGGCTCTGGAGCGCGTACGCACGGTGGAGGACCGGGACAGCGAAGGCACGCGGGTAAGCCGGGAGCTCTTCGACCATTCCAACGACACCCGGCTCCCGCTTCAGGCCGCGCTCTGTCACGAGCTGGCCCGATTCCTGCCCGCCGGAAGGGGCACCCTGCTCGTGGAGCAACCCTCCGACCAGGTGTACCTTTCGGCGATGAGCGGCCATCTGGAAGGAAGGGGGCGTCTGTGCCTCGACCCGCGCTGGACCATCGTTCCCGTCGGAGGTCTCGCCGGAGTCGTGACCTTCGTCGCGCTGTTGGGCGCGAAGGCGCAGGGACTGGCGATCATGGTCGACCTCTCCACCCCCGCGAGCGAGACGCTCGATTCGCCGCTCGGACGCAGGATGCTCTCCGAGCAGGGTGTCATCCGCCTCGCCGACTTCACCGACGACGAGACGATCGAAGACGATGCGGCCACGTCGCCGGACGATCCGGAGTATGCGGACGAGCCCGGCCCGTCGACCGAGGCCGGCGCCGGAGATGATGCCGGGGCGCAGGCCGATATCGAGGATCTGTTCTCGGAAGACTTCTACGTCGATCTCGTCAACCGCTCCGGTGCGGCGGCGATCGAGACGTTCGAGATTCTCGGGTCCGGTCGAATCGTGAAGCGCATCGAGGAGGCGACCGGTATCGGATTCGACCGCTTTCGCCCTGCGCGGCTTCTTCTCGACGGGGACGCGATCTCCCTCGACGTGCTGGATGACGCGACGGTCGAGAGATTCGAACACCTGTTCCGCAGGATCAACGGATTCCTGACGTCGGACAGCTCGTCTTCCGGTTCGAATCCTCCCGAGACCCCCTGATTCGTGCCGGTTTGGCTCGACGCACGGGACGGGTGGCCGGATATAGGATCAACCCTGATCGCGCCGATCCTCGGGGCCCGGAGCTCCCGGCCAGGCTGGTCGGGCCGAAGGAGCGCGAGACGAACGCGGCACGGAACGAAGCAGCCTCCGGCCCGGCCTGAAGCCGCTCCGGACCGGTTCGAACGCTTCTCCCATGAAGTCAATGGCCTATCCGGGTTTTCGAAGAATATTCCGTCCCATGCAGAATGGCCACGGCGAACGAATGGAAACTAGAGTGACTCCGGCTCGGGCAGGGATCCGCCCGGCGAGAAGCGGTACACGAAGGATCGGAAAACCGACGGAGGCACCCAGTCATGACGAGTTGGACATTCCGGACCAGGCAGTTCTTGCCCTCGACGAAGGGGACCGCGGCGCGCACGTTGGCGCAGGCCATCCGGCGCGTCGAGAACCCGTTTCGATTCGCGCTTCGGTCCAAGCCACCCTCTGAAATGAACCGCCCTACTCAAGACGACGACGGCCACCTCTTTCGCCAGCACGTAGGCGAGACCCGACCGGTCAAGGGAGGACGGGAGCGGGTGCCTCCCACCCGCCGACCCTCCCGGAACCGGCCGGAACCGCGGCACGAGGCACCGCGGCCGGACGGGGACGGATACCCGCCGGCGCCGGATCGGGAGATCGAGCGGGGAAGCCGGATCGAGTTCGCGCGCCCCGGCCTGCAACGCCGTGAGATCCGCCGCCTCCGGCGCGGCCACCATCCGATTCAGGACGAGCTCGACCTGCACGGGCTCTTCGCGTCGGAGGCGGAGCGGGCCGTGCTGGAATTCATCGATCGCTCGCGTGCGCACGGTCATCGCTGCGTACGCATCATCCACGGCAAGGGACGGAGCTCGGCAAGAGGCCGCCCGATTCTCAAGGCGGTGGTGGATCGCTGGCTTCGCCGCTGCGACGGCGTGCTCGCGTTCTGCCCCGCCCCGGAGAACGCGGGCGGAACCGGGGCGGTCCACGTCCTGCTGCGCGGGTAGCGGTTCCAGGCAGTCGAATCGGCGGCACGCCGGATCAGCCCGGGTGGCGGTCCCGGGCCAGCTCGCGCATCACCGCCGTCGCAAAGGCGCCGCGCGGTATCGCGAACGTGACCACCAGGACTCCGGCCGACCGCTCCTCCCAGTCGAGATCGGAGGGGATCACCCGCAGCGCACGGCGTGCGGGCTCGAGTCCCGCCGCCTCGAGCCCCGCCTGCCATCCTTCGCAGCCGAGGAGCGCCGCCCGCTCGAGGCGCCGCGCGGCCGCGGCCACCTCGCCGGACGAGCCGCGACCCCAGAGCGGACCGGTCGGATGCGCGCGACGGGCGGCCACCCACTCCTGCGCGGTGCCCCCTTCGCGCGGGTCGGCATCCGGGGCGAGCGCGCGGCGCCGGCCGGCGACGACCACCGCATCGCCGGCAACCCGTGCGTTCCACCCCCCCGACTCGACCCGCCGGTGCAGGACGCGATTGAAGAGCAGCGAACGGGCGGTCGACAGGTACATTCCGCGCGCCAGCCGGCTTGCCGGCCCCCCCGCCCTGCGCAGCATCCGGGCCGCCGAAGGGACGTTGCGCCCGTTTCGTCCGAAGCGCTGGCCTCCGAAATAGTTCGGGACCCCTTCGCGAGCGACGTGCAGGACGCGAGCCGCGAACGCCTCCCGGTCACCCCGGACCTCCCGCAGCACGATGACGAACCGATTCTCGGCATGCACCCCCCGGCGGAGCTTCTTCCGTGCCCGCTCCGCGCGCACGATCCGGACCCCGCCGGCAAGCTCTCCGGGCTCCGGTTCAGGCTCGCCCGGGCGAGCCGGCACGGAGAACCACTGGGTGGTTACCGCGTGACGGTCCTTGAGCCCCGAGAATCCGATCTCCCGCGCCGGTACCGCGAACCGCTCTCCAAGCACCTGCGCCGCGAACGGAGTCGTGCACCCCGTCTTGCAGACCAGAAGCCAGTGATGCGGACCCTCGCCTCCGGGCTCGAACCCGAGCGCCTCTTCCACCCGAAAGTCGCCCGGCTCGGATCGCAGCCGCCCGCAGACCGGCACATCGGAACCCGCGCGGGCAAGCGCTTCGAAGGGAATGAAGCCCGCGAACCCGTCCCCCTCGCCCGCACACGACTCCTTCTCACCGAGAAGCCCGGTTCGAACCTCCGCACCTTCGAAGCTCTGCATCCAGGAAGCCATCCACGCACCAGTACGGTCGCGGGAAGATACCCGAACCCGGCTCGCACGGGGCAGGCGCGCCGGACAATCGGCCGGGAATCCATGCCATCGCCCGAGCGCAAGCGGACGGGCGAGCCGGTCCGCGCTCCATGTCGCCGCGGACCCCGGGACGATCGACGAGGATCATCCTCCCCGGCTCGAAATTCCGTTCGTCCACGTCCGGGCGCGGCGCCCGCCGTTGGACGGCGCGGCGCCCTCCATGCGCGGTCGACAACCCGGAAACGACGACGGGCGGCAAGGCCGTATTGACAGCGGATCGCCCACTGATAGAGTACAAACGGTGGACGGATTCACGGACGGGTATCGGGTCACGGGAGCTTGCTCGTCCCCGGAACGCTTTCCCGGCGCCCCTGGTCACGGTGTTCGATTCGAGCTGACCCCCTTGCCCGGCCGCGAAGCGCCGGGCGGGCGCACCGTCCGGCCGGCTCGGAAAGCGGACACGCTCGGTGTCGAGCTCGGCATCGCTTCGGGCCGCATCCGGGGGCCCGATACCCGGCCACGGCCGGTCACACGCCCGGGTTGCCCGCACCCGGCATTGCCGGGCTCGGAGCGTGGTTGCGCCGTGCGCCGGCCGTCTGCGCCATGAATGGTTCCGCCTTGCGTCCCGCCCCGTCGCTTCGGGTCGACAGCTCTCCGTTCCTGCTGGATCTTCGGGCCATCGGACTCTTCAGGGTGCTCCTCGCCCTGACCATTCTGATGGAGCAGTTGATTCGCCTCGAGCACTGGAACGCATTTCAATCCGCCTCCGGACTGGTGTCCGGCGCCGACTCGCGCACGTGGGACAGCGTCTGGCTGTGGTCGGTCTACTGGATGTCCGACGGGCCGCTGCTGCCCTGGCTGCTCGAAATCCTGAGACTGCTGGCGACTCTCACCCTTCTCCTCGGCATTCGCTCGCGCCTTTCCGCCTTCGTCCTGTTCGTATTGCTCGCATCTCTTTCCGCGCGCAATCCACTGCCGCTGCAAGGCGGGGACAAGGTGCTCGTCGTGATGACGTTCTTTGCGGCATTCCTGCCCCTCGGGCAGTGGGGCTCGCTCGAGAGACTGTGGTTCGGCACCAGGACCGAACCGACGTATCGCTCGGCCGCCACGGTCGCGTTCGTCATTCAGGTCCTGCTCGTGTGGTTCATGGCGGGCATCATGAAGACCGGCGAACAATGGTGGAGCTCCGGGACCGCCATTTCGATGGCGCTTCACCTCGAAGCCTTCACAAGCGAGTTTGCGCGCCTGTGGCGCGGATGGGACTGGCTGGTTCAACCCCTGACGTTCTTCGTCTTCTGGATCGAGTGCCTGGCTCCATGGTTGGCCCTCATTCCCAGCTACTGGTGCCGGATCACGGGCCTGCTCGCCCTCGTGGCGCTCGAGATCGGCATCTGGCTGAGCCTCGAAGTGGGCCTGTTTCCGTTGATCTCGGTGGTTTCCCTGATTCCCCTGTTTCCCTCCCGATTCATCGATGCGGTGGCGCGCCGGCGATGGCGCCGAGGGAGCCGCACCGGGTCGGATCTGGTGCTGTTCTTCGATCGGGATTGCCGGTTCTGCGCCTTTGCCGGCCGATTGCTCCTGGCGGTCGGCGGAATCCGCGGTGCCGAGCTCCGGGAGGCGCAGTCCGACCCGGTCGCGTTGGAGATTCTCGAAGATCGATTCTCCTGGTCGGTCACCCGTACCCGGTCGACCGGTACCGGGCGGCTGCCCTCGGAGCCAGCCCCCGAGTATCGCCACGGCTGGGATGCGGTGCGCTTTCTCCTGGCTCGTTCGCCCCGGTCCTGGCTCCTTCGGATCCTGCCCGGACCGTTCTCGGGCGATCGACTGTATGCATGGATCGGCCGGAATCGGGGCGCAATCGGCTCCCTGGGGACGAAGTGCTTCGGTCGAGGTCCGGGCGCGGGACGACACGGTCCGGTCGGGCGCCTGGTCGTATCGTTGGCCCTGACCTTCGTTCTGGCCTGGAACGTGGTCACCTACCCTGCCGTTCGGGAGTGGCGCGACTACCGGCCGGTCGTGGCGCCGCCGCTCGCGACGTTCAACCTGTTGCAGTTCTGGAACATGTTCGCCCCGTATCCGTACGCGTCCGATGCCTGGCACGTCATGCCGGGACTTACCCGCGATGGAAGAACGGTCGACGTCCTGTCGGGGATGCCGCCACGGCTGCATCCTCCGCGCGACGGCCCGGATCGATACGGCAGCTACCGCTGGCGCAAGGTGATCTTCCGATCGCTTCAGCAGGGACGGATCGACCGGGTGTTCGGGTACTTCTGCCGTACCGGCGAGTGGGCGGCCATGGATCTCTGGGAGTTCAGCCGGCCCAACCTCGGGACCGCGGCGACGGCGGACGCCCCGTATCAACCGGTGCGCGCAGGGAGATGGAAGTGCGACGACGTGGACGAGGGTCGGGTGGATGAATTCCGCGCCGACTTCGATCGACTGGTGGAGCGCTTCTGACTCGCGACCCTCGACGCCCCGGCGGCTTCGTTCCGCGGTCTTGCCGGGGAGCGGGCAGGCGGGACGGGCGAACGGCGGGACGGGCGTGCGCATCGCGTCCCGACCGGTGACGCGAACGTTCGGCCCCCGGCGGTCGCCGCCGGCTCAGGTGGAACCTTCGACCCGCGGGACCGCTTCGAGCAGGACCACCGCATGGCACGCGATGCCTTCGCGGCGGCCGGTAAACCCCATCCCCTCGGTGGTGGTCGCCTTGACGCTGGCCGCCTCCACGGGAAGGCCGAGGTCGGCCGCCAGGTTGGCGCGGATCGCATCGCGGTGTCCCGAGAGCCGCGGCGCCTGCGCGACGACCGTCGCGTCGACATTCACCGCCTGCCAGCCCGCCTCGGCGATCCGGGCACGTACCTCGCGGAGAAGCCCGCGACTCGAAGCGCGGGCGTAGCGCGGATCGGAGTCCGGGAACCACGCCCCGAGGTCCCCGAGCCCCGCCGCGCCGAGCATCGCGTCGCACACCGCGTGCGCGAGCACGTCGCCGTCGGAGTGGGCCACGACGCCCCGGTCGAAGGGGATGCGCTCTCCGCCCACCACGATGCCGTCGCCCGGGCCATAGCGGTGCGCGTCGTAGCCCTGACCGATTCGAAAGCTCATCCGGGACCCGCGGCTCCGGAGACGAGAACCCGGTCGGCCGCATCGAGATCGCCCGGAACGGTGACCTTGAGGTTCTCGTGGCGGGCCTCGACGAGCCGCGGCGGCGGGCGGCCCCGGCGCGCGGCCCACGCCTCGATCGCCGCGGCATCGTCGGTGGCTGCGTCCCTGCGGGCGGACGCCTCCGCAAGCGCCGAGGCGAGCTCGACGAGCCGGAACATCTGCGGCGTGAGCGCGCGCCACATCCGTTCGCGCGGGACCGTCGCCTCCACCATCGCCTCCCCGCCGCCGCCGTCCCGGCGTGCGCGCTTGAGCGTGTCCCGCACCGGTGCCGCGAGGAGCGCTCCGGTCGGCTGGTCGAGCCCCGCATCGATCAGGGCTGCGAGGTCCTCGTGGTGGAGGCAGGGACGCGCCGCATCGTGGACGAGCACCCAGTCCTCCGGGGCGGCCCCGGCCTGCGCCGCAAGACCCTCCAGTCCGTTGGCGACCGAATCGCTTCGATCGTCGCCTCCCTCGACGTGCATCACGTCGATGCCGAGACGGGTCCGAAGGCACGCGAACGCGGAATCCGCGCGCGGCACGACGACCATCACCGCCCTCACCCGCCGATCGGCCGCGAGCCGCTCGATCGAATGCGCGAGCATCGGCCGTCCGGCCAGCTTCGTGTATTGCTTGGGAACCGCTGCGCCGAAGCGACGCCCCGCTCCCGCAGCCGCGACGAGCCCCCAGACCGGGCCCCTCGCGGGCCTCATCGCCGTTCGACAATCTGGTAGAAGGTCTCGTCCCTGCGGACCATCCCGAGATCGCGACGCGCCCGGAACTCGATGGCCTCCAGACCGGTCCGGAAATCGTTGACCTCCGCCTCGAGCTCACGGTTACGGGCATACAGGCGTTCGTTCTCCCCCTGCTGCGCGTCGATCGCGTCGTGAAGCTCGAAGACCGCGAACACGCCACCATCCCCGAACCAGAGACGAAACTGGAGACCGGCGAGCGCGACCGCGAGGAGCGCCCCCGCCAGTATCCGGTTGCGCGATTGCCGCCGCTGCCAACGGCTGCGCTTCATCCCGGCGAAGTCGCCCTTCTTTCGAAGACCGCCCTTCCCGGCCATGGGGCCTCCTCCAGCCGCTCCTCAATTCTGAGCAGCCGATTGTACTTCGCCACGCGATCGGAGCGGCACATCGACCCGGTCTTGATCTGTCCGGCGCCGGTCGCCACCGCGAGGTCGGCGATGAACGTATCCTCGGTCTCTCCGGAACGATGGGAGACGACCGTCGCGTAGCCGGCGTCGCGTGCGACCGACATGGTATCGAAAGTCTCGCTGAGGGTGCCGATCTGGTTGACCTTGACCAGCACCGCATTCGCGATCCCCTCGCGAATCCCGCGCCGGAGAATGGCGGGATTGGTGACGAAGAGATCGTCGCCGACGAGCTGGACCCGGTCTCCGAGCCGGGTCGTGAGGCTCGTCCACCCTTCCCAGTCGTCCTCGCCCATTCCGTCCTCGATGGAAATCATGGGGAAATCGTCTGTCCACGCCCGAAGGACCTCGGCGAAGTCCGATGCATCGAGCGCGTCGCCTTCGAATCGATAGCGTCCATCGGTGAGAAACTCCGAGCTCGCTGCGTCGATCGCGATGAACACGTCCTCGCCGGGACGGTAACCGGCACGGGCGACCGCCTCCAGGATGAGCTCGATCGCCTCCCGGTTCGAATCGAGATCGGGGGCGACCCCGCCTTCGTCGCCCACCGCGGTCGCGAGCCCCCGGGCGAGCAGAATGGTCTTCAGGGAGTGAAATACCTCCGCACCGCACCGCACCGCTTCGCGGAAGGTCGGCGCTCCGCAGGGCACCACCATGAACTCCTGCACGTCGACGTTGTTGTCCGCGTGCGCCCCCCCGTTCACCACGTTCATCATCGGGACCGGCATGGTCATCGGCGGATGGCCCGCGAGCGCCCCGAGGTGCTCGTAGAGCCACTGTCCGCGGGCACCGGCGGCGGCGCGCGCCGTCGCGAGCGACACGGCGAGAAGCGCGTTCGCTCCCAGACGGGCCTTGTTCGCGGTGCCGTCGAGCTCGCAAAGCCGCGCATCGATGCGCGCCTGCTCGCCCGCCTCCTCGCCGCGAAGGGCCGGGGCGATTTCCCGCACTACGTTGGCGACGGCCCGCTCGACCCCCTTTCCCCCGTAGCGTTCCGGGTCTCCGTCGCGAAGCTCGACCGCCTCTCGCGCGCCGGTCGAAGCGCCGGACGGCACGGCGGCCGAACCGACGGTGCCGCCTGCGAGCCGGACCTCCGCCTCGAGGGTGGGATTGCCGCGCGAATCGATGATCTCGCGAGCCCGCACCGCCTCGATCCGTTCGTGACCGCGCCCCGCGGGCGCCGGACGGCTCATCCGGCCGCCGCCTCGAGCGCCCGTCCCGCGGGGTGCGGCTTGACCGTCCGGTCGATTGCGACCAGGGTCTCGAGCAGTGGCTCCAGGTCGGCGAGGGGAATCGCGTTCGGACCGTCGCTCAGCGCCTCGTCCGGATTCGGATGGGTCTCCATGAAGACCCCCGCAACCCCTGCCGCGACCGCGGCGCGGGCGAGCACCGGGACGAATTCACGCTGTCCTCCCGAGGCGGCCCCCATGCCGCCCGGCATCTGCACGGAGTGGGTGGCATCGAACACCACCGGACAGCCGGTCTCGCGGAGCACCGCGAGCGAGCGCATGTCGGAAACGAGGTAGTTGTAGCCGAACGACACCCCACGCTCGCACACCAGGATGCGTTCATTTCCGGTGGAACGGGCCTTCTCGACCACGTGGACCATGTCCCAGGGGGCAAGGAACTGCCCCTTCTTGATGTTGACCGGCCGCCCCGCGGCCGTCACGCGCCGGATGAAGTTCGTCTGGCGGCAGAGAAACGCCGGGGTCTGGAGAACGTCGACCACCGCGGCCACCTCGTCGATGGGGGTGTCTTCGTGCACGTCGGTCAGCACCGCAACCCCGACCTCCTCGCGGACCCGTGCGAGGACCCGGAGCCCCGCTTCCAGTCCGGGACCGCGGAAGCTCGCCTCCGAGGTCCGGTTCGCCTTGTCGAAGGAGGACTTGTAGATGAATCCGATCCCGAGCCGGGCCGTCATCGCGCGCAGCGTTTCCGCCGTCTCGAGCGCCATGCGTTCCGACTCGATGACGCAAGGTCCCGCGATAAGGAACAGCGGGCAATCTGGTCCCGCATCGAATCCGCAAAGGTCCATCAGCGTGGGCCTTCCCCCGCGACCGGACCGGCGGCGGGCCGCCCGCGAACGATCACGGCATGCCGACCGGTTCGGCAAGGTCCGGGCTACGTGCCGCGGGCTCCGCGGTGTCTTCCGATGCCGGGTGGCTTCCCGCGCCGTTCCCGCGGCCGGAGACCACGGGAGCGGTCATGTCGCGGGCGACCGCCGCACCCCCGCGAGAACGAAGGGCCCGGTGGCGGGCGGCCGCGCGCACGAACGCCTCGAAGAGAGGGTGGCCGTCGCGCGCGGTCGACGTGAACTCGGGATGGAACTGGCAGCCGACGAACCAGGGGTGTCCGGGGAGCTCCATCATCTCGACGAGCGCACCTCCCGCGGTGGTCGCGGAAATGACGAGACCCGCGTCCTTCAGGCGGCCGAGAAAGCGGTTGTTGAATTCGTAGCGGTGCCGGTGCCGCTCCTCGATGACCGCCTTCCCGTACGCCTCGTACGCCCGGGTACCCTCGACGAGGAACACCTCCTGCCCGCCGAGGCGCATCGTGCCACCGAGGTTCCCGCCGTCCTCGCGGTGCTGGACCATTCCGTCTCCCTCCACCCACTCGGTGAGGAGAGCGATCACCGGATGGGGCGAATCGGGATCGAACTCCGTGCTGTTCGCGCCGTCCAGCCCGGCTGCGTTGCGGGCATACTCGATGACCGCCGCCTGCATGCCGAGGCAGATGCCGAGAAACGGCACCTCGTGTTCGCGGGCGAAGCGGGCCGCCCGGATCTTCCCCTCGACGCCGCGCGCGCCGAACCCACCGGGGGCCAGCACGCAGTCTACCCGCTCGAGCGCACCGCAACCGTGGCGCTCGACCTCCTCCGCGTCGATGAATTCCACCCGCACCGCGGTGCGGGCGGCAATCCCGGCGTGGACCAGCGCCTCGTTGAGGGACTTGTACGAATCGGCGTGATGGACGTACTTGCCGACCATCCCGACGAGCACTTCGCCTTCCGGATTGTCGAGCCGCGCGACCACCTCGTCCCATTCCGCGAGATCGACGGCTTGCCCGCTCGCCTCGAGCTCGAGACGCTCCATGGCCACCGCGTCCACGCCCTGCTCGTGGAAGAGCCGCGGCAGCCGGTAGATGGTGTCGACGTCCGGTACGGAGAACACCGCCCGCGGCTCGACGTTCGTGAAGAGCGCGATCTTGCGCCGCTCCTTTCCCGGAAGCGGTCGGTCGGTGCGGCAGAACAGCAGATCGGGCTGGATCCCGATGGACCGAAGCTCCTTCACCGAGTGCTGCGTGGGCTTGGTCTTGATCTCTCTGGAGGTAGCGATATAGGGAACCAGGGTGAGGTGGATGAAGAGGGTCCGGCTGCGCCCGAGGTCGAACGCCATCTGGCGGATCGCCTCGAGAAAGGGGAGCGACTCGATGTCTCCCACCGTGCCGCCAATCTCCACCATGGCGACGTCGGACCCTTCCGCGCTCGAGACGATGCACGACTTGATCTCGTCGGTGATGTGCGGAATGACCTGCACCGTGCTCCCGAGGTAGTCGCCGCGACGCTCGCGCCGGATAACGCTCTCGTAGACCTGACCGGTCGTGAAGTTGTTCTTCCGGCCCATCGGAGTGCGCACGAATCGTTCGTAGTGTCCGAGGTCGAGATCGGTCTCGGCCCCGTCACGGGTCACGTACACCTCGCCGTGCTCGAACGGATTCATGGTGCCCGGATCGACGTTGATGTAGGGATCGAGCTTGACGAGGGTGACGCGAAGCCCGTGCGCTTCGAGCAACGCGGCAAGGGAGGAAGAGGCGATTCCCTTGCCAAGCGAAGAAACGACGCCGCCGGTAACGAAAACGTATCGCGTCATGTGAGACCCATCCATCCGGATGGGACTTCAGCCTAGCAGACCGGGCGGGGCCGCTCAATGGCGGTCCGCCGGCCGGCCGGTCTCGAATCCGGTCCCGCGCCGTGCCTCGCCGCCACCGTTTCCGCCCGCGAGCTCCCCGATGCACTGCAGGCAGCCGTTGCGCGGCGCAACGGGCTGCGCCTCGTCACCCGGAACACGAAGGACTTTCCGCCCGAACGACACGACTTCGTGGAAGTGCCCTACTTCGTGCGGCCATCCGCGTGAGGGGTCCGCCTGCCCTCGATATCATTCCCGCCGCGCGCGAGCGCCGGACGATGACCGTGACCGTGGAGCCCCCCGGATGACCGAAGAACGCGAAGTGCGACTCGAGGACTACGCGCCGCCCCCCTATCTGGTCGACTCGATTGATCTCGACTTCGACCTCGCGGGCGACGAATGCCTCGTCACCTCCACCCTCTCGGTGCGGCGCGCTCCGCAGACCCCGGCGGACACCCCCCTGGTTCTCGACGGCACCGACCTCGAGCCGGACGGCGTGGCCCTGGACGGCCGGACGCTCTCGCCGAACGAGTACGGACTCGACGCGGGCCGGCTCGTCGTCCCCGCCTCCCTCGTCGGGCGGGTCGGGGAGCGAAAGGAGGGCGCCGGTCCGGAACCCGCTCCTTCCGCTCCCTTCGCCCTGACCATCCGTACCCGCATCTTTCCGGGCCGCAACACCACCCTCAAGGGGCTGTACGAGTCGAACGGGATCCTCTGCACCCAATGCGAGGCGGAGGACTTCCGGCGCATCACCTTCTATCCCGACCGGCCCGACGTGCTGGCGCGGTACACCACCACCATTCGCGCCTCGCGGGCGAATTTTCCGGTCCTCCTTTCGAACGGCAACCTCGTCGCGAGCGGGCCGCTCGAGGACGGCCGCCACTTCGCGCGATGGGTGGATCCGTTTCCGAAGCCTTGCTATCTCTTCGCCCTCGTCGCCGGCGACCTCGCCTGCCGGGAGGATGGGTTCACCACCGCATCCGGCCGCGAGGTGGCGCTTCGCATCTACTCCGAGCCCCACAACATCGGTCACTGCGGGCACGCGATGGAGTCGCTCAAGAAGGCGATGCGCTGGGACGAAGAGGTGTACGGGCTCGAGTACGACCTCGATCTCTACATGATCGTGGCCGTGGACCACTTCAACATGGGGGCGATGGAGAACAAGGGGCTCAATGTCTTCAACTCCCGCTACGTCCTCGCCGATCCGGCGACCGCGACCGACCTCGACTACGCCGATGTCGAGGCGGTGATCGGCCACGAGTACTTCCACAACTGGACCGGCAACCGGGTCACCTGTCGCGACTGGTTCCAGTTGAGCCTCAAGGAAGGGCTGACGGTCTTTCGCGACCAGCAGTTCTCGGCCGCCATGGGCTCTCCGGCGGTCAAACGCATTCGGGACGCGCGCCTCCTCCGCGACCGCCAGTTCAAGGAGGACAGCGGCCCCGACGCTCATCCCGTGCGCCCTGACGCATACGAGGAAATCAATAATTTCTACACCCTTACGATCTATTGGAAGGGCGCCGAGATCATCCGCATGATGCATGTCCTGCTCGGCCCGGAGGGATTCCGGCGCGGCCTGCGCCGCTACCTCGAGCGCCACGACGGCGCGGCCGCCACCACGGACGATTTCTTGTCGGCGATGGAGGACGGCGGCGGCATCGATCTCGGGCAGTTCCGGCGTTGGTACTCGCAGGCGGGGACCCCGATCCTGCACCTCGAAGACAGCTACGATCCGCAGGCGCGCCGGTGGAGCCTGCGGGTGCGGCAGGAGCTTCGCGCGACCGCCGACGGCTCGCCCAAGGAGCCCGTTCACCTGCCTCTCGCGGTAGGACTCGTCGGCCGGGACGGGCGCGTGCTCGCCCCGTCGTCATCCTCCCCAAGGGTGGCTTTCGGGGGGGAGCCGTCCGCGGGGGACGGGACGGTGGTGCTCGAGGTCCGAGCCCCGAACGAGCGCTTCGTTCTCGACGGGATCGACGCCCCTCCGGTCGCGTCGGTGCTGCGCGGGTTCTCCGCCCCGGTCAGGATCGAGATGGAGCGGCCGGACGAGGACCTTCTCACCCTCCTCGCCCACGACCCCGATCCCTATGCACGGTGGGATGCGGGGCAGTCCCTCGCGCTCGCCCGGCTCGACCGCCTGATCGCGGGCGGCGGCAGGCCCCCGGCGGGGGGCGAGGCGGCCGACCCCGCCTTCGCCGGGGCGATGCGGGCGGTGCTCCGCGACCGCGCCATCGACGGCGGGCTCGCGGCCGAGATACTGACCCTGCCGTCGGAAGGCTATCTCGCGGATCGCATGAAGCGGATCGACGTCGACGCCATCCACCGGGCGCGCAAGGCACTCGGGCGCGCGCTTGGCCAGACCCTGGCCCCGGACCTCGACGAAGCACGGGGACGGCTCGGTGCGCGCGAGCCGTACCGGTACCACCCGCAGGGCGCGGCCCGCCGGGCGCTCGCGAACGTCTGCCTCGGCTACCTTGCCGCCAGCGGAACCCCGGCCGCCCGGCGCGAGTGTCTGAACCAGCTCCACGCCTCCGACAACATGACCGATACGATGGCCGCCCTGAAGTGCTTGGCGGACATCGAGTGCGAGGAACGCGAGGAGGCGCTCGCGGCGTTCGAGACGCGCTTCGGCGACAACCCCCTCGCCATGGACAAGTGGCTGGCCGTCCAGGCGCAATCCTCGCTCGCCGGCGCCCTCGACCGGGTCGTGGAGCTTCGCGCGCACCCGGCTTTCGACGGCACGAACCCGAACCGGTTGCGAGCGCTCGTTCTGTCGTTTTGCGACGGCAACCAGGTGCACTTCCACGCCGCCGACGGATCCGGCTACCGGTTCTGGGCTGACCGGATGCGAGAGATCGACCCCCTCATCCCCGAGCTCGCGGCCCGTCTCGCGGGGGTCATGGCCCACTGGCGACGCCACGACGATTTGCGGCGCGAGCGGATGGGCTCCGCCATGGAGTCGGTGCTCACGATGCCGAAGGTGTCGAGGAACACGAACGAGGTGCTGACCCGGATCCTGAAGCCGGCGGGCTGAGAATCGGGCCGTCGGCGGGGGCGCGGGACCGGGCGCGCCCGCGCGTCCGGCGGGTCAGTCCCCGCGGCCGTCGACCAGCATCACCAGCGCGGGCAGCAGGAACAGGATGAACAGGGTCGACAGCACCAGGCCGCCCCACATGCTGACGACGAGGGGGACCATGTTGATCAGCTCGTCGCTGCGGTCGTAGAGCATGGGCGACAGCCCGAGGACGGTGGTCAGGCTGGTCAGGAAAACGGCCCGAAAACGATGGCGAGCCGCCGCCGCGGCGGCGGCGATTGCCGGAATCGGCGCCATCTCGCGCCGGATCGTGTTGTAGCGGTCCAGCAGAACCAGCGCATCGTTCACGATGACCCCGCCGACCGCGATGACGCCGAACAACGACATCGCGGTGAAGTCCCACCCGAGCGCCCAGTGTCCCAGGACCGCTCCCGCGAACGCGATGGGCACGCCGGCCACCGCGATCACGGGCTTCCAGTAGCTGCGCAGGAACGCCGCCATCAGCGCATAGATTGCAAGCAGCACGATGGGGACGATCACGGCGAGGGTCGCCAGCAGCGCCTTCTCCTTGCGGGCCCCGCCGGCGACGTCGATTCGCACCCCCGGGTACTTCGCCACGAGGCCGGGAATGAACTCCCGCTCGACCGCCCGGCGCGCCTGGATCGGGGTGATCACGGCGGCGTCGGCATTCGCGGTCACGAGGGCTGACCGGCGCCCGTCGATCCGCGTCAAGGTGGCGAGCTCGCGCTTCTCGCTGATTTCGGCCACGGTCGACAGCGGGACCTCTCCGCCTCCCGGCCGACGGATGCGTTCGCTTGCCAGCTCCCGGAGACTCCGGCGCCGTTCGGGCGGGTATCGCACCATGACCTTGACTTCGTCGCGTCCGCGCTGAAGGCGCTGAACCTCGACGCCGTGGAAGTTGGCCCGCAACTGCCCACCGACGGCCGCCGGGGTCAACCCCGCCGCCTGACCGGCCGGGGTCAGACTGACCTCGATGTGTCGCCTTCCGAGCGACAGGTTGTCCGCTACTCCGTAGATTCCCGGGACGGTTCCCATGAGGGAGCGCAGCTCCGATGCGACCCGGGTCAGGACTTCCGGATCGTCGTGCCTTATCGAATATGCGACGGTTGGCGGGAAGTTCAGGCGCGAGGTCCGGAACTCGACCTTGTTCAGCCCGGAATCGTCACCGACCCTCGATCGCCAGAATCGCTCGATCTCCGGCGCCGACGCGCTCCGGACGGGACGTGGATTGAGATGGACCCTCACCGACGCGAGATGGCTCGAGTTCCGGTGCTCGTCACCGGGCCGGGGCAACGCGAGATTGCCGACCAGCAGGCTGACCGCGTTGATCGACGTGCCTTCGAGGCCGTCGTTGACCGCGCGTGCGGCACTCGCGAAGCGTTCCGCCGCAGCCAGGGTGGTGTCGAAAGGCGTTCCGACCGGCAGGTGAAGGTCGGCCTGGATGCTGTCCGGGGCATCCAGGTCCCGGTCGAAGAGGACGACGCGCACCGACTCCGAGCGCATCAGGAACAGCGACACGACGACGACCGCGAGCGCGCTGGCGAGGGTCAGCCAGACATGGCGCACGGACCACGACGCGGCCGGCGCCACGACCCGATCGCGAACGTCGTCCAACCAGATCCGGACCCGATCCTGCACGCTGCTCAGCGGCGGCGCGCTCCAGCGGCTCGCGTGCGCGAGATGGGCGGGCAGGATGAAGAACGCTTCGACGAGAGATACGAGGAGCACGAACAGCGCGACGTATGGAAAGACGTTCACCACCTGGTAGACGTTCGCCGCGACGAAGAGCAGCGGCACGAAAGCCAGGACGGTCGTGCACGCGGCGATGGTGAGCGGCCCCGCGACCGCCTTCGCCCCCGAGACCGCCGCCTCGAGCGCGTTCTTCCCCGTCTCGCGTTCCGCCGCGATGCTCTCGCCGACCACCACCGCGTCGTCCACCACGACTCCGATGAGGAGGAAGAAAGCGAACAGCGTCCCCATGTTCAACGTCAGGTCCGCGGTGCCGAAGAAGAGAAGGGATCCGACGAACGACACGGGAATGCCCGCGGTTACCCAGAATGCGACGCGAAGATCGAAGACGAGGATGAGGCAGAGAAAGACCAGCAAGGTGCCGATCACCCCGTTGCGGACGATCTTCGAGAACCGATCGAAGATCAGGGTCGCCCGATTGTTCCAGATGCCGACCTCGACGTCCTGGGGGGCCGGCCAGGTCGCGAGCCAGGTCTCGACCTCTCCGGCGATGTCGACGATCGACTGCTCCTGCGCCGCATCGATCCGGACGAACACGGCGGGCTTGCCGTTGAACTCGGATACGATGTCCTCGTCCACGAATCCGTCGCGGACTTTCGCCACGTCTCCCAGCGTGACAATCGTCCCGTCCAGTCGCGTAATGAGCGGGATGTCCTCGAACTCCTCTCCGAGCCGGCGCTTGGCGACGGTATGCAGGACCACGCCCCCGGCTTCGGTCCGCAGCTCCCCGAACGTGAGATTGAGGGAGGCTCGCCGGACCGCCCTGGCCACCTGGCTGATGGAGAGATCGTGGCGCCGCAGCACCTCCTCGCTGAGCTCGATCGAGATTTCGCGTTCTCGCGTTCCCTCCAGGAACACCTGGGAAAGGGAGGGCAGCCTCAGCAACCCGTCGCGAAGGTCCTCCGCGGCCTGTCGCAGATCGTCTTCCCCGATCCGTGAGGACGAGACGGCGAGGGTCATGACCTTGCGCGGGAGCTGGAACAGCTCCACTTCCGGACGCTCCGCGACCTGCGGAGGAAATTCCTCGATCCCGTCGACGGCGCGGGAAACGTCGGCGAGGACGGTCTGCGCATCGGCGAAGTCGGCCAGCTCGACGTTGACCCGGCCGCTGCCATGGGTCGCGGTGCTGACCACCCGCTCCACCCCCGGGACGCCTCGCACCGCCTCTTCCACCCGGCGGATGATGTCCTCCTCCACCTCCTTCGGCGACGCGCCGGGCTGGCGGAGCGAGACGCTCACCGTCCGGGACTCGAACTCGGGGAAGTTCTGAACGGGGAGATGCAGCGCCGAGGCCACCCCCCCGACGATGATGAACAACATGAGGAGGTTCGCGGCAACGCGGTTCCCGGCAAAGTACGCGATGATTCCCGTCCACTTGGCCGGCACGGCGCGGAGCGCGGTGTCGCTGGTGTCCGAATTCATGCCCGGCTACCCCGACGGCTCCGCGCTCTTCGCGACGACGGCGAGTCCCGCCCGTGCCCCCGACAGCGTGCCGACGACGACACCCTGGCCGGCGTCGAACACCTCGACTACCCAGCCGTCATCGGTGCGCCCGAGCTCCCTTGGAACGGTCGACTGGAGAACCCCGTCGACGACGACCCAGACCCTGCCCCCCTCCTGCCGGGCGGATTCCGGCAGCACGTACACGTTGTCGAAGGAGGGACCCGTGATCGCCACCTCCGCGAACGTTCCCGGCATGGGCAGCGACCGCGGCGCCCCCTCCCCCCGGAACGCGAGGAACAGCGACGCGAGACGGGTCTTGGGCGCCACCACCGACGATTCCCGGACCACTCGCGCTTCGTAGGTGCGTCCCTGCACATGAACCCGGGCGGAGCGGCCGATCGCCGGCGCGAGGTAGCCGAGCTCCCTCGGTTCGATCGGCGCATCCACTTCCAGCGCATCGGTGCGATACACGATCCCCAGACGCGATGCGGCACCGACCAGCTCGGCGGGTCCCACCAGCTCGCCGACCTCGACATCGGAGCTCACCACCCGGCTGTCGTACGGCAGGGAGATGCTCGTGCGCTCGAGCTGCAGCCGGGCCTGCCTCAGGGCGACGCGGGCCCTCCCGAGCGCCGCTTCGGCCATCGCGATCGTAGGCGCGCGCCGGATCAGTTCGGTCGCCTCCGCCCCCGGATTCGCACTCGCGAACGACTTCGCGGCATGCTCGCCCCTGGCCCTCTCGAGCCAGGCCTTCGCCTCCGCCTCCCGGACCGCCTGCTCCGCCGCCTCGACCTCGAGCTCGAACGCGGACGGGTCGACCCGGACGAACGGCTCGTCCGCCGCGAGCGATCCACCGTTTCGGAACTGCGGCGATACCCAGACCACCCGGCCCACGACCTCGGACACGACCGTCGCCTTCTCTCGAAGCCGCACCGAACCCGTCAGCTCCACGGTCAGCGCCCGCTCCGTGGGCGTCGGTCGAATCACGCTTACGGCCGGCTTCGCGCGTTCGTCGGTCAGGTCCGACTCGGCCCCACGCACCACTCGCTCGGGTGCTCGTGCGTAGTAAAGGGCGGCGGCGACCACCGCGAGAATCAGGAGAATCTGGAGGAGGCCGAGCCAAACCGGCCGGGAACGTGACGGTTCGGAGCCGGAAACTTGCTGCGCCATCTCGGTCTTCCGGTTGAAGTGGTTCTTCTGGCCCGATGCGGATCGGGTCGGAATTCGGACGCGACGCGGTCACGACGTTCCCCGAAGTCCGGGGACCGATGGCCGCCGGTGCTTCTCCGCACGGGCGGGGCAACGCATTGCGTCAGAAGGTTCCGTCCCTGCCAAATCTATCGCATGTGTCCCAGGGAATGAACTGATCTTCGATTTCCGTCCTGACAATCCTCGCCGGACAGTCAAGGGAACCGTCCATGCGGCGATCGGGAAGTCGGGCTTGGGATCCGGCGCGACCGTTGCAGGGCATGCGTGCCGCACCCTCGCGAAGCTGTCGCATTCCGCCGCCGCCAGCTATCCTCCCGCCCGGACTCGACGAGAACGCTGCGCTTCGAACATGGACGATTCGAGAATCGGCGCTTCACCCGAGGCGCCGGAGCCCACCGCGCCCGCCCGCGCGCGCTATTGCCTGCGCTGCGCGAGTCCGCTCGCCAATCGAACGGTCGCGGGAAAGCCGAGGCGGGCGTGCCCCGCGTGCGGCTGGGTGTACTTCGTGGAACCGAAGGTGGGAGTCGGCGTGATGGTCGTCGAGGAAGGCCGCTTGCTCCTCGTGCGGCGAGCGATGGAGCCCGAGAAGGGCAAGTGGAGCCTTCCCGCCGGCTATCTCGACTCCGGGGAGTCGCCGGTGGAGACGGCCGTGCGCGAGGCACGCGAGGAGACCGGCCTCGAAGTGCGGGTCACGGGGCTCGTCGACGCGTTCCACAACCCACCCGGCGCGGGGGCCTCGGTCTTCCTCCTCTATCGCGCTGAACGGACAAGCGGCGAGCTCCGCGCAGGCGACGATGCGGACGATGCGGGGTTCTTCGGCCGGGACGAGCTGCCTTCCCTCGCCTTCGCGAGCACGTTCGCGGCCGCGGGCCACCTCGCGCCGACGCAAGCCGGAGACCCGAAACCGGATTGACGACGCGGGGGGTTCGCCTGAGCGACCGGATCGGGCCGCCGGCCGCTGCGAGCCCGCCGTCGGGATTCGCCGCCTACGGCCGGCGGGCGGCGATCATCTCCGCGAGGGCTTCGATGTGCTCGACGCCGAGTCCGCAGCAGCCCCCGACGAGTCGGGCGCCATGCTCCTCGATCCAGCCCCGCGCGGCGCGCGCCAGCTCCTGCGGCGAAACGATGTTCACGAACTGCCAGTTCGGCATCGCGAAGAAGCCGCTGTCGGGGTAGACCAGGATCGGACCGCCAAAGAGGCCGCGGAGCACGTCGATGGCCGGGCCGGTGAGGTCGACGTTCGTGTGCATGACGCCGTGAATCCGCACTTCGTCGGAATGCACGGCACGCACCATGTCCGCGAAGTCGAGGTCCGGGCGCAGAAAGGGAACGGGTTCGCCGCGTCCGCCGCGCCGCGCGCTGTAGCCGATCCAGACCGGTAGACCCGTGGCGAGGGCGGCCGCGACGGCCGGACGGGCGAGTTCCGGGTTCGACATCATCTCCAGGATGATGAGGTCGACGCCGGCGTCCGCGAGGGTCTGCGCCATCTCGGTGAAGCACTCGTTCGCGCGCGCCGGGGACGGCGCCCGCGCGGGATCGTGGCGCATCGGAACCATGTGGGACATGGACCCCGCCACCGCGATCGCGTCACCTCCCGCGGCCCGGTCGCGCGCTTCGAGCGCGATCTCGACCGCCCTGCGGTTGATGGACTCGAATTCGCTCCCGAGTCCCGCCGGCTCGAGCATGATCCGGTTCGATCCGTAGGTGTTGGCAATGACCACCGACGCCCCCGCACGGATGTAGTCTTCGTGGATGTCGCGCAGCAGCGCGCCATGCGAGAGGGTTGCCGCGCCGCACCACACTTCGTCGTGCATCGGGGCGCCGCGGCGCTCGAGCTCGGTTCCGGTCGCACCGTCGAGCAGGATCACCTCGTCCGCGGCGAGCCGGCGCCCGATGGCCTGCATCGCTCCTTCGCTCATTCTCCTCATCCTCTCGCGCGATCGCGGGGAAGCATCGTTGTGCGGGGCGTGCACGCACCCCGTCGGCGCGGCGTGACGCACGGCGAGCCGCCGGCCGGAGCGGCGGAGCCTCGTCCGGCGCCGCAGGCCGTCACGCCGGGGAAATGCTGGCCACCGCCGACCGGTCCGTCAATGCCCCCGTGCGCCAGTTCTTGCCCGTTTCCGCCACATTCTCGCGACCGAGCCCGTCCGGCATCCACGATCCGTCCCGCGAACCCGCCGCCGCGAGGGGCTTTGCGATTTCATTCCGTTGCGCGCCGGATCCGCGCCGGATGTTGACACGCGAGAGCGCACTTTCTACGATCCGCGCCATGCACGCACCGCTCGCAGCGCTCGTACTCGTACTGGTAGCCCGGACCTTGAGGGGGTCGGCCGAGACGTAGCACTGCCGCAACGCGATGACTGCCAGAGCCCGCCCCCGGAAACGGGGGCGGGTTTTTCATTTTTGGGGGAAGGAATGATCGAATCGAACCGCGCGGGCGCAGGTGAGCCGCCCGCCCGCGAACCGTACCCGGCCCGCGCTCCGGGTCCGCCGGAAACCGGCCGCCGGAGCGCACGGACCGCGGCCGGGACCCGATGCGAGCCCCGCGTCGAGCTTCGCGCCCTGACCGGCGCCGAGCTGCTGGTCCAGGCCCTACTCGACGAGGGGGTGGATCTCGTGTTCGGCTATCCGGGCGGCGCGATCATGCCGATCTACGATGCGCTTTACGGCACCCGCGAACGACTTCGCCACGTCCTCGTGCGCCACGAGCAGGGAGCCGGGCATTGCGCGCAGGGCTACGCCCGGGCGAGCGGCCGGACGGGGGTCTGCATGGGCACCTCGGGCCCGGGTGCGACCAACCTGCTGACCGCGCTCGCGGACGCGCTCATGGACTCGACCCCGCTCGTCGCGATCACCGGCCAGGTGGCGGGCCCGAAGCTCGGCACGGACGCGTTCCAGGAAGCGGATGCGGTCGGCATGAGCCTCCCGGCCACGCGCTGGGCCTGGCAGGTCACGAACGCGGCGGAGGTTCCGTGGGCGGTCCGGATGGCGTTCGCGGTCGCCCGGGGCGCCATCGCGGGTCCGGGACCGGAGCGGCTCGGGCGCAAGCCGGGGCCGGTGCTGCTCGACATCACCCGCGACGCACAGACCGGCACGGCCCGCGCGCCGTGCCTCGCGCCGGCTCCGGCTCCCGCGAACCGCCCCCCGCCTGCCGCCACCCGCGCGGCGCGCGTCGCCGCCCCGTACCCGGCGCCCGTTCGGCCGGTGACACGGGCCTCCGGCTCCCCCGTCGACCCCGGTGAGGCGCCGCCGCCGGAGGGCCACGGCCGGTCTCTCCGGCGCGCGGACCCACACGGTCCGGACCGCCGCAACCTCATCGCGAAGTGCGACGCGGCCGCCCGCCTCCTCAACCGCGCCGAACGCCCGTACCTGCTCGCCGGGCAAGGGGTGACCCTGGCGGGGGCGGAGGCGGAGCTGCGCGAGGTCGCGGAACGCGGCCGGTTCCCGGTCGGACTGACCCTGCTCGGCCTCTCCGCCCTGCCCAGCGACCACCCGCTCAATGTCGGGCTGCTCGGAATGCACGGGAAATACGGCGCGAACGTGCTCACGAACGAGGCGGACGTGATCCTCGCCGTCGGCATGCGCTTCGACGACCGGGTGACCGGCAATCTCGAGACCTACGCCCGCGAGGCCCGGATCATCCACATCGACATCGATCCGTCCGAGATCAACAAGGCGGTTCCGGCCGAAGTGGCCATCGAGGCCGATGCCCGCGCCGCCCTCGCCACACTCGCGGCACGGATCCGCGGCCCGGCCCCGGAGGACCGGACCCGGACGGACTGGCTCGCGAGGTTCCGGGAGCACGATGCTATCGAGCGCGAGGCGGTGATCGATGCGGAGCTCGGCGGAGCGGGGCCCGAGATACGGATGGGAGAGGCGGTGCACGCGCTCGGGCGTGCGAGCGGCGGCGAGGCGGTCATCGTGAGCGACGTCGGACAGCACCAGATGCACGCCGCCCGCTACTACCCGTTCACGCGCCCGCGCAGCCACATCACGTCCGGGGGGCTCGGCACCATGGGGTTCGCCCTTCCCGCCGCAATCGGGGCAAAGCTCGGGGCGCCGGAGCGCGAGGTGGTCGCGATCATCGGCGACGGGGGGTTCCAGATGACCCTCCAGGAGCTCGGCACCGTCATGCAGGAGCGCCTGGCGGTCAAGCTCCTGATCCTCGACAACGCATTTCTCGGCATGGTCCGTCAGTGGCAGTCGCTCTTCTTCGGCGGACGCTACTCCGAGGTCGGACTCGCGAACCCCGACTTCGTGCGCCTTGCCGAGGCGTACGGCATCGCGGGCGAACGGGTGTCGGCGCGGGACGACCTCGCCGGCGCCCTCGAGCGGCTGCTCGCGGCCGACGGACCCCGGCTCCTCACGGTCGCGGTGGCGCGCGAAGACGACGTCTTCCCCATGATCCCGGCCGGCGCGGGCATCGCCGACATGCGGCTCGCCTGACCCTTCCCGTTCGGAACGACACGGTACCCGTCCATGGAACTTCTGCACAGCTTTCACATCCGCGCCTGGCACTCTCCGGCCGTGGCCGCCCGCATCCTCCTCGTGCTCTCGCGCCGACGCCTGCGGGCTGACGAGGTTCGGGTCGCGGTCGGGAGCGATCCCGGATTCGACGAGATCGAGGTCCGGGTGCGCACCGACGACGCGGCAGCGGAGCGCCTCCGGCACCAGTTCGCGCGGGTGGTCGAGGTGGTCGCGGTCCGGCACACCGCCGGGATCCCCGCGGACCGCGGTCCGGCCCCTCCCCTCGACATGCCGTTCGCGGCCGGCGACTGAGCCCGCCGCCGGGCGCGTGGCGGAGAATCCGCTCCGGGGCCGGGATGCCGAGGCGACGCGTCCCCCGTGAACGACGGCGCGCCGTTCCCCGCAGACGGGTGAGGTCCGGCGGGGAGGGGACGAACGGGCTCCGGCAAGACGGCTCTTCGCCCGGGGAGCTCCCGCGCGGAGCGGCGCGCGGCCGGAAACGACGGATGCGCGCTAGAATGACCGCGTCCCACACCCGAGCAACGCCATGACCATTTCCCGCATCGACGTCGGTCCGCGCATGAGCCAGGCCGTCGTGCACGGCAACACCGCATATCTCGCCGGCGTCGTCGCCCAGGACGCGCCGGGCGCGTCCATCGCCGACCAGACCCGGTCCATTCTCGCCCGGATCGACGACCTCCTCGCCCAGGCCGGCACCGACCGGTCGAAGCTCCTCACCGCGACCATCTGGATCACCGACATGCGGTACTTCGCGGAGATGAACGAGGTCTGGGACTCCTGGATCGATCCCGCGAACCCTCCTTGTCGGGCCTGTGTCGAGGCGAACCTCGCGGCGACCCACTTCAACGTCGAGATCATGGTGGTCGCGGCGGTCTGAGCTACCCCCGGCCGGGGACCGCGCCGCTTCCGGGGCGACGATCATGGCGAAGACCCTGTTCGACAGGATCTGGGACGCCCACGCGATCGCCGAGACCCCGGGCGGAACGCTCCTTTACATCGACCGCCACCTCGGACACGACGGTTCGTCGCGGCCGCTGCGCATGCTCTCCGAGCGAGGGCGTCCCATCCGCCGTCCGGACAAGACCCTGCTCGTTCTGGATCACGTGGTCCCCACCGTCAACCAGGCCACCCCGGTTCTCGAACCCGACATGCGCGAGATGCTGGACACGGTGCGGGCCGAAGCGGCCCGCCACGGAATCGAGAACTTCTTCGACCTCACCGATCCCCGCAACGGGATCGCCCACGTCGCGGGACCCGAGCAGGGGTTCACCCTGCCCGGCATCACCCTCGTGTGCGGAGACTCCCACACCTCCACACACGGCGCGTTCGGGGCGCTCGCGTTCGGGATCGGCGCGTCGGAAGGCGAGCACGTCTTCGCGACCCAATCCCTGCTCCAGCGCCGTCCCGGCACCATGCTCGTCGAGCTGGAGGGGCGGTGTCCCGAGGGAGTTCATGCAAAGGACGTGATCCTTGCCCTCATCGGCCGGATCGGCACCGGGGGAGGCACTGGCTGCGTCATCGAGTACGCGGGCGAGGCCATCCGCGAGATGAGCATGGAAGAGCGGATGACGGTGTGCAACATGACCATCGAGGCGGGCGCGCGAGCCGGAATGATGGCCCCCGACGAGACCACCTTCGAGTATCTGTCCGGGCGGCCGCTCGCCCCGTCCGGCGCCGACCGGGAGGCGGCCCTCGCCTTCTGGCGCACCCTGCCCTCCGACCCGGACGCCCCTTTCGATCGGCGGGTGTCGATGCGGGTGGACGGCCTCGTGCCCCAGGTCACCTGGGGCACGAACCCGGGCATGGTGTCCGGCATCGACGGGGCCATCCCGAGCGCCGGCGACGCGGCGGACGAGAACCAGGCGGAGGCATGGTCCCGGGCTCTCGAGTACATGGACCTCGCGGCGGGAACCCGCATGGAAGACGTCCGCCTCGATCGGGTGTTCATCGGCTCGTGCACCAACGGCCGGCTCTCGGACCTTCGTACCGCCGCGAGTTACGCGAAGGGACGGCGCATCGCGGACGGGGTCCACGCCATGGTCGTGCCGGGGAGCGGCATCGTGAAGCGGGACGCGGAAGCGCAAGGGCTCGACCGGATCTTTCTCGAGGCGGGCTTCGAGTGGCGCGAACCCGGCTGCTCGATGTGCGTCGGGATGAACCGGGACCTCCTTGCGCCCGGGGAGCGGTGCGCCTCGACCAGCAACCGCAATTTCGAAGGCCGCCAGGGCCGGGGCGGGCGGACCCACCTCGTCAGCCCGGCAACGGCCGCGAGCGCCGCGATCGCCGGGCGCTTCGTCGACGTCCGCGGGATCGAGCCCGCCGCCCTCTAGGGAGCCAGCGAGCGATGGGGCGTATCGTCGTCCAGACGGAGATCACCAACCTCTTCGAAGAGGATAGGTCCATCCGCTGTGGGATGCTCGTGGATACCGGCGCGGGCGCCCTGATCCTTCCCTCGGCCTGGAAGGAGCGGCTCGGTCGGTTCAAACGTTCCGAGACCGTCGATCTGCAGCTCGCCAACCAGGAAGTGGTACGGGGGGAAGCCTGCTGGCCCGTCGAAGTCCGCATCGAAGGATTTCGTCCGGTCTCGAACGAAGTGATCTTCGTGGACATGGAATCGGTCGGTGACCACGAGTACGAGCCCCTCCTCGGATACGTCATCCTCGAGCAGGCTCAGGCCGCCGTGGACATGCTCGGCCACCGCCTCGTGCCGGTACGGCACATCGACATGAAGCAGGGGTCCCGGCGCTCTCCGCGCCGGAAGGTCGAGCCGTCGAATGCGCCGGGCGGAGCCCTGCGCCCGCCGCGCCCTTCTCCGACTACTCGGGCAACGCCCGGAGCAGGGCCTTGACGACCGCGGCCGCGTTCCCCGCCGCGAGGCCGAGGAACACCCCGATCTCGTTCTCTCCCGGGCCGCCGCCCGCGAGGTCGGAGAGGCTCCGCACGGCGATGAACGGCACGTCGTTCGCATGGGCCACGTGGGCCACCGCGGCGCTCTCCATGTCGAGGACCCGCGCGCCGAACGTCTCGAACGTGTATTCGCGAAACGCCGCGTTGTCGACGAAGGCGCTCCCCGACACCCCGGGTCCCCCGACCACCACCCGGGGAGCGTGCCCCAGGCAGGTGTCGTCCGCGGTGCAGCGGTTCAGGACGATCTGCGCGGTCGCGGCGCGGGCGGCGTCGAGAAGCGCTTCGTCCACCGGGAACCAGAACCGCGTCTCCGGCCCCGCGGCCCCCCCGCGCTGCACGGTGACCGAGCGCGGGAACATCATCCCGTAGTTCGCGAACGGATACTCGAAGAACGGCGGCTTCGCCCAGCCGTCCCCCGACTCGCGGGCGAGGAGCAGCTCGAGATACTGCCCCCAGCGCTCCGCAATCACGACATCGCCGATGTTCAGGCCCGGGTCGACGCCGCCCGCAATCCCCGAGTACACGATGCGTTCGATACGGAAGCGATCGAGGGCGAGCTGAACGGTCATCGCGGCATTGACGACACTGATACCGCTCAGGAACAGCACGACGTCGCGTCCGGCGAGCCGGCCGAGGGTGAAGTCGACTCCGTTTTCGGAGCGAACGACCGCCTCCTCGAGCCCCTCGGCGAGGACCGAGAGCTCCGGCGGAAACGCCGACACCACCGCGGTGCGCGGGACCTCGCCCGCGATGTCGTGCGCGGCGGCCGGAGGCGGGCCGCCCAGCCACAGAGCCGCGGCGGCAAGTCCGCCGGCGAATGCCCGAAATCCGATGGCCGCCATCACTGCTGCGTCTCCCGTTCCGTACCGGCCCCGAGACGGTAGCGCGTGCCGCGGCGGATATGAAGCCGTGGCCATACGTACCGCCGGAGGCGGCCGACCCGCGCCTGCACCGTGCTCGGAGGGTCGCGAGCGGACTCTCCCGAACGCGGCCGCCGCGCCGAACGGCGGGGGGCGCCACCGGTGGGATCATGCCGAATCGCGCATCGGGCCGGCCGCTTGAAAGCACCCGCCCGCCGTGGTTACATCGCGGGCTCCATCCGGCCCCGCCCTCGTGTCGGCTCGCGGCGGCGAGGCTTCGCGCGTTCCGCGGGGCGGGAGGGGCTCCTCGACTCCCGAGCGAACGAGAAGGCGGAGCGGATCATGGAACCGTTCGACGTGCACACCGGGCTCGCGGCGCCGCTCGCCCGGATCAACATCGATACCGACCAGATCATTCCGAAGCAGTACCTGACCAGGGTCGGACGGGACGGACTCGACACGGGCCTGTTCCACGACTGGCGCTACCTCGACGGGGATGCCACCCGGCCCGATCCCGGCTTCGTGCTGAACCTCCCTCGCTATCGAGGGGCCAGCGTGCTCGTCGCGGGCGACAACTTCGGATGTGGATCGAGCCGTGAGCACGCGCCCTGGGCGTTGATGTCCTACGGATTTCGGTGCGTGATATCAACCAGTTTCGCGGATATTTTCTTCAACAACTCGATCAAGAACGGTCTGCTGCCGGCGGTCGTCGAGCCCGCCCTCCTCGCCCGGCTCGTCGACGAGATCGAAGCGACCCCCGGATTCGCCATCACCACCGACCTCGCCGCGTCCACCCTTCGCACTTCGGCCGGGTCCCGGTTCGGATTCACGATTCCGGAACACGCCCGCCACGCCCTTGCCGAGGGGCTGGACGACATCGAGACCACCCTGCAACATGCCCGCGCCATCACGGCGTTCGAGGCCCGGAGCCGCGATCGCTTCCCCTGGCTCGGCTGAACCGAAGGATTCCCGATGAAGCTCTACCACAGCCCCGCTTCCCCGTTCGTGCGCAAGGCCCTGGTCGCCGCCCACGAGCTCGGCCTCGCCGAGCGGATCGAGATCGTGGGAGTCGCGATGACCCCGGTCGCCGGCGTCGACGCCCTCAACGCGGAGAACCCCCTCGGCAAGATTCCCGCCCTCGTCCTCGAAGACGGGACCACCCTCTACGATTCTCCAGTCATCTGCGAGTACCTCGACACGCGGCACGACGGACCGCGCCTGTTCCCTCCGGCGGGACCCGAGCGCTGGACCGCGCTTCGCCGCCAGGCGCTCGCGGACGGGCTCCTCGACGCCGCGATCCTCTGCCGCTACGAGACCTTCCTCCGCCCGGCCGAACGACAATGGGCGGACTGGATCGACGGACAGCGCGGCAAGTTCCGCCGTGCCCTCGACGCCCTCGAGGGCGAGGCGGAGAGCTTTGGCGACACGGTTGACATCGGTACCGTCGCGGCCGCCTGCGCCGCGGACTATCTCGACTTCCGATCCCTCGACGACGGATGGCGCGACGGACGGCCACGTCTCGCAACCTGGCTCGAAGGGTTCGCGGAACGACCCTCGATGCGGGCGACCCGGCCGTCCGCCTGAGCGGCCGGACCGTCCCGCGCCGAGGCCGCCCACGGTGAACTTCGACTTCTCCGAGGAACAGAAGCTCCTTCGCACCACCGCCCGGGACTACCTCGAAGATCGTGCCCCCCTCGGGCTCGCCCGCTCGGTGCTCGAGTCCGAGGCGGCCATGAGCCGGGAGCTCTGGGCGGGAGCGGCGGAGATGGGCTGGCTCGGGGCGGTCATCCCGGAGGAGTGGGGCGGGGCAGGCTTCGGCCATGGCGAGCTCGCGCTCATCGCCGAAGAGCTGGGGCGGGCGCTCGCGCCGATTCCGTTCGGCACCTCGGCGACGGTGGCCGACGCCATCCTCCTCGCCGGTACCGAGGAGCAGAAGCGGCGGCTTCTGACCGGCTTCGCGACCGGGGACCGGATCGGCACCCTCGCCCTCGCCGAGCGGCGCGGAGTGGTTCGACCCGAGAGCGTGCGGGCGACGCAAGGGCGCGACGGGACTCTCTCCGGAACCAAGATCGGCGCGCCCGACGGCGCGGCGGCCAACCTCGCCCTCGTCCTCGCGCGGGACGATGCGGGCGCGCTCGTCCTCGCCCTCGCCGAGCTCGACGATGGCTCCCGGACGGCCGAGGAATCGATCGATCCCTCGCGCCCCACCGCCCGCCTCTCGTTCGACGGCACGCCGGCCGAGCCGCTCGGAACCGGCGAACAGGACGCCTGGACCCTGCTCCGCCGGCTGCTCGATCGGGCCGCGGTCGTGCAATCGTTCGAGCAGCTCGGCACCGCCCAGCGCGCGTTCGACCTCACCCGGGAGCAGGTCCTCGACCGCTACGCGTTCGGGCGGCCCATCGGCTCGTTCCAGGCCATCAAGCACCGCATGGCCGATCTCTACGCATCGCTCGAGATCGCCCGCTCGAACTGCTACTACGCGGCGTGGGCGCTCACGAACGACGACCCGGGGCTCCCGCTCGCCGCGTGCACCGCCCGGGTCGCGGCCACCGAGGCGTGCAACGAGGCAAGCGCGGAGATGGTGCAGCTCTTCGGCGGAGCGGGCTTCACCTGGGAGCTCGACTGTCACCTCTTCTACCGACGCGCCCAGAACCTCGCCCTCGCCCTCGGGCCGATCGGGGAATGGCGCGACCGGCTGGTCGACTGCCTCGACACGGGGTCCGCGCCCGGCGCGGGCCTTCGAACGGAGCCGCCCGCCGCGGCCGGGTAGCACGACTCGACCAACCCCCCTTGCAGGAGAACGGACGGGACATGGACTTCACCGACACACCGGCCGAGGCGAGCTTCCGCGCCGGCGCGCGGGCGTTTCTCGAACGCCACACCGAGCGCCTCGATCCCGGGGAGGCTCCTCCGGGGCCGTTCATCGGCGAGGACCCGGCGGCCGTGCGCCGCTCGCAGGGCTGGCAGGCGCTCAAGTTCGACCACGGCTGGGCATGCCTCACGTGGCCGCAGGAGTACGGCGGCCGGGGACTCGGCCCCATGGAGCAGGTCATCTGGAACCAGGAGGAGCTTCGCTTTCGGACCCCGGTCAACATCTTCTCGATCGGGATCGGGATGCTCGGCCCGACCCTGATGAAGCACGGGACGGGGGAGCAAAAACGGCGCCACCTCGCGAAGATGGCTCGCGGTGACGAAGTCTGGTGCCAGCTCTTCAGCGAGCCCGGCGCCGGTTCCGACGTGGCGGGACTCCTGACCCGGGCGACGCGCGACGGCGCGGACTGGGTCATCGACGGACAGAAGACGTGGAATACCGGCGCCCACTTCTGCCGGTGGGGGGTGGTGATCGCCCGGACCGACCCGGACGTGCCCAAGCACCAGGGGCTTACCTGCTTCATCGTCGACATGCGCTCGGCCGGCATCGAGGTGCGGCCCATTCGCCAGATGAACGGCGGGTCGGGGGTCAACGACGTGTTCTTCGACGGGGTCCGGGTTCCCGACGAGAACCGGCTGGGAGACGTCGACGGCGGGTGGCGGGTCGCGATCACGATCCTGATGAACGAGCGCGCGGCAATCGGCGCGCGCGGCATGGCGGGATTCGGCCCGGAGGATCTCGTGCGGCTCGCGCGGGAGGCGGACGGCCCGCGGGGCAAGGCGATCGAGGACTCCGCGGTGCGCGCCCGGATCGCCGACTTCCATGTTCGCACCGCGGGGCTGCGCTTCACCACGTACCGCACCCTCACCGCCCTCTCGCGAGGGGAGACTCCGGGTCCGGAGAACGCAATCCACAAGCTCGTCGGCAGCCCGCTCCGGCAGCGGATGGCGGCCCTCGGGGTCGAGCTGCAGGGACCGGCCGGCGCCGCCATGGACGCCGCATACGGCGCCCAGTCCGCGTGGCTCGCCGCGCCGGGCATGCGGCTCGCCGGCGGAACGGACGAGATCATGCGCAACATCATCGCGGAGCGGGTGCTCGGGCTCCCCGCGGAGCCACGGGTAGACAAGGAGCTGCCGTTCTCCGCGATGCGCCGCAACCGCGCCTGACCGTTCCCGACGCCCGCGCGTGTGTCCAGACCGCCCGCGAGGAGGAGAACCGACCCATGTTCCTGATCTGCGGCGAGGCGCTCTACGACCTCTTCGTCGAAGAGGAAACCCCCACCGGGCTCCGGATCGACGCGCGCATCGGCGGCTCACCGTTCAACGTGGCGGTGGGGCTCGCCCGGCTCGGGCAGCCGGCCGCGCTCCTCACCGGGGTCTCGACCGACGCGCTCGGCGACCGGCTCGCGGCCGCGCTCGAAGCGGAGGGCGTGGAGACCCGCTTTCTCGCCCGCATGGCCAATCCGACCACCCTCGCGGTGGTTGCCCTCGGTCCCGACGGCGAGCCGCGCTACACCTTCTACGGCGAACGCGCCGCCGACCGTTCGCTCACTCGCGCGGAGCTGCCGGCACTGCCGCAGGCGGTCTCGTGCCTCCACTTCGGCTCGTTCTCCCTCGTCGTGGACCCGACCGCGGGCACCCTCCTCGAGCTCGCGGAGCGCGAGCGCGGACGGCGCTTCATCTCGCTCGACCCGAACGTGCGCGCCAACGTGGAGCCGGACCTCGGACGCTGGCGGCGCGGGATCGAGCGCTTCGCTCGCACCGCGGATCTCGTGAAGCTGAGCGAGGAGGATCTCGGGCACCTCGATCCGGCGGCCGACCCCGACCACCTTGCGGGAAGGTGGCTGGAGGAAGGGGCGCGGTTCGTCGTCCTCACCCGGGGACCGGCGGGCGCGGTGCTGTGGACCCGGTCCGTCCGCGTCGCGCAACCGGGTCTCCCCGTGGACGTGGTCGACACGGTCGGGGCGGGGGACGCGTTCCAGGCGGCGTTCCTCTGCGGGCTGCGCGAAGGCGGCCATCTCGGGCCCGCGAATGATGCGAGGCCGGTCACGGAACGGGACGCCGTCCGTCTCCTCGAGCTCGCCTGCGGCGCGGCGGCACGGAGCTGCTCGCGGCGTGGGGCGGACTTCCCGCGCCGCGCCGAGCTTGCGCCGGCATGGGATGCCTCCGGCGAAGATTGACCACCCTGCTCCCTCGACGTTCGTTCCGGGGTCCGCATCCCTCGTCGCCCGTCCGAGTACTCTTTGCGGAAACCATGCCGGCCACGGTCTCGGCGCGGCCGGCGGGAGGCAAGCGCACATGTCGGATTCGGTGAGCCGGGCGTGGGCCCGGGTCGAGCGCGAAGGAGAACGCCTCCGCACCCTCTCTTTGCGCGTGCTCTTCGAACGGGACCCGGAGCGATTCGCCTCGCTCTCATTCGGTCACGAGGACCTCCTCGTCGACCTCTCCCGGGAGAAGATCGACCGGCCGGCGCTCGCGGCGCTGAGCGCCCTGGCGGAGGCGGCCGGCCTTCCGGAACGGCGCGACGCCCTCTTCGCCGGCGAGCGGATCAATTCGACGGAAGACCGGGCCGTGCTTCACATGGCGCTCCGGGATGGCGCGGATGCACGCCTCGTCGTCGACGGGATCGACGTTCACCGGGAAGTCGAGGCCACCCGGGATCGCTTCCTCGCGTTCGCCGAGGGGGTACGGTCGGGAAGTTTCGCGGCCCGCGACGGCGGACCGTTCACCGACGTCGTCCATATCGGAATCGGCGGCTCCCACCTCGGTCCCGAGATGGCGGTCCGAGCGCTGCGGCCCGACCACGACGGGCCGCACGTCCATTTCGTCGCGAACGTCGATGGAGCGGACCTCGCCGACGCCACCGCCCGGCTCGACCCCACCCGGACTCTCGTTCTCGTCGCGTCGAAGACGTTCACGACCCTCGAGACGATGACGAATGCACGGTCCGCCCGCGGGTGGCTGGCGGTAGCGCACGGCGACCATGCCGGAGAGCACATGGCCGCGATCTCCTCCAATGTCGAGGCGGCCGCCGCCTTCGGCATCGAAGCGGAACGGGTGTTCGGGTTCCGGGACTGGGTCGGCGGCCGCTATTCCCTCTGGTCCGCCATCGGCCTCCCGGTCGCGATCGCGGTCGGCGCGGAACGCTTCCGGGATCTCCTCGCCGGGGCGGCCGCCCTGGACCATCACTTCCGGAGCGCCCCGCTCGACCGGAACCTGCCGGTGCTGATGGCGCTCGTCTCCGTATGGCGGCGCAACGTCATGGGATGGCCGAGCGTCGCCCTCATCCCCTACGACCAGCGTCTCGAACGCCTGCCGGCCTACGTGCAGCAGCTCGCGATGGAATCGAACGGCAAGACGATTACCCGCGAGGGACACCCGGCCACCCGCGCGACCGCTCCCGTCGTCTGGGGCGAGCCCGGCACCAACGCCCAGCATTCCTTCTTCCAGCTCCTCCACCAGGGAACCGACGTGGTGCCCGTGGATTTCATCGTCGCGGCGCAAGCCCGGAACGGATCGGGGGCCGGCCACCATCGCCTCCTCGTCGCGAGCTGCCTCGCACAGGCGCAGGCGCTCGCGTTCGGCCGGACCCCTTCGGAGGTACGAGGAGAGATGGCGGCGGCCGGGGCCGCTGACGTCGGACTCGTCGCCCACCGGAGCTTCGCCGGCGACCGCCCCTCGACGACCATCGCCCACGGCCGCCTCGACCCTCGGTCGCTCGGCCGGCTGATCGCCCTCTTCGAGCACCGCGCGTTCGTCGAAGGGGTGCTGTGGGACGTCAACTCCTTCGACCAGTGGGGGGTGGAGCTCGGCAAGTCCCTGGCCGATCGGCTGCATCCGGCTCTGGCGGGCGGACCCCTGCCCTCCGGCACCGACTCTTCCACGGCCGGCCTCCTCCGGCATCTCCGCCGTCTGACGGACGGTTAGCCCCGGTCTCTCGCCCGACTCCACAGCCAGGGAGCCATCCATGAAGAAACTGATCAACGCCGTCGACGACGTGCTGGCGGAGAGCCTCAGCGGGTTCGGCCTCGCGCACTCCGACATCGTCGAGGTCCGCCTCGAGCCGAAGCTGGTGACTCGTGCCGATGCGCCGGTCACGGGCAAGGTCGCCCTCGTCACGGGCGGCGGTTCCGGACACGAGCCGCTCCACGCCGGATTCGTCGGCCGGGGCATGCTGGATGCGGCCTGTCCCGGCGAGGTCTTCACCGCCCCGACCCCGGACCAGATGCTCGCGGCGGCGGAGGCGGTCGACGGCGGCGCGGGGGTGCTCTTCATCGTCAAGAACTACTCGGGCGACGTCATGAACTTCGAGATGGCGGCGGAGATGATGTCCGGCGAGAACGCCACCGTGCTCATCAACGACGACGTTGCGGTGGAGGATTCGCTCTACACCCAGGGCCGCCGTGGGGTGGCCGGCACCCTCGTGGTCGAGAAGATCGTCGGAGCGGCCGCGGAGCGCGGCGACGACCTCGCCGCCTGCAAGGCGCTCGGCGACCGGGTGAACGCCGCGACCGGCTCGATGGGAGTTGCGCTCGGTAGCTGTACCGTCCCGGCCGCCGGAACCCCGACCTTCGAGATCGGCGAGGACGAAATGGAGATGGGGGTCGGCATCCACGGCGAGCCGGGTCGCCGCCGGGTCGCGCTCGCGCCGGCCGACGCGATCGCCGAGGAGATGGTGAGCGCGATCTGCCAGTCCCTCGAACCGGAACCCGCAGACCGGGTGATCTTGCACGTGAACGGTTTCGGCGCGACGCCGCTGATGGAGCTCTATCTCGTCTACAACGCAGCCGCCCGCCGGTGTCGAGACCGCGGCCTCGACATTGCGCGCTCCCTGGTCGGCAACTACACCACCTCCCTCGACATGGCGGGCTGCTCGGTGACCCTTGCCGTCGCCGACGACGAGATGCTGTCCCTGTGGGACGCCCCGGTCCGAACCGCCGCCCTTCGCTGGTCCTGCTGACGCCCCCCTCCCGGCACCGGCCGCCGCGCCTGCTCAGCGCGCGACAGGGGAGCGCTTGCCCAACGCCGGAAGTTCCCCCTCGCAACATCGCGCGGCACGGAATGCACGCCTCGAGGGCTTAGCGCGCGACCAGGGGAGCGCTTCCCCAACCCCGGAGGTTCCCCTCGCCACTTCGCGCGGCACGGGACGCACGCCTCGAGGGCTCAGCGCGCGACCAGGGGAGCGCTTCCCCAACGCCGGAGGTTCCCTTCGCCACTTCGCGCGGCACGGGATGCACGCCTTGTGTGCTCAGCGCGCGACCAGGGGAGCGCTTCCCCAACCCCGGAGGTTCCCTTCGCCACTTCGCGCGGCACGGGATGCACGCCTTGTGTGCTCAGCGCGCGACCAGGGGAGCGCTTCCCCAACCCCGGAGGTTCCCCTCGCCACTTCGCGCGGCACGGGATGCACGCCTTGAGGGCTCAGCGCGCGACCAGGGGCGCGCTTCCCCAACCTCGCAACTTCCCCCGCCACTTCGCGCGGCACGGGATGCACGCCTTGTGTGCTTAGCGCGCGACCAGGGGCGCCCCGCCGAGATGGAGTCCGGCATCGGAGATCAGTATCTCGCCCGTGATGTTGACGTCGCCGACGAGCAGCCACACGGCCGCGGCTGCCATGTCCTCCGGGGTGCCGGCCCGCTTGAGCGGAGTCGAGGCGGCGACATTGGCGACCATCGTGTCGTATCCGTCGCCCATCTTCTCGCGCCACCAGCGCCCGGTGATGAAGCCGGGCGCCACCGCGTTCACCCGGATTTCGGGCGCGAGGGCCCGCGCAAGCGACAGGGTCAGGGTATTGAGCGCCCCCTTCGAAGCGGCATACGCGATCGAGCTGCCGATACCCATCACGCCGGCGATGGAGGAGGTGTTGACGATGCTGCCCCGTCCCGAGGACTTCATCCGAGGCGCCACCGCCCGAGCCATCTGGAAGGCGCCGACCACGTTGACCGCATAGACGTGCTGGAAGTCCTCCGCAGTCAGGGCGTCGAAGTCGTCACCGGCGCGAAAGACGGTCGTGCCCGCGTTGTTGATGAGACCGTCGATCCGTCCCCACCGCGAGAACGCTTCGTCCGCCAGGCGGCGGCAATCCTCCTCTCGCGCCACGTCGCCCTGTGCCGCCACCGCCTCGCCGCCGGCATCGCGGCAGGCCGAGGCCGTCGCCTCGGCCTCGTCTCGACTGCGTGAGTAGTTCACGACAACCTTCGCGCCGCCGCCGGCAAGCCGTATCGCCGCGGCCGCCCCTACCCCGGTACCCGCTCCGGTGACGATGACCACCCTGTCTCCAATGTCCATGTGCTTCCCCCGATTCATGGTGCCGGCGCCGTTCGCGCGCGGCCCGTCGCGCAGCTCACTCGCCGCGCCCATGCCATTTTGCGTCGCTTCCGGTTCCGCAGTCACGCCGTACGCTCGCCGGCCCTCGGAACCGGACGCGGACCGGCTCGAAGACGTGGAGCACGAAAGCGACGGACGCGCGTCCGATCATCGGCCCCGCGCCACGCCGGCCCGGGCCGATTCGTCCCGCCTCCCGTCAACGACGTCGCACACCGCCTCGACGAGGAGCTCGGACGAGCGCGCCCCCGGGTCCGGATGCCCGGCCGCCCGCTCGCCGAGGAACGAAGCGCGGCCCTTCGTCGGGATCATGTCGCGGGTCGCCGCGAGGCCGCCCGCGGCGGCGGCGCGCACCCGCCCCCGCATGTCCGCGCCGGCGCCCTCTTCTTCGAGGACCGCAAGCACCGGCGCGAGCACGTCGAGCATCGTCTTCTCTCCGGGGGCGGACTTGCCGCGCCGGCGCACCGCGTCCACCCCCGCGCGCAGCATGTCCGCGACCTCCGGACGTCCCGCCGGGCAGTCCCGGACGGTGCGTCCCATCGCCATCAACAGGCTCCCGAACAGGGCCCCGGACGCCCCGCCGACCTTCGTCACCAGGGTCATGCCGGCCTTGTCCAGGGCCTTGCCGAATGGAAGCGCAGCCAGCTCTTCGGCGCTCGCGGCGATCGCCTCGAACCCGCGCGCCATGTTGAGTCCGTGATCTCCGTCGCCGACCGCCCGATCGAGGGCGGTCAGCTCCTCGCGATGCTCCAGGATCGCGCGGCTCGCGCGCTCGACGAGCTCCCGCGTGAATGCAGCCGACATCCGCTCTCTCCTGCTTGTTCCCCGGCGAGCGGCACGCTACCCGCCGTCCGCCCCGCACGTGCCGCCGCCCCGCGCAAGCGGCCTTTACCGCTTCGCAGCGGCTGCGCATTCCGGGTCGGGTGAGTAGACCCACTGCGCTAGACTGGTGTCAACGGCGACGCTTCGGATGGACGGCTCCTTCCCTTCCGCTCGAGAGGCGCGATTCGGGAGCAATGTCTTCTCCGACCCGAACCTCGCCCGCTCAGGCGCGCCGGTGGCGGGCTCCGGAGCCCGCCGCGTCAGCTCGCCGCCTCTCGAACGCCCCCTCGACCCCTGGAGCGCCCCCATGAGTGACAAGGACCACGAAGTCTTCGCCCTTCCCGACTTCACCCTCCAGCGCGGCATCACCCTGCCGCGGGCCGAGATCGCCTACCGGACCTACGGGCGACTCGCGGCGGACCGGTCGAACGTCATCCTCTATCCGACCTCGTACGGTGCCCAGCACTCCGATATCGACTGGCTCATCGGTCCGGGACGGATACTCGACTCCGCCGATTGGTTCATCGTCATCCCGAACATGTTCACCAACGGACTGTCCACCTCGCCGAGCAACCTCGCGCCCCCGTTCGGACCGGACCGCTCGCCGGCGTTCACGCACTGGGACAACGTGCACGCGCAGCGGCGGCTGCTCGCCGAAGCCTTCGGCATCGAGAAGGTGGCCCTCGCCTACGGCTGGTCGATGGGGGCGCAGCAGGCGCTTCACTGGGGAGCGATCTTTCCCGACCGGGTCGAGCGGATCTGCGCCGTGTGCGGTTCGGCGAAGACCTCGCTCCACAACCAGGTGTTCCTTCAGGGCGTGCGCGCCACTCTCACCGCGGACCCCGCCTGGCGCGGCGACCATTTCGCCGCCCACCCGGTACGGGGTCTTCGCGCCATGGGCCGGGTGTACGCCGGATGGGCACTCTCGCAGGCGTTCTACCGCGAGCGGCTCTACGAAGGCGCCGGCTATTCGTCGCTCGAGGACTTTCTGGTACGCAACTGGGAAGCCAACTTCCTTCGACGCGACGCCCACGACCTGCTCGCGAGCCTCGATACCTGGATGCAGTCGGACATCTCGGACAACCCGCTCTACGCAGGGGACCTCGACCGGGCCCTCGCCTCGATCCGCGCCCGTTCAATCATCATGCCGTCCCTGACCGACCTCTATTTCACCCCCGAGGACAGCGAAGCGGAGACCGCGCGCATGCCGAACGCGGAGTTCCGCCCCATCGACTCCATCTGGGGCCACCGTGCCGGCAACCCCCTGTTCAATTCCGAGGACGAGGAGTCGCTGCGCCGGGCCGTGCGGGATCTCCTTTCCTGACCCCCGTTCGCCCGAGGTTGCCCGGCCTCCGAGAGACGAGCCGTGGTGCCTCGAGCAGCTCCGCGGGCCCCGGAGGCCGATTCGCGGGCTCGTGCAGGGCACCTCCATGCGTCGTGCGTGGCGCGACCGCCGCCAAGTCGGCAGAATGTCCGCCGCACGGGAGAGGAACGGCTGGCGGTCGGTTCCATCCGGGAGACCCGCGGGGAGAGTTGGGATGACGAAGAACGGACCGGTGCTGAGTCTGGCGGTACTCATCGACGCGGACAACACCAGCGCCCGCTACGCGAAGGCGATCTTCGAAGAGATCGTCAAGCACGGAGAGGCCAACGTGCGGCGCATCTACGGCGATTTCTCGAGCAACCGCCTCGCCGGCTGGGACAGCGCGATCAAGTCCCTCGCGATACTCCAGCACCAGCAACGCAACAACACGACGGGCAAGAATGCAGCCGACATCGCTCTCGTCATCGACGCGATGGATCTCATGCACAAGGGCAAGCTCGACGGCTACTGCCTCGTCACCTCCGACAGCGACTTCACGCGCCTCGCGCAACGCCTGCGCGAGGACGGGCTCCTCGTCTACGGATTCGGCGAGCGCAAGACCCCCGAGGCGTTCAAGAACGCCTGCAACCGCTTCATATACGTGGAGAACCTCGTCGCCGCGGACACGGACAAGGCGAGCGCCGCGGCCGGCGCCGCGCAGGAGAAGAAGGAACCGCCGAAAAAGGCGGTACCCATCATCGCGAGGGCGATCGAAGACGCCGACGACGACGGCTGGGCCCATCTCGGCGTGGTCGGCAGCCGGATCCAGGGGGCGGCGCCGGACTTCGATCCGCGGACCTACGGCTGCTCCAACCTGAGCACCCTGGTCACGAAGTCCGGCGGCTTCGACATCATTCGAAAGGACCCGGGCAACTCCTTCCATATCCGACGCAAGGCCAAGGCGCCGGCTCGAAGGTCAGCCGCCAAGGCCGGGGCCGCCAAGGCCGGTTGAGACGGGACGCGGACTGGACCGGAGAAAGCGCCGATTTCCGTCAGTTGTCCGAGAATTCGGCGAATTCTTCGGGTTGACGTCCGAGGAGGGCGCGCAGGTCCAGACGGCCGCCGCGCGCCGGCGGGCACCAGAAGTAGCTGCCGGTCGCGGGGCGGGTGAACCGGAACAGGTGGTCGGGAACGCCGTCGTCGGCGCCCGTCATCCGGCGCATCAGGGTCTCGAAGGGATCGAGGCTCCGCCCGAACGCCACGAAGACGAGCCCCTCGCGTTTCGCATCCGCCCAGGCCATCGAGCGGCGAACGAGATAGGCGGGCGGGTCGAACGCCTCCTGCTCGGTCCGCTTGACGTGGGCCCCCGGCGGCGCGTCGTCCATCTCCTCGTTGTCGCTCAGGCGTCGGCCAATGGTCTCGTCCTGCTCGACCCGGCTGAACGACGCGAAGCGGTCGAGGTCGTGAACCCACTGCTGGACCGCGACGAACGAAGATCCGTCGAGACCCGCCCCGGCGCCCGATACCACCGCCGCGGCGACCGCATCGTCGCCGGCGGGATTCTCCGTGCCATCCTCGTAGCCGGTGAGGTCGCGGCCGTCGAGATGGCGGAAGGCGTCGACGACCGTTTCGATCTCGAAGGCGTCCGCGAGCGTGCGCCGCATGAGAATGCTCGCATGGACCAGCTCGCCACGCTCCTCGCCACGCAGCCAGCACCAGAGCGCGGACGGGGTGGACGGAACCGAAAGGCCGCGGCCATCCATGGCCGGAAAGGTGCGCAGACCCTCCACGTGCGCCCCGAGCTCGTGCACGAGCGACGCGCCGATTCCGACCACCCGGCTCTCGTCTACCGGGAGGGCCGCGAGACGCGCGAGATCGGAACGCGGGTCCCCGGCCGCGGCCCGGCGACGAAACGTGAGGTAGCGGGCGTGAGAGGGCACTTCCGCCAGCACACCGGGTTGTACGCTCATGTCCGACATCTTCCGCTGGAATCCAGGCGTCTCCCACCCTCCGGGGAACGCCTTCCGGGCCCGGAAGGCCTTTCGACCGCCGCGGCTCGAGCTCGGAAGATGGTGGCGGGCCGCCCCCGCTTCAAGCCGGGCTGAGGCCCCGCAACCGCTCGCCCCGCCGACGGAGCATCTCGGTGGCGACGAGCAGCATGACCGAGACGCAGACGAGAATGGTCGCGACGGCGAGGATCGTCGGGCTGATCTGCTCGCGGATCCCGGAGAACATCTGCCAGGGGATCGTTCGCTGCTCGTAGCTCGCGACGAAGAGGATCACCACGACCTCGTCGAAGGAGGTCACGAACGCGAAGAGCGCCCCCGAGATCACCCCGGGAAGGATGATCGGCACGATGACCTTGAAGAAGGTGTGCGCCGGCGAGGACCCGAGGCTCGCCGCGGCCCGGGTCAGGCTGTGGTCGAACCCGACGAGGGTCGCGGTCACCGTGATCACCACGAACGGCGTGCCGAGAGCGGTGTGGGCGAGGATGACTCCGAGGTAGCTGCCCTGGAGCCCCACCTTGGAATAGAAGAAGTACATCCCGGCCGCGGAGATGATGAGGGGCACGATCATCGGCGAGATGAGCAGTCCCATGACCGTGGTGCGGAACGGCATGTGCGCCCGGCTGAGTCCGAGGGCGGCCAGGGTCCCGAGGGCGGTCGCGAGGATGGTCGCGAAGAACGCGATGATGACGCTGTTCTTGACCGCCCCCTGCCAGTTCAGGTTCGTGAAGAAGTCCTGATACCAGCGTGTCGAGTATCCGGCCGGGTCGAACGCGAGCATCTCCGGCGTGAACGTGAAGTACGGCACCGAGTTGAACGAGAGCGGCACGATGACGACGAGCGGCGCGATGAGGAAGAAGAAGACGAGGCCGCAGATGGTCCGGAAGGTGTAGAACCAGATCCTCTCGAGGGTGGACGTGTAGGGAGGAAGGGCCATGCTTCTTCGCCGTCCTATCCGAGCTTCATGTTGTCGATGCCCACAATCTTGTCGTAGAGCACGTAGAGCGCGAGCACGGCGGCGAGCAGCAGGGCACCGAGGGCCGCGGCGAGCCCCCAGTTGAGCGATACCTGCATGTGGTGGGCGATGAAGTTGCTGATGAGGGTCCCCGAGGTGCCCCCGACGAGGGCCGGCGTGATGTAGTAGCCGATGGCGATGATGAACACGAGGATGCTCCCGGCGCCGACGCCGGCGACCGTGTTCGGCATGTACACCCGGACGAAGGCCGTGAACGGGTTTGCACCGAGCGAACGGGCCGCGCGCAGGTAGCTCGGCGGGATGGTCTTCATCACGCTGTAGAGAGGCAGGACCATGAACGGGAGCAGGATGTGCGTCATCGCGATGATGGTCCCGGTGCGGTTGTGAATCATCGCGAGGCGGTTGTCCTCGCCGATGATACCGACCCACACGAGGAGGTCGTTGATTACCCCCTGCTGCTGCAGGAGCGCGATCCAGCAGGTGGTGCGAACCAGCAGCGAGGTCCAGAACGGCAGCAGCACCATGATCATCAGCAGGTTGCTGGTGCGCACGGGCAGGGTCGCCATCAGGTAGGAGATCGGGTAGCCGAGCAGCAGGCAGAGCACGGTGATGACGAGGCTCAGCCACAGGGTCCGTCCGAAGAGCCGGACGTAGATCTGCCGGTTCTCGTCCTGCCGGGCGATGGAGCCGTCCGCAATGAAGCGCATGTCGACCGCGGAAAGGTAGTACGAGGCCGTGTACGCATCGCTCTCGCGCTTGATGAGGCGCCAGACGTCGAGGTTTCCCCAACGTTTGTCGAGCTTGATCATCGCTTCCCGGAAGGGCGCTTCCGTGATGCGCTTCGCGCGCCGCCCGGTCTTGCGGAACAGGCTCGACATGCCCCCCGACTCGTAGTTGAGCCGCACCCCGACCCGGCCGATGGTGCGATTCTCCCGACCCTCCTGGAAATCCGCGACGAGCGCCGCGAACGCCTCTTCGTCCGGCAGCTCTCCCGAGCCCTGGTCCCAATGGTCAAGCGCCTTCACCGTGCGGTGCAGGACGTTTCCCACGAGCTGGTTCTCGACGCTGCGCAGGAGCATGTCCCCGATGGGGACGAGGAAGGTGATGAGGAGGAACGCGAAGAGGGGAAGGACGAGAGCGAGGGCCTTGAGGCGGCTTCGCCTCAGGGCGCGGTCGAAGCTCACCTTGAGCGGAGCGCCGTCGGCGGTGGTGAGCATCGCGGGGGTATCCGGGGAAACGGCCGACACGATACCTCCGATTTCAGGCGGCGGCGGACAGCGTCCGAAGGGAGCGGCCCGCCGCCGCCGGCAGACTTCGCGCGATACGGGTTACCGCGCGATTCCGTGGATCAACCCCTGGCGAGCCAGGCGTTGAACCGCTCGTTCATCTCGTCGCCATGGTCCGCCCACCACTCGATGTTGTTCGGAAGCATCGTCGTGGCGTTCGCCGGCGCGGTCGGCATGTGCGGTCCCATCTCGATGCCGAGGGTCGCATGCTTTCCGACAAGCGGAGCGGAGGACATCCGGGCCGGGCCGTAGGAGATGAACTTCGCCTGGTCCGCGAGCCGCTGCGTGTCCGTCGCGAAGCGCAGGAACTTCATGACCGCGTCGACGTTCTTTCCGCCCTTCGGAACCACCCAGCCGTCGAGGTCGAACCACTGCCAGTCCCACATCATCGCAATCGGCTGCTTCTCCTCCTCGATGCCGGAGAACAGGCGCCCGTTGTAGGCCGAAGCGATCACGACCTCGCCGTCGGCGAGAAGCTGGACCGGCACCGCGCCCTTCGCCCACCAGACGACGTCGCTCTTGATGGTGTCGAGCTTCGCGTACGCCCGGTCGACGCCCTCCGGAGTCGAGAGCACGTCGTAGACGTCGTCGAGCGCCACCCCGTCCGCGAGCAGGGCCCATTCGATGTTGGCGAGAGGCTTCTTCTCTAGCGAACGCTTGCCCGGGATCTTCTCGAGGTCGAACACGTCCGCGATCGTGGTCGGCGGCGTCTTCACCAAGTCCGTCCGGTAACCGAAGGTCGTCGAGTACACGATCTGGGGAATGAAGCACTCGCTCACGATCATGTCGCCGAAGTCCTCGGTGGCGGACGTCCCGTCCGGCGCCGCCGCGAGAGCGTTGTCGAAGTCGATCTCGAGGACGAGACCCTCGTCGCAGGCGGTGATCGCGTCCGACGCGATCATGTCGACGAGATCCCAGGTCACGTTGTCGGCCTCGGCCATGGCACGGAGCTTCGAGAGCCCCTCGGAGGCCGAGTCGTCGTTCAGGATCTTGATGTCGGCGTTCGCTGCCATGTACGGGTCGTGGTAGGCCTTTTGCTGGCTCGCGGAATAGGCGCCGCCCCAGGACACCACCACGAGCTCCGTCTGGGCGTGCGCGGCCCCGGCGGCGAGCGCCGCGGCGAGTCCGATGGCTAACGTTTTTCCTTGCATGGGAATCTCCTCAGGTTGGAGTGGAGTGAATCAGTCGAAAACCGGGGCAGTGCTCGGGGAATCGAGGGCCCGGCAGTCCTCCGCGCTCCAGCCCACCTGGACGGTCTCGCCGACCCTCATCGGTCGAATCAGGCCGGAGTTCGGAACCTTGACGATGAACTCGTCGTTGCCGAGCAGGCGAAGACGAGACCGCACGTGATCGCCGAGATAGATGAGCTCCTCGACCACCGCGTCGAAGACGTTCGGGCACGAACCCGGCTCCGGAGCCACGGTCACCCGCTCCGGTCGCAGCGAGAGGGTGGTCGGCTCGCCCGTCGTGCCGCAGCTCACCGCGAGCGCCTTCACGACCTCGCCCTCGACGGTGGTGACCGCGCACGTGTCGCCGTGGCGCTCGGACACCGCGCCGACCAGGCGGTTGTTCTCGCCGATGAACTGGGCGACGAACGCGTTCTCCGGCCGCTCGTAGAGCCCCTCCGGGGTCGAGAGCTGCTGGATCACCCCGTCGTTGAAGACCGCGATCCGGTTCGACATCGTGAGCGCCTCGCTCTGGTCGTGGGTGACGTAGACCACCGTCACCCCCAGGCGCTCGTGGATGTGCCGGATCTCGAACTGCATCTGCTCGCGAAGCTGCTTGTCGAGGGCGCCGAGGGGCTCGTCCATGAGCACGAGCTTGGGCTCGAAGACGAGCGCGCGGGCGACGGCCACCCGCTGCTGCTGCCCGCCGGATAGCTGAGCCGGACGCCGGCCTCCGAAGCCCGCGAGCTCCACCATGTCGAGGGCGCGCGCGACCCGCTCCTCGACCTCCGCCTTCCCCAGCTTTCGAACCTCGAGGGGAAACGCGAGGTTCTCGTGGACCGTCATGTGGGGGAAGAGCGCGTAGTTCTGGAACACCATCCCGATGTCCCGGCGATGGGGCGCGACATTGTTGATCGGGCGCCCGTCGAGGAAGATCTCGCCGAAGGTGGCGGTCTCGAAGCCGGCGAGCATCATGAGGCAAGTGGTCTTCCCCGACCCGGAGGGTCCGAGCATGGTGAGGAACTCGCCGCGCTCGATGTCGAGGTTGAGGCTCTTGACGACGAGCGTCTCGCCGTCGTAGCTCTTCTGAACGTCCGCGAACCGCACGAAAGCTTCGCTGCCGCCCGCTGCGGTCATGCCGTCAACCTCCCCCGGCGGCGGTGTGCGCGACGGCCCCGCCCATCTCTTTGTGCATCAACCGAGATACTCCACTGCGACAACCACGATCAACAGTATCAACATCGCCCCGACGAATGCGAATCCTACCCGGTTCCGGGGATCGCGCAATACTTCGATGACGGTCCTGCGCATCTCGAATTCCGATTTCGCCCCTGGAGAGCGGTCTATCGCTCCGGTCCGGAATCGGCCTGCCCGGACCGCACCGGTCGTGCAAGGTAACGCAGCCCGCCAACGAACGCCATTTCGCAATCGACGTGCCCCACCCGATCGGGGATGCCGGCGATTCCCACCTCGAGCCGGGCGGATAGCCCGCTTCGCACCGTGACGATGACACCGGCTGCCGCAAAGGTGTTCCCCCAAGCCGCCATGTCAGGAGTCTCTCACGTTTCGCTTCGGCAAACAAAGCGCGCCCTGCTTGAGAATTCATGAACCAATTCTGGCGTACCTTGCGAAATGCAAAGTCGATTGACACGCAGGTTTCTGCATGGACAACCATATGAGCCCGATTCCCCCGGGCGGGGCGGAAACGGGATCGGTTCAGGGTTCGGCCGTCTCGGCCGCGATCTCGGCGAAGAGATCGGGGGTGCCGAACCCGCCCGCCTTGCTGACGAGGGTGAGCCCGTCACCTGCGCTGCCGGCCCGGCTTACCGGAATGCCCGGCCGGAACTCGCCGAGCACGTCGAGCGCCGCGACTCCGAGCGCGTCGAGAATCCCCTCGACGGTATCGCCGCCGGTCGCGACGAGAGCGCCGAGGCGACCGGGGCCGCCGAGGCGGTCGATAGAAGTCCGAATGCCGGCCGCGAACGCCTCGACGACAGCGGCGGGCTCGCCGCGGGGCACCGCGGGCACCCGCGCGACGACGGCGCGCGCGGTCCCGGCGGCCCGCACCACCGCGCCCGGGTCGAGAACGCCGGCCGGCGCGTCCACCACCGGGACGCCGGGCCGCGCCTCGATCAGCCGCTGGGTCTGCTCCTGCGCGGCCCCGGCGCGCGAACCGATTGCGTACAGGACGACCCGCCCTTCCCCGCCTGCGAGCCGGACGCCCGCTCCGGGCCGCCCGAGCCGGCCCGCGAGACTGGTCGCGAGACCGTCGGAGCCGACGGCGAGAACCTCCCTCGCGTGCTCCGAAACCAGTACCGCGAGACGGGAGAGGTGCGCATCGGTCTCGGCATCCGCAATCGTGATTCCGGAGATGCCATCCCCGGCCAGGGTCTCGTCGGATTGCAACCCGCGGACCGCTCCGAACCGGCCGAACAGCGCGCTCAAGGGTTCGACGGGCGAAGGAGTGCGCAGATCGCGAGCGTACTCGGACTCGCGCAGGGCCACCCCGTGGACATGAACCTCGCCGTCCCGGACGACCCGTCCCGCGGCCGGAAAGGCGGGGCATACGAGGGCCGACCGACGCTCGAACACTTGCATCGCCGCCACCACCTCGTCGGCCACCGGCCCGCGCAGGGTGGAGTCGATCTTCTTGAACACGAGCCGGGGCGACCACGTCCGAAGTCGCCGCCCGGCCGCCTCCACCGCTGACCGCGCCGCATCCGGCGCCAGGTGCCGGCTCGAGGTGCTGACCGCGAGCACGGTGCCGGGAGAGCGGGGATCCTCGGCCCTCGGCGGACCGCTTCGCGACGGCTGAAACGGCCCGGAGGCGCCGGGGGGCGCGACGGGAAGCCCGCCGACACGCCGATGCACCCGGACGATGAGCCCGCCACGGGCAAAGGGAGCGGCGGCGTCGAGGGCTCCGGTGAGATCGTCGGCCACCAGAGCGACGGTGAGCCCCGCTGCGGATTCGTGCGTGCGGGCCAGGCCTCTACTCCGTGTCCGCGAGCCGGTTCGCGTAGGCGATCGCGGCGAGCATGTTGCGGGGATCCGCACAGCCCTGCCACGCGATGTCGAAAGCGGTTCCGTGGTCCACCGAGGTGCGCTGGATCGGGAGCCCCAGAGTCACGTTCACCGCCGACTCGAATGCGACGAGCTTGGTCGGGATGTGGCCCTGATCGTGGTACTGGGCCACCACCACGTCGAACTCGCCGCGGGTTGCGCGGAGGAACACGGAATCGCCCGGCCAGGGGCCGCTCGCGTCGATCCCGCGCGCGCACGCCGCCTCGACCGCGGGGCGGATCTGCTCCTCGTCCTCGCGCCCGAAGAGCCCCCCCTCGCCGCTGTGCGGATTGAGGCCGGCGACCGCCACCCGCGGCCGCTCGGTGCCGAGGCGCCGGAAGTGGCGGTCCGCAGCCTCGATGATCTCGAGCACGCGCGGCGCCCGGCAACGTTGCACGGCGCCCGCGAGGGACACGTGGGTGGACACGTGGATGGTGGAGAGGCGTTCCGATGCGAGGAGCATGATGCTCGACGGCGCGTCCGTCAGGTGCTGGAGGATCTCCGTGTGTCCGTCGAAGCGATGCCCGGCGAGGTGCAGGGCGGCCTTGTTGAGCGGTGCGGTCACGATGACCTCGATCTCGCCGGCGAGCGCGAGCTCCACCGCCCGCCGCACGTAGCCGTAGGCGGCATGTCCCCCGCCGGTACTCTCGCACCCGTCGCGGATCGTGTCCGAATCGGGTGTCGCCACGTCGATCACCGCGACCTCGGGTGACGGCACCCCCGCGATGCGCGCCGCCCGCTCCAGGGTCGAACGGCAGCCGAGCACCACGATACGGTTCCGCTCTTCGGCGCCGGTCCCGGCGAGCGCCTTCACCGTCACCTCCGGCCCGACGCCGCTCGGATCCCCCATCGTGATGCCGAGCCGGTGCCCCATCAGGCTCTCCGGTCCGCGCCGTCCGGATGAATCCCGGGATGCGAAACGCCGCCGGCATCGAATCGCCGTGCGGAGCCAATCATGGCGCGGTACCCGCCTCGCGCGCCCAGAGCTGCTCCGAGAGCACCCCGACGGAGCGCTCGATCACCTCCGCCGCGTCCAGGCAGACGTCCTCGCGGTAGCGCCGCCCCACGATCTGCACCCCGACGGGCGCTCCGTCGTGCAGCCCGGTCGGCATCGCGACGCCCGGCAGGCCGACGAGGTTCATCGCCGACGTATAGCGCAGCGAATCGAAGATCTCCCGCACCCTCTCCGGCCCCGCGAGGTCGTCGTTGAGCGGAAACGGCGGCTCGGTCGATACCGGGGACAGCACCAGCGGGTACTCCTCGAGGAAGAGGTTCCAGGCACGAAGGAGCCGGTTGCGCTCCGCGAGATCGCGCACGTAGGTGTCGATTCCGGGCACGCTCCCCGCCATCGCGAAGTAGGCGTCCACGATACGGTTGACCTCCTCGCTCCCGAGACGCCGCACCGATTCCTCCATGGTCACCCGGAAGTCCGCGAAGATGATCCGGAACCAGACCTCCTTCATGCGCTCCACCTCCGGCGGCTCGGCCGCCTCGACCGCGTAGCCGGCATCCGCAAGCCGGCCGGCGGCCTCGTCGATCGCCGCCCGGACCGCCGGATGCGCCTCGCACTCGGCTACCGCCACCCGGATCGGGCGCGGCAGCGGCGGGCCCTCCAGAGGGGCCGGAACCCACAGCGGGTCGCGCGGGTCGGCCGCGGCCATCGCGCCGAGACCGAGACGAACGTCGCGCACCTCGCGCGCGATCGGCCCCTGGACCGACATCATCTGCATGAGCAGCGCTCGCTCCTCGGCCTGGGACGGATTGTAGGCGGGGACCCGGCCGAGGGTCGGCCGGACGGTGGGGCACCCGCAGCAGTACGCGGGAATGCGGAGCGACCCCCCGATGTCGTTGCCGTGCGCGATCGCTCCGACACCGGCCGCCACGCTCGCCGCGGCCCCGCCCGAGGACCCCCCGCACGTCACTCCCGCCGGATCCCAGGGATTGCGGGTGAGCCCCCGGAGGGGATTGTCCGTGAACGCCCGGAACGAGTACTCGGGGGTATTCGTTCGGCCGATGACGATCGCCCCGGCCCGCGTGAGGTTGCGGACCACCGGAGAGTCGTCGGGAGCGATGACCCCGGCGAGTCCCGCCACCCCGTTGGGAGTCGACTCGCCGGTCTGATCCACGTTCTCCTTGATGGTCACCGGCACCCCGTGCAGCGGCCCGGCCGGCGTGCCCGACCGCAACGCTGCGTCGCGCGCCCGGGCGGTCTCGAGCGCGCGTTCGCGAAGGTCTACCGTCACCGCATTGAGGTCGGGATTGACGGCGGCGTACCGCTGCGAGTGCGCTTCCACGACCTCGACGCACGACAGCCGACCGGCGCGCGTCGCTTCCGCCGTCTCGACGGCGCTCAGTTGCCAGACTGGTTTCATCCTCTTCCTCTTTCCGTCGTACCCCGGGCCCGCGTCGCTCCTGCGGACGCCGTCACGTCGGGTCCGGACCTCATCCGGCCGTCCCCGCCGACTTCGCCCCGTCGCATCCGGCGTTCATCCCTCCGGACACCCCGTGTCCGTCCCGTCCGATGCCTCCCGGCGCTCGCGGAGCATCTCCCGCTGCCGATCCAGCTCCCGCCGCCTGAGCTCGCGGCGCATGATCTTTCCCGTCGTCGTGCGTGGCAGCTCGCCGACGAATTCGAGCTCCCGGGGAGCCGCGTTCGCGGGGAGCTCGCGGCGCGCCCGCGCGAGGAGTACGCCGCGCAGCCCGCTGCCGGCCGATGCTCCATCGCGCACGACCACGTACGCCTTCACGACCTCGCCCCGGCCGGAATCCGGTACCCCGACGGCCGCCGCGAGCGCCACGTCCGGATGCGCGGTCAGACACTCCTCGATCCCGCCCGGCCCGAACTGCTCCCCGTCGCGAGTGATGACATCGTCCGCGCGCCCGGTAAACCACAGGTAGCCTTCATCGTCCTTGTGCCCGACGTCTCCGGTGAGGAGCCACCCGTTCACGACCTTCTCCGCGTCCGCGTCCGGACGCCGCCAATACGAGAGCATCGCGACGGGGTCCGGCTGGCGGATCGCGATGTGGCCGGTGCCGCCGGGCGCGGCGAGCTCGCCGTCGTCGTCCACGATGTCGACGACGTGCCCGGGGATGGGCACCCCAATCGCCCCGGGACGGCGTTCGAGAAGCCGCGAGCAGCCGCCCGCGACCAGGTTGCACTCGGTCTGTCCGTAGATCTCGTTGACCGACGCTCCCAGCGTCCCCTCGGCCCACGCCATCACCTCGGCACCCACCGGCTCGCCTCCGGTGAACACCGAACGAAGCCGCACGTCATGGCGGCCGGCGGGGACCTGGGCCATGAGCTTGAGCATGGTGGGGAGCAGGAGGGTGTTGCGGATTCGGTGCCGCGCGAGGATGTCGAGGGCTTCCTCGGGGTCGAAGTCGGCCCGGGGCGCGGCGACGACGGGAAGGCCGTAGTACCACGCCGGCATGAGGATGTCGAAGAGCCCCCCGATCCACGCCCAGTCCGCCGGCGACCAGAGCCGGTCCCCCGGCTGCCCGAGATAGTCGTTCGCGAAGTCCATCCCCGGAATGTGGCCGAGGAGGACGCGCTGCGCATGCAGCACCCCCTTCGGCGAGCCGGTGGTTCCCGAGGTGTAGAGCAGCACGGCCGGGTCCTCGGCCGCGGTGGCGCGCGTTTGGTAGCGTTTGGAGCCGCGCTCGAGCTCCTTCCAGAAGTCGCGCGCGCCTTCACTCTCGCCGTCCACCGTGAACACGGTTTCGAGGTGCGGGAGCCGGTCCCGCACGGGCGCGATCCGGGCGAAGTTCTCCATGTCGGTGACGAGGACCCGCGCCGCGCCGTCCGCGAGACGGAACTCGAGGTCCGCAAGGCCGAACTTCGTGAAGAGCGGCATCGAGACCGCCCCGCACTTGAAGCAGGCGATGTTCGCGACCGCGGTCTCCACCGCCTGGCCAAGCAGGATCGCCACCCGGTCGCCCGGCTCGACGCCGCAGGACTCGAGGAGGTTCGCGCAACGGTTCGCCAGCTGCCGGACCTGATGGAAGGTCCACTCCCGCGTCCCGCCGTCTTCGCCCTCGACGACCAGGGCGAGGCGCCCCGGGTCCGTGGCATGGCGGTCACAGGCGTCGTGCGCCATGTTGTAGCGTTCCGGGACGTTCCAGCGGAACCGGTCGTAGACGGTCGCGTAGTCGTCGGCCAGGGGAATCATCGTCGTCCTCGCCGCCCCGGATCGCCCTCGCGCATCCCGTATCCTCCCGCCGACTCGGTCGAAGCGCGGCCGGTCAGCGGCTCGCGAATTCCCACACCCCGTCGCCGCGGACCGTGCGCTCCATCTGACCGCGCGCGATCAGCATGTTGAGGTGGGACAGGGTCTCGTTGGTCGCGAGGCGCAGGTTCTGGGCGTCCAGCTTCCGCCGGAACAGCACGTCGACGCCGGCGCGCGCGGTCATCGGTTGCGCGCACGCGTCGTGCAGCACGTCGAGCCGCTCCTCGTGGTGCTCGCGCATGACCTCGATCCGATCCAGAACTCCGGTGAAGGGCAGCTCGTGCGCGGGCAGCACCAGGGTGTCGGGGTGCAGGCGGCGGAACTTGGCGAGTGAATCGAGGAAGCGCTCGAGCGGGTTCGCCTCCGGCTCCATCGGGTGCACGCCGACGAAGGGCGTGATCCTGGGGAGGATCTGGTCGCCCGAGAGGAGCAGCCGGCGCTTCTCGCAGTAGAGGCAGGCGTGCTCCGGAGCGTGTCCGAACCCGGTGATGACCTCCCACTCGAAGCCGTCGATCGCGATCCGATCTCCCTCGCGCATCCGCCGGAAGCGACGCGGAATGGAGGTCACCATCTTGTTGTACTCCGCCCCGCGGTTCTTGAGCTCGAAGATGTTCTCGGGCTCGACGTCGCAGCGCCGGTAGAAGTCGACGGTCGCCTCCTCGGTGGCCTCGGTCGCATCGATGGCGAGGAGCCGCCCCATCAACCACTCCTCGTGGGTGATCCACAGCGCCGTGCCGTGCGTTTCGGAGAACCATCCGGCGTTGCCGATATGGTCGGGGTGGAAGTGGGTCACGATCGTGCGGTGGATCGGCTTGCCGCCACCGAGCTCTCCGATGACCCGCTGCCAGTGTCGCTGCACCTCCGGGCGGGCGATGCCGGTATCCAGCACCGTCCAACCGTCGCCGTCCCGGAGAAGCCACAGGTTGATGTGGTTGAGGGCGAAGGGGAGCGGCATCCGCACCCAGAAGATCCCGTCCTCGATCTCGAATACGTCTCCGGCGTTGCCGATGGCCTCGAAAGGATGGTGTACCGCCGTCGCGGCCATGAACGAACTCCCGATAGCGGCGCAAACGCAGATGGTACCGGAAGCGGCGGGGCACCCGTACCGGGCACCCCTTCCGGACGGGCCTCGGCGCCCTCCGGCCGAATCCCGAAGGAAGGGTGGTCATCGCGATTCCGCGCGGCTCGACGGGCACGGCGCTCGCAAGCCCCAGGCGAGGCAGCGCCTGGCACGGAACTTCCGAGAGGTCCTTGCGCGACAGCGGGGTGGCTCGCCACCGTGGCAAGCTCGGACCGACGAGATCGGTTCGTATCCACCCATCCTTGATCGAAACCCGGCCGCTCCGTAACGTTGGCAGCCTCGTACGTTTCGTTCCTCAAACCGCTCTGCAAACTTGACTCATCTCTGAAGATCGGGGCCCAACAAGGAGCCAAGGCGCGTCGCGCGGTCCGTCACGGCGCCGTTGTTGGGCACGCGCTCCGACCTGCGCGCAGGGGCCACCGGCCGGCACCCTCGCGATCTGCGCCGGAATGCGATTACATGGCGACGTCCGCACACACGGCACGAACGGTTCGAGGCACGGACGATGGTAAAGGGACTGTGGAACCACGCGGTCAAGGTCGAGGACCTCGACGCCGCCACCCGGTTCTATGTCGAGATCCTCGGCGCGGAGCTCCGCTACCGGAGCACCGTCCTCGGTTGCGACTATCGCCTCATTCGGCTCGGGGACGCCCGCGTCATTCTCTTCGAGCGCGCCCCCTACGAGCATCTCCTCGACGAACCGGCGCCTCTCGGCCTGCTGCATACCGTCTATGAAGTCGACGATCTCGACGCGCAGGTGGGGCGGCTGCGCGCCTCGGGCTGCCGGATCCTCATGGAGCCGGTGGAGATCGAGAGCGATTTCGGCGTTCGCCGGATCTGCTTCTTCGTCGGCCCCGGCGGCGCGCGCACCGAGGTCATGCAGGTCGTCCGGGACAGCGGCCTCAACTGAGCGCCGGGCACGGGCACGGTCCCCGCGGCGCTCCCGCTCGGCGGGTCAGGACTCTCCCTCGTCGATGAGCCGCACCGGCTTCTGCCGGCTCTCGATGCCAGTCAGGCGGGCGGTCTCCCCGGCCGCGACCAGCTCGACCGCCACCGTGACGCCGATGCGCGCACGGAGATGGCCAGCCACGTCCCGTGCGAGATCCTCGCCCCGGGCGGTTCCCGACCGGACTTCGGCGACCACGGTCAGGTCGGAACGGCCGCCGTGGCGGCGCAGCCGGCAGACATACTCGCCGGTGAGCTCCTTGCGGTCCGCGAGGTGCGCACCGATCGCATGGGGATAGACGTTGATCCCGCGCAGCTTCACCATCGCGTCCGCCCGGCCCTCGAATCCGGAGATGCGCCGGAAATTGATCCCCGACGACGTATCGGGCGGAAGGAACCGGGTGACGTCCCGCGTATCGAAACGGATGACCGGATAGACGGTGTCCTTGAACAGGGCGGTGGTGCAGAGCGCTCCCGGCTCCCCGCTCGGCGCGGCCCGTCCCGAGTCCGAATCCGCATCGAGCAGCTCGACATGGTGCGCGTCCTCGTAGACGTGCAGTCCATCGCGCGCGGGGCCTTCGGCCGCGATGCAGCCGGTATCGGCGACGCCGTACCAGTCGTACACCGAAGCGCCGCCCCACGCGTCGGACAACGCGGTGCGGCTCTCCGCCCCGACGTGCCCGGAAATGAGACGCACGGTCGGCTCGATGCCCTGCTCCCTGGCGACCTCCGCGAGACGCACGAGGTAGTCCGCGAACCCGACGAGGACGGTGACGCCGAAGTGGCGCATCAGGGCGACCTGCTGAACGGAGGGGGTATCCCGCCCGGTCCCCGGGGTCAGCAGCCGGGCCCCCGTGAAGTGGAGCAGAGCCTCTCGAATGTAGTGCCCGCCGTTCACCATCCCGAATCCGTACACCGAGTGAACGATGTCGTCGTCCCGCAGCCCGTGCAGGCGGTAGGTACGTGCGAGGAGCACGTTTTGAACCTCCCGGTCCCAGGCCCCGTAGAAGATCGGCTGGGGGTCCCCGGTGGTGCCGCTCGTCGTGTGGAACACCGCCGCGTAGCGGCCGGCGCCGTGCGCTTCGGCCGGCCCGCCGGACCCGGGCCCGTCTGCGGGAACGGACCCCGTGGACTTCCCGTCCCTGCCCCGCTCCATGCCCCTGTCCATTCCATGGAAGTCGCCGAACGGCGGATGTTCGAGAACGCTCTCCATGAGATCCTGCTTGGAGAACGGAGGGAGCTTCTCGATGTCTTCGAGGCCGCGGACGTCTCCCGCTTCGAGGCCCGCCGCCCGCCAGCGCCTCGCGTAGAACGGAACTTCCCAGCCGCGCGCCACCACGCGCCGGAAGCGCCGGTCCTGGAGGTCGCGCAGCTCGTCGCAGCCGAGGCGCGCGGGCCCGGCGAGGAAGGCATCTCCGACCGGGTACTCCTCGCGCAGCCGATCGAGACCCGCCTCTTCGAAGTACCCTCCCACGGCGCGGGCGGCCCGGTCAGGAAGGCGGAGAATCGGCCGCAGTCGCGGGAACGAGGTCGTCCACGAGCGCGCTCACGTCGGGCAGCGATTCGAGCCGCGCCACCGCCGCGATGAGCCGCTCCGCCGCCGCGCGCGGGATCGGCCGGGCCGCGGCCTCGCAATTGCGTCGGAACTTGTCGAGCTGGGCCGCTCGCGTCATCGGCCGGGCGGGATGCCCGTACATCACCTCGACCCTCTCGGTCTCGCTACGCCCGTCCCGGAGCGAAATCTCCACCGTGACCGGGACGAGCGCGTTCGGGTCCGGGTTGCCGTCCACGACCATGTCCACACGTCGCGCGAGGGCGAGGGTCTCGGGATCGCGCATCGCTTCGGGGTGGAAATCCTCGGGCCCGACCCGGCCGCGCAGCAGCGCGCAGGCGGCCACGTACCGGCAGCAAAGCCGCGCGTAGTTGACGTCCATGTCGTCCGTCACGACCCGGCCGACGAGATGGTGAACAAGGGGCGGCACCCGGGCGGTCACCTGCTCGACCGCGCCGGCGGCGGCCACCCCGTCGAGGCCGAGGCTCGCGCGAAACCCGCGACAGGCATCGACCACCGCGTGGGTGGCGCGCCCGGACGGGAATGGCTTGTGGGAGACCTCGGTCACCCGCCAGATCTCGCCAATCTGATCGAGAACCGTTCCCAGGGCGTGCTCGCCTTCGAACAGCGGAAAGTATCCGAAGGGGCCTTCGAGCACCGCCTGCGGCGCGACGAGGCCGCGGGCCGCCATGTCGCACGCGATGATCACGTTGCGCGCATTGAATCCGGTCTGCATCCCGAGCACTAGCGAGCCCTCGGTGTGCGCCTGCATCGTCCCCGAGAGCTGCGCGTGAACGGCTCCGAAGGCGTTGACGAGGGTCGGGGCGTCGAATCCGGCCATCCGGCCGATGGCGGCGGCGGCGCCGAATGCGCCGGCCGTGGCCGGTCGGAAGAAGCGCAGGCGGCTCTTCGAAGCGACTCCCAGGTGACAGGCGACGTCGACCCCGAGGGCGAGCCCGGTCAGAAAGTCGCGGCCGGTGACCCCGCCCTCGCGCTCGGCCCAGGCGAGCGCGGCGGCGACCGGGACGGTGAAGGTGTGCACGACCGCGCCCTCGTGCACGCAATCGAACTCCGCGTTGTGGGTCTGGTAGGCGTTGCACGCCGCCGCGCCCGCCGCCGAGAGACGCGCGCCGTGCGACCAGACCCGAGCCTGATCTCCGGGGCACGAGAGGCGCTGCGTCTCGACGAGGCGCCGGGTCCAGGGTCCGGCGCTGCCGGACGCCCCCACCCCGAGGGTGTCGAGAAGGAAGGTGCGCCCCGCGGCCGCCGCCGACTCCGGCAGGTCGTCATAGTCCGTGCCCGCGACGTGCTCGGCGAACCGCCAGATCGCGTCCCGATCGCTCATGGGGAGGGGAGTCTCATCGTCGCCACCGTCACTCGCGCGGATTCGGTCCGCGCTCGAGGATATCGAAAATCCGCACCTGGTTGCCCTGGACCAGCTCCAGGCCGGTTTCCACCCTGGCCACCCGTTCGCGAAGATCCGCGAACTGACCGCGAAGCTCCCCGACCTCGCCGCGAACCTGCTCTACCTCGCCCCTAAGCTCCCCGACATCGCCACGAACCTGCTCGACCTCGCCGCGAAGCTCCCCGACATCGCCACGAACCTGCTCGACCTCGCCGCGAAGCTCCCCGACATCGCCGCGGACCTGCTCTACCTCGCCGCGAAGTATCCCGACATCCACGCGAAGACCGTCGACGTCTTCGCGAATGCTCAAGAGCTGCGAATCCATGCTCTGCATCGTCAGAAACAGCGGACCGAGGTTGTTCGAGATTGCCCACTGCATGCCGACGATCAACGCGCCGGTGGCGGCGAACACCACCCCGACGATTGTCGCCACTTCGCGGAAGGGAATCCTGGTGGAACCTGTCCGGCCGTTCGCGGCTGCGTACTCGGTACGAGCCGTCATCCCTGCTCTCCATGGTGTTGCTTCCCTGCTCGCCAGCCTTCGTCGCCGCATTCCAGGCCGCCGAGCCGCCCCGCGGGGCCAAGGCATCATATCGCACGGAAGGTACGAATTGCGCCCGGACGGGCCGCACGCTCCGGTCTTGCGCGGCCTCCGCTCCGGATCCCGACGACCGAAGCGCCGTGCTCCCCACGACCTGCGCGAAAGACCCCTACGATGGCGCAGGCTCGCCCCCCCTGGGGCGCGGGTGCGCGCGCGCCCATGCATCGGCGATCCCCGCCCGGGTCGCGAACCACACCCCTTCGCGTCCCCGCACGTGTTCGAGAAAACGCTCCAGGCATCCGATGCGCCCCGGCCGGCCGATGATCCGAAGGTGCAGCCCGAGGGACATCATGCGAGGGGCGTCGCGGCCCTCCCGCCACAGCCACTCGAACGTGTCGATCGCGTACTCGAGCCAGTCGCGCGGGGTGAACGCGGGTTCGGTCCACATCTTCATGTCGTTGGAATCGAGGGCATAGGGAACGACGAGAATCCGGTGGTGCTCGTCCCAGAACGGGACGTCGTCCGAATAGTCGTCCATGTGATAGTCGAACCCCTCCTCGGCCAGCAGCCGCCGCGTGTTGTCGGTGAGCAGGTAGCGGGACAGCCATCCGCGGGGACGTTCGCCGACGGTGCGCTCGATGGACTGCGCGGCCCGGCGGATGAAGTCGCGCTCTTCCTCCTCGTCGAAGCGGTGCTGGTGTACCCAACGCCAGCCGTGGCTGCACACTTCGTGCGGCCCCGCCGCGATCCGTTGCGCGAGCTCCGGCGCGTTCTCGAGGCTCATGGCCGCCGCAGTGAACGTGGCCGGCACGCCGTGGCGATCGAGGAGCGCCATCACCCGCGGCGCCCCCGCCCTGATCCCGTAGAGATAGTTGCTCTCGTTGCCGTGATTGCGCACGGGCCGCCGGAGCGCGACCCCGAGCTCGTCCACCGATTCCGGAAACTTGTCGCCGCGGGCGACGCTCATCTCCGAGCCTTCCTCGACGTTGACCACGATCGAGAGCGCGAGCCGGGTGTTTCCGGCGGGCCACGATGCCGACATGCAGACCCTCCTCGCAGATGTCCGCGGCCGGCCGCGTGACGCCGCTCTCGCCCGATGGGCTGCCGCGACGGCCGACGCACGAAGCGATACGCTAGCACGTCCCCATCCGGAACGATCTGGCGAGGCTGCGCCTCGGGCCGACGAGACCGGTTCGAAGCCACCCGATCTTGTTCGAGAGCCGGCCGCTGCGTACAGGGAGAAATGCAGGCATTTCTCTTGGTCGCAGCCCCGTACGTTTCGTTCCTGAAACCGATTTGCAAACTTGACTCGTCTGCAAAGATCGGGGCCCCTCAAGGAGTCTGGAGCGAGACATGCCACGCGCCGCGCCGCCGGACGGACCTCCGCCGCCCGCCGCCAACCTGCATCACGTCCACATCTTCGCGAGCGACATCGATGCCACCGTCGCGTGGTGGCGCGACAAGCTGGGCGGCGAGGTCGTTTTCGACGGGGACTTCGGGGGCGCCCGCAACGTGTTCATGCAGGTCGGCACCGGGCGGCTCAACATCTACGATCAGCCTCCGCGCGGCGCGACCGGCGGTGCATGGCACCACGTGGGAATCCAGACCGACGACCTTCCCGCCCTGCACCGGCGGCTCGCCACCCAAGGCGTGCCGTTTCGCTCCGGCATTCGCGAGTTCGGAGCGTGGCGCTACCTCATGTGCGCGGCGCCGGACGGGATCCTGCTGGAGCTCTTTCAGATCGATACCGAGAAGATGCCGCCCGCCGTCGCCCGCTTCTTCGCGATCGACGGACGGTCCTGAGCGGCCGGACGCGGCCGGCGCTCACCCGCCGGAGCCGTCGCGCCGGAACGGCGTGTGGGACGCGATCACCTCCATCGACTCCGCGACGAGGTGGCGTTCGCGCACGAGGTAGCGCGCGACCGCGTCCCGCAGGCCCTCGTGCGCGATCCAGTGGGCGCTCCGGGTCTGGCGGGGCAGGTAGCCGCGGGCGATCTTGTGCGGGCCCTGGGCCCCCGCCTCGACGTAGCGAAGCCCGTGGGCAATCGCGAAGTCGATGGCCTGGTAGTAGCACGCCTCGAAATGCAGCATCGGATGATCTTCGATGCAGCCCCAGTTGCGCCCGAAAAGGGTGTCCCCCCCGATGAAATTGAGCGCCCCGGCGATGTAGCGTCCGGCGCGCCGGCACATCACGAGCAGGGTCCGCTCCGCCAGGGTCTCGCCGACGAGCCCGAAGAACCGCCGGTTGAGGTAGGGGCGTCCCCACTTGCGGCTGCCCGTGTCGAGGTAGAACTCGTGGAACGCATCCCAGTGGTGCTCGCGCAGGTCGGATCCCGTGACCCACTCCACCTCGATTCCGTTCTCGAGCGCAATGCGGCGCTCGCGCCGGAGGTTCTTCCGCTTCTTCGAGCTGAGCCGGCCGAGGAAGTCGTCGAAGCTCGCGTAGCCCTCGTTGCGCCAATGGAACTGCTGGTCGGTGCGGCGCAGGAAGCCGAGGGCGGCCAGCCGTTCCCACTGGGCCGACTCGAGAAAGTTGAAGTGCAGGGAGGACACTTCGAGCTGGCGGGCGATCTCGACGCAGCCCGCGACGAGGTGTCTCTCGATCTCGTGCCCGCCCCCCTGCCCCCCCGCCCGCACGAGCAGCCGCCGCCCGGCCGCCGGGGTGAACGGCACCGCCCCGAGGAGCTTCGGGTAATAGCGCCCGCCCGCGTGCTCGAACGCCTCCGCCCACCCGTGGTCGAAGACATACTCCCCCTGAGAGTGTCCCTTGACGTAGAGCGGTACGACCCCGGCCAGCCGGCCCCCCGGGTCGTCGAGGACCGCGTGGTACGGCAGCCACCCGGTATTCGGATGGACCGAGCCGCTCGCCTCGAGCGCGTTCAGGAAGGCATGCCCGAGGAAGGGGTCGACCGGGATGCCGGGCGGATGCGCGCACGCGTCCCAGTCCGCGGCCGGAATCTCCGCGATGTCGTTGACGGTGCGAAGGGTGTAGCGTGCTTCGGCCGGCATCGCTCGATCGCTCGGCCGCATCACTCCAGGGTTTCGAGAAGGCGCAGCATGAGCCGCGCGCGCGGCTCGAGGGACGAGAAGTACATGTGCTCCTCGTGGCTGTGCGCCCCGTAGCCGTCCACCCCGAGTCCGTCCAGGGTCGGAATGCCCAGGGCGGCGGTGAAGTTGCCGTCGCTCCCGCCACCGGTCTTGACGTCGCCGAGCTCGAAGCCGATTTGCGCCGCGAGGTCCCTCGCGTGCTCGAAGAGTGCCTCGATCGCGGCCCCCTTCTCGTATGGCGGCCGGTTCATGCCGCCCGTCACCTCCACCCTCACGTCCGGATCGAAGGGCTCGAGGCCGCGCACCCGGGCGCACATCTCCTCGCCCGCCTCCGGCGACGGGACGCGCATGTCGACCTGCGCCCGACACTTCGCCGGCACCACGTTCGAGCCGGTGCCTCCCTCCACGACCCCGACATTCAGGGTCACGCCGCGCTCGTAGTCGGTCATTTCCTCGAGCCGCAGGATCTGCCGGGCCATCTCCCGGATCGCGCTCCGGCCGTCCTCGTGGCGCACCCCGGCGTGGGACGGCCGGCCCGTGACTTCGACATCGAAGATCGCGACCCCCTTGCGGGCGGTCACGATGCGCCCGCCGTCGCGGGCCGGCTCGGTGACGAGCACGTAGCGGTTCGCTCGGGCGGCCGTCTCGATGGCGGCGCGCGAGGTGGGACTTCCGACCTCTTCCTCCGGGACGAACAGGAACGTGATGGGCAAAGGGGTCTGCCGTCCCGTTGGCACGAGATGCCGGAACGCGTAGGCGGCGAGATACGCCCCGCCCTTCATGTCGTAGATGCCGGGGCCGTAGACCCGATCGCCTTCCCGGCGGATTGGGAGCGTCTCGTCGATGGTGCCGATCGGGTGGACGGTGTCGAGGTGGCTGAGGACCAGGATGCCGGGTCCGTCGCCACCCCATTCGCTTCGCACCTCGAGGAGGTCGCCGAACCCTTCGCGGCCGGGGGTGCGTTCCACGCGCGAGGTGAGAGACCGCATGGCCGACTCCACGCGGTCCACCATGCGGTTGACGGCCGGCGCGTCATGCGAAGGCGATTCGATGCGGACCCACTCCAGGATTCCGTCCAGAATCTCGTCCGCGTCGATGCGGGGCTCGTTGCCGCCGGTGCCGGCAGAGCGTTCGGGGCTGGCGGTTCGCCGCATTCGGCATTCTCCGTTTCGAGGTGCGATCCGGCCCCAGTCTACCAATTGAGACCGGATGTCAGAACGCGACGGACCCGGCACGGGCGACTCCGAAGTTCTCGACGCTCGCGGGGAGGTAGAGAAGCCCACGCCGGGCAAGAAAGCGGCGGCGCATGCCGGTACTCCACCCGCCGGTAGACCAGCCGCACGCAGAAGACCGCGATCGCCCCGATGGCGAGAGCGAGCACCTGGCGGGAAGCCGCCCGCGGGTCCCTGGTCCCCGGCTCCGTGCCCGGCCCGGACCCCGAGCCGGCGCCGGTGCCGGGCGAGGCGGACGCTCAGGCGGCGGCGCGTCGGAGCACGGCCTCGAAGTCGATTCGCGCCACCTCCTCACGTAGCGCATCGTAGCAACGCGGCCGATACTCCGGCACCTGCGATTCGCGCAGATCGAAGCCGAACGCGCGTTTGCTGACCACGATGATCGGGGGGGCCTGGATGCGCTTGAAGTAGTTCACGCGAAGCTGACGGTCGATCCACTCGAGGTCCTCGAGCCATTCCTCGGCGCTGCCGAAGTCATCGGGCGACGGCTTCGAGCCGTGCCATGCGATCCGGTCGAAGAACCTGCCGTCGAGCATCCACTCGAAAAAATCAACCAGATGGTGACGATACTCGATCATCTGCCGGAGCACCGCGTCGTGGTAGCCGTAACGGATCGGATCGCCGAGACCCTTCGTGACGTCCTGGGCGCCGGAGAGCTCCGCGCTCGGCACGGTGGTGCCGTCGTAGAGGTTGGCGGGGATCGTCTCGCCCTCGAACACGGTCTCGTTCAAGTGTCGTGCGAGGGCGAACACGTCGGTCTTGTAGAGGTCCGCAATGGGCGCGATCGCCCCGTTGACGTCCCCGTAGAGAGTGGCGTAGCCGAGCGCGGTCTCCGTCTTGTTGCCGTTGTTGGTGAACACCGCGCCGAACTTGGCCGCGAGGCCGGCAAGCACGTCCGCGCCCCGGATGCGCGCCTGGACGTTCTCGTCCACCAGGGTCGTATACGTGCCCTCGCCGGCCGCGAAGCGCGCGCCGCGAACGACTTCCGCCACCCGTTCGTACAGCTCCTCGATGGGACGGACGAGGTAGTCCACCCCGAGGCGCGCGCAAAGCCTGCGGGCATTGTCGCGGGTGATGTCGGAATTGAAGCGGGTCGGCATGTTCACCGCGAGGACGCGTTCCGGGCCGAGGGCGTGAACCAGGAGCGACGCCACGAGGCTCGAGTCGATGCCGCCGCTCACGCCGACCAGGTAACGGGCCGCGCCACCGCGGACATGGTCGAGGTGACGAAGACCGGTGGTGAGGGCTCGAAGGATGGCATCCAGCTCCGCCACCCGCCCTCCCCGCGTCGCGGATCCGCCCTCCACGGCGGCGCGGACCTCGCCGGCATCGGCCGTAACGGGCGCGGCCATTGCGCGCGCAGGAACGACCGTCGCCTCGAGCTCACCCTCGCGCCACGGCGGGAGGCTCCCGACCACCGTCCCGTCGGACGCATAGGCGGTGGTGTCGCCGTCGAACACGAGCACGTTCTTGCCGTTGTTCTGCGCCCCCACTTGGTTCACGTAGAAGAACGGGATGGGGGAGCCGGCCAGCACTTCCCGCACCGTGCGGTGGCGCTTGTCGTTCTTCTCCCAGGTCCAGGGAGAAGCGGAGAGGTTGAACACCGCCTCGGCGTCGTTGCGGCGCCACATCGCGACCGTGTCGAGCACGCCGTCCTCACCCGCGTAGTCCTGGCACCAGACGTCCTCACAGACCTGGACGCCGAAACGGAATGCGCCGCCGTCACGGCGCGGCACCTCGTAGGGCTTCATCCAGTCGGCCACCGGGCGTCCGTGCTCCACCGCGAGCTTGCGCACGGAGTGGAAGTGCCGGTCGTCGTCGAAGAACCGGTAGTTCGGGTTCAGGGTCTTCGGATGGATCCCGCACGGAAGGTTTCCGGGCACGCCGGGGCGAACCACGTACGCTCCGTCGTGGCACACGTACACCGCGTTGAACTTCCGCAGCCGCCCGTCCTCGCCGGGACGGGAGGAGTCGACCGCCACGTTGCCGAAGAGCACCGTGAGTCCGGTGCTCGCCTCGCGCACCGCATCGCTCCAGCTCGCGAAGTCGGTCACCAGGGCGTCAATCTCCCAGGCATCGCCGATGAGATACCCCGGCACGCACATCTCGGAGAACACCACGACTTCGGCTTCCCGGTGACGCTCGATGGTCGCGAGCATGCGCTCCACGTTCCGGTCGGGCCGCCCGGGCGCGACCTCCATCTGGACGAGCACGATCCTCGGCAGGGTGCCGGCGTTCATGGCGAATGGCCCGGCCGGCACCGGTCTGCGATTCGGGACGAACCGGGATGCGAACGAAGGGGTGGGCGATTCGCCACGCGAGCATGCACGAAGTGACGGGTACCGGAATTTCGCCACGGCGGGAGTCCGGAGGTCAAGAAACGCATCGAATCCGGATCGCCGGCGCGCTCATTGGGAAACGACGTTCTGGAGCGGCTCGCCGGAGCGCCAGCGTTCGAGATTGTCCGCGAACAGCTCCGCGAAGCGGCGGGGCCAACCGACGACGTTGTCCGACGCGTGCGGGGTAACGAGAACGTTGGGCATGGACCACAGCGGACTCGTGGCGGGCAGAGGCTCGGTCTCGAACACGTCGAGATAGGCGCCTGCGAGGTGTCCCGAACGAAGCGCTTCGATCAGAGCGGACTCGTCGACCACCGCCCCCCGCGAGGTATTGACCAGCACCGCCCCCGGCTTCATCGCCGCGATTGCGCCGCGTGAAAGGAGCCCGTGCGTCGCGGCGTTCAACCGCACGTGCAGGGAAACGAAGTCGGCCTCCGGAAGAAGCGTTTCGAGCGCTTGCGGACCGTGCATCTCGTCGGCCGCGGGATGGGGGGCGGGCCGTCCCCGAATCGCCACCACCCGCATGCCGAGCGCCTTCGCGTTGCGCGCGACACAGGCCCCGATCTTCCCGAAGCCGACGACGAGCAGCGTCCGGCCACGGAGCGGCGTGAACGATACCGGCGCCCAGCGCCGCGCGCGCTGCTGCTCGAGGTACCCGAGGAATCCGCAGCCAAGGGCGAGCATGGCGCCGGCAACGCTTTCCGCAAGGTAGGGGGCGAGAACCCCGGCGCCGTTGGTCACGGTGACCCTTGCCTCGTCCCAGGGCTGGAGATGGTCGAACCCCGAGCCGCCCACCTGAATCCAGCGCACCGAGGGATGAGTCGGGATCGGAGCGTGCACGGGGCCCGGAAACCCCGGATGCTTGACCGAGAAGACCACCTCGGGGTCGTGCCGCGCAAGCCCCTCGGCGACCCCCTCGGCCGTCGCTGCGTACACGAACTCGACACCAGGAAACCGGCCGGCAAGCAGGTCGCGGAAATCGTCCGGCTCGTTGTGGGCGATCAGCACCGGCCGCATCGATGTCTCCGGCAATCCGTGGACCGCTTGCCACCGGGATACGCCAAGCAGATGCGAACGATGGCGGAGAGGGTGTCCCCCCGCGGGGTGTTTCTCACTGTCTCGCACCGTGCCAAGATGTTCGGATATTCAAAGGCTTATCGTATCCGATTGTATCTCGCTGTTTCGTGATATATCCTCCCGTCCGTGGAGACACAGGGGGAGACACCATGAAACGCCTAACGTCCAAATTCGTCGCCGCCGTCACCGAACCGGGAAAGTACCATGACGGGGACGCGGGGCTGTACCTGTACGTTCAGGCGCACACGTCGAAGGCTGGCACCACGACGATCCGGAAGTCCTACCTTCAACGGCTGACCATCGACGGGAAGCGCGTCGACATCGGGCTCGGCTCCGTCAAGTGGACCACGCCGAGCGAGGCCCGGGCGAAGGCGCAGGCGAACCGGAAGATCGCCCGCACCGGCGGCGACCCGCGCCGCAACCCCGAGCGCGTCCCGACCTTCGCCGAGGGTGTCGAGGCCGTGCTCGCCTTGCAGCGTCCCAACTGGCGCGACGGCGGGAAGTCGGAGAAGCAATGGCGGGCGAGCCTCCGCGACTACGCCGGCCCGCTCATGACCAAGCGCGTGTCCGCCATCACCGCGCACGACGTGCTCGCGGTGGTCGGCCCGATCTGGAACGACAAACGCGAGACGGCGCGGCGGGTGTTGCAACGGATCGGCGCGGTGCTCAAGTGGGCCGTGGCCGGGGGACACCGCGACGCGACCCCCATCGAAGCGGTGCGGGCCGCGCTCCCGAAGAACGGGGCGAAGCGCAAGCACCATCGCGCCCTTCCCCATGCCGAGGTCCGGGGCGCCCTGGAGACGATCCGCGCCTCGCAAGCATGGCCGTCGACGCGGCTCGCTCTCGAGTTCGTCGTCCTGACCGCGGCCCGGTCGGGCGAGGTCCGGGGCATGCGATGGGACGAAGTGAGCGGCGACGTGTGGACGATTCCGGGCTCGCGCACGAAGGCGGGCCGGGAGCATCGCGTGCCGCTCCCTGGCGCCGCCCTCGCGGTCCTGGAGGCCGCCCGCGAGCTTTCCGACTGCGCCCCGGACTCGCTCGTGTTCCCGTCGCAACGCGGCCGGGCGCTATCGGACATGACGCTATCGAAGGCCATGAAGGATCGCGGCATCGACGCCGTCCCGCACGGATTCAGGAGCTCGTTTCGCGACTGGTGCGGGGAGACTGGGATCGCCCGGGACGTGGCGGAGGCCGCCCTCGCCCACGTCGTCAAGGACAAGGCCGAAGCCGCCTATGCGCGGTCGGACCTGCTCGAGCGGCGGGCCGACGTCATGGAACGATGGGCGCGGTACGTGACGGGCGAGCGGGCGGCCGTCGTGAGGCTGTCGGCATGAGCGCGCGCAAGCCTCCGCCCGACACGCGAACGGGGGCGGTGTTCCGGGACGTGATGAAACACGCGATCGCGCAACGGTACCTCCCGCGCAACCCGGGCAAACATCAGGATCCGATTGACGAGGCTGAATTCGTGCGGCGGCTGTTTCTGCACGAGCGCGTTCCGCGCGTTCACCTGATACCGCCCGTGCACATCGTGTTCGCGGTCGACGAGTACCGGAAGCACTTCCCGAAGGGGCGGTTACCGCGCGAGCTGCGGCTGCGCGCGTGGCTCTACGCGACGATGATTCTGTGGTTCAAATCGACGCGGCCGGTCGAGCCGCTGACCGACCCCGAGGCGATCCGAATCGTCGCATCGGTGACCGGGTATTCCGAGGCGACCATCCGGCGCGATTTGCAGATGGTTCGGCTTCATCTGCAAAGCTGACCTGCCGTACCGTTCCCATCGTCCGAACCGAGAGAGACGCGACGATGGAACATGAGCTTTCCCTGATTGGTGTCGGAGAAGTCTGCCGGCGACTCGATATCTCGCGCCCGAGCCTGTATCGGCTGCTGAAGGCCGGGCGCTTCCCGGCGCCGACCTATCCGGGCGGCATGAAGTCGCCGCGGTGGAGCACTGATGAAGTCGCCGCCTGGATCGAGGGCGAAAGCGCCAAGCGCGCCGCCTGAAACGAAAAAGCCCGCCCGGGTGACGAGGCCGGGCGGGCTGGACGAGGCGCCGATTCCGATGCCTGGGATTCGACGGTATGAATCATACCACCGCTGACGCGGCGGAACCGCTCGCCACGCTCCTCGAGCGCGTAGCCGAGCACCGCGACCCCAAGATGCTCGGCGCGGTCGCTCGCGAGCTGCAACTGGCGGACGTGCGTCTCGGGCGCGAGCATGACGCGTGGCTGACGGGCCTTGACGAGACCACGGCCGACGTCTTCGACGACGTGCTCCGCGCGGCCGATCGCGTCGTCGCGGACGAAGCGCGGACCGACTGGCACGCGCATCAGTATCTCGCCGAGGCCGGGGTTACCGCCGAGTCCCTCGCGCACGCGGTGCCGGTGCTCGTCCCGCTCTCCGACTTCGCCGACACGCGCCCCCCGCCCCCCGTTATCTGGCGGGACGAGCCCGGGGTGAACGAGCTCAACCCCGCCGTCCCGGTGCTCTCCGAGGGAACCGTAAGCCTGTTCTCGAGCATGGGCGGACTCGGCAAGACCACGCTCGTGCTCGCCCTCGCGCTCGAATCGGCGCGGGGCGGGGGGGCGACGTGCGGACTCCGGACCAGGGGCGGGCCGGTGGTCATCGTGAGCTACCAGGACGGCCCGCCGACCCTCTACGCGCGCGCCTCGCAGATCGCGGGCGGGCCGGTGCACGACGAGCTCATGATCTGGCCGTCGCCCGAACCCCTGTGGGTGACGGCCGATTTGCGATCCGGGACTGGCGAGCCCGGCCCCGGATGGGCGCGGCTGTGGCATGCCGTCGAGCGCGTGCACCCCGCATTCGTCGTGCTCGATCCGCTCACCGCGGCCGCCGCGTTCAACCAGAACGACGCGGCCCTCGCCCGCGCGTTCATGACCGCGCTCGCCGAGCGGGCGCAAGCGGCCGGCACGTCGGTTCTCATCGTCTCGCACGACACGAAGGCGGCGCGGAGTGACCCGACCTACTCCGACCCCGCTGGCTCCGTTGCCGGAAGCGGGACCTACCACGACGCGGCCCGGGCCGTGCTGCACCTTCGCCGACCCGTCGGCGCGAAGAAGGGGACCCCGGTCAACCCGCGCGAGCGGGACCTGGCATGCGTCAAGTCCAACTTCGGCCCGAGCCGATGGGAGATCCGGCTATGCGAAGCGTACCGAGGTCATCGGTTCGTCGGGTTCCAGGTGGCCGACTCGGGGGGGCAGTCGTGAGCCGCGAACGGGTCGGGAGGGAGGGGGCCCCTAAAGGGCCCCTCCTCCGTCCGGTAGCGCTCGCCCCGCTCCCGAGGCCGTGGTGCTCAAGCGCAAGCGGGACTGGTATCGCCCGCTCACCGGACCAACCAGCGAATTCGAGCGGTGGGAGATCCGCTGCCCCTACTGCGGCCACCGACACCGCCACGGCGCCGAGCCCGGCGAGCGGCGGATTCACCGAGTGCAGCACTGCTGGCTCAAGCGCCCCCCGTGGGCGAATGGCTACTGGCTCATACTGCCCGACGGGCTCAACCTGGAGGACGACCGACAACCGACCACGACCACCACCACAACCCAAGGAGACGACACCATGGCGCAATGCAAGACGTGCACGTTCTGGCGACGAGGCTACGACAAAACGCGACGGCAGCCGCTCGCCGGGGGGGAGTGCCGGCGCCACCCGCCCCGCGTCCTGAACGACGGGAAGACGAAGTTCCCCGCCACGGCCGAGGAGGCGTGGTGCGGTGAGTACAGGTCCGGCGTGGCGAAGACCAATGGCTGAGGCGAAAGTAACGATGACCGAAGAGGACGGCCGAGTCGTGGAGCTCGACCAACGCGAAATGCGCCTGCTCATGCAGGTGGCAACCGCCTTCAGCCAAGCCATTCGAGTACAGGATGGCCCTGAGCCTTCGAGTCCATTGCACGCACTTCTTGCGGCCGGTATGGCATGGCTGGACACTCACCACAGACTGCAATCCCTACGCCTCGACGGGGAACAAACCCAATGACGTGAACGCGGGTCCTGTCCCGGAGGGCGCTGCGCCGGGGTTCCGCCACATCGCGCGGTTTGTAGCTCTGTTTCGATTCCCCACCATGTGTTGATAAAAGTCAACAGATGGCGCACATTCGCGCCCCATGTGGCCATTCCGAAACAGGCAGACCGAATCTCGGGCGGCCGACATCGACGTCGGCGCCCTCTTCAGCCAGTTCTACGCCTTCGGGGCGAGCACCTACTCGTGGCAGGTGAGCCCGGCCGTCTTGGCCAGCACCTTGTCGACCCCGGGCGGCCTGGGGGCGTTGATCGTCGAGTCCCGGCGCCTCTCGCGAATCTCTCCGCTCCTCGTCGCCTACCAGCGTTGCATGATCGGGGGCGTCCTGACCGGCGAGCCCGAGCGGCCGACGTTCCCCGAGGGCGTGCCTGAGAAGGTCGCGGAGGCCGCGGCGGACCTGTGGGTCGAGCGGTGCAACCCCGAGACCGAGCGCGAGCTCTTGCGTCGCCTCATCGTCGACGGCGAGCTACTCATCATCCCGGACGGGACCGTCATCCCGGCCGATGGATTCGAGCCCGTCCTGACCGGCCCCGAGTGGGGGAGCCAGGTGGTCGGCTACCGGATCGGCAAGTCTGCGAGCCAGCGGCGCGACGTGTGGTACCTGGGCGACCGCCACGATGGCGAGGAGCGCGCGGTGCCGTGGATAGGCCCGGCCCTTCCCTACGCGACCGCCCTCGCGAACATCCGGATCGCTGCCGGGCATGGCCTGGGCGCGATGGCGAAGATCACCGCCGTTATCACCAACACGACGCCGGACCGCATCGCGGCGGCGCCGGCCGGGCGCTCGGGCGTGATCGCGCAACCCGACCGAGACAACCCGGCCGGCGCCGAGCCGATCACGTCGACGGGCATCGGCAGCGTCCCGTACCTGCGGATGAACGAGGCGATCGCCCGCATCCAGGCAGGACCCGACGAGACCGCGCGGAAGTACGAGGCCGAGCTCGCGGCGGACGCGGCGGCGGCGCTCAACCTGCCTCTCGCCGAGCTCCGCTCCGACTACAGCACCGGATCGTTCTCGAATCTGCGCATGGCATGGCAGGACGCCGACCGCGAGTACGCACGCCGGCGCCTGTGGTGGCATCGCGCCTATCGGCTGCCGAAGTGGCTGGCGATGGTGTCCGATGCGTTCGCGGACGGTGGCCTGCCGAGGATGAATCGCGACACGCTGGCCATGCTCCGGCGCCCGTCGTGGCCTGGGCCGAAGCGCGAACCCCCGCAACCCGAATCCGAGGCGAAGGCCCTCGCGGCGCTCGTCAAGGCGGGCGTCCTGACACCGGAGCAGGCAGTTGCGCTGCTCCAGGGTGACGAACTACCGGCGGCCGCACCGGCCCCGAACGACGGAGGCGATAGCCAGTGAAAAAGTCCACCAAACTCGAGCTCCGCGCAATCGAGCTCCAGCAGCAGATCAACGGGCTCGAGGCGAACGAGGCGAATCTCGCCAAGCGGCGAGAGCTCCTCGCCGAGCTCGACACCGTGCAGACCGAGCGGCGCGCGGCCCTGGAGGCCGAAGCGGCCGCCGGTGACGAGCACCGCGGCGGCGACGGGCTCACCGCCGAGGAGCGCGAATTCCGCGCCCTGGAGGGCCGGGCCGAATGCCGGAACGCGGTCCATGCGCTGATCCAGGGGGCCGAGCTCTCCGGCGCCGAGGCCGAGATTCAGCGTCACCGCGGACTCTCGGGTGCAGAACTCCCGTGGGAGCTCATCGCCCCGCGAGCCCGGGCGGATCGCGGTGTAGAACATCGCGTCGACGCGGTGACCCCGGCGCCCGGCACCACGCAGGACAACCAGCGGACCCCGCTCGGGCGCGTCTTCGCCCGCTCGGCTACCGCAACCCTGGGCGTCGAAATGCCGTCCGTGCCGGTCGGCGACGTGAACGTCCCGGTGCTCTCCGGGTCGCAGGCAGCGAGCAACGTCGCGAAGGGCGCATCGGTCGGCGACGCCGCGGCCGGGACCCTGACCGCGGTGACGTTCTCGCCGACGCGGATTCAGTTCGAGTACCTCATGCGGCGCGAAGACAAGGCCCGCATGATGGGTCTGGAGGAGGTGCTCCGGTCCGACCTTTCGATGGCGGTGGCCGATCGGGTCGACGCGCAGGTGCTGGCCGGCAACGGGACCGCCCCCAACTTCGGCGGGTTCCTCGCGACGGCCGCGAACGGCGGGCTCCCGGCCCTCACCGCGCCCTCTACCGAGGTCAGCTATGAGCTCGCCCTCGCGGAGCTCGCGCGGGGCGTCGACGGCATGTACGCCGGCAACCTGGGCGAGTGCTCGATGGTGGTCGGAGACGACACCTACCGGAAGCTCGTCGGGCTCATCAACACCGGGTCCGGCGAGGTCGCTGCCATGACCTACTCGCGGATGCTCTCCGGGTTCATGGCGAGCGCGAACATTCCGGCGCCGCAGACCAACGATCAGGAGGGCATCCTCGCCCGTCGGGGCGCCGGCACGAATGCGCTTTGCCCCATGTGGGGCGGGGTGACGCTGATCGTCGACGAGGTTTCGGCGACGAACCGAAAGCAGGGGTGGATCAGCATCACCGCGGTGCTGCTCTCCGACTTCAAAATCACGCGCGCGGATGGGTTCTCCCGGGTGGCGTTTCAGCTCGCATGAGTGCGGATCGCGAGAAGCAGCGGCCGGTCGAGATTCGTCCCGACTGGCCGCCGGTCGAGAAGCGGCCCGACTGGCCCGAGCGGGTCATCGTGCCGCCTCGCGAGGAGGGCGAGGACGATGGGCGGGATTGAGTACCGATTCGCCGAGGTCCGGGCCGAGGAGAAGGGCGCGGTGGTCCGTGGCGTCGCCATGCCCTACGGCGCCGAGGCCGACATCGCGGGCGCGTTCCGCGAGACGGTGGAGCCCGGGGCGTTCCGGTTCGATGATGTTGTCCTGAACCGGATGCACGTCCGGGAGGATCTGATCGCGCGGACCGACGGCGGCGGGCTCACGCTCACCGACTCCGCGACGGCCCTGTCCCTGCGGGCCGACGTGCCGGAGTATCGGCAGGACGTGCGCGACCAGGTGGCCCGGCGGATCCTTCGCGGGCTCTCGGTCGAGATGTACGTCAAGGCCGAGGAGTGGCCCTCGCCGGACCGGCGCGTCATCAAGGCCGCCGAGCTCCGCGGGGTGGCCCTCGTCGATCGCGCTGCCTACGGCGACACCACGTTGCAGCTCGCCAAGCGGGCGCGCGATGGTGGCCTGGAGGTCCGATGGTGGCCCGTCGTGGTATAAGCAAGCTCCGCGCCTGGGCCGAAGCGAACATCGTCATTGCGGACGGCCCTCGCGCCGGCAAGCGGTGGCGCCCGGGTAACCCCGCCTGGGCGGACGTGCTCGACGCGATGGACGATCCGGCGCTCGAGCAGGTGACCGTCCGGGGTTCGATCCAGTCCGGCAAGACGGCGAGCCTCCTCGTCGCGGCCCTTGGTCACTACGCGGCCGGACGGTCGGTGCTCTTCTACGAACCCGACGAGGCCCTGAAGCGAGCCATGAGCACCCGCCTTCGTGCCTGGGCTCGCGTGTGCCGGGACGGTGAGGTGGCCGCGTCCTGGGAGCGGCCCCGCCCCCCTCATAGCCGTACAAACGAACGTGGGGGGCGTCTGGAGGTCCTGTCGGCAGGACAGCGAACCACAACCCTCATGCGGACCGCCGAAGTGGTCATCCTCGACGAGCTCCGCGCGTTCGGCCGGGACATCGTTCTCGAGCTCGTCGACCGGATGGCCGCCTTCGGTGGCCGGGGTCGGCTCATCACCGCTTCGTCCACCGGCGAGGAGGATAGCTGCCGCACGACGACGGAGCTCGAGAAGAGCGACGCGCGACACTGGTTCGTCCCGTGTCCTGCCTGTGGCCAGCGGGCGCCGATCGTGTGGGCGAACGTGGTGCTCCCGAAGACGGCGACCGCGAGGCCCTCCTATCTCTTCCCGTGCTGCCGCGCCGAGGTCGGCACGGTGGCGCTCAAGCGCGCGATCGGGGCCGGTGCATGGCGCCCGACCCGCAAGGCCGCGGTGACGGCGACGAGGGGGTATCACGCCGATGCTTTCCTCTCGCCCTTCGAGACGCTGGCCACCGTGGCCCGGGCGTGGCAGCGGGCGAGCCACCATCGGAAGCAGACCAGCTCAATGGCCGAGATCCGCGCGTTCCAGCAAGGCCGGCTCGCCCTGCCGTTCAAACCGGAGCCCGCCGGCGGGGTGACCCCGGAGCAGATCGACGTCGCGTGCCGCGAGAGCTACGAGGGCGTGCCTGATGGCGCGTGCGTGCTGATCGGCGCGGTCGACGTGCAGGACAATCGCCTCGAGGCCGAAGTGAGCGCGTGGGGGCACCAGGAGGTCGAGCGGTCCGAGGACGAAGTGACCGGCATTCGCGGATGGGACTCGCCCGGGTATCACGGGCTTTAGCACGGAGGACGGTGGTATCGCCTCCGACGGTGGGCGCTCGAGTACCGGCGAATCCCGGGCGACCCCGGCACGCCGGCCCCGTGGGACGAGCTCGCGCAGATGATGGAGGGCCCTCGCCCGCACGCGAGCGGGTGCATGCTCCGGCCGGTAATGGTGGGCATCGACTCCGGCGGACACTTCACCGAGCAGGTGGCCGACTTCGTCACCACGGCGGGGCCGGGGTACCAGGCACTCAAGGGACTGCCGCCCTCGCGGTTCGGCGGGGTGCTGATGCGACGGTCGGTGACGCAAGACAGCCTGCACGACTACGGCCCCAACGGGCTCGGGCTCGTGTGTACGAACGCCGGCAAGGCCAGCGTCTTCTCGCTGCTCCGGCAATCGTGCCAGGGGTTGAGCCTCGCCCTATGACGTGGCCCGACGACGAATCAGCCTATGGCCCGGAGCACTTCGAAGGGATCTGCAGCGAGACTCTCGAAAGGGTGGTGGACAAGCGCACCGGCCGGACCCGGCTGCAATGGAAGAAGATCGGCCGGGCGAACGAACCGCTTGACCTGCTCGTCTACAGCCTCGCGTGCGTCTCGCACCTGGGCGTCCCGTTCCTGCTCGGCGAGGCCGAGCTCATCCAGCAAGCGAGGAGCGCGCATGAACGTTTGCCCCATGCGGCATAGCGTCAACTTTGGCGAGATGGTGCGGTGGGTTCCGCCCCCCGCGGCCGCCCGGTTCTTCGTGTGGCGCCGCGTCACCGCGGCCGGCGCCGCGCCGACGTGGGTACAGGTGAGCGGGTGGAACCTGAACAACCAGTCGCGGATCGATATCGCGCTTGCCAGCGAACACGCGCACCTGCTCCCGACGGTGCAGCCTTCGCAAACCGGGGTGCTCGTCGCGTGGCAGGGGTTGATCAGCATCTTCGACGGGTTCAACCCCGAGGTCCTGATGGTGACCGCGGAGCGGCTGGACGCCTCCCTGCTCTCGATGGACCGCTACCGCCTGCCGAGTCCGAACAGCACCGACGCCGAGACGATCGCGGCGCAGGAGCGGCAATTCCTCGAGCACCTTCTGGCGCAGCGGGTGGCGCTCGCGCAGGTGTCGAGCGGACACGCGCGCGTCAAGGACCCGAGCGGGACCGAGTACGAGCTCCAGGACCTGAACGCGCTTGACCGGCGGATCGCCGAGGTCCGGGCGCGGATCGTGTGGTTCGACACCGCGGCCGCCGGCAACGCGCTACCGAGAGCGGAGCACTGGTAATGGAAAAGCGATTCGTCCGCCCGGCGCCCGGGCTCCTCGTTCGTCTCGAGGACGCGAGCCGACACTTGGACCCGGCCGGCGAGCTCGTGCCGTGGACCAGCTACTGGAGACGGCGACTCCGCGACCAGAGCATCATCGAAGGCCGCCCCCTACGGGTGCGGAGGAAGCGGCGCCGGTAGCGTGGCGCAAGGCATACCGAACGACCCGAGGAAGCCGCGCCCGCGCGGGCCGGATATCAGCCTCGTTCGGGCGGAAGGCGAACGGCCGCCCGCGCCCCCGCGCAACGATCCACGGGTCGAGCTCCGGCGCCGGCTCGAGGCGAAGCTCGAGGCCCTCGCCCTCGAGCGCGAGCTTCGGGCAATCGACGAGATGGCCGACTGACCCTAACCGCGTCGCGCACGCTTCAGGGTGTCTCTAGTCGTCCGTGGATTCGCACGGGGAGACACGAAGCGGGAAAGGCGGAGATTATTCGTATATTCAGATAGTTACGCGAGTCAAGTGGCGGAGAGGGTGGGATTCGAACCCACGTGGATCGTGATGACCCCAACCGATTTCGAGTCGGTGCCGTTGTGACCGCTTCGGTACCTCTCCGAACGGGACGGAAAGGATACGCCGGAGCCGCCGCGCGGGCAATCCGGCCAGCGCGCGAACGCGTGCCGGATGACGGAGCGCTAGTGGCTCAGGATCTGGCTGAGGAAGAGCTTCGTGCGTTCGTGCTGCGGGTTGTTGAAGAACTCGCCCGGCGCGTTCTGCTCGATGATCTCGCCCTCGTCCATGAAGATGACGCGATGCGCGACGGCGGTCGCGAACCCCATCTCGTGGGTCACCACCAGCATCGTCATCCCGCTCTCCGCCAGCTCGACCATGACGTCCAGAACCTCTTTGATCATCTCGGGGTCGAGCGCGGAGGTGGGCTCGTCGAAGAGCATGATGCGCGGGTTCATGCACAACGACCGCGCGATCGCGACCCGCTGCTGCTGGCCGCCGGAGAGCTGACCGGGAAACTTCTCGGCCTGCTCGGGGATCCGCACCCGTTCGAGATAGCTCATCGCCACCTCCTGCGCCTCCGCCTTCGGCATCTTGCGGACCCAGATCGGCGCGAGGGTGCAGTTGTCGAGGACCGTGAGGTGTGGAAAGAGGTTGAACTGCTGGAACACCATCCCGACCTCGGAGCGGATGATCTCGATGTTCTTGAGATCGCTGGTGAGCTCCGTACCCTCGACCACGATCGAGCCCTGCTGGTGCTCCTCGAGCCGGTTGATGCAGCGGATCAGGGTCGATTTTCCCGACCCCGAAGGTCCGCAGATCACGATGCGCTCGCCCTGCTTGACGTCGAGGTTGATGTCCTTGAGCACGTGGAACTGACCGAACCACTTGTGCATGCCCTGGATGGAGATGATCGTCTCCGCCGGGTCCGACGCTCGTGTCGCGCCGCCGGCGGTCTCGTCTACCGTTGCCATGATTCGCAATCCGATGTTGAACGTTGCGTATTCGCGAAGACCGGCCGCGCCGCCGGATGGTCCGTGAGGGCGGTATCCCGACGCGGCACGGGCCCTACTCCTTCGCGTGCCCGGTGTCGAGCTTGCGTTCGAGATAGAGCGAGTAGCGCGACATCCCGAAGCAGCACAGGAAGAAGAACACCGCGATGAAGAGGTAGACCTCGCGCGCGAGCCCCGCCCACACCGCGTCCGCGAGCGACGCGCGGCCGATGCCGAGGGGGTCGAGCATGCCGATGATGAGCACCAGGGTGGTGTCCTTGTAGAGCCCGATGAAGGTGTTGACGATGCCCGGAATCGAGATCTTGAGCGCCTGGGGCAGGACGATGAGCCGCTGCGCCTTCCAGTAGGAAAGACCGAGCGAGTCCGCCGCCTCGACCTGCCCGGTCGCAACCCCCTGCAGGCCCCCCCGGACGACCTCGGCGATGTAGGCGGAGGAGAACAGGGTGACCATGATCAGCACCCGCATCAGGAGGTCGAAGGAGGTGCCGGGCGGGAGAAAGTAGTTGAGCATGGTCGATGCGACGAAGAGCAGGGTAATCAGCGGCACCCCGCGGATGAACTCGATGAACAGCACGCACAGCGTGCGCACCGTGGGCATGCTCGACGCTCGCCCGAGCGCGAGAGCGATGCCGATGGGGAGCGAGAACGAAATGCCGGTCACTCCGATGACGAGGGTCAGCATGAAGCCGCCGAACTGATCGGTTTCCACGAAGGGAAGGCCGAACCCCCCGACGAGCAGCCAGGCGGCCAGGAACGGGAACGCGGCCACGTACCACATCCAGTGCCTTCGACCCGGCAGCCGGTCGTAGAGCACCGGCACGATGGCGAGGACCAGGAGGACAAACGAGAGGTTGACCCGCCAGCGTTCCTCCACCGGATAGAACCCGTAGATGAAGAGGTTCACCCTCCCCTTGATGAAGGCCCAGCACGCGGCCTCCTCCGGAACCTCCATCTCGCCCCAGCACTCGGTACGGGAGTCGGCCACCCAGATCGACTTGATGAACGCCCATTCCAGCACCGGAGGAATGATCGAATACAGAAGCCAGGCGCCAAGGAGGGTGAGAGCGACGTTGAAGGGAGAGGAGAAGAGGTTCTCGCGCGACCAGCCGATGACGCCGGTGGTCCGCACCGGGGGCGGGAGATCCGGATGCGTCCCGGGCGCGAAGCGCGAAGCGGGGTCGGAACCGTTCATGGCGTGCCTCGGCGACCCGGGGCCGGGAATCGGTGAATCTGTCCTCCGGCCGACACCCTAGCGCTCCTTGTACCGGATGCTGCGGTTGAACCAGTTCATGAAGAACGAGATGAGGAGCGAAATGACGAGATAGACCCCCATCACGATGATCATCGTCTCCATCTCCTTGCCGGTCTGCATGAGCGAGATGCCGCCGATGGTGGCGGTGATGTCCATGTAGCCGATCGCGATGGCGAGCGAGGAGTTCTTGGTGAGGTTGAGGTACTGGCTCACCAGCGGCGGGATGATGATCCGCAGCGCCTGGGGCAGGACCACGAGCTGGAGGTTCCGATTCGGCCGGACGCCAAGTGCATATGCGGCCTCCGTCTGGCCGTGGCTCACGGCGAGGATGCCGGCCCGCACGATCTCGGCGATGAAGCACGCCGTGTAGTACGTGAGGGCGAGCCACAGGGCCAGGAACTCGGGCTTGAGGGCCATGCCGCCCCGGAAATTGAAGCCCTTGAGGGCCGGGACATCCCACGACAGGGGCGCGCCCATGACGACGAACGCGAACGCGGTCGCGACGACGATGATCCCGGAGCAGGTCCAGAACACCGGATAGATCTTTCCGGTCTCCACCTGCACCCGCTTCGCCCAGCGGCGGAACAGGGCGGCCGCGACGATCGCGGCGACGAGCACCGCGATCACGATGCCGGAGCCGGCCTCCAGCACCGGCGAAGGGACGTAAAGGCCGCGGTTGGAGATGAACATCGTTTCGCCGATGTCGATCGCCTTGCGCGGCGCCGGCAGGGTGGTCACCACGATCCCGTGCACGAGGAGAATGTGGAGCAGCACCGGGACGTTCCGGGTGAACTCGAGAAACACGTAGACGATGCGGTTGACGAGCCAGTTCCGGGAGAGCCGGAGGATTCCCATCGTCACCCCGAGCAAGGTGGCGGCCACGATGCCGCAGACCGCGACGAGCAACGTGTTGAGAATGCCGACCGCCGCCGCGACCAGGTGCGTGTCGCGCGACGAATACTCGATGAACGGCGAAAAGGTGATGTCGTAGGCGGCCGGAGCGCTCAGGAAGCTGAAGCTGAACTCCTTGCCGATCGCCTCGAGGTTGATGACGACGTTGCGCAGCACGAGCGCCAGCACCGCAAAGACGACGGCAACCGTGAGGACCTGGACGATGACCGATCGCGTCTCCTGATGGCCCCAGAGACGGGAAATCAGTCCTCGATTCTCGATGGGCACGGCCGCCATCGAAGGATGCTCGGGAGGAGAGCGGCGCCGGCGCACCCGAAAGGATGCGCCGGCGCCGGACTCAGCCTAGTCGAAGGCAGGTATCAACGGAACGGCGGAGAGTACTGGAGACCACCGTCGGTCCACAGGGCGTTGAGACCCCGCGCGAGTCCGATGGGCGTGTTCACCCCGATGTTGCGCTCGAAGATCTCGCCGTAGTTGCCGACCGACTTGATGATGTTGTAGGCCCAGTCGACACTCAGGCCGAGCTCCTCGCCCTGGTTCCCCTCGACGCCGAGGAGGCGCAGCACCTCCGGATCCTTGGAGGACTTCATCTCGTCGACGTTCGCGGACGTGACGCCCTTCTCCTCGGCTGTGATGGTGGCGTTGAGGACCCAGGTCACGATGTCCGACCACTGGTCGTCGCCATGACGCGTGGCGGGACCGAGCGGCTCCTTCGAAATGATCTCGGGAAGAATCACGTGATTGTCGGGGTCGGTGAAGGTGGAGCGGGTCGCGGCGAGACCGGAGGCGTCGGTGGTGTACACGTCACACCGTCCGGCGGTGTAGTTCTGCCGGGCTTCGTCGTTGGTCTCGATGGTCACCGCCTCGTACTTCATGCCGTTCGAGTGGAAGTAGTCGGCGAGGTTGAGCTCGGTGGTGGTCCCGGTCTGGATGCACACCGACGCTCCGTCCAGCTCCGTCGCGCTCGAGACGCCGAGCGCCTTCGGAACCATGAACCCCTGCCCGTCGTAGTAGTTGACGCCGTGGAAACGGAGCTTCACGCCGACGTCGCGCGAGAAGGTGATGGTCGTGTTGCGCCAGAGCACGTCGCCCTCGCCCGCGTTCAGCTTGGTGAAGCGGGTCTTGCCGGTCGAGGTCACGGCCTTGATCGCCTTGGGGTCGCCGAGAACGGCGGCCGCGGTGGCGCGACAGAAGTCGACGTCGAAACCGTGCCATTCGCCCGCGTCGTCCGGGTAGGCGAAGCCGGCGATGCCGACGCTGACGACGCAGTTCAGGACGCCGCGCGCCTGCACGTCCTCGAGGGTCCCGGCGCGCGCGACGCTGGCGAGGGCCAGCATCAGCGCCAGGGCCAAGGCGTTGGTGATGGTTGCCTTCATCCCATTGCACTCCTTTCGTTGATGGGTAGGTGGTTCAGGTCTCCCTCCCGCCGGTGCGGAATTCGCAGTGCGACCTCCGCCAGCCGTGCCGACAGTCGACCTCGGTTCGGGATCACGCTCGGAGTTCCGGATTTCCCCTTTTCAGCAAGCTTTCGATCTATCGAAAAAGACGCTGATTTTCATCACGTTCCTCCCTCCAGGGAAGGTCCGCACCGAGCTTGCGCCCGCCGAGTGCCGCGATTGTGGGCGAGAACCATGCGTATCGCAAGCACCCTCCGGCGACTTCCGCCGTCACCTTGCGGGATCCGGCGCGGCGGCGCCGACACGCCGGCATCGCATCGTTGCGAGGCGGCGCGCGGGGAGGATACCCTTGCCGTTTCGACACGAGCCTGCGGATCCCGCTTCGCCCCATGCCCGGCCCTCGCTACCTCGGTTTCGACACGCTCAGCCTGCATGCCGGGCAGCCGCCGGATCCCGCTACGGGAGCCCGCGCCGCGCCCATCTACCAGAGCGCCTCCTTCGTCTTCCCCGACACGGACCACGCGGCGGGGCTCTTCAACCTCGAGCGTTCCGGGCACGTCTATTCGCGACTCTCGAATCCCACCAACGCCATGCTCGAGGAGCGGGTCGCGGCCCTCGAAGGCGGGCTCGGCGCCCTCGCGGTGGCAAGCGGGCAGGCCGCGCTGCACCTCGCCGTCGCGACCATCGCGGGAGCGGGCGACCACATCGTCGCTTCCCGGTCGCTCTACGGCGGAAGCCACAACCTGCTCGAGTACACCCTTCCCCGCTTCGGAATCGAGACCACGTTCGTCGACCCGCGCGACGCCGCCGCGTTCCGGGCCGCGATCCGCCCGAGCACCCGGCTCGTGTTCGGCGAGACCGTGGGCAATCCGGGCTGCGAGGTGCTGGACATCCCGGCCATCGCCGCGGTCGCGCACGACGCGGGGCTGCCCCTTCTCGTCGACAACACCTTCGCCACCCCCTGGCTCTGCCGCCCCATCGACCTCGGCGCCGACCTCGTCTATCACAGCGCCACCAAGTTCCTGAGCGGCCACGGCGTGGTCATCGGGGGAGTGCTGGTGGACGGCGGCAGGTTCGACTGGGACGCCTCGGGCCGCTTTCCGACCCTGTGCGAGCCGCACGACGGCTTCCACGGCCTCACCTACACCGAGGAGTTCGGCCCGGCCGCGTTCATCACCCGGGCTCGCCGCGAGGGGCTTCGGGATTTCGGCGCGTGCATGGCGCCGACGACCGCGTTCTACGTGCTGCAGGGTCTCGAGACCCTCTCCATCCGGATGGACCGCCACGTCGCCAACACCCGCGTGGTGGTCGCCTTCCTCGAACGGCACGAGGCCGTCGACTGGGTGAGCTATCCGGAGGCCGAGGGGCATCCGGACCACGAGCTCGCCGCGCGTCTGCTGCCACGGGGGGCGGGTGCGGTGTTCAGCTTCGGAATCAAGGGGGGACGGGCGGCCGGTCAGCGCTTCATCGAGCGGCTCGAAGTGTTCTCCCACCTCGCGAACGTCGGCGACGCGAAATCGCTCGTCATCCACCCCGCAAGCACGACCCACCACCGCATGGATGCCGGTGCGCTCGCGGCGGCGGGCATCTCCGAAGGTCTCATCCGCCTCTCGGTGGGCATCGAGGACGTGGACGACCTCACCGCAGATCTCGGACGTGCGCTCCGGGCCTCGCAACGCTGACACACGGGGGTCACGGCGCAATGGAGCTTCACATCGACGGACGGCGTGCGTTCGCCGCGAGCTACGGTCGCCGGCCCGATCCGGCCCGACCGACCGTCATGTTCGTGCACGGGGCAGCCATGGACCGCACCGTGTGGACCCTGTTCGGGCGCTACTTCACGCGCCAGGAGTACAACGCGATCGCGGTTGACCTCCCGGGGCACGGTCGATCCGAAGGCCCGGCGCTCGAATCGATTTCGGCGATGGCGGACTGGATTGCGACCCTGCTCGCGGCGATGGAGATCGACGCGGCCTACCTCGTCGGGCACAGCATGGGATCCCTCGCCGTTCTCGACGCGGCCGCCCGCCACCGGGAACGCGTGCGCGGCATCGCCCTCATCGGCACGTCCGCCCCGATGCGGGTGACCGATGCGCTGCTCGACCCGGCGCGGGCGAACGAACACCTCGCCCTCGACCTCGTCACCCTGTGGGGACACAGCCCCCGGGCTCAAGTCGGCGGCTTCAGCATCCCCGGGATATGCATGACGACAGGTGGACTGCGGCTTCTCGAACGCGCGGCGCCGGGCGTGTTGTTCGCCGATCTGAACGCCTGCAACGAGTATGCCGAGGGAATCGAGCGCGCCCGCGAGGTTCGATGCCCGGTACTGCTCGTCCTCGGCGAGCGCGACTCCATGACTCCCGCCCCGGCCGCCCGCGAGCTCGAGGGTGCCCTGAAGGCCCCGCGGCGACTGGTCATCCGGCAGGGAGGGCACCAGCTCATGTCCGAACGGCCGAACCAGGTGCTCGATGCGCTGGTCGAATTCGTCGGCTGAGCCGGCGAACGGGGGAGACCCCTCCTTGCGGCGGGCGAGCATCGGCTCGCGGCGCTCCGGCTTGGCCGCCGGCGGCGCACCGGCGCGCGTCTCGGCGAAGCGGCCGCGGACCCCGCTCCTCGCCTGACATAGCCACGAGAAGACCATGGATGCGACGGTCCACGAACGTGCCGGCCTCCGGGATGTCTCCGGATACGTGCCGGGCGAGCAGCCCGCGGGCGGGGTCAAGCTCAACACCAACGAGAACCCGTATCCGCCTCCTCCCGCCGTCGCCGAGGCCCTCGCGCGGTTCCCGGTCGAGCGACTGCGCCGCTATCCCCCCGCCTCCGGCGAGCCCTTTCGCACGGCGGCGGCGCGCCTGCACGGCCTGGAACCGGATGAGATCGTGGCCACCAACGGGGGCGACGAGCTGCTGCGCCTCGCCCTCGCCACCTACGTGGACCCGGGCGAGGCCGTCGCCGTCGCGCCCCCGACCTACAGCCTCTACAAGGTCCTCGTTCGTCTTCACGGCGCACGTCCCGTCGAGCTGCCCCTCACCGACGACTGGGCGCTCCCCGAACGCTTCGCGGAGCGGCTGAATCGAGCCGGAGCGCGCCTCGCCCTCGTGCCGAACCCCAACGCTCCGTCGGGGCGGCTCCTCGACCGGGAGACCGTCGAGGCGGTCGCGGCCGGGTTCGACGGCGTGCTGCTCGTGGACGAGGCCTATGCCGACTTCGTCGATCCGGAACGCGGATACGACCTCGTTCCCGCCATCCGCCGGCACCCGAACCTCCTCATTCTTCGCACCCTGAGCAAGGGCTACTCGCTCGCGGGTCTTCGCTTCGGCTACGGGCTCGGGTCGGCGCCGCTTCTCGCCCCGATGGCGACCAAGACCAAGGACAGCTACAACGTGGACGCCCTCGCGGCGGAGGTCGCCGCCGCCGCGATCGAGAGCCGCGCATGGGCGGCGGACAACTGGGCGAGGGTGCGGGCGGAACGCGAGCGCCTGCGCGCGGGACTCGAGCGGCTGGGGCTCCCCACCCTTTCGAGCGAGACCAACTTCGTGCTCGCATCGGTGCCTCCGGCCGCCTCCGCCACCGTCCCGGGGGGCCGCGCAGAGCGTGGCTCGGAGCCCACCAGGGGAAGCTCGAACCCGGAAATCGCGCCGGACGGCGGCGCAGGCGGGCCGGGGGCGGAACCGCTCTACCTCGCCCTCAAGGCCCGCGACGTCCACGTCCGCTGGTTCGCGGAGCCGCGGCTCCGCGACCGCCTTCGCATCAGCGTCGGCACCCCGGAGGAGAACGACCGGCTCCTCGCCGCCCTCGCCGACCTCGTCGGGGCCGCGGCCCGCGACTGACCGCACGTCCGAAGAGACGCAGCTGCGCTGCGCCGGAGCGAATCCTCAGTCAGCCGGACCGCCCTCGCCACCCGGGTAGACGTCGGGCACGAACGTCTGATCGGACATCGGCGGGCGCACGTATGCGCCGGCTTCGGCCCGGTGCGGCAATTCGATCGGTTCCGGGGTCAGGTCCTCGTAGCGAAAGAGGCTCAGGAGATGTCGGATGCAGTTGAGCCGCGCGTGCTTCTTCACATCCGCATCGACGACGTACCAGGGCGCCTGCTTGATGTCGGTATGGGCGAACATCTCGTCCTTGGCCCGCGAGTACTCGACCCAGCGCCGCCTCGACTCGAGGTCCATCGGACTCAGCTTCCAGCGCTTGTGCGGCTGGTCGATCCGGTTCTGGAAACGGCGCTCCTGCTCCTCGTCGGAGACCGAGAACCAGTACTTGACGAGATTGATGCCGGAGCGCACCAGCATGCGCTCGAACTCCGGACACGAACGCAGGAACTCGCGGTGCTCATCCTCGGTGCAGAACCCCATTACCCGCTCGACGCCGGCGCGGTTGTACCAGCTCCGATCGAACAGGACCATCTCGCCGGCGGCAGGGAGGTGCGGGACGTAGCGCTGGAAGTACCACTGCGTCTGCTCGCGTTCGGTCGGCGCGGGCAATGCCACCACGCGGCAGATTCGAGGGGTCAGGTGCTGGGTGATGCGCTTGATGACCCCGCCTTTTCCCGCCGCGTCGCGTCCCTCGAAGACGACCACCACCTTGAGCCCCCGGTGCTTGATCCACTCGACCATCTTCACGAGCTCGATCTGGAGGCGGAACAGCTCCTCCTCGTAGACCCGACCGGAGATCCTCGCCGGCGCGCCGATCGTTTCCCGGCCTCCCTTCTCCGCCGCGTTCTTCGACCGGTCCGGTTTCCTGGACTTGCCCATGCCTGCCTCCTCGACTCCGAGAGTTCCGGCCGGTGCCGTCGCGGCGACACCCGCGCCGCCCGGCCGGAGTCCGTCCGCCATGCAATTCGGCTCCCCGCGGAGAGTAGCAGCCCGCGCGCCGCCCGAGCATCTCGGCGGCGACCGGCCCGGGTCTCGCCGGCGGCTTGCGGCGGCCGCCGCGAGGTTGGAGCGGCCCGCGGACCGGTCCGCCGGCGGGCCCTGGTGCCGGCCTGCGCAGCGCAAGTCCCCCGCTCGCGCGAACGCTCCTCCGGTCGGCCGGTCGGCTGCAGGCCGGGAGGCCGCCGGCAATCGCGGAGCCCGGCGGGCGCGAACCGCTCGGGCCGGCGTCATCCCACCGCTCATGCGGCGCTGGCGTCCGGCGCGATCGACCGGCATCATGCACCCCGCATCCACCGAGCGGGGGCCTTCCGAGGAAATGAACGTCGAACGGGGACGCGTGGTCCGCCTCCACTACGACCTGAAGGATTCGGCGGGGACGCAGATCGGGTCGACCCGCGACCGCGAGCCGCACGCGCTCCTCTACGGTCACGAAGGCTTTCTGCCCGGGATCGATCGGGCGCTCGCCGGCCGGCAGGCCGGGGAGCGGTTCGAGGTCGTGCTGGCCCCCGAGGAAGCGTTCGGGATGCGCGTCGAGGGGTCCGCTCGGCGCGTGTCGAAGAAGCACGTGCTCGGCCCGAAGCGGCTCGTTCCCGGATTGCCGGTCTTCATCCGGACCCGCACGGGCAACCGCCCGGCGACGATTCTCAAGGTGGGTTCGAGCGTGGTCGACATCGACATGAACCATCCGCTCGCCGGCGTCACGGTGCACGCGGAAATCGAGATCGTCGACATCCGGGAAGCCGACCGCGAGGAGGTCGCCCACGGACACGTCCACCACCGGAACGGACCCGACCACTGAGCCTCGCTCCGGGTCTCGTTGCTCCACGCGGCGGATGAGCGCCTCGCTTCGTATCGGCGCGCGCGGGGCGCCGGTCGCGATCTTCGTCGACGGCGAGCGCGTCCCCTGCTTTGCGGGAGAGACGGTGGCCGCCGCGCTCATCGCCCACGGCCGCCGACGGCTGCGCAGGAGTCCCGGCACGGGCGAAGCGCGAGGCGCGTTCTGCCTGATGGGCTCGTGCCAGGAATGCGCCATCCGCATCTCCGGACGGCTGGAGCCGGCCTGCATGGTCGAGGTGCACGACGGCCTCGTCGTCGAATGCCGCGGCGCATCGGAGGCCCGGACCTGACCGGCGCGTCCGCAAGGGCGGCCCGGCCGGCGAGCCCCGCCGCCCGGCTCGCCGATCTCGCGGTGGTCGGTGGCGGACCGGCCGGGGTCGAAGCGGCGGTCAGCGCGGCCGACTGCGGTCTCGACGTCGTGCTGATCGACGAGAACCGGGCCGCCGGCGGGCAGGTCTTCCGGGCCGCGCCATCCGCCCTCGGGCCGGGCGG
>JAPOPW010000072.1 GCA_026712715.1 Immundisolibacterales bacterium | reverse complement strand
GAGGCCGATGAGGTTGCCTCCGGCGACGCCGATGCAAAAGTCGGCCGAGCGCTGGTTGACCGCGAGGCTCAGCTTGCCGTCGCCCGACACGAACGCCTGGTAGGTCTTGTGGCACGGCGGTAGTGCCATCTGGTCAAGTTCCGCTACGTTCCACCCCTCGATAATCAGGCGCCGATCCGTCGGTGCCTTCTTGATCCGGTCGACGAGCTGCTTGACCTGATCGATCTCGATCGAACCGTTCGACCACGCTTTACTGCGATCCACCCTACCGCTTCGCGCGAATCGCGGCTCTGCCACACCCCTGGGGTTAACCTGATGAGGACGCCGGGCCCGGTGTGCCGCTCGGGCTCCAGAGCCACGTGTTCGAACCCTTCTTCACCACCAAGGGGGCGGGCGATGGGAAGGGCCTCGGTCTTGCCATCGCGTACAGCCTGGTCCGGGGATGGAACGCGAACCTGCTCCTTCGCTCCGAACCGGGGCCGGGCGCCAGGTTCGAGATGCTGATTCCCGTTCATGAAGGGGGTGGCCGCTGAAAGAACACCGGATCGCACGACAAGAGATTGAGCCCGGCAATCTCCCCTGCCCTTGCCGCGAGGCGCGACCGCGAACCACCACCGGCGGCGGCGGCGGCGGCGGCGGCGAAGGGAGCATCGCTGGTAGAGTCGAATGCCAGGCGGCAGGAGCGAACCACCGTGCGATACCAGATCGGCCTACTTCTGTTCCCGAAGCTCACTCAGCTCGACCTGACCGGTCCCTACGAGGTGTTCATCCGGTTCCCGGACACCGACGTGCACCTCGTGGCGAAGTCCCCGGATCCCGTCGTTGCCGACGGCGGTATGCGGCTGCTGCCCTCCACCACGTTCGCCAAGTGACCGAAGCTCGACCTCGTGTGCGTGCCGGGCGGGACGGGCATGAACCCGCTCCTGAACGACCGGGAGACCCTGGATTTCCTCCACGGGCAGGCGTCCGGCGCCCGTTACGTCACGTCCGTGTGCACGGGCGCGCTGGTTCTCGGGGCGGCGGGGCTCCTCCAGGGAAAACGGGCGACGACCCACTGGATGTCGCTCCCCATGCTCTCCGCCTTCGGGTGCGAGCCCGTTGCCGAGCGCGTGGTCGTCGACCGCAACGTCATCACGGGCGGCGGAGTCACCGCCGGGATCGACTTCGCTCTCACCGTGGCATCGCAATGGTTCGGCGCGGTAACCGCCAAGCGAATTCAGCTCGGAATCGAGTACTCGCCGCACCCGCCGTTCGACTCCGGCACGCCCGAACGAGCGGATGCATCGGTCGTCGCGGCCCTGCGCGAAGCCGCGGCCGCCCGTCAGAACGAGCGCGAAGCCGCGGTCGAAGTGGCGAGCGCCCGGATCGACGATGGCCGCGAAGTGCGGGGGGCCGACGACACCTGCCGATGATGCCGGACACCGTGCTCCGCGGTGCCCGAATCGCGGGCACGGACCCCGATGCACCGCTCGTGGACATCGGCCAGGTATTCGCGGCCTTCACCGGCTCATCGAGTCGGACGCAACCGCAGAGGGAGAAGCAGAATGTTCGGATCGCAGCTCGTCAACGAAAACGCGACCTGGGAGGGAATCAAGGCCGTACTGGAAGTGATGGAGGCCGGGCGCTGGACCAGCGTCTATGCCTACGACCACTTCATTCCCCCGCTGCACCGCACCGCCGAGATCATGGAGCACGAATTGCACCCTACGCTGGAGGGCTGGTCGTTGCTGGCGTCGGTGGCCGCGGTCACGGAGACGCTCGGGCTCGGCATCCTCGTCTCCGGCAACACCTACCGCAACCCGGCGCTCCTGGCCAAGATGGCGACCACCATCGACGTCGTCTCCGGCGGCCGCGTCACGCTCGGCATCGGCGCGGGATGGAACATCCGCGAGCACGAGGCCTACGGCTGGGACTTCCCGTCGATGCGCGAGCGCTCGGACCGCCTCGAAGAGGCCTGCGCGCTCATCCGGCGGCTGTTCCACTCCGAAGGACGGGTCGATTTCGACGGCAGGTACTACCGGCTCAGGCAAGCCGCGCTTGCGCCACGCCAGGGCGGCGATCATCCCATCCCGATCATGGTCGGCGGAACCGGTGAGAAGCGTACTCTCAAGACGCTCGCGATGTACGGCGACATCATGAACGTCATCGCGAGTCCGGAGCAGGTCAGGCACCTCACGGGCGTGCTCGAGCGCCATTGCGAGGCGGTGGGCCGCGACCCGAACGAGATCACGAAGACCCTGCACGTGCCAATCCGCATCGTCCGCGACGAGAACGAGGCCAGGGAAGCCCGCGGCCCCAACGATTGGGCAATGATCGGTTCGCCGCAGTACGTCATCGACCGGATTGCAGACTTCGCCGCCCTGGGGATCAGCGAATTCACGCCGCAGATCCGGCCGCAGAAGCCCGAGACGTACCAGGAGCTCGACGAGGAGGTGCTCTCCGCGTTCGTCTGAACCACTCTTCTTGTTGTCACGGTCGCGGTACGCCCACCATTCGCGGCGTTGCTCACGAGCCCTGAGCGGTGCCTTGCAAGCTCGTCCAGAGTCACCTCGCGGCAGCTCGCGCGCATATTGCGCCGAGCTCCGGGAAGACCTCGGCGTGCCGGATTCCGAGCTCCGCCGGTTCTTCGCCAGACGACTGAATCGAACCAATCCGTAACCAGGCGTGAGCCAGCCCGGCCAGGTCGCTTCCGGTACCCAACCTGCGTTTCAGCGAGCCTGGCTGGCTGCCAGGTGTCGCACTCCCCTGCCCCCATGGCGGCGTAAGGGCAGCTTCTCCCGGACGGCGGGTTCCTGAATCGGCGGGATGGACGGGTCCGGACTCCCGACTCCCGAATGGCCCGCAAACAGGCTGCGGTGCACCCGGTTTTCTCATGCACTTCCTCCTTCGGGTTGGGCGCAGACACCGGTTGTTCGGCGAGATCCTCCATTGACGACATGACGCGCGAGCCCAAGTTTGGAGCTGCCAAGTTCATCCTTGTGAATACGAATGATTCGCACTACTATTCGAAGAATGAAAGCGCTGACGCTCGGCACAGACCCTGCTTACACCCTCCGATCCGATGGCGGGGCCCTCCTTCCTTGCTGCGTGCGGGGAATCGGCGTCGCCAAACCGTTCGAGATGCTCGACCGCGTGAGCACAGGCTGGCCGAACGTCGCCCATCTCCCCGCTTCCCGACAGGAGACCTGATCACCATGAAGACAGCCATGCGCCTTGCACTTGCAACCGGACTCGCGCTCGCCGTGGCAACGGTCCCGGCCGGTGCCGGAGAGCCTCCTTCTGCCGAGGCCGTTCTCAACAACCATGCGGACATCGCACTTGCGGGCTACGAGGATTCGCTCGTCACCGCACGCGCCCTCGATGCCGCCATCGATGCGCTGGTCTCCGCACCGAGCGAGGCGACCCTGGGCGCTGCCCGCGCGGCCTGGATCGCCGCTCGTGCGCCGTACCAGCAAACGGAGGTGTACCGGTTCGGCAACGCGATCGTCGACGACTGGGAGGGCAGGGTGAATGCCTGACCGTTGGACGAAGGACTCGTCGACTACGTCGATGCCTCGTATGGCGCGGAATCGGACGAGAACGACCTCTACACCGTCAACGTCGTCGCGAATCCCGAGCTGGTCGTCAACGGTCGGGCCATCGACGCGACCATGATCACGCCGGCGCTGCTGTCCGAAACCCTACGAGCGCATGGCGGGCGGGGCAGCCACCTCCGTTGCTACCGTGAACGCCAATTCCTTTTCTCATCCCTCCGCGAACCTCACCTTCGAGGGCCAGCGCGACTTTGCCCTCGGCAACGGGCTCTTCAGAAAGGTGTGGGTCAGCTCACCGTCGTCGACCCAGGCCTCCGATGGCCTCGGACCCCTCTTCGACGCGCGTGCCTGCCAGCGCTGCCAACTCAAGGATGGCCGCGGACACCCGCCACGAAGCGCCGATGAGGCCGCGACGTCCATGGTGATTCGACTCTCCGTTCCCGCGCGCACGCCCGAGGAGCACACGGTGCTCGAGTCCGGTCTGGCTCCGTTTCTTCCCGATCCGGTGTACGGAAGCCAGCTCCAGGCATTCGCGGTGCCCGGGATTCCCGCCGAAGGGAACATCGCCATCACCTTCGAGGAGCTCCCGGTCGAGCTCAACGGGGACGAGACGGCCTCCCTCCGCAGACCGGCCTATTCCGTCGAGGACCTCGAATACGGACCGATGGCCATGGACGTCATGCTGTCGCCTCGCGTCGCGCCGCCCATGATCGGGCTCGGTCTGCTCGAGGCCGTCCACCCCGGCGACATCTTCGCCGGAGCCGATCCGCACGACGCGGACGGCGACGGGATCTCCGGTCGGCCAGGCGTCGTGCACGACCCGAGCACCGGGCAGCGTCAGCTCGGACGCTTCGGCTGGAAGGCATCGACCCCGAACGTCCGGGAGCAGACCGCGAAGGCGTTCAGCGCCGACATCGGGATCTCGACTCCGGACCTGCCCGATTCCTGGGGAGACTGCACGGCGAGCCAACGCATTTGCCGGACGAAGCCGTCCGGAGTTCAGCGCCGCCTCGGCGACACCGAGGCCCCGGAGCCGGTGCCGGAGCTCGTCTCGTTCTACGCGTCGAACCTTGCGGTGCCCGCTCGGCGCGACGTGGACGATCCCGAGGTGCTCCGCGGCAAGGCGCTCTTTCACCGGGCGGGATGCGCTTCGTGCCACACGCCGAAGTTCGTGACTCGGCGCGACGCCGCCCAGCCCGAGCACCGGTTCCAGCTCATCTGGCCCTACACCGATCTGCTCCTCCACGACATGGGCGAGGGCTTTGCCGACAACCGTCCCGTCGGTGGCGCGTCCGGGCAGGAGTGGCGGACCCCTCCGCTTTGGGGAATCGGTCTCACGCAAACGGTGAGCGGGCACACGTACTTCCTCCACGACGGCCGGGCCCGCAGCCTCCTCGAAGCGGTGCTCTGGCACGGCGGAGAAGCGCTCGCCTCCCGGGATGCGGTGGCCGCGATGCAGCCCCCCGATCGAGCCGCGCTCGTTCGCTTTCTCGAGTCGCTTTGATGGGCATCGCGATCCGCGCTGGCGCCGGTCTCCTGGCGATTGCCGCCGCCTTCGTTGCGGCCCCCGCCGGTGGACAGCCCGTGCCGGTCTACGCCCGTGCCGTCGATCGAACCATCGAACGGTTCATCGTTCCAGGCTATGCGGCCCTCTCCGCGGAGAGCGCGCGGCTCGTGGCGTCCATGTCGGGGCTTTGTGAGGACCCGAGCGAGGGCACCCTCTCGGCGACTGGTTCGAGCTTCGCGGAGGTGGTCGCGAACTTCTCCCGGATGGAGTTGTTCGGCTTCCCGGCCGTGGCCACGGCATTGCCATTGCCCCGGACGGGCGGACGGCGGTGGCCCTTGCCCGCCGTCCGGGTCGATTCGCAGTCGTTCTCGACCTCGAGCGCGGGATGGCGGTCGAGCAATTCTCGACGCCTCCCGGCCGCCACTTCTGCGGACACGGCTTCTTCTCCCCGGACGGGCGCCTGGTCTACGCGACCGAGAACGACTACGGGTCCGAGCGCGGCCGGGTGTCCAGGGCGATGCAAAAGGTCCTCGACCGCAAGTACCGGAGCGCGATCGAGCGCTCCCGAGCGATGAGGACCGAGGCCGAGCTTCGCGCCCACTGGGCGGAATCGGTCGCACGGGGCGACATATCGGGACCGTACTGGGCGCTGATGACGCATCCGTTTTCCCCTGAGCGCTTCATGGTCGATGTCTTCGGCGACGTGCACATGCTCTCGCACCTGCTCGGCGCTTCGAATCGGGCCGGAATCCAGAGACTCAAGGCTCTCGAGCGGGAACGCCAGGAGCTGTCGGATGCGGTGTCCGGTCTTCGTCGGCAGCTCTCGGAAAGGGATGCGGAAGCCTGCCGGCTTCAGGGTGAACTGGCCAGCGAAGCCCGGGCTTCACGGACAGCCGAGAAGGAGCTGATCGAAGCCCGGGCCCGAGTCCATGCGCTCAGCCGAGGTGAGGCCTTCCGAGAGCTCGAGGTGCGGATCGAAGTCCTCGAGCGCGAGCTCGAAGACGCGACCCGGAACGGTCATGCGGAACGTCGACGACGGATGGAGCTCGAACGCGAGGCCTCGAAGCTGAGGCGCGCCAGGGACGAGCTCAACGCGCGCGTCCGGGACCTCGGAGCGGAGTGCGAGGCCCTCGGTCACATGCTCGGCACCGGCGTCCCGAGCGTTGGCGGACTCGAGCCATTGCTCGACCTCGGCGGCCGGCGCATCGCGTACGTCGGAGGCAGGACGGGGCTCATCGGTCACTTCCGCAGTCTCATTCACCAGGCGAACGGCGAGCTCGTCCACCACGATGGCGGGGTCGACGACAGCGCCGCGCGGCTCGGACGGGTCCTCGGCCAGGCCGACGCCGTGCTCTGCCCCGTCGATTGGGTGAGCCACCGGGCGTGCCTTCGCGCCAAGCAGTACTGCAAACGCGCCACCAAACCATTCGTGCCGCTTCGAACCGCCGGACTCTCATCGTTCGTGGGAGGGCTTCGGCAGGTCGCGGCGGCGACCACCCGACCGGAACCTGCGTCCGGCCACCTCAGCCAAACCTTGGAGAAAATGCGAAGTGAAAAGCACCATCGTCACCCGAATCGGCAAGATCCGTCTTGGCGCCGCACTCCTCGCCGCGCTCGCGCCCGGGCTCTTCGCCGGTACCGTGGCCGCAGCCGAGGTCAACCTCTATTCCTATCGCCAACCCTTCCTCATCGAGCCCATTCTCGCGAAGTTCACCGAGGAGACCGGGATCGAGGTCAACGTCGTCTTTGCCAACAAGGGCATGATCGACAAGATCAAGGCCGCCGGCGAGAACAATCCGGCGGACGCGGTGCTGACCGTGGACATCGGACGGCTTGACGGGCTCGTCAGGGCGGAACTCCTCGAGCCGGTCGAGTCGCAGGTCCTGGACGCCAATATCCCCGCTTCGCTCCGTCACCCCGACGGGCTCTGGTTCGGACTCACCACGCGCGCCCGGGTGGTTTACGCCCACACGAGCCGGGTGGGCGCGGACGAGGTGCTCACGACCGCCGACCTGGCTGATCCGAAGCTCAAGGGGCGCATTTGCTCGCGCTCGGGCAAGCACGGCTACAACGTCGCGTACATCGCCGCGGTCATCGCCCGCGACGGCGAAGCGGCGGCCGAGGAGTGGCTCAAGGGGGTGAAGGCCAACCTTGCCCGCAAGCCCCAGGGCAACGACCGCGCGCAGGCCAAGGCCATCTACGAAGGGGTGTGCGACGTCGCGCTCGCCAACACCTACTACGTCGGCAAGATGGCGACCAACGAGAAGAAGCCCGAGCAGCAGGACTGGGCGCGCGCGATTCGGGTCCAGTTCCTCGATCAGGACGGACCCGGCCAGCACGTCAACATCTCGGGCGCGGCGGTCATCAAGGGGGCGAAGAACCGGGAGGACGCGATACGGCTCATCGAGTTCCTTGCGGAGGACGTCGCCCAGGGGATGTACGCGAGCAGCAACTTCGAGTACCCGGTCAAGGCGGGCGTGGCCACGGACCCGCTCATCGAGTCGCTCGGAGAGTTCCGGACCGACCCGCTTCCCTTGAGCGAGATCGCCCGCCACCGCAAGGCGGCGAGCCGGCTCGTCGATCGCGTCGGTTTCGAGGAAGGCCCGGCGACTTAGGCCGGTTCCACCGGGGCGGCGGGAAAGCCGCCGCCGCGACGAAGTCGCGCCCGACTTCATTGCGCGCGACTCGAATCACTTTCGCCAAGTTGCTGCCTCGGTCACGGTGAGACCGCGCCAAGTCTCCACGATGGGTGGCCCCGCGCTGGTTCAACCCCCGGGTCCCACCCATCCTGGACTGCCCCGGGCGTGCGCTGTCGCCTCAGGACTCGCCTGCGCTGACACCTCTCTCGCGCGCTCGGCGCACCGCCTCGCCCCGTGTCCGCGCCCCCAACTTTTCGAATAGGTTTCGCAGGTGATACCGCACGCCGTGCACGCTCAGCCCGAGCGCCTCGGCAATCTGCTTGTCGCCCTGCGTTTCGAGCCGTTCCAGTACCTCGCGCTCGCGGACTGTCAGCGCCGGTAGTGGCGGTTCACTCGCTCGTTCCATCGCCTCGAAAAGCAACCGCGCCGTCTCCTTGCGAGTGGCGTCGGGGTTCACGGCGAGGAACTTGGAGACAAGCGGCGTGCAAGCCTCGCGCTCCCGTACAAGGGGCCCTGTGTACGGCGTTTTGGCGAACACCCGCAGATACGACTCAAGATGCTTGGTCGCTGCCGCCGCATCGCCTGCCGCGACTTCCAGCACCATCGACAGCACCAGCGCGCGCATCACCGTGCGCGTCAGCCCTCGCTCCGCCGCCCCCGCGCAAAGCTCGGCGGCGAAGTCCCGGGCGTCCTCGAAGCGCGCTTGCCCAATCAGCAGACGAAGCCGCGCGCACGAGAGGGCCTCCATCTCCCGCCAGGTCTGGCTCTCAAGGTCGAGGCACTCCGCCGTGCTCTCGGGCAAATCGTCGCTTGCCCAGGCTTGCTCGCCTTCCGCGATCCGACCCGCGGTCGCAAGCAGTGAGACCTTGAGCCCCGCCACGTACCGCACGAGCGCCGGCAACGCCGCTCCGCGCACGTAGTCGAGCATCTCCCCGGCGACCGCAAGCGCGCGCTCGACGCCCTCGTCCCGGAGCTTGTAATCGATCACCGCGCCGCTCGCCGCGGTAAAGGCCTGGAAGGGCGAGCTGCCCGTCAGGAGCGTCTCGGGCATGTCGGTGAGTTCCGCGTCCGCTGCGGTGCGACCCGTTTCAAGCGCCAGCTCGCCCAGCAGGGTCCGGCAGAGCGTCGCCGGCTCGGGACCCACCCAATAGCGCGCCTTGGCGACCTGCTCTGCGCGGCGATAGAGCGCCGCCGCCTCCCGAACGCGCCCTCGCGCCATGGCGACCTGACCCTCTTGCAGATCGATGAAGGCCAACATGTAACGGCTTTGCGCAAAGTACTGTCGTGCCCGCGCACAACGATTCAACGTTGCTTCGAAATTCGCGCTCATGGTCCCCGCCATGGCCAAACTGAATTCCATGATCCCGCGCGTTACCCGATCAACACGCGGCGACTCGGCAAGCCTCGCAACCTCGACGAGGTGCGACTGGAGCAGTTCGCCGCCGAGACGCTCACCGCCGTACAAGGCGATCACTCCCCGGACCGTGCATCGTTCCACCGAGAGATCGAGTGCAGCGTCGCCCCCATCCGCTCCATTGGCATCGAGGCTCGGCGCCAACGACCGGAATCTCTCCTTGGCTTCTTCGGTCCGCCCGGAAAGCAGCAGCGACAGGCAACGCACGAGCCCGAGCCGCGGACGCCCCTGGATGACGTCCTCGGTCAGCTGCGCATCTGCAGCCTGGAACTCCACAGAGCCTTCCGACGCGTGCAGCCGCACCCCGCCGGCGCGTTCGAGGATGTCGCCCGCAAGCGCTGGTTCCCCCGCGTCGACCGCGTGCCGCATCGCAGATGCGGTCTGGCCCCTTCGCGCGAGCGCGTGCGCGATCCGCCGGTGGATGGCGCGAAAGCGTTCCGGTGTCTCCCTGAAACGCCGTCTCAAGCAATGCTCGCGGATCAACGGATGCAGACGCCAGACATCCGTGCCTTCGCTCTGGACCGGCTCGAGCATGCCCACCAGAACGGACATGGTCTTGATCCGTAGCAGCGAGTCGTTTCGCTCGAGGACCTCGTCGAGGAGCGCCGCGTCCATCCACTCGAACAGTCCGATATCAAGCAGAAAGTCGCGCTCTTCGGCTCCAAGTCCGGGGAAGAGCCGCGACTCGACCCAGTTCTCGACGATCTCCTGTGCGGCGCGCGCGTCCCCCCGTCCGCCACTGTCCAGTTCGTTGCGCGAGATCCTGAGCGCGAAAGGCCAGCCCGCCGACTCCGCCATCAGCGTGTCAAGTCGAGCTCGCGACAGCTTCCGATCGAAAAATTCTGCAGCCTCCGTCCTCGAAAACCGCAGCTCCTCTGCCGACACCATCGCGGCGCGGCCTTCAAGCAGCGCGCTGGCAATGTCCACCCCGCTCGGGAGCTGTCGGCATGCGAACGCGAGGTGCAGGTTGGCCGGACCGCGCTTGAGCAGGAAATCGAGGAGTGCCGCCGAGTCCGGATCCGGGAGCCGCTCGAGCTCGTCGAACACCAGCACGAACGGCAGTTCAAGACTTGCGACCTCGCGCATCGCAAACGCGGTCCGGCTCTCGGTTCCACTGAGTGCCTCGCCGTGATCGAGCGTCGCGGGACTCTCCTGCCCGTCGCTCGTCCCAGCCACGGCGCTCTGGCACGCGAACGCGATGTAGGTGTCGAGCACCTCGGGCTCGTCCTGCTCATCGACGGAGATCCAGGCGACGGGGATCCCGTCATCGCGAAGGTGCCGGGAGCATTCGGCAAGGAGGGTCGTCTTGCCGAACCCGCCGGGCGCGTTCAGCACCGTCAGGCGCCGACGCGTCGGCATGACCCGGTCCTCGATGCCGACTCGATTGAGGTGGCCCGCCACCCGGTCAGGGATCGAGATCTTCTGGCGAAGAAGCCACGGTAGCGGTCGATTGTCCCCGGAAGGTCCGCCCGCCTCGGCGGGCGAGCTATCGGGGGAGCTACGGCGTTTGCCCGGACCGTTCTCGCTCATGATCCGCGCCGCGCCCGAAAAACTGTCGGCGTGCTACTCATCGGCTCTCTTGAAGCCTACCCCGTGTTCTGCCGCAGTGCAGCTACCTCAATGTGCAGTCTGTTGACGGTGGCCTGCACTACACATGGCGTCCCAGATCCGTCCAGGTGCGACGACAACCAGGGGCTGCGCGGAGTGGGTACTGGTGGACCCGCCGCTTGAGAGGATCGGGGCAGGAAGCACGGTGGACGTCGAATCGTTCCTGGTGGGAATCGACAACAACGCAGGGCAGGAAGCCGGATGGTGGGCGCGAAGCACCACGATTGGCTGGTCGACCATGCTGAGAAGAAGCGAGGGGCCTTTCATAACCTCGCTCTTCCGACTGCTGCGCGTCTCAAACGCAAGGCACGATTCATGCGTCTTCAGGATCTGACCAAGGCAGTTTCCCGTTGGATTCGTCCAGCGCACCGGGAAGCGACCAGTGCGCCCCGTCTTGGTCCAGGGATGGACGAAGGCGGAAAGCCGCTCCAATCGGCTCGTCGCGTCTTGTGGGAGAAGCAATCGAATTGCCCGGGTCCGCACCGCCCGGAGAGACGTCCCCTGGGACATCCCCAAGATCCGGGCCGAATTCGACACCGTGCACCGGCGCTCGCCGCTCCGTGCTCGAGACCGGGAGCCGCCCGGTTTGCGGCTCGTCCAGGAACCGGACGGACGGGTGTCCCGAAGAGATCTCGTCCGCCTGCGACAACCCGCCGCCCGGCTTCGAGTCGAACCTGACCCTCGCCAGGAGCGAGCTCGCGATGTCCCCCGCCCGTGACCATAGCGAGCGGGCGGCGGGGACCCGGGTGGTGCGAGCGGTACTCGGCGTGATGATTTCCGAGATCCGGGAGGCGGCCTGGGAAAAGACGTGGGTGTCGGCTTCGCCGAGCCCGGAATCGAGGATCCGCTGAAGGCTCTCGAGGGGGTGCAGTCCGTGGCTCACGTCCTGGGCGGCCATCGAATATGCCGTGCCGAGCTTGCTCGCCTCGTGGCGCTTTGGACTTGAGATGTTCGGGTCGTCCGTCAGCGCGAACTGCTCTTGTGCAAGCGCCTTCAACTGCTGCTCGAGCGCATTGCCGTCGAGATGCGAGGGGAGCTTCAGGGGCGTTGCCTCGTGCACCGCTTCTGCTCCGGCAAGGCCCGTTGCGTAGCGGTCGTACGCATAGTGGTCGAGCTCGTACAGGAGGTCCTGTAGCCGCCCCACCTCCTCGACGTCGCCGATGTCCTGAGCGCCGTTTCGCAACCCGAGGATATGGCGCCTTGCATCGACGGCGCTCATGTTCGAGACGTCACCCGGGGCCATCTTGGGATCTGCCCGTTGAAGCATCCGGTGCGACATGTCGGTCACCTCGTCCCTCGCTTCGTAGAGCATGCCGAAGGCGGCGCCATCCCAGTTGTCCTGCGCATCGTCGCTCAAGAGCTTGTCCGGGCGTTCGCCGACCACCGCCTCGAAGCGGAAATCGTCGAACGATTCCCCGACCCGCACCTGGCCCTTGGTGTAGGCGCGCCTTCGCCGGGAAGACGGCGACCAGAAGGGTTCGGTCCGATGTGCGTCGTGCCGGTCCGGGGCAGGGGGTACTGGCTGGACTTCAGACGGACCGGCGTTGTCAACTGTGGCGCGTGCCGCATCTGCCGAGGGTCCTTCGGCGCTCTGCATCCGCGAGGGAGCGCGCGCCGCTGTCTCCGGGCCCTCACCTGCCACTTGGTTGCGGGCGGCGTTCTGGAGCTCGGTCATCGTCTCGGCGGCGCTCTCGGTGCGACGGTACTGCGCGGCGTCTTCGCCGGTTCGGGCCTCGTCTGCAACCCGCGCGAGATCCGTTGAATCCCAACCCGCGTCCTGCCCGGGTGATGCTGCCGCACCCGGGAGAAGCCCGGGCTCGGACTCCGCTCCGGGGGAGGGCGCGGTCGAGGTGGGGCCGGACGCCGGGGCACTGTCGCCGCCGCCCCCTCCCGAGGAAAGATTCCGGACCCCGGACGAGACCTTCATGAGCTTGCGAAAGCCGGTCGCCTGCGTGGCGTAGACCGCGCCCGAGAAGGACGCGAACGCCGCGTGGTGGACCCCGGTGCCATACTCGCGCTCGAACAGGGTCCGGGCAGTATCGATGAACGCCCCGTCGGCGTTCGCGGTTGCGAGCTTCTCTTCGATCCCGATGACCCCCGCCACCCAAAGGTCGAGGGGGGCGGTAACCCGGATGCCTGCCCCGATCACCAGATGGTCGCTCATCCCGGCGATTACGAGCTCCGCGCCCGCGTGAACTTCGCTCATCCCCCCGCCGAGAAGAATGTTGTCCGTGCGGCCTTCGATGCGCGTCCGGCCCCGCACGGTCTGTACGACCCGTTTTGCGCGCGTGGTGTGATCGCTCCCGATTGACTCGGAGAGGTTGCCGCCCACCCGGACAGTCCGGGTGCCCCCTGTTCGCGCGAAAAGGCCTCCGGTGCCGACCTCGAGGCGGTCGGACTTGCCGCGCCGGATACGGTCGCCACCCGTGCGCTCGACGATTTGCTTTGCCCGGCGTTGGGAGATTGAGGGGCTGCTCATGGCTTCAGCCGGTGCGCGCCCGTGGGCGCACGAACGCGCGTTCAAGTATCAGAGCCACAACCGTCATCATTCACGTCCGAGAGTCAATTCGGCATTCCGCGCCCGTGCGGCCTTGACCGATTTGAGTTGAATTTGAATCCCGATATACGTGGGGAGATGCAATCTTACTCCCGCATTGACTCTTTTCCACGCAAGGTGGAGAGAATCGCAGTCACTTTCGCTGTCGCATCGGGGAAACGCCGAGTTGGGCGCAACTTCGGGAGCCCAGGTCGCACCAACGTCCGCAGGAGACGCTTGGAAGCGGGAATCGCGTCGGGCGCGAAGGTACTCGGGAACGCGCGGCACGGGCGGTTTTCCGGACCTTGCGCGGCGCTTCCAGGCAACCGCCATACGGGGTTGTCCAGACGCAATCCGCTGGTATTCGGACGGACGGAACATTCTCGGATCATTCCTGGCGTTGGCACAGGGTTTCGAAAATGAGGATGTGCAGTTCAGTTGCGTTTTCGGACTACACTCAATACTGCATTCAGTTAAAGGGACTTGCACTCCCCATTCAAAGAATTGGCTACAAGACCTTGTAGCATTCCAGTGTGCAAGGCACGGGCAGAGTCGCCGCCCTTTCGCCGTTCTGCTCTTTCGCTCGGTGGAGTTGATCCGATTTTGTGGACAGCCTGACACTGTTGTGAGGAGGTGTTCAGATGTCGAAGAAACAACCGCGGTACGCGCCGGAGTACCGGCGCCAGATGGTCGAGCTGTTCCGTGCGGGTCGCACGGTGAAGGAGCT
>JAPOPW010000071.1 GCA_026712715.1 Immundisolibacterales bacterium | reverse complement strand
GGCCCGCAAAGACGTCACAGGTAGGTGCTTCAGTTCCCATCCTGGAACCACTAACGTTCTCAGTAATTCGCGCTGGACAAATCCAAAAAAATACTGTCCAATCAGTCTGTTGAAGGTAGTTTGCCTCGGACACGATGTCCCTGCACTGCGGAGGGCGTGTGGTTGGGGGGATGTCGGCGGCACGACGCAGGAGGAAGGCAGCCCACCGGACCGGGCGGTGCGGGCGCGTCGTCGGGATCGTGGGAGACGGCGACGCGGATCGGAACGACGACGATCACATGCGAATGCCGATCGCCGTCCTTGCGCGGCATCGGCGCGGTAGAGGTCGTCGTCGGAGGACGCGAGGATGATCTCGCCGGGGAGGGTGTCGCGCAGCACGATGATGTCGTCGCCCCCCGGCTCCTCGATGGCGGCGTAGAACGCGGTCCAGGCGTCGTCCTTCTCCTTGTGCGAGGAGAGCACGTCACCCGGGAGAGGCAGGTCCGTCTGAAGGGCGTGGAACACGGTGGCATCGACCGCGACGACCTCGAAGCGGGGCGCGACGTCGGGGTCGCTGCGCCACAGGGTGACGCCGGTGTGGCGGTCGATGATGCGGGTGGTGCACTCGGGGTGGGCGCCGGCGCGGCGCTTCGCCTCTTCGAGGGCGGCGCGCTCGTCGTCGATGCGGGCGGGCGCATCGAACGGATCGATCCAGTCCTCGTCGACGGTGCGGATGACGTATCGGGGGGCCATCGGGGATCTCCTCGGGTTGGGGTTGGGTTGGGGTTGCGATGGGGGTGGCCCGGCGGGACTGCCTCGTTTCGCGCCGTGCCGTTCGCCCGCGGGCCTTCGCGTCACGCGGCCTTGCGGCCGGCGAGGACGGAGACGGCCCAGGCGGCGGCGCGGGCGAGGACGTTGCAGTGGCAGGGCTTCGGATGGCACCAGCAGGCGAGCGTCTTGCCGTGCAGGCCCTCGAGGTCCTCGAGGCTCACCTCGCCTTCGCGGATGCGCTGCCACAGCCGCCGGCGGTAGCGCTCGATGACCTCTTCGCGGGTGCCGTGCCGGCCGATGACGAACCGGTTGCCCCACCGCGTGCGGCGGTCGGCGCGGACCACGCCCTCGAACTCCTCGCGGTCCTCGAGCGCTTCCTGCAGGTCCGGGTGGTGCTTCAGGTTGACGATGGCGGTGCGGTGCATGGTGCGGTCCTCGGTGGTGGCGCCCTTCGGCGAGTGGGGTCCGCCGTGGCGTGCGCCCGCAGCGCCGTCACCGCCCCGGCGGCCGGAGCGAAGCGAAGGACCCGCGCCCGCGCGGGTTGACGGCGCGAGGACGTGCGCCACGCTGGCCCCGGTCGCGAGAAGGGCGTGAGCGGTGGGGGTGTCGGCACCGCTCGGGCGAAGGACGGTCGGTCGGCTCACGCGGCTTCGCTCGCGCGGGCGGCCCGGGCGATGCGGTTCATCGCGAGGCAGACGTCGCGCGGATGCACGCTCGCGAGGTTGAAGACGGGAATGCCCGCACTCTCGGCGAGGCGGATGGCAAGGCCCGTGCCGCCGGTGACGCGTCCACCTTCCGTCCAGCACACCACCGCGGACGCGGGCGGGGTGAGATCGACGCCCCCGATGACGGCGACGTTGCGCGCGTGGAGCTTTCGCACGCGGGGGCTGCACCGCTCCCAGGCGTCGTGGTGGGCGGCGGCGAAGGGCTGGAGCCTGGCGAGCGTCTTGTCGCCGAACGCCACGCACTCCGGACCGGTCCAGCCGTTGTAGCCTTCCCAGGGCAGGAACACGGTGCACAGGGCGGGCGAGCCCTCGACGAACGCCGTGTCCGCCCCGTCGGCGCCGCCGGTGTTGAGGTGCCATCCCTTCTCCGCGAGATACCGGGCCATGCGGCGCATGACGTCGAGCACGGGCCCGGGGGTTCTCCGCGCTCCGACGCCGGCGTAGACGAGTGGGGCCATCGCTCTCTCCTCTCTTCGTGGACGAATCGCACCCCGCCCCGCTCCCCCCCTCCTCTCAGCGCGCGAGCGATCGCCCCACCCGCCGGGCGAGCTCCCCGGTCCCGAGGGCGCGCAGATCGTCGTTGAAGTCCCCGCGCTCCGGGACCAGCACGGTGGCGTCGATGCCGGCCTCGGCGCAGCGCATTGCGAGCCGCTCGGCCGCGGCCTCGCCCTCGGCGTCGCCGTCGCGGGCGATGAGCAGGCGCGAGACGCCGGGCGGGGGCGAGAACGCGCCGAGGCTCCCCGCGGCGAGCGCGGCGGCCCCGGCAAGCCCCGGAACGGCGGTCAGCACCGAGAGCACGGTCTCCAGGCCCTCGCCGACGAGGAGCGAAGCGCCGCCGGCCGGACGGCCGAAGCGAACGGCGAGTCCGTAGACCCGCCCCATGGTCTTCCGAGGCGCCGCGACCGGCGCCTTCGCGGGCCGT
>JAPOPW010000081.1 GCA_026712715.1 Immundisolibacterales bacterium | reverse complement strand
GGGCGCGCGCCGGGGTGGTCGGGGGCGCGCGGCCCCCCCCCCGGGTCCGGGGGCGGGGGCCGGCGGCCGCGCCGCGCCGCATCCGTCCTCGGCACCGCCTCGAGCAGGGCCTGCGTGTAGGGGTGCCGGGGCGAGTCGAAGAGCCGGTCGCGCGGCGCCTGCTCGACGATGCGCCCGAGGTACATCACCGCGACTTCGCGGCTGATGTTCTCGACGACCGCGAGGTCGTGGGAGATGAAGAGATAGGAGACGCCGAGCTCGCGCTGCAGATCCCGGAGCAGGTTGATTACCTGCGCCTGCACCGAGACGTCGAGGGCCGACACCGGCTCGTCGCAGACGATCACCTCGGGTTCCAGCGCAAGGGCGCGGGCGATGCCGATCCGCTGGCGCTGGCCGCCGGAGAACTCGTGCGGGAACTTGCGGGCATCGGCTTCGCTCAACCCGACCCGGCGGAGCAGCTCCGACACCCGCGACCGCACCTCGCCCTTCTCGACGGAGCCATGGATGCGGAAGGGCGCGGCGAGGATGTCGCCGACCCGCCAGCGCCCGTTGAGGGAGGCGAAGGGGTCCTGGAAGACGATCTGCATCCGCGCCCGCAGGGATCTCAGCTCCCGGCCGCGCGCCGCCGTGATGTCCTCGCCCCCGAGACGGATGATCCCTGCGCTCGGCTCGAGGAGCCGGAGGAGCAGCCGGCCCACCGTGGACTTGCCGCAGCCGCTCTCGCCCACCAGGCCCAGGGTCGAGCCGCGCCGGATCGCGAGATCGACCCCGTCGACCGCCCGCACCACCTTGTGCCGGTCCCGGGAGAGCATCCCCGCGATGCGGAAGTGCTTCCTGAGACCGGAACCCTCGAGGACCGTCGCCGCTTCCGGTTCGGGAGTCCCGACGCCCTGCCCCGAAGGTTGCGGCCGGCCGCCGCCCGCCGCTCCGTCCGGTCCCGGGTTCACGCCGTTCCGCCCCACGGGTTGTGGCAGGCCGTCCCCCGCCACCCGCGCCGCCCCCGGCTCCCCGGCCCGCCGCGCCGCTCGGCGAAGCGGGGCGCCTCGCGCCGGCACCGCTCCTCGACCCTGCCGCAGCGGCTTGCGAACGCGCATCCCGCCGGCTCCTCTCCCGCCTCCGGCACCGTGCCCGCGATCTCGGCAAGGGGGAGGTCCCGACCGCGGCCGACGATCGGGACCGATTCGACGAGCCCGCGGGTGTAGGGGTGGCGCGGGTCGGCGAACAGCTCCGCGACCGGCGCCTCCTCCACCTTGCGCCCGGCGTACATCACCATGACCCGGTCTGCGGTCTCCGCGATCACCCCGAGGTCGTGGGTGATCAGGATGACGCCCATGCCGAGCCGTTCCTGGAGGTCGGCGATGAGGGAGAGGATCTGGGACTGGATGGTCACGTCGAGCGCGGTCGTCGGCTCGTCCGCAATGAGGATCGCCGGGTCGCACACGAGGGCGGCCGCGATCATGGCCCGCTGACGCATGCCGCCCGAGAGCTCGTGCGGATAGCTCCGCGCCCGCCGATCGGGGTCCGGCACCCGCACCCGCTCGAGCATCTCGATGGAATGCCCCCGCGCCGCCCGCGGCGAAAGATCGAGATGGCGGCGCGCCACCTCCGCGATCTGCTCGCCGACCGTCATCAGCGGGTTGAGCGCGGTCATCGGCTCCTGGAAGATCATGCCGATGTCCCGGCCGCGGACCTCGCGGAGGGCCCGGACGGGAAGGGCGAGGAGGTCGTCGCCCCGGAACCGCGCGGCCCCCGCGACGACTCCCGCGGGGGGATGGGGCGCCATGCCGATGAGGGAGAGGGCGAGCATCGTCTTGCCGCAGCCGGACTCGCCGACGATTCCGAGGGTCTCCCCGCTCGCGACCTCGAAGCTCACGTTGCGAACGACCCGCGCCGCGCCCCCCGGAAGATGGAGGACCGTCGTCAGCCCCTCGACTTCGAGCAGGCTCGCGGCCTCCCTCCCGGCAGCCCGCTCGTCCCTCCCCGGATCCCGCCCCTCGACGGCGAGCCGGCCCGCGGGATCCCGTCCCGCCGTCGCGCCGGTCACCCGTGTCCGCCCCGCATCAGGACCCCGTCGCCGCCCGGCCGGCCGCGGGGCGGACCCGGCGCCGGTCAGTGCGCCGCGGCATCGAGGTCGCCCACCATGTAGCCGTAGTCGCCCGGCTCCACGAGATTGCGGGTGAGGTGGCTCAGAATCATGATCCCCCGCGCCACCGGAGATCGGATGACCTCGAGCTCCTCGAAGGTGTAGGGGCTGACCACCCGCCCGAGCACCGCCTCTCCCGCGATGGGCTCGCCGAGGGGCGGCGCCTCCGTCTCGAGCCAGCCGCCGTGGGTCGGGCGGATGATCTCGATCCCCCCGACCACGGTCTGCGCGGGCGGCGGCGCGGGGTCGCCGGCCAGCACCCCCGCCGCCCGCAGGATGTTGAGCACCCCGGCGACGCTGCGCCGAACGTAGGGCCCCTGGTCCACGATCCCGCCGCCGAGCTCCACCACCACCGACGGGATGCCGCGCCTTGCGACCGTGACGTCCTTGGTGGTCCCCGAGTACGAGGTCCCCCCCGTGTCCGGCCGGGGGCGGTAGAGCACGCGCGAGCCGAAGGCGCGCGAGAGCGGCTCGGCGTTCATGATGTAGACATAGTCGACCGTCGGCCGGTCGGTCCCCGAATGGAGGTCGACGTGGATGTCGATCTTCTCGAGGAACTCCCCCGTGATCGCGTGCGCGAGGTGCTCGGAGAACCAGCCGCCGGTCGTTCCCGGAAACACCCGGTTGAGGTTCATCTCGTCCACCGGGGTGTAGCGCTTGTTGGCCGCGAAGGCGCGCGGGTTCGCGACCGGGAGGAGCAGGACGCTGCCCGAAAGGGCCGAGTCCCGGAGCACCGGGAAGAGCTCCCGGATGGTCTGCGACCCGGTGTTCTCGTTGCCGTGCACCGCCCCCGAGATTCCGACCGTCGGCCCGTCCCGCCCCCCCGTGATCCGGTGCAGGGTGAGGGACGCGTCGGAGCCGTCCGCGAAAGTGGTGAACTCGTGCCGGTAGCTTTCGTGCCGATTCATGGTGTTTCCATCCCTAAATGCGTGCCCTTTCCCTTGATTTCTTGGCCGGCGGACGCCGAATCGCTTGCGCCGGCGCGAAGACCGCGCAATCTCGCGCCTGCGCGCGCAATCCTTCCCCCGAGCCCGGAACATTCGCACGATCGTTCGGGCAAGCGACGAAGATCGGTGACGAATGCGTGCATATCATTGGGTCGGGGTGCGGCGGACCCGCTGCGCCACCCCACGCGGGTCCAGGATGTCCCGGAGCCCGTCCCCGAACAGGTTGAATCCAAGGACCGTGACCATGATTGCGAGCCCCGCGACGGTGGAGAGCCATGGGTCCGAGCGCAGGTACCGGGTCCCGTAGGCGAGGGTCCAGCCCCAGGTCGGGGTCGGCGGCTCGACGCCGAACCCGAGGAAGCTCAAGCCCGACTCGGCGATGATCGCGGTCCCGAGTCCGAGGGTCGCGAGCACGATCACCGGACCGATGGCGTTCGGCAGGATCTCGAGGAACACGATGCGCGCGCTGGAGGCGCCGAGGGCGACCGCGGCGGTCACGTAGTCCATCTCGCGCTGCGCGAGGGTGACGGAGCGGACCACCCGGGCGTACTCGGTCCAGAACACCGCGGCGAGCGAGATGGTGAGGTTGACGACCCCCGGGCCGAGCGCCGCCACGATGGCGAGCGCGAGCACGATCGGCGGGAACCCGAGGAACACGTCCACCACCCGCATGACGACGAGGTCGACCCACCCCCCGAGGTAGCCGCAGACGAGCCCGACGGTCGCCCCGACGAGCACCGCGATCCCGACCGACATGAGCGCGATGCTCACCGAGACCCGGGCCCCGACCGACATGCGGGTCCAGAGGTCGCGCCCGAAGTTGTCGGTCCCGAGCCAGTGATCGGCCGTCGGCGTCGCGAAGCGGCTGCGCATGTCCATCCCTTCGACGGAGTAGCCGGACAGGGTGGGGCCGAGGAGGGCGAAGAGCAGGATCGCGAGCACAATCGCGCCCCCGACCACGAGCGATAGGTTTCCGGCGATCCGCGGCCTGGCCACGGCCTACTCGAACCGGATCCGGGGGTCGATGAACGAGTACATGAGGTCGACCAGCAGGTTGACGAGCGCGAAGGCGATCGCGAACGAGAGCACGACCCCCTGCACGAGGGGGATGTCGCGCTGCGAGATGGCCGCGACCGCGAGCTGGCCGAGCCCCGGCCAGCCGAAGATGCTCTCGGTGAGGACGGCGCCCCCGAGCAGCGCACCGAAGCGAAGGCCGATGATGCTGACCACCGGGAGAAGCGCGTTGCGGAGCGCGTGCACGAAGGTGATGCGCGGCGGCAGCAGGCCCTTGGCGTGGGCGGTGCGGATGAAGTCCTGGCCGAGGGTCTCGAGCATCGACGAGCGCATGAGCCGGGAGATGACCGCGGCGTTGGTGAGGCCGAGGGTGAGGGCCGGCATCGCGATGTGGGCGAGGGAGTCGAGGAGGGGCCCCGGCCGGCCGCGCAGCAGGTCCCCCAGGGCGAACAGGAGCGGATCGCCCCGGCCGATGGACGGCAGCACGTCGAGGCGAATGGCGAGCAGGTACATGAGGAGGATGCCGAACCAGAAGACGGGCATGGAGACGCCGAGCTGCGCGAACAGCATGCAGCCGCCGTCGATCACGGTTCCGCGCCAGATGGCGGCCGCGATCCCGAGCAGCACCCCGAGCACGATGGAAAGGAGCAGGGCGACGACCGCGACCTCGAGGGTCGCCCCGAGGCGCTGCCCGATCGCGTCCGCGACCGGCTGGTTCTGGAAGATCGACATCCCCATGTCGCCCCGAAGGAGGTCGGCATAGTAGGAGCCGAGCCGTACGTACCAGGGCCGGTCAAGGCCGAGAGCCCGCCGGATGTCGCGCACCGCCTCGTCCGTCGCGTCCTCGCCGAGGAGCACCACGGCCGGGTCTCCGGGCAGCAGGAGCATGATCGCGAAGGTGACCGCGACGATACCGGCCACCATGGGCACGAAGAGCGCGAGCCGCCGCAGGGTGTACGCGATCATGGCGCGCGCCGGTGCGAAGCGCGGAGCGCGCCCCGGTCGGCCGGGGGGAGGTCCGGCCGGCCGGGGCGCTCAGTCCCGATGAATCACTGCATTCCGATCGCCGAGCGCATCATGCCGCGGGCATCCGGGGTGAGGCTCACCGCATCGGTGTGGAACACCTGGTAACCCTGGTAGGCGATCACGTAGTACGGAAGCTCGCTGGCGATGATGCGGGCCGCCGCCCGATAGGCATCGGTGCGGCCCGCCGCGTCGATGGTGGCGCGGCCCGTCTCGAGCAGCCCGTCCACTTCCGCGTTGGCGTACTTGCCCCAGTTGAGGGTCCCGGCGGAATGGAACTGGCCGAACATGAGCCGGTCCGGGTCCACGATGTTGAGCCAGCCGAGGAGCGCGATCTGGTGCTGGCCGCCGCGAACGGCCGCCGAGAAGGCCGGCCAGTCGGCGATGCTGATCGCGGCGTCGACCCCGTTCTGCTTGAAGATGGCCTGGATGTACTCGAGGGCCTGGATGCGGTTCGGGTCCTCGCTGTGGGTGGAGAGCGTCAGGCGCAACGCCGCGCCGTCCTTGTCGAGGACGCCGTCGCCGTCCGTGTCGCTCCACCCCGCCTCGGCGAAGGCCGCGGCGGCCGCCGCCGGGTCGAACGCGGGCTGCGTGATCCCCGCGTCGTAGGCCCAGGAGGACGGCAGCAGGATCGAGCCCGCGACCTGGTCGACCCCCTCGTAGATGGTGTTGACGATGGTGTCCTGGTCGACGAGGGCGGCGAGGGCCCGGCGAAGGGCCGGGTCCGAGATGAGCGGGTCCGACACGTTCATGTTGAGGTAGGTGATGCCGAGCCCGCCCGAGATCGAGCTTGCGAACCGGTCGTCGGCCGCGAGCCGGCTGATGTCCTGCGGGGAAAGGGGCGACTGGATGATGTCGAGGTCGCCCGCCTCGAACGCCTGGGCCCGCGCGGTGTTGTCCCCGACCACCACGAACTCGAAACGATCGATGGCCGGCGGCCCGGCGAAGTAGCCCTCGAACGGGACGAGGACGATCTTCGCGCCACGCTCCCAGGAGTCGAGCTTGAGCGGCCCGGTTCCGACCGGCGCGGAGGACAGGTCGCCGCCCCCTTCGACGTAGGCCTTCGGCACGATGCCCATGTCGAGGTAGCTCAGAAGCGGCGCGTAGGGCTCCTTGAGCACGATGCGGACCGTCAGGGGGTCCACCGCCTCGATGACTTCGATGGGCGTGAAGAGGGAGCGGAACCGGGCCTTGAGGTCCGGGTCGAGGATGGTCTCGAACGTGTACACCACGTCGTCGGCGGTCAGGGTCGAGCCGTCGTGGAACGAGACCCCTTCGCGCAAGTTGAAGATCCACACCGTCGGCTCCGGGTTCTCCCAGCTCGCGGCGAGGTCCGGGACCGGCTGGAGGTTCGCATCGAGCTGGACCAGCCCGTCGTAGAGCAGGTTGTTGACCCGGTAGGCGGTCGTGTCCCGCATGACCCGCGGGTCCATCGTGCCCGCATCGACGTCCGCCCCGAGGCGTACGGTCTGCGCCTGTACCGACCCGGCCGCAAGCGCGAGAGCGGCCGCGAGGGCGCCCGCCATGACCTTCAAATGTGCCCGCATGCTCGTTCCCCTTTTCTGAATGCGATTGAATCGTAGCGATCCCCCACCGGGCCGGCAAGGAACCGCCCTGCCGGATGGTGGCTCGGCCGGGAACCGCGCGCTCCGGCTCGGGCGCGACCGGCTGTTGTTTACGCCGCCAGTGAGGAGTCTTCTTTCGCGCTCACCTCGAGGTGCCGCCCGATAGCCCCGAGCGCCGCATCCATCCGATCAAGCCGCGAACGATGCCGGACATCGAGGACGCGGTCGACCTGCGGAAGATGCCACCCGAGACGACGCGCAAGCTCCGCTTTGCCGATTCCCTGCTCGCGCATGCCCTGATAGAGAATCACCTTGATGGCAGTCAGGGTCGGCACCACCGCCCGATCATCACCGGCAGAAGGGGAGGGGATCCCCTCACCGCGGTGGATGCGGGCCGCAATCGCTTCCTCGAGGGCGTCTGCGGCGCGAGCGAGCGCCTCGGTTCGATCCTCGCCGAAGGTGCTGAGTTCCGGATAGTCGGGAGACGTGGCCAACACCGTTGCGTCGTCCGCCTCGAGGTTAATCGGATAGGACAACATCACCGCAGTCCCAGGTCCTTCTTGATCTTGACAACGAGCTTGGTCCCGAGCTCGCGCCGTGAGCCGTGGATCGGCAGTTGTGACGTCCGCTCGCCGAGCGGAACCGAAAGGTGTCCACTACCGCCCTTGTGGGAATGAAAGGTGCAGCCGCGCTTCTTCAGCCAACGGCGAGGTTCGTTTGCGTTCATCGGGTGTCCTGCGATGCAAGAGTCGGTGGATCGGGTTCATGTTGGCTCTCCTGATTGATTCTTTGTTCTCTGGGGGTTCGAGGTACTGGTGTCGCGGGCCAACCCTCAAGCACAGCTCACGATGGCCGAGACGGTACCGACGAAAACGGCCGAAAGTCAACAAATATGTTGCGTTGAGGACAGTGTTACCGAATGCACATTCTGGAACACGTTCGTGGACCGGCTCCCGCAGGATCCACGTCGGCACGTGGCTTGGCGCCAGGGGCGGACGCCAAGACTTCCCTAGGCGGCTCACGTCGCGCCGCTGCCGGATTGGAACCGCTCGCCGACGCGGTAGTCCGCCAGCTTCTCCAGCAGCTTCCGCGATGGGCTACTCGAACTGTACGAGCCTCGGGCCGTTCAAGACGACGAGGCGAGCCACCTCGTTGCTTGGCCCACGATCTGCACCAGTTCGTCGTGTTCGATTAGGTATCCGCGCAGGAAAGGCAGGTTCATCCCCTGACAATTCTTGGGTCGGTTCTTCCCGCGCCGCTTCTCGATCGGGCCCATAGCACGAAGAGCGAGCCGAGTACCATCATCGCGCCGAACAGGGTTGTCGAGGTCAACGCCGCGGGCAGCTCGAGCAGGTCAAGGGTTGCCGCTGCCAACTCGAAGGCGAGGCTCAAGAACGCAAGCGCTGCCATCGCGGCGATGTAGTTCTCGGTACGGACGCGATGGATGGCCTTCAGGGAAAGATACAGCGAAGGTCCGCGCAGCAGAATTCCGACCAGAACCGCCGAAACCCAAAGGCGCAAATCGAGCGCCAGCGCAGGATTGGCCATCCAGGTCAAGCTACCGGACACCGCCGTGCGGACGGACGGCAGCCACTGCACGAGAAGACCCAGCCCGAGCGCGGCCAGGAACATGAACAAGGCGCTCGCCAACAGCATGATCCCGGTCAGCCCCGCCCGTTGGCGAGGATCGTCGGTCAGGTTGAGTGGATGCAGTTCGCCAATCAGCGTCGAGGCAACGACGCAGAGCTCGGACAGGACCATCAGAACGATGGCGGGATTGCGCCAGCCTTCTCCCAGGGTTTGTGCAAGAAGGGCAAGTCCCACAAGGATCACCGCATGTCCCGGCAGCTCGCGCCGAGAGGGCGTGCGCGACAGGACGAGCCACAGAACCATCATGCTGATCGGCACGGACACGATGCCAAGGAAAGCGGCGTTGGCCGTGGTGGTATGCATCAGGGCAGCCGTGAAGAACGCGGCAGTGGCAACCCGCAGCACGCCATAGATCCAGGTACCGGGATCGCGCAAAGCCTCCACGAGCCCCCCGGAGCGCCCGCCGACCACGAGCAGGAACGCTCCGCCCGCCATCATCTGGATGAAGGTGAACAGCCACGGATCGAGCCGCAGGGCGAGCAGGGTCACGCGGCTCACGACGAGCAGGAGCGCCCAGCTCGCGAGCGATGCACCGAGAACAAGTACAGCGGTCAAGCTCGGGGTCATTGGGCGTTCGGAGCGTCCGCCGTTGCGCGTTCAGGTTGCGTCGAGCAGGTCACGACCAGCGCCATCGGATGCATGATTGCCGGGAAGGTGTTGGCACGACTTGCGCACAGGCGCCACCGGAGAGGAGGAGTACGACACCTGGCCGGCGTAAGCGTGCGGCGAGCCCGACCTTGCGGATTCAGGCTGCTGAGGTGGTCCCGGAAAATTGGACCGGTCGCCAAGGTGTACTCGGAGCCTGCAGGAGGGCAAGGGTATGGCGACGAGACGGCGTCGATTCACGGCGGCCTTCAAGAAGCGAGTGGCGCTCGAAACGCTACGGGGGGATCAGCCGGTTCAGGCGATCGCGGCGAAGCACCAGGTTC
>JAPOPW010000066.1 GCA_026712715.1 Immundisolibacterales bacterium | reverse complement strand
TTGCGGCAGTTTGAAAACGAGAACGCTTCGTGGTTACATTCTGTCACCGTCTGGCTCCTGGTTAGATCCAGCTCAAGCAACTGAATTATAACCGGTTACGGGGCCAGACGGCCTCCTCTTCACGGGATTTCCGGGCTAGCGAGGCCTGGCCTCGGACCGACGAGACATGTTCGTAGCCATCCATCCTTGTTCGAGACCCGGCCGCTCCGTAGCGGCAGCAGCCTCGTACGATTCGTTCCTGATACCGCTTTCGAAATTCGGCTCATCTGAAAGGATCAGGGCCCTTCAAGGAGCCTAGCGGCCGGCCGGCATGCGAGTCCTGTACACGATCGCTCTCTACGCAATGATGCCGTACGTATGGCTGCGCCTCGCGTGGCGGGCTCGCCGCGACCGGGGCTATCTCCGTCACGTCGGCGAACGGCTCGGCTTCGGACCCGCCGCGGGAGCGGGCGGAATTCTCGTGCATGCGGTGTCGGTCGGCGAGGTCCAGGCTGCGCTTCCCCTGCTCGACCTCATGCTGGAACAGTACCGCGGGCCGGTCCTTCTCACTACCAGCACGCCGTCCGGGCGCCGCCGGGGCGAAGCCCTGTTCTCCGGGAGGGTGGTCCAGCGCTACCTGCCGTGGGACCTTCCGGGCGCGACGCGTCGCTTTCTCGCCCGCACCGCGCCGCGCGCGGTCATCGTGCTCGAGACCGAGCTGTGGCCGAACCTCATTCACGCCTGCGCCGAGCGGTCGATTCCGCTGGTCTACGTCAACGCCCGGCTCTCGGAGCGATCCGCGGCCGGATACCGGCGTTTTCGCCGCCTCTTCGCGCCGACGCTCGCCCGGGTGACCGCGGTTGCAGCGCAGACCCGCGCCGACGCGGAACGGCTCGTCGCGACCGGGGTTCGCGCGGATCGGGTGGTGGTCACGGGAAACACCAAGCTCGACGTCACGGTTCCGGCCGCGGCCCGCGAGAGCGGGCAGTTGCTGCGGCACCAGATTGGCGCGAGCCGCCGGGTGTGGATCGCGGCGAGCACTCACGAGGGCGAGGAGGAGATGGTGCTCGCCGCGCTCTCCCGGGTGCGGGCGAACGTCGAGGGCTGCCGCCTCATCCTGGTTCCGCGGCACGTGGAGCGGGCCGGGAGGGTCGCGTCTCTCGTCCGCCGCCTCGGCTTCTCCGTATCGCTTCGCACCGAGGGATTCGACGAGCGCGCCGATGTGCTCCTCGGCGACACGATGGGGGAGCTGCCGATCTTCTACGCCGCTTCGGACCTCGCTTTCGTCGGCGGGAGTCTCGTCGACATCGGCGGGCACAACCTCCTCGAGCCGGCCGGCCTGGGCATCCCCGCTCTCTCCGGTCCCTATACGCGCAACTTCGCGGACCTCGCCACCTCGCTCCGGGCGGTCGGGGCGGTGCGGGTGGTCCATGGCACCACGGACCTCGCGGCGGCCGTCGTCGACCTGCTGCGCGATCCGAATCGCCGGCATCGGATGGGAGAGGAGGGCCGGGAGTTCGTGCTGGCGAATCGCGGTGCGCGCGACCGCACCATGGCCGTCATCGATCGCCAGCTCGGGGCGGCGGCCTGAGGAACCGGAGGACCCGATGCATACGCTCGTATTGCTTCGCCACGGCGAGAGCACCTGGAATCTCGCAAATCGCTTCTCGGGGTGGACCGACGTGGACCTCACCGAAGTCGGGCGCGAGCAGGCCCGAGCCGCCGGTCGCCGGCTTCGCGAAGGAGGGTTCGAGCTCGACGTGGCGTTCACCTCGGTGCTCAAGCGCGCGATCCGCACCTTGTGGATCGCGCTCGACGAGATGGACCGGATGTGGATCCCGGTAGTCCGGGACTGGCGTTTGAACGAACGCCACTATGGCGCCTTGCAGGGATTGAACAAGGCGGAGACGGCGGCCCGTTTCGGCGAGGATCAGGTACTGAGATGGCGGCGCAGCTACGACGAGCCGCCGCCTGCGCTCGAACCGGGCGACGACCGGCACCCGCAAGCGGATGCGCGGTACGCTCGGGTCGCGGACCTGCCGCGCACCGAGTGCCTCAAGGACACCGTGGAGCGGATGATGCCAATCTGGAACGAAGCGATCGCACCCCGGGTGCGGGGCGGAGAGCGGGTGCTCGTGTGTGCGCACGGAAACTCGCTTCGCGCCCTCGTGAAGCACCTCGGCGGGCTCGACGAGGAGGAGATCCTCGGGGTGAACATCCCGACCGGGGTGCCGCTCGTGTACGAGCTCGACGCCGAGCTGCGCGAAATCGGTCACCGATACCTCGGGGATCGGGCCGAGATCGAGGCGGCCATGAAGGCGGTCGCGGAGCAGGGGAGGGCGGCGCGGTGAAGGGATCGGCCCCGGAGGTGACCTTCGAGGAGTTCCAGCGGGTCCGGATTCACGCCGGTACCATCGTCGAGGTGGCGCCGAACACTCGGGCGCGGGTCCCCGCCTACGTGCTGCGCATCGACTTCGGTCCGCTCGGCATGCGGACGAGCTCCGCCCAGCTCACCCGGAACTACGCCGCCGAGGACCTCGTCGGCCGGCAGGTCGTGGCGGTCATGAACTTTCCGCCGAAACGGATCGCCGGGGTCAAGTCCGAGGTCCTCGTGCTCGGCACGGTGAGCGAGGACGAAGGGGTCGTCCTCCTCCATCCGTCGTTCCCGGTTGCGAACGGCACCCTCGTCGCATGAACGCGGATCGCGGAAGTGAAGGGTAGTCCGCGACCGGCGGGCGGTCCGGCGGGGACGAGCGACCCGCCGGCGTGAACGACGTCTGGCTGACTCGCCGGCAGGCCGACGTGCTCGCCTGGCTCGAGGAGCACCGCAGCCGGGGCGGACGCCCCCCGAAGCTCGACGAGATCTGCGCCGGGTTACGGCTGCGTTCGCGCGGATCTCTCCACAAGCACGTGCAGGCTCTCATCGAGGGCGGCTTCGTCGAGCCCATGCAGGGCCGGCGGCGCGGCGTCCGTTTGCGGGGCGATCCGGTCGGCGACGAGGTCCCCCTTGCCGGCACGATCGCGGCCGGGCGGCCGCTCGAGGCGGTCGAGGTTCCGGAGAGCTTCGATGTGCCCGCCCTGTTGCGCAGCGACCGGCCATGCTTCGCGTTGCGGGTGCGCGGCGACTCGATGGTCGGGGACGGGATCCTGGACGGCGACATCGTGATCGTGGAACGCCGCGAGGAGGCCCGCGACGGCGAGATCGTGGTCGCGATCGTCGACGGTGAGGAGGCCACCCTGAAGCGCATCCGCAAGTTTCCCGGCCCGCCCGCCGCCGTCGAGCTCCGTCCCGCCAACCCGCACATGGAGGCCCTGCGCTATGCGCCGGACCGGGTGCGGGTGACGGGGGTGGTGATCGGTCAGATGCGAAGCTACCTGGCTCGAAAGAACCACTGACCCGCGTCGCGCGAGCGCACCGGCGCCCGCCGGCCGACGGAACCGGCGGTTTCTCCGGGCGCGACTACTCGAGCCACGTGTTGATCGTGTCGACGTCGTCCGCGACGAGGGTGCCGGCGGCCAGCCGAAGCTTCAGCGCGTTTCGGATGTAGTCGTAGCGTGCGGCCGCGAGGTCGTTCTGGGCCTGGAACAGGTCACGCTGCGCATCGAGCACGTCGACGGACGTGCGCGTGCCGACCTGGAACCCCGCATCCACCGCATCGAGCGCGCTCTGGCTCGATACCACCGCCTGGGTGAGCGCCCCGACCCGGGCGATGGCGGACTCGACGCCGAGGTACGCCTGTCGGGTCAGTCGGACCGCGTTGCGGCGGGCCCGCTCCTGCATGTGCATCGCCTCGCGGTGCAGCGCACGGGCTTCCCGAGTCTGGGCGGACACCCGGCCGCCGGTGTAGAACGGCCACTGCAGCCGCAGTCCGACGGAAGCCGAAACGTCTTCCCGGCCTACCGGGTTGCGGTTGCTGTCCTGCGCCTGCGCCTGTCCGAAGACATCGATCGCCGGCTCGCCCCCGGTCCCGGCCAGCCGGATTCCCTCCTTCGCGATGGCGACCGCGAAGCTCGCCGACCGGACCATGAGATTGCGTTCGAGCGCGGTGCCGGTCCACTCGTCGATGTCGGCCGGGTCCGGGATCCGAAGGGGAAGGTCCTCCCCGAGGGACGCAAGCTCCTCCGGGTACTCGCCGATGGTCTCGCGCATGGCCTCGCGCGCGTTGTCGAGCGCGTTCTTGGCTCCGATCTCCCGCGCGGACGCGAGGTCGAACCGGGACTTGGCCTCCTCGACGTCCGTGATGGCGATAAGGCCGACCTCGAAGCGCTGCTGCGCCTGCCGGAGCTGCTGCGCGATGGCTTCGCGGTTCGTCTGGGCGAAGCGGTAGTCGTCGGTCGCCTCCAGCACCCCGAAGTAGCGCTCCACCACCCGGTCGATGAGCTCCTGCACGCGCACGGCAAAATCGACTTCCGCCTTCTCTTCCCTGATTCGGGCCTGACCGAGACGAACCGTCCGGTCCGGACGGTAAACGGGCTGGCTCGCCTCGAGCGAGAGCGACAGACGCGAGTAGGTATCCGACCCGGTGTCCGGCTCCCGGACGCTGTCCGAAACGAGGGTCGCCGAGCCCCCGAACGAGACGTTCGGGCGAAGCGCAGCCCTGGCGATCGCGACCGATTCGAGCGCCGCATCGCGGGTGGCCGCCGCGGCCTGGAACTCCGGATCGTTCTCCGCCGCGGCGCGGTACGCACCGGCGAGATCGAGATGTTGCGCGGAGGCGGTCGTCGGGGCTGCGGCGAGGAGCGCCGCGGCGCCGATCGGGAGCAGAAACGGAATGCCGAATCGTTTGTTCATGCGAAATCCTCTCGGAATCAGAATTCGAACCGGTTGGGTCGCCGGGCGCCGGCCAGCGGCGGCAGGACCGTCTCGAAGAGACTCTCCGTCGCCCAGTCGTGTGCACCGGTGCGGGTAAGGAGACGCGCCTCCATGGCGGGCGGCTCGCCCACCACGACGAACAGGCGCCCCCCCGGCTTGAGTTGGCGGAGAAACGCGTCGTCGAGCTCGGGGAGCGAGCCGGTCACCGCAATCGCGTCGTAGGGCGCCGCCGCCGCCCATCCCCGCACCGCGTCGCCCTCGATCACCTCGACGTTGTCGAATCCGGCGAGGGTCTCGCCCGCACGCGCCTTGCGTTCGGGAGAAATCTCGACGGTGGTCACCCGCCGAGAGAGGCCCGCGGCAAGGGCCGCGAGGTAGCCGCTGCCCGTGCCGACCTCCAGCACGTGGTCCCGCGCGGTGAGGGCGAGCGCCTGCAGCAGGCGACCCTCCTCGCGGGGGGGCATCATGACGTCGCCCTCGCCGAGCGGTATCCTCGTGTCGGCGTATGCGAGACGGCGGTAGTCCTCCGGCACGAATTGCTCGCGTGGTACCGCGGCGAGCCGGTCGAGCACCGCCTGATCCAGCACCTCCCAGGGCCGGACCTGCTGCTCGACCATATTGAACCGTGCCGTTTCGAAATCCATTCTTCGTCTCTCCGCGCGCTACCTATACGCGACGCCGGGGCGAAACACAAAGGCGCTCGCCATGAACCATCTCGCCCATGCCCGGCTCGCCGCCGAGCCGCCCCTGCTGCTCGCCGGCAACCTGGCTGGTGATTTTGTCAAAGGTCGGCTCGATCGTCTCCCCCCCACCCCGCTGCTGGCGGGGATCCGCATGCATCGCCGCATCGATTCCTTTACCGACCGCCATCCCGTGTGGAGGCGGAGCCGCCTCCGGGTGGCGCCGCGCCGGGTGTCGGGGATCATCGTCGATGTTGCCTATGATCATTTTCTTGCCAATCACTTCGACGCGTTTTCCGATGTATCTCTCGAAATATTCGCGGCGCGCGCGTACCGGATTCTCCTCGACCATCGACCTCTCCTACCGCCGCGCCTGCGCGATCTCGTCCCGCGGATCGTCGCCGAGGACTGGTTCGTTTCCTATCGCTGGCTCGAAGGCGTCGAGCGCACGTTCGGCCGCCTTGCGAGGCGGGTGGCGGACCTCGCGGGCGCGACGGAAGAGATCCGCGCCCGGTACCGACCCCTCGAAGCCGACTTTCTCGAATTCTACCCGCAGCTCGCCGCGTTCGCCGTCGGCCCGGCCCGCGACGGCCCGGAATTCCCGCCCGCGCCCGCCTCCGTGCGCGCGGCGCGAAGTCGGGCGCCAAAACCGGGCTAGAATCGCGGCCCCATGAACACTCGGCCCGCAACCGCCACCGCTCCCACCGACTTCATCCGCCGCATCGTGGCCGCCGACCTGGCCGCGGCCGGGGGGCGCCCGGTCACCCGCTTTCCGCCCGAGCCGAACGGCTATCTGCACATCGGCCATGCGAAGTCGATGTGCCTCAATTTCGGAGTTGCCGGCGAGACGGGGGGGCTGTGCCGCCTGCGCTTCGACGACACCAATCCGCTCAAGGAAAGCCGCGAGTTCGCGGAGGCGATCGAGGACGACGTGCGCTGGCTCGGCTTCGGTTGGGAGGGAGCGCCCCGGCACGCATCGGACTACTTCGAGGAGATGTACGGCTACGCGCTCGAGCTCGTGCGTGCGGGCTTCGCCTACGTGGACGAGCTGTCGGCGGAAGAGATCCGCGAGACGCGCGGAACCCTGACCCTCCCCGGCCGGGAGAGCCCCTGGCGGGAGCGCCCGGCGACCGAGAGCGCCGAGCTCTTTGCCCGGATGCGCAAGGGCGAGTTCCCCGATGGCGCGTACGTGCTCAGGGCCCGGATCGACATGGCGTCGGGGAACCTGAACCTGCGCGATCCCGTGCTGTACCGCATCCGCCACGCCGTCCATCCCCACACCGGCGACGCCTGGTGCATCTATCCGACCTACGACTTCGCCCAGGTGCTCGCGGACGCGATCGAGGGGGTCACGCACTCCCTTTGCACCCTCGAGTTCGAGGACCATCGGCCGCTCTACGAGTGGATCCTGGAGCATGTCCGCCCGCCCGCCCGTCCCCGTCAGATCGAGTTCTCCCGGCTCAACCTCGAGCACACCGTGATGAGCAAGCGGCGCCTCGCCCAGCTCGTCGAGGAGGGTCATGTCGACGGATGGAGCGATCCCCGGATGCCCACGCTTCGCGGCATGCGCCGCCGGGGCTATCCGCCCGCCGCGATCCGCGACTTCTGCGAGCGGGTCGGCGTCACCCGGAAGGCGAGCCGCACCGAGATGGGCCTCCTCGAGCGGTGCGTTCGCGACGAGCTCGACCGGAGCGCCCCGCGCGCGATGGGCGTGCTCCGGCCGCTGCGGCTCGTGGTCGACGACTATCCCGCAGGCGCCTTCGAGGAGTTCGACGCCCTCAACCACCCCCGCGACCCTGGTGCGGGCACCCGCAAGCTGCCGTTCGGCCGCGAGCTCTTCATCGAGCGCGACGACTTCATGGCGGAGCCCGCGCCGGGATTCCGCCGTCTCGCCCCGGGACGGGAGGTCCGGCTTCGCTACGCCTGCATCGTGCGGTGCGAGTCGTTCGAGACCGATCCCGCGACCGGGGCGGTCACGGTCGTCCACTGCTCCTTCGACCCCGAGAGCCGTGGCGGACGCGCGGCGGACGGTCGGAAGGTGCCGGGCACCATTCACTGGGTGTCCGCGGCCCGGGCGCGACCCGCCGTCGTCCGGCTCTACGACCGCCTCTTCCGGGTCCCCGATCCGGGTGGTCCGGAAGACCTCAACCCCGCGTCGCTCGAGGTGATCGAGGACGCTCGCGTCGAGCCCTCTCTCGCCGCGGCCCCGCCCGGCGCCTGCTTCCAGTTCGAGCGGATCGGATATTTCTGCCGCGACGAGGACCACGGGTTCAACCGGACGGTAACGCTGCGCGACGGCTGGGCGCGGCGGCCGGCCGGCTGAGGCGGCGGAGCGGGATTCGCCGGCGTCCCGCTCCCGCCTCCGGTCCCGATTCGAATCCCGAGAGCAACGCCCCCGCGATGAAGCCGGAGGTGCTCTACGGCTACCGCTACTGGAAGTGGCGGGTGCTCGCGGGGTTCTGCGTCTTCTACGGCGTCAACTACCTCGGCCGCTTCAACTTCAGCCTCATTCAGCCGCAGGTCATCGAGGACCTAGGGATCACCGCGGCCGACACCGGGTTCATCAACTCGTGCATGTTCTGGGGCTTCGCGCTCGGCGACCTCGTGCACGGCCGACTCGGGGAACGGTTCGGATACCGGAGGGTCGTGCTCGCGGGGGCGCTCGCCACCGCTGCGTTCAACGTGGTCGCAAGCTTCGGAGACGATATCGCGTCGCTCGCGATCCCGTGGGCGGTGGTCGGCTTCGTGAACGCGGCGACCTGGGCCCCCGGCATCGGGCTCATTGCGCAATGGTGGTCGCGCCGCGAGCGCGGCCGGGCGATGGGCTGGGTCCTCACCGCGGCCGGCATCGCGCTGCTCCTGGTCTGGGTCGTCAGCCCCCTGGTTGCGGCCGAATGGGGGTGGCGGGCCGCTCTTCGCTACCCGCCCCTGCTCATCGCCGTCCTCGGCGTGGGGTTCTGGTTTGTCGCCCGCGACCGGCCGTCCGACGTCGGGCTCCCCCCCTACTCCGAGGACGATCAGGTCTCGCGCGACGCGGAGACCGCGGCGCAAGGGCGCACGCACGGATTCACCGCCTACCTCCACCTCCTCTCGAACTGGCGCTTCTTCGTCGCCTGCCAGGTGAAGGGTCTCGACAACGTGGTGCGCTACGGCATCGTCTCGTGGGCGCCGGTCTACTACGCCCAGGTCGGGGGCTTCGATCTCGCGACCATGGCCTGGGTCACGTTCGCCTACCCGTTGGGCTACCTGCTCGCGCCACTGACCGGAGGCTCCCTGTCCGACCTCGTGTTCCGGAGCAACCGTTCGATCGTGGTGGCCATCGCGGGGGCGGCGAGCGGGGTGCTGATGCTGTGCATCGCGGCGAGTCCCGCCGACCACGCACTGCTCGCGGCCGCGCTCCTCTTCCTCGGCGGATTCAGCGTGAACCTTTCCCCGGTGGCGGCGCTTGCGGTGGATCTCGCGGGAAGGCGTCTCGCGGGGACCGCCTCGGGCCTGCTCGACGCCCACGGATACGTCTATGGCGCGCTACAGGCGTGGCTCTTCGGACTGCTTGCGGTCGGAAGCGCCGACGGCTGGTTCTGGGTGTTCGTCGCCATGGCCTTGAGCCGCTTCGTCGCGGTCGGCGCGATCTGGCGCGTCCGGACGTGAGTCCGGGTCCGCGGCGGGAGTGGAGTCCGCTCCCACGGCCGGAAGCGTGTCCGGACCCGGGGCCGGTACGTGGTCGGAGCCCGATCGGCTCCGGCCCGAGGGGTCGGCGAACCGGTCGTTGAGGCGTTGGACGTAACGGCCGGTTTCCTCGAGGACGCCCGCGATCTTGTCCCTCGCGCCTCTCCCCCAGCCGGCCGGAGCGGTCACCCACATCGTGCGCCACGCCGAGGTTCCGTGCTCGAAGGCGCGCGCGAGCCAGTCGGTGACGATGGGAGAGTCCGCCGCGCCCTCGCGAAGCAGGCGCCGCGCACCGGCCCGGGCGGCGATCCGGCGAACCCGGAAGTGAATGTACCCGCCGGCCGCGACGAGGACCGCGGCGCCGATCCAGGTTCCGAATCCGGCCGCATCCAGCCACGCGAGCGCCGCGGCGAATCCGACCCATGCGCCGATTCCGATCGCGATCGCCGCGAAGACCGCAAGCAGCGCTCCGTCGGCCCACAGCACGCGCCGCCGCCAGGCCGCGCGGGCCCGTTCGAGTGCGGGCACCGCCTCGTCGCGGATGGCGATGGCGAGCTTCTCCAGCATGCCGATCACCCGGTATGCCCGCTCCACCTCCACCTGTTCCATGCGGCCCCGGATCTCCGCCAGATCCGCGTCGCGCTTGTTCCGGAACCGAATCCGAAGCCCCTCGTTCTCGATCGGGATGGCGGACGCCTCGTCGTAGATCTGGTAGAAGCGCCCCGCCGTGAGGCCGCTCGACGCGAGGGCGCGCTGCCAGGCCCCGAAAACCTCCTCGGGGTTGTCCTCGCGGGCCGTGTTGTCGACCTGGTTCAGGATGTAGAGGAACTTGCTCGAATCCGCGCGGCCCACCGCCCGCTCCACGAGGTGGCGCAGGGTGTCCTGCATCGCGCCCGGCTCCGGATGGCGCGCGTCGAAGAACACCAGGACGAGGTCCGCGAGCCCGATGATGTGGTCGGAGATCCGAAGAACCGACGTGCGCTGCTCGTCGGCGTCGAATCCCGGTGAGTCGATGATGATCTTGCCCCGGACCCGGGGACTCGAGCAGGTCTTGAGCTGGAGGTAGGCGTCGATGCGCCGCCCCTCTCCGGTCGCGACCTCTTCGATGTCACGGCTGACCTGGTAGAACGGGAACCTCGGATCGGCGTCGAGGGCGAGGCCGGGAAGGGCGCGCGGCGAGCCTTCGCCGGCGCTGAAGCAGATCGCCGTGAAACGGTCGTCCACCGCCTGGTTGCCCGACACCTGGACCGTCTGGCCGAGATAGCCGTTGATGAACGTCGACTTGCCGGCCGAAAAGGTGCCGAGCACCGCGATGAGGGGCCACCATGGGACCTGGGTCGCGAGGGATTCTTCGCGCGGCAGGAGTCCGAGCCGCCAGGCGACCTCGTCGAGGCGCCGGAACGTTCGCACCGCATCGAGGAGGATCGGGTTCTCTTCGCGCAGGTGTCCCTCGAGGCGATCGAGCTGCCGGGACAGGGAGTCGTTCATCGGACCTGGTCCTCCTCCACCGTGTCGGCGCTCCAGTGACCGGAACGGCCGCCCGATTTTTCCACCAGGCGCACGCCGGCGATGGTCATGCCGCGATCGACCGCCTTGCACATGTCGTAGATGGTGAGCAGGCCGACCTGCACCGCGGTCAGCGCCTCCATCTCCACCCCGGTCCGGCCTACCGTCTCCGCCCTGGCGCGGCAGCGAACCGCGTCCCCGTCGCCGCCGGCGTCGAGGTCCACCTCGATCCGGGTGAGCGGAACGGGGTGGCAGAGGGGAATGAGGTCGGACGTGCGCTTGGCGGCCTGGATGGCGGCGATGCGGGCGATGCCCAGCACGTCGCCCTTGTCGTGCCCCCCTTCGAGGATGCGGCGGAGCGTTTCGCGACGCATCTCGATGCGGCCTTCCGCAACGGCCACCCGATGGGTCACGTCCTTGGTGCCCACGTCGACCATGTGCGCCGCGCCGTCGTTTCGGAAATGGGTCAGCACGGACGCCATTGTACCGGCGGCACCGGCGCTTTCGCCATGCGCGCAGGGCGGATCCTCCCCCGGTCGCTCCCTTGCGCGTGCCGGCGTTTGTCCGGTAGCGGGGCGGGGGCTATAGTGGCGTCGCGATGGCGATCACGGTCAAGTACTTCGCGAGTCTGCGCGAGCGCATGGGGCGCGGCGAGGATCGCCTCCACCCCCCCCTGCCGGCGACCGTGGAGGAGGTATGGGAGCGGGTCGGCGGACCCGAGCCGCTCGCCGGGAACCTGCTGTCCGCCGTCAACCTCGAGTACGCCGAGGCCGATCAGCCCGTCGCGGACGGCGACGAGGTCGCGTTCTTTCCTCCGGTCACCGGCGGCTGACCCGCAACTACTCCCCCTCACGCGGTCCGAGCGCGCGCGCGATGTGGGCGCGCAGGTTCTCCCGCTCCTCGGCGTCGAGGGGCCTTCCGGCACGGTTCGTCAGGCGGAACACGTCCTCCGCCCGCTCGCCGAACGTGGCGATCTTGGCCCCGTGGACCGACGCCCCGGTCCCGGCGAGCGCCCAGCCGATGCGCGAGAGCACCCCCGGTCGGTCTCCGCACACCACCTCCATCACCGTGCGCCCGTTGGCGGGATGGTCGTCGAACAGGACCCGGGCGGGGATTGGGAAGCTCTTCACCTGGCGCCGCGGCAGGCGGTTCGTCGGATACACCGCCTTTCCCGGCTCGTGCAGCCCGCGCGCGAGGACGCGCCGGATCTCGTCACGCCTTCGCGGCTCGTCGATCGGCACCCCGTCCGGCTCGGCCACCGTGAACGAGTCGAAGGACATGCCGGTGTGGGTGGTGAACACCCGGGCGTCCACGACGGTGAGGCCGGCCCGCTCGAGCAGCGTCGTCGCCGCGGCGAACAGGTGGTCCTGGTCGCGGACGTGGAAGAAGACCTCGGTGCGCTTGCGATGGGTACGCACCGCGACCACCGGCTCGCCGTCCGCCGCGAGGACCTCGGTGGCGTGCCACGCGACCGCCTCCGGAGACGTCAGCACGAAATAATCGGATTCGAGCGTTTCCCAGAGATCCTCGAGCCGCGACGTCGCGGGCCCCGTGCCGGCGAGCTGGCGGCGCGCCTCGTCCCGGCACTCGCGCGCGAGCTCGGCGGCGGCGGGAACCCGTCCGTCGACCCCGTGGAGCAGGACCCGGCGGGTGGCCTGGTAGAGGTCCCGGAGGAGGGAGGCCTTCCAGTCCGTCCACAGGTTCGGGTTGGTCGCCCGCATGTCGGCCACCGTCAGCAGGTATAGGTAGTCGAGCCGGACCCCGTCCCCCACGAGGTCCGCGAACCGGCGCACGACCGCCGGGTCCGAGATGTCCTCGCGCTGGGCGGTCATCGACATGGTGAGGTGATGGCGCACCAGCCAGCCGACCAGGCCGGCGTCGAAACGGCTGATCCCGTGGCGTTCGCAAAAGGCCGCGGCGTCGCGCTCGCCTTCCTCGGAGTGGTCCGAGCCGCGCCCCTTGGCGATGTCGTGGAAGAGACCCGCGAGGTGCAGCAGCTCCGGCTTCGGCAGGGTGTCGAATACGTCCGAGCAGTGCGGGAGCTCGTCGCGGTGGTCGGGGCGACCGAAGCGGCGCAGGTACGCGACGGTGCGAAGCAGGTGCTCGTCCACGGTGTAGGCGTGGAAGAGATCGAACTGCATGAGCCCGGTGATCCGGCCGAACTCGGGCAGGTAGCGCCCGAGGATCCCGTAGGCGTGCATGCGCCGCAGGGCGCGCGCGAGTCCGCGCGGCTCGCGCAGGATCTCGAGGAAGAGGCTCCGGCAGGCGAGGTCGCCGCGAAACTCCTCGTCCACCAGGTACAGGTGGCGGCGGACCTGGCGGATGGTCGATCCGCGCACGCCCCCGAGCTCGGAGTGCTGCTGGAGCAGGAGGAAGAGCTCGAGCAGGGCGAACGGATGGCGCCGGAAGACGTCTCCGTCCACCACCTCGATCTCGCCGCCCCGCACCTGGAAGCGGCGATTGAGGCGCCGGACGGACGGCCGTCCCGCCCGGTCGAGAAAACGCTCGCGGAAGAGCTGGAGCAGCAGCTCGTTCAATCGGCTCAGGGACTGGATCGCCCGATAGTAGCGCTTCATGAACTGCTCGACGCCGAGGTTGTGGTCGGCGTCGCGGTACCCGAAGTGCACCGCGATCGCGATCTGGCGATCGAAGAGCAGGCGGTCCTCGCGGCGGCCGGCGAGGTAGTGGAGCGCGGTGCGCGCCTGCCACAGGAATTCCTGGCCGTCGCGCAGGCTCCGGAACTCCTCTTCGGTCAGGAATCCGTGATCGAAGAGGTCGCGAAGCCCCGGCATCGCACCCTCGTGGGTGCCGAAGTAGCGCCGCGCCACCCACGCGATGGTCTGGATGTCCCGGAGTCCGCCCGGTCCCTCCTTCACGTTCGGCTCGAGGTTGTAGCCCGAGTCGCGGTGGCGAAGGTGCCGCTCGCGCTGCTCGCGCTCCTTGGCGTTGAAGAACTCCCCGGCCGGCCACATGCGCGCGGGCGCGACCGCCTCGCGCATCTCTTCGAAGAGCGCGCGCGAGCCGACCAGGTGACGGGACTCGACGAGATTGGTGATGACGGTGAGATCGCGGCGGGCTTCGTCGGCGCACTGTCGCACGCTTCGCACCGCGTGCCCCACCTCGAGCCCGAGGTCCCAGGACGCGGCGACGAACGATTCGATGCGGGGGTCCTTGCGCCGTCGCTTGAGAGCGGCCGCCCGCCGCTTGCCGACCAGCACCAGCAGGTCGACGTCCGATCCCGGATGCAGCTCCCCCCGGCCATAGCCGCCGACCGCGACGAGCGCCGTGTCGCCGTCCAGTCCGAGGTGGTCCCAGGTCCCGCGAAGCGCGTCGTCCACCGCCGCCGCCCGCTCCGCGACCAGCTCGCCGGCCGGCGCTCCGGCGTCGAATCGCGCCCGGATTCCGGATTGACGGTGCTCGAGGGAGGCGCGAAGCTCCGCCTGCACCGGTCAGCGGCCTCGCGCGGGGGACTCGGGCCGCCCCGGGCCGATTCGCCTCGCCGCCGGCCCGGGGAAGGCCGGCGATGGACGAGGGTAGCGCCCGGCGGAGCTCAATCGCGCGCGCCGTCGGCCACGGTAAGCACTTCGCAGCCGTCCGGCGTCACGAGGATGGTGTGCTCCCACTGGGCGGAGTGACTCCGATCCTTGGTGATCACGGTCCATCCGTCGGGGAGGATCTTCACGCCCCGCCGGCCCGCGTTGATCATGGGCTCGATGGTGAACGTCATCCCCGCCTCGATTCGCACCCCCGTCCCCGGCACGCCGTAGTGGAGCACCTGCGGGTCCTCGTGAAACACCCGTCCGATGCCGTGGCCGCAGAACTCGCGCACCACGGAGCAGTTGTTGCCCTCGGCGTGCTGCTGGATCGCGTGGCCGATGTCGCCGAGCCGCGCCCCGGGACGCACCTGGTCGATTCCCCGCCACAGGCACTCGCGGCTGATCCGGGTGACCCGCTCCGCGATGAGCGGCGGCTTGCCGATGAAGAACATCCGACTCGTGTCCCCGTGGAACCCGTCCTTGATCACCGTGATGTCGATGTTGACGATGTCGCCCCGCTTGAGCCGGCGGTCGCCGGGGATGCCGTGGCACACGACGTGGTTGACCGAGGTGCAGATGGACTTCGGAAAGCCGCGGTAGTTGAGCGGAGCCGGGATCGCCCGTTGCTCCTCCACGATGTAGCGGTGACAGATCGCGTCCAGCTCGCCGGTGGTGACCCCGGCGGCGACATGCGGCTCGATCATCTCGAGGACCTCCGCCGCGAGCCGGCCGGCGACGCGCATCTTCGCGATCTCTTCGGGGGTCTTGATGGAAACTGCCATGCGGCGCCCGGCGAGTCTTGGGGTCGAATATGGTAAACCGTGCGGCCGAATATGGTATAAATGCGCGCCCGCTTCGGGCAATCACGAAGCAGACAATCCGCACACGCACCGTCACATGCGATCGGGTGCCCCGAACGGGGTCGCCGCATGGGGTGCGTGGAGGCACAACCCGAGAAGGAATCCGCGATGTCCATCGTCACGATGCGCGACATGCTGGAAGCCGGAGTGCACTTCGGCCATCAGTCGCGTTACTGGAACCCGAAGATGGCTCCGTACATCTTCGGCGAGCGAAACCGCATCCACATCATCAACCTCGAAGTGACCCTCCCGCTCTACCGGGAGGCGATCAACTTCCTCGGTCGCATGGCGGCCAACAACGGCACGGTCCTGTTCGTCGGCACCAAGCGCGCCGCGCAGGAGGCGATCCGTCGCGAGGCGAACCGGTGCGGCATGCCCTTTGTCGACCAGCGCTGGCTCGGCGGCATGCTCACCAACTACAAGACCGTGCGCGCCTCCATCGCCCGTCTTCGGGAGATGGAGGCGATGGAGGAGGACGGCCGCGTGCAGCGCATGAGCAAGAAGGAGGCGCTCAGCTTCCGGCGCTCGCTCGCCAAGCTGCAGCGCAGTCTCGGCGGCATCAAGAACACCGAGTCGCTGCCGGACGTCCTGTTCATCGTCGACGTGGGCCACGAGAAGATCGCGGTCCTGGAGGCCGACAAGCTCGGCATTCCCATCGTCGGGGTGGTGGACACGAACCATGAGCCGGATCGCGTCGACTACGTGATCCCCGGCAACGACGACGCCGCCCGGGCCATCGAGCTCTACACGATCGGGGTGGCGGACGCGATCATCGAGGCGCGGCAGGCCGCGCACCTCGAGGTCGTTGCCGATTCCCCCGATTCCGGGGCCGGCACCGGGGCCGCGGAGGTTCAGGCGCCTTCCGGCAACGGGGAGGCGCCCGCGCCCGCCGTCGTGACGAGCGTTCCCGAGTTCGAGCCGGCAACCGGCAACGGTGCCGCGGCTCCCGCCACCGATCCCGGCACGCCGGAGCCCGCCGCCGCGCCTGCGGCGGAGGAACCGGACGAACAGACCCTGGCCGAACGGATCCGGCAACACGTCATTACCCACGACATCGTTCCGGCCCGTGAAGCCGGCCAGGTCGAGGTGAGTGTCCGGGCTGGCGCGGTTCACGGTGAAATGGGTCTTCAGGATCGAATGCCGGCGGTGTGCGGGGCGCTGGATACGCAGGTCTTCCTCGATCTCGCGGGCGTGGCGATGAAGGAACGGTCCGGGCCACCGCAAGGTGCCACGACGAGGTTCGTGTTCCAGATTGCCGGAGCGACCGAAGCGCCGGCGGAGGAGAGCTAGCCATGGCCGGAGTCACTGCGGCGCAGGTCAAGGCGCTCCGCGATCGGACCGGGGCCGGGATGATGGACTGCAAGAAGGCGCTGGTGGAGGCCGGCGGCGATCTCGACGCGGCGGTGGAGGCCATGCGCGTGAGCGGACTCGCCGCCGCGGACCGCAAGGCGGGCCGGATCGCGGCGGAGGGCGTGGTCGCCGTTGCGAGCGAGGGAGCGCGCGGCGCGATGGTGGAGGTCAACTGCGAGACCGACTTCGTCGCGCGCGAGGACGACTTCGGAACGTTCGCCGGCGAGATCGCGCGGCTCGTCCTGGCGAACGACCCGGACGGACCAGAGGCCCTCGGCGCGCTGCCGCTCGACGACGGCACCACGGTGGACGAGCGCCGCCGGGAGCTCGTCGCCCGAATCGGGGAGAACATCGCGGTGCGGCGCTTCGAGGTTCTCGACGCCGGAAAAGGGCACGTCGCCGGCTACGTGCACATCGGGCGCATCGGGGTCCTCGTCGCGGTCGAAGCCGGGGACGAGCCCGCGGCGACCGGCAAGGACATCGCGATGCACGTCGCGGCGAGCCGCCCGCTCGCGGTGAGCGAGTCCGACCTGCCGGCGGATCTCGTGGAGCGCGAGCGCGCGATCATCGAGGCGCAGGCCGCGGAGAGCGGCAAGCCGGCCGCGATCATGGAGAAGATCGTGCACGGGCGCCTGCGCAAGTTCGCGAGCGAATCGACCCTGCTGGGTCAGCCCTTCGTCAAGGATCCGGACGTCACGGTCGCCGGCTACCTCGCCGGACGAGGCGCCGAAGTTCGTGGGTTCGTCCGCTTCGAGGTGGGGGAGGGAATCGAGCGCAAGGAGGACGACTTCGTCTCCGAGGTGATGGCGCAGGTCCGGAAGAACGCTTGACCTACGACCGAATTCTGGTGAAGTTGAGCGGCGAGGCGCTGCTCGGAAAGATCGGCTACGGGGTCGACCCCGCAGTGCTCGAGTCCATCGCGTTCGAGGTCGAGAGCCTGACCGCGGCCGGCATCCAGCTCGGGATCGTCATCGGAGGCGGCAACATCTTCCGGGGGGCCGGCCTCGCCGAGGCGGGGATGGTTCGCACCACCGGCGATCACATCGGCATGCTCGCCACCGTGATCAACGCCCTCGCCCTGCAGGACTCGCTGGAGCGCCGGGGGATGCACGTGCGGGTGATGTCGGCGATCCGCATCAACGAAGTCTGCGAGGATTTCCTGCGCCGGCGCGCGATCCGCCACCTCGAGAAGGGGCGGGTCGTCATCTGCGCGGCCGGCACCGGGAACCCCTATTTCACGACCGATTCCGCCGCCGCGCTCCGGGCGGTGGAGCTCGAGGCGCGGCTGATGATCAAGGCGACCCGGGTCGATGGAGTGTTCTCCATGGACCCGGAGAAGTACCCGGGCGCGGTACGCTACGATCGGCTGAGCTACGACGAAGTCATCGAGCGCAAGCTCGGGGTGATGGACGCGACCGCCATCGTCCTGTGCCGGGACCATGCGATGCCGATCCGGGTCATGGACATGGCGCGCCGCGGCGCGCTCCTTCGCGCGGCCCGCGGACACCCGGAAGGATCGCTCATCGGCGTGGGCTCGGACACGGAGATTGGGCATGCTTGACGAGGTTGAGAACGATGCGGTCGCCCGCATGGAAAAGAGCGTCACGGCGTTTTCGGGGGAGCTCGCCCGGGTGCGGACCGGACGCCCGAGTCCCGCGCTCCTCGAGCACGTGAAGGTCCCCTACCACGGGTCGGACGTCTCGCTGAACCAGCTTGCCACCATCGGCATCGCGGATGCACGCACCCTCAGCGTGTCTCCGTGGGAGAAGGGAATCATCCCCGCCGTCGAGAAGGCGATCCTCGGCGCCGACCTCGGCTTCAATCCGGTGACCGCCGGGGACGTCATCCGGGTTCCGGTTCCGCCGCTCACCGAAGAGCGCCGGCGCGACCTCATCCGGGTGGTGCGCTCGGAGGCGGAGACCTCCCGCGTGGCGATCCGGAACATCCGTCGCGATGCGAATCACATGCTGAAGGATCTGCTCAAGGAGAAGGAGATCACGGAAGACGACGATCGGCGCGGCGCAGCGCGGATCCAGACCGCGACCGATCGTTTCGTGGCCCGAATAGATGATCTGCTGAAGAAGAAGGAAACGGAGCTTCTCGATGTCTGAGCCGGCGCCGCTGGCTCGGCAACGGCCGGCGGGGCTCCGGGCACCATCGGGGTGCGAGTCCGGGGACGCCGGCGACGAGCCCCCGCGCGAGTCGTGGGGAAGGGGCCGGCCGGAGCTCGCCCGTTGCGAAGTCCCGGATTCCCTGCCGCGGCATCTCGCCATCGTGATGGATGGCAACGGACGCTGGGCGCACCGCCGCCGCAAACCTCGTATGGAGGGGCATCGAGCCGGCGCGGTGGCGGCCCGCAACTGCGTGCGCGCGTGCGCCGACGCCGGTATCGAGTTCCTGACCCTGTTCGCGTTCAGCAGCGAGAACTGGGCGCGCCCCGCCGGGGAGGTGTCGCAGTTGCTCAGCCTGTTCGCGGAGGTGCTCGCGCGCGAGTCCGGCAAGCTCGCGTCGAATGGCGTGCGCCTGCGATTCATCGGTGACCGAAGCGCCTTTCCGCCGTCCCTGCGGGAGAAGATGGACGATGTGGAGGAGCGTACCGCGGGCAACCGCGGGCTCAATCTCGTCATCGCCGCGAACTACGGCGGGCACTGGGACATCCTGAGCGCGGCCCGCCGCATCGCGCGCGCGGTCGAGCGGGGCCGGATGCGTCCTGAAGAGATCGACCGGACGGCCTTCGAGTCCGGGCTCGCGCTCGCCGGGCTCCCGTCGCCGGATCTGCTGATACGTACCGGCGGGGAGCAGCGGATCAGCAACTTTCTTCTCTGGAACCTTGCCTACACCGAGCTCTACTTCGTGGAGACCCTGTGGCCCGAGTTCGACGGCGCGGCGCTCGCGCTCGCGCTCCGGGAGTTCGGAGAGCGGGAACGGCGCTTCGGGCGCACGAGCGAGCAGGTTGCGACGGCACCGTCGGATGCAGCCGGTGCGAGGTGAACGAGACCGGGCGGCGGTTGCTGACCGCAATTGCGCTGGTTCCGGTGGTGGCCGTCTTCGTCCTCGTCCTTCCGGCCGTCGCGTTTCAGGCCGGGTTGCTCGTCGTCGTCGCGCTGGGAGCCTTCGAGTGGAGCCGACTCGTCCGTCTCGCCCCCGCGACGCTGTTCGCCGCGGGGGCCGCGGGTTCTCTGGGACTTGCGCTTCTGGCGGGTGCGCCGCCGCTTCGCGCGCTCGCGTGGATCGGCATTGCGTGGTGGCTGGCGGCGTTCGCCGCGGTCGTGCGTTCGCGCGAGCCCGGGTCCGTCCCGTCGCGCGCGCCGGGGGCGCTTGCGGGATGGCTGGTGCTCGTGCCGGCGGGGGCCGCGCTCGCCGAGGTGCACGCCCGGCCGGGCGGCCCGGCTCTCGCGATGACGCTCCTCGCGGTCGTCTGGGCGGCGGACAGCGCGGCGTGGGCGGTGGGAAGGCGGTTCGGCAGGACCCGGCTCGCGCCGCGGGTGAGTCCGGGCAAGACCTGGGAGGGCCTCGCGGGCGGGATGGCCGCGGCGGCGGCGACCGGTGCGGCCGCGGCGGCGTGGCTCGAGCTTGCGCCGGGGCGCCTCCTTGCCGCGGCCGTGCTCGCGGCCGGTGCTTCCGTGGTCGGCGATCTCTACGAGAGCCTCGGCAAGCGCCGCGCCGGCGTGAAGGACAGCGGGAGCCTCCTCCCGGGTCACGGCGGCGTCCTGGATCGCATCGACGGGCTCACCGCCGCCGCCCCCGTGTACGCGGTCGCGACGGCCTGGTAGCCCGCGGAATCGAAGGCCCGGCGCGCCGGCCGCAACACCGCGCGCGCTGGACTTCCTGGCGCAACCGGTTTCTGATCGGTCGCGACCTCCCTCGCGGAGTACGGGAAGGATGAGCGTCGAAGGTCTGGCGATTCTCGGTTCGACGGGTACCATCGGGGTCAACGCACTCTCGGTCGTTGCGCGTCACCCCGAACGCTTCCGGGTCGTCGCGCTCGCCGCACGTTCGAGCCTCGAAGCCATGGAGGCGCAATGCCGCACGTACCACCCGGAGTTTGCCGTGCTCGCTGACGCCGGCTCCGCGTCGGAGCTCGGTCGTCGGCTCCAGGGGACGGGCACGCAGGTGCTCGCCGGGGCCGCGGGGCTCGAGGAGGTCGCCGCCCTGCCGCAGGTCCGCCACGTGCTGTCGGGGATCGTGGGCGCGGCGGGGCTGCTTCCCAGCCTCGCGGCAGCCCGCGCCGGCAAGCGGGTGCTGCTCGCGAACAAGGAGGCGCTCGTCATGTCCGGGCGACTCTTCATGGACGCGGTCCGCGACGGGGGGGCCGAGCTCATTCCCGTCGACAGCGAGCACAACGCCGTCTTTCAGTGCCTTCCCGCGGGCCGCGGGCGGGCCGGAGTGCGAAGGATTCTCCTCACCGCGTCGGGCGGACCCTTTCGGCACCGATCCCGCGAAGATCTCGACACGGTGACCCCGGAGGCGGCCTGTGCCCACCCGAACTGGGAGATGGGCCCCAAGATCTCCGTCGATTCCGCGACCATGATGAACAAGGCGCTCGAGGTGATCGAGGCATGCTGGCTGTTCGAGACCGTTCCGGAACGTGTCGAGGTAGTCGTCCATCCCCAGAGCACGGTGCATTCGATGGTCGAGTACGAGGACGGCTCGATACTTGCCCAGCTCGGTGCGCCGGACATGCGTACGCCCATCGCCCATGCGCTCGCCTGGCCCGAGCGAATCGACTCCGGGGTGTCGGGACTCGATTTCTCCGTGCCGATGCGTCTCGACTTCGAGCCACCGGACTTCGGGTGGGCGCCGTGCCTGCGCCTCGGCTACGAGGCCGCGCGGGCCGGGGGAACGCTGCCGGCGGTCCTCAACGCGGCAAACGAGGTGGCGGTGGCCGCGTTTCTCGATCGGCGGGCGGGGTTCAACTCCATTGCGCGGGTGGTGGAGGAGACGCTCAGCCGTTCCGTCGTCCGGGAGGCGGATACCATTGACACGATTCTGGACGAGGACGCGGCGGCGCGGGAGATCGCGACCGCCCTCGTCGGCTGACGCGGGCGCAGGGACGGAGCCTGACAATGGGATTCTCGATGGACCTGGTGGGGGCGATCGCCGCGTTCGTGATTGCCGTGGGCATCCTCGTGGCGGTGCACGAGTACGGCCATTTCTGGGTGGCGCGGCGTCTCGGGGTACGGGTACTGCGCTTCTCGATCGGTTTCGGGCGGTCGATCTGGACGCGCGTGGGGGCGGACGGCACGGAGTACGCCATCGGCATCCTGCCCCTCGGCGGCTACGTCAAGATGCTGGACGAGCACGATGGCGACGTTCCCGAGGCGGACCGCGAACGGGCGTTCAATCGCAAGCCGCTGTGGGCCCGCAGTGCCATCGTGCTGGCCGGCCCCGCCTTCAACTTCCTCTTCGCCGTGCTCGCCTGGTGGCTCGTCTACATGGTCGGGTTCGCGGGTCTCAAGGCGGTGGTCGGCGAGGTGACGCCCGGCTTGCCCGCCGAGCGCGCGGGCCTCGACCCCGGCGACGCGGTGGTCGCGGTGGAAGGGCGCGAAGCGAAGACCTGGTCTGCGGTGGTCGCGGCCACCCTCGGGGAAGCGCTCGACCAGAACCGGGTCGAGCTGCGATGGAGGTCCCCCGACCGCGGGATCGAATCCGGGAGCCTCGATCTCCGGGGCGTGAACCTGGACGGTCTGACGAGCGGCAGCTTCTTCGCGACGCTCGGCGTCGAGCCCGCCATGCCGGCGACCGCGCCCGCAATCGGAGAGGTCGTGGCGGGCGAACCCGCGGATCGGGCCGGGATGCGGCCGGGCGACGTGGTGGTGCGCGCGCTCGGGGAGCCGATCGAGTCGTGGATGGAGTGGGTCCGATTCGTGCGCGAGCGTCCTGAGGTGGAGTTTCCGGTCGAGGTCCGAAGGGGTGGGGAAGTCGTCACCCTCGCGCTTCGACCGGCCGCGGTCGAGCACGACGGTGGGACGATCGGGCGCATCGGCGCGATCCTCGACCAGGACGCGGCTTCGACCGGGGACTTGTTCGTGAACGAACGGCGCACCCCCTGGGATGCGGCCGTGCGCGCGACCGCCCGGACCTGGGAGATCTCCTCCCTCACGGTGGGCCTCCTGTGGAAGATGGTCCGCCTGGAGCTCTCCTCCGAGCACCTCAGCGGACCCATCACGATCGCCCGCTATGCGCGTGACTCCGCGAGCGGCGGATTCACCCGGTTTGTCGAGTTTCTGGCCATCGTCAGCGTCAGCCTCGGCATCCTCAACCTCCTGCCGATCCCCGTCCTGGACGGTGGACACCTGCTCATCCATCTCGCAGAGGCGCTGAAGGGTGGACCGCTCTCTCAGCGCACGATGTTTCTCGGCTACCAGGCGGGTGTGGTCCTGCTCGTTGGACTGATGGGCCTGGCTCTCTACAATGACCTCATGAGGCTCTTCACCTGATGGGCGCGCTCTTCCTTCGTCGGTTGGCTCTGGGCTGCCTTCTGGCCGTCGCGCCCGTGCCCGCTTTCGCCCAGGCGTTCGTCGTCGACGACATCCGCGTGGAGGGGCTGAGACGGGTGTCCACCGGCACGGTCTTCAACGAGCTTCCGATTGCCGTCGGCGACACGGTGACCCGGGAGGACACGGCGGCCGCAATCAAGAGCCTGTTCGCCACCGGGTACTTCGACGACGTACGGATCGAGCGCGACGGCGGCACGCTCGTGGTCGTCGTGGTGGAACGACCGTCCATCGCGAACGTGGACTTTTCCGGGAACGATGCCGTGGAGACCGACGAGCTGGTGGAATCGCTCGCCAGGGTCGGGTTTGCCGTCGGCCGAACGTTCGACCCCGTGGTGCTGAACCGGATGGTGCAGGAGCTTCGCGAGACCTACTTTGCGCAGGGTCGCTACTCGGCCGACATCGAGGCGACGGTGACGCCGCTCGAGCGCCATCGGGTCGGCGTGCACTTCGAGATCGACGAAGGAGACCTGGCGCGCATCCGGCGAATCAACATCGTCGGAAACCGGTCGTTCGACGAAGAGGACCTGCTCGATGTCTTCGAATCCACGACGCGTACGCTGTTCTCCTGGCTGACCGGCTCGGACCGCTATTCGAAGCAGACCCTCGCCGGCGACCTGGAGCGGCTGCGGACCCACTACCTCGATCGAGGGTTCGTCAACTTCTCGATCGATTCGACGCAGGTGGCCGTCACCCCGGACCGGCGTTTCATCTACATCACGATCAACGTCGTCGAAGGAAGGACGTTCGAGGTCGGCACGGTCGAGCTGGCGGGCGATCTGGTGGTGGAGCCCGACGAGCTCGTTCCCCTGGTTGACGTTCGCGAAGGGGACGTCTTCAATCGAAGCGACGTCGCGAGCACGGCCACGAAGGTCAAGACCCGACTCGGCGACGAGGGCTATGCGTTCGCGAACGTCAATGCGGTGCCGGAGATCCGCGAGGACGAGGGACAGGTGGACATCGCCTTCTTCGTCGATCCGGGCCAGCGGGTCTACGTGCGGCGCATCGAGTTCCGGGGCAATTTCCAGACCCGGGACGAGGTCCTGCGGCGCGAGATGCGCCAGCTCGAGGGCTCCTGGGTGGTCAACCGGGACCTCGACCGGTCGCGGCAGCGCCTGCTGCAGCTCGGGCATTTCGACGAGGTTCGCATCGAGACCGAGCCCGTTCCCGGGACGTCCGATCAGGTGGACGTGATCGTCCACGTCACCGAGCGCGCGTTCGGGGCGCTGCTGCTGAGCGCCGGCTACGCCCAGGACCGGGGCGCCCTGTTCGACATCAGCGTCACCCAGGAGAACCTGTTCGGGACCGGAAACTCCGCATCGTTCACGTTCAACAACAGCAGCAGCCAGGAGGAGTACTCGGTCGCGTACACCAATCCGTACTTCACCCCCGAGGGCATCAGCCGCCGGTTCTTCGCGCGCTACGAGGAGACCCTGGGTCGCGAGCTGGACATCTCGGACTACAGCACGGACGTGGCCGGAGCGGGGGTCAACTTCGGTATTCCCACCAACGAGTTCGACCGGTTCCACGTCGGGTTCTCCGCCGAGGCGATCGACTTCGAGCCGGGAGCGAGCGCCTCCGCCGAGGTGATGGCGCTCGACGCCGCGACCGACGGCGACTACCTCGAGCTGATCGGAAGCGTGCGCTGGTCGCGTGACGAACGGGACCGCCGCATCCTTCCCACCCGCGGCAGCTATTCCTCCGCCCTCGCCGAGGTCGCGCTTCCGGGCAGCGGGCTGCGCTACTTCCGCACGCGCCTCTCGCACCAGCGCTTCTTTCCGGTCTCCGAGGACTGGATCCTGATGTTCGAGGGCGAGGCCGCCTATGGCGACGGATACGGCCGCACCGAGTCGCTGCCTCTCACCCGGCACTTCTTCGCCGGCGGTCCGCGCTCCGTCCGGGGGTTCAAGTCCAATTCGCTCGGCCCGCGCGACTCCGATGATCGTCCGATGGGAGGCGACTTCCTCACTCTCGCCCGGGCGGAGCTCATCGTGCCGGTGCCCTTCGTGGACAAGTCGCAGCAGTTCCGGCTGACCGGCTTCCTCGACGCCGGCAACGTCTTCCGTTCCATCGACGACTTCGATGGCGGCGAGCTGCGGTACTCGACGGGGTTCTCCACGATCTGGTTCGCGGGAATCGGCATCATCACGATGAGCTGGGGGTTCCCCCTCAACGACGAGGACGGCGACGACCGCCAGAAGTTCCAGTTCACCATCGGGACGACGTTCTAGCGAGGCTGCGCCTCGGACCGACGAGAAATGTTCGAAGCCACCGATCCTTGTTCGAGACCCGGCCGCTGCGCAACGTTGGCAGCCTCGTACGCTTCGTTCCTGAAACCGCTTTGCAGACTTGACTCATCTGCAAAGATCGGGGCCCTTCAAGGAGTCTGGAAATCCGCCATGATTCGATGGCTCCGAGTGCTGACATTCGCGCTGGCTTGGACGATGGCATCCACATCCGGTGCCGCGGACATCAAGGTCGGGTTCGTCGACGTGTCGCGGGTTCTCGACCAGTCACCCCAGGCCCGGGAAGCGCGCGAGCGGATCCAGGCCGAGTTCGCGCCCATCGACCAGGAGATCCTGCGCCTCCAGCGCGAGCAACGCACGCTCGAGGAGCAGCTCCTTCGTGACGGTGACGTCATGGCGAACGCGGAACGGATGCGTCTCGAGCGCGAGGTGCTCTCGCGCAAGCGGGACCTGCGTCGCGCGCAGGAAGAGTTTCGCGAAGACCTGAACCTTCGGCGCAACCAGGAGCTCCAGAAGCTCCAGCGCCAGGTGGTGCTTGCGATTCGGGCGATGGCGAAGTCCGAAGACTTCGATCTCGTGATCAGCGACGGAGTGCTGTTCGCGAGCACGCGCATCGACATTACCGGGACAGTGCTCGAACGCCTCGTCGAGGAGCACGATCGGCAGGGCGGCAACTGACCTGGAGACTTCACCGGCACTGCGCGGCGGACACCGGGTCCGTGGACCATGACGGCCTGCAGTCCCGCGAGAGGGGAAATGCGAACGGTTTCTTCCCGCATCGCCGGCGTAGCGCGAAGCGAGGTGTCGGGCGCACTCACGGCATTTCGAGGAGAGACGCCCGCGCTGCCCCCGTCCGTGCGGTTCGCCACCGCACGGTCCAGCCTTGCAGCTCGCGTATCGCGGCTTCGCCGGCATCCGGGCCCGGAACATTCGCCGAGTTCTCGGGCAAGCGACGAATGTTGTTGAGAGCTCCCGGCTGAGCGGCCGCGATGTCCGGCAGGGAGTGGCCCCTCGGAAGGCTCGCGAAGCGGCTCGGGGCCGAGCTTCACGGTGACCCGGAGCGGGTCGTGCGCGCGATCGCGCCGCTCGGGGTGGCCGGGGAGGGCGACCTCTCGTTCCTGGCGAACCGCCGGTACCTTCGCGATCTGCGCACGACGCGGGCGAGTGCGGTAATCGTCGGCCCCGGAGACGCCGAGGCTTCTCCCACCGCGGTCCTCGTGCTCCCGAACCCATATCTCGGCTACGCGCGCGCCGCGTCCCTCATGGCGGACACGCCTCCCTTCGCGGCGGGCATCCATCCGAGCGCGGTCGTCGACGCAGCGGCCGCCGTTTCCCCCGAGGCTTCGATCGGCCCGCTCGCGGTGGTCGGCGCCGGCGCGACGGTGGGTGCCGGGGCCCGGATCGGACCCGGCTCCGTCCTTGCTCCCGAGGCAGCGGTCGGAGAAGAGACGCGCCTGGTCGCGAACGTGACGGTCTGCCGGGGCGTGCGGATCGGAGCGCGCTGTCTCCTGCACCCCGGAGTCGTCATCGGAGCCGACGGGTTCGGGCTCGCGAACGACGCCGGCAAGTGGATCAAGATCCCGCAGCTCGGGCGGGTCGAGGTCGGCGACGACGTCGAGGTGGGAGCCAATACGACCATCGACCGGGGTGCGCTGCAGGACACGGTGGTGGGCGACGGAGTCAAGATCGACAATCAGGTCCAGATCGCGCACAACGTTTCCATCGGCCCGGACACCGCGATCGCGGGCTGCGTCGCCGTCGCGGGCAGCGTCCGCATCGGCGCGCGTTGTATCATTGAAGGGGCGGTGATGATCTCGGGTCACCTCGAGATTGCCGACGACGTGCATGTCACTGGAGGCAGCGCGGTCGCCAAGTCCATAGCGCAAAGTGGCATCTGGTCGTCCGGAATGCCCGCGCAGGAGAGCCACGTCTGGCGCAAGATGTGGATCCGCATGCAGAAGCTGGACGAATACGCCCGGCGATTGGCCCGGCTCGAACGGCAGGGGAGCGGCAGGAAGACCGATGAGTGAAATCGGCATCGCGGACATTCTCGAGCGCCTTCCCCACGCTTATCCGTTCGCTCTGCTCGATCGCGTTCTCGAGCACGAGCCAGGCGAGCGGGTGGTCGCGCTCAAGAACGTGACGTACAACGAGCCCTTCTTTCCCGGACACTTCCCCGAGGCGCCGGTGATGCCCGGGGTGCTCATCCTGGAAGTGATGGCCCAGGCGACCGGAATCCTCGCGATGGGCGAGCGCAAGGAAGGCACGCGCTACTACATCGTCGGGGTCGACAAGGCCCGATTCCGCAAGCCGGTGGTCCCCGGCGACCAGCTCATCGTCGACATCCGGCGGCGGCAGAGCTCGCGGGGGATCTGGAAGGTCCAGGCCGAAGCGCGGGTGGACGGCCAGGTGGTCGCGACCGCCGAGCTGATGGGAGCGCTGCGAAGCAGTTGATTCATCCGACCGCGATCGTCTCGCCCGGGGCGCGGCTCGGCACCGGTGTCGTGGTAGGCCCCTATGCGGTGGTGGGGGACGACGTGGAGGCGGGCGACCGTACCCGCATCGATTCTCACGCGGTCGTGCATGGTCCGACCCGCATCGGCGCGGACAATCACTTCCATCCCTTCGTGTCCATCGGCGGCGATCCGCAGGACAAGAAGTTCGACGGCAGTCCCACACGGCTCGAGATCGGAGACCGCAACGTCATTCGCGAGTACTGCACGTTCAATCGGGGAACGCGGGGCGGCGGCGGCATCACCCGCATCGGCGACGACAACTGGATCATGGCCTACGTTCACGTCGCCCACGACTGCCGGATCGGATCGAGCACGGTGATGGCCAACTGCGCGACCCTCGCCGGACACGTGACGGTGGACGACTTCGTGGTCCTCGGCGCATTCACCGTGGTGCACCAGTTCTGCGCGATCGGACGGTACGCGTTCACCGCGATGGGGTCGGTCGTCCTCAAGGACATTCCGCCCTACGTCACGGCGAGCGGGAACGCCGCCGCGGCCCACGGCATCAATCGCGAGGGTCTGCGGCGGGCCGGGTTCGGCTCCGACACCATCCAGGCGCTCCATCGTGCGTACCGGCTGATCTACCGCAACGGCCTGCGGGTTCCCGAAGCCGTGGAGCGCCTCGAGGAGATGCGGAGCGATTGCCCGGAAGTCGTCCCCTTCATCGAGTTTCTCGCCGCGTCGGGCCGCGGCATCGTGCGTCAGGGCCGGCGGTGACGGAACCCGCCATCGTCGCGCCGGACCCCGCCGCGTCGCGGGTGCCGTCCATCGCGCTGGTGGCCGGGGAGATGTCGGGCGATCTGCTCGGCGCCCGGCTCATGCGCACCATTCGCGCGTCGTGGCCCGACGCCCGATTCAGCGGGATCGGGGGGCCGGAAATGCTGGCCCTCGGGTTCGAGTCCTTCCTGCCGATGGAACGCCTCTCCGTGATGGGCCTGTTCGAGGCGGCCGGCCGCTTCGTCCAGCTCCTCCCGGAACGCCGCCGCCTTGCGCGACGACTCGCGGCCGCCGCCCCCGATGTATTCGTCGGAATCGATTCTCCCGACTTCAACCTCGCGCTCGAGCGCCGCCTTCGCGACTCCGGGATCCCGACCGTCCACTACGTGAGTCCGTCGATGTGGGCTTGGCGCGCCTATCGCGCGGCGAAGGTCCGCAAGGCGGTCGACCGCATCCTGACCCTGTTTCCGTTCGAGGCGGAGTTCTGTCGCCGCAACGGCATATCGGCGTGCTTCGTCGGACATCCCCTCGCGCGAGAGCTGGAGCGCACGGAACGGGCCGCGGCCCGCCGCCGTCTGGGTCTGCCCGAGGACGGACCGATCGTGGCGCTGCTGCCGGGAAGCCGCAGTCACGAAGTGCGCGACATCGGCCGGCCGTTTCTGGAGACCGCGGCGTGGCTGCACCGGCGCCGGCCGGAGCTGCGCTTCGCGGCACCGATGGCGAGCGCGCCCCTGCACGCGGAGTTCCGCCGGATGGCCGCGTCCGGGGGGCCGGCAATCGCCCTGTTCGAAAGGGAGTCGCGCGCGGTGATGAGCGCAGCGGATGTCGTCGTGCTCGCCTCCGGAACCGCAACGCTCGAGGCGATGCTCCTTCGACGACCGATGGTGGTCGCCTGGCGCGGGCTGCCCGCGACGTGGTTCATCCTACGCCGCTGGCTCGGCCGCAACATCCGCTTCGTCGCGCTTCCCAACCTCCTCGCGGGGCGCCGGGTCGTGCCGGAGTTCCTGCAGGACGAGGTGCGCGCGGAGCGCCTCGGGCCGGCGGTGCTTCGCCTCCTCGATTCCGGTCTCCCCGTGGAGGCCCGCTGGGAGTTCGACCGCATCCACGCGGAGCTGCGTTCCGGCCACGAGACCCCGGCCGCCGCGGTGCTCGCGCTCGCCGGGCGGTCGGACGGAAGGGGCCGGCCGGCGTGATCGCCGGCGTGGACGAAGCGGGCCGGGGACCCCTCGCCGGGCCGGTGGTGGCCGCCGCGGTGGTCCTCGGCCCCGACGCGGTGCCGGCAGGCCTCGCGGACTCTAAGACCCTCTCGCCTTCCCGGCGCGCCGAGCTCGCGGCCGGGATCCGTGCATGCGCGGTCGCCTGGGCGCTCGGACAGGCGTCGCCGGCCGAGATCGACCGGCTGAACATCCTCGAGGCGACGCTCCTTGCGATGCACCGGGCGGTCGCCGGGCTCGCGCCGATCCGGATTTCCCCGGATCTGGTGCTCATCGACGGAAACCGGTGTCCGCCCGGTCTGCCGTACCCGGCGCGTGCCGTAGTCCGGGGCGATGCCAGCATTGCGGCGGTGAGCGCCGCTTCGATCCTCGCCAAGGTGTACCGTGACCGCGAGATGGTGCGCCTCGGCCGGCGCTGGCCCCAGTTCGGATTCGCGGACCACAAGGGCTACCCGACCGCTGCCCACCTGGAACGGATGCGTCTCCACGGCCCGTCACCGGTCCACCGCCGAACGTTCGGACCGGTTCGCCGGTGCCTCGGAGCGACGCCATGACGGGCGACAGGGGCACGTCGGGATGAGTGACGCAGGGGACTTTGTGCACCGGAAGTGCACTGGGGAGGCTCGCCAGCGAGGTGGTCGGTGGACAGGGGCACGTGGGCATGAGTGACGCCGGGGGCTTTGTGCACTTGGTGGTGCACACGGAGTACTCGCTCGTCGACAGCGTGGTCCGCATTCCGGCGCTGGTCGAGGCGGCCCGCACCCACCGAATGCCCGCCGTGGCGGTCACCGAAGCGGCAAACCTCTTTTCCCTCATCAAGTTCTACCGGGCCGCGGAGGGGTCCGGGATCAAGCCCATCGTCGGCGCGGACGTCCGGATCGCGGCGGATTCCGGAGCGACGCACCGCCTCGTGCTGCTCTGCCGGCACGTCGAAGGCTACCGCCAGCTCTCCCGGCTGCTCACACGCGCCTTCCTCGAGGGCGACGGAACCCTCCGTGAGCCGTGGCTCGAAGAGCTCGAGACGGAGGGCCTCATCGCGATTTCCACGTTCCGGGACGGAGCCCCTGGCCAGGCCCTCGCCCGCGGCGAGCCGGAGCTCGCCCGCCGGATCGCCGACGACTGGCGCGCGCAATTCGAGGACCGGTACTACCTCGGGCTCGAGCGCCTCGGCCGGGAAGGGGAGGAGGCTCTGTTCGACGATACCGTCCGCCTCGCAGGGGGGGGCGGGCTGCCGGTCGTCGCCACCAACGACGTGCGTTTCCTCGCTCCCGAGGACTTCGAGGCGCACGAAGCACGGGTCTGCATCCAGGAGGGGTGGATCCTCGAAGATGGGGATCGACCCCGGAGATACACGAGGGAGCAGTACCTTCGCAGCGGTGCGGAGATGCGCGATCGATTCGCGGACGTGCCGGAGGCCATCGAGAACACGGTGGAGATCGCCCGCCGGTGCAGCGTGCGAATCGATCTCGGCCGGGACATCCTGCCCGAGTTCCCGGTGGAGTCCGGAGAGAGCGCGGAGTCGCGCTTCGCCGCGAACGCGCGCGCGGGTCTCGACCGGCGGCTCGCCGACGAGCCGCCGGGTCCCGCGTATCGCGAACGTCTCGAGTACGAGATCGAGATGGTCACGAAGATGGGGTTCTCCGGCTACTACCTCATCGTCGCGGACTTCGTCGCATGGGCCCGCACGAACGGGGTTCCGGTCGGGCCGGGGCGCGGCTCGGGGGCCGGCTCCCTCGCGGCCTGGGCGCTCGGCATCACCGACATCGATCCGATTGCCTACGATCTCCTGTTCGAGCGTTTCCTGAATCCCGAACGGGTCTCGATGCCCGATTTCGACATCGACTTCTGCATGGACGGGCGCGACCGGGTCATCGACTACGTCGTCGGGCGCTACGGCGCGGACCGGGTCGCGCAGATCATCACGTTCGGCACCATGGCGGCGAAGGCCGTCGTGCGCGACGCGGGACGGGTGCTCGGCCTTCCGTTCCCCTTCGTCGACATGATCGCGAAGCTCATTCCCTTCGATCTCGGCATCACCCTGGAGCGGGCCCTTGCGGAAGAGGCCGCTCTCCGGGATCGCTACGAGAACAACGAGGACGTGCGCACCCTCATCGATCTCGCCCGCTCCCTCGAAGGGCTCGCGCGCAACGCCGGCCGACACGCGGGAGGCGTGGTCATTTCCCCCGGACCGCTCACCGAGTACACGGCGCTCTTTCGCGATCCGGACGGCGGCTCGCCAGTGACGCAGCTCGACAAGGACGATGTCGAGGCGCTCGGTCTCGTCAAGTTCGACTTCCTGGGACTGAAGACCCTGACCGTGATCGACCGGGCCGCGGAAGCGATCGATTCGAGCCGCCCCGGCGAGCCGAACCTCGACATGGGGGCCGTGCCCACCGATGACGCGGCGACCTACGAGCTCATCCGCTCGGGCGCGACGACCGGCGTGTTCCAGCTCGAGTCGCGGGGGATGCGCGAACTCGTGCGGGGACTCAAGCCCACCCGGTTCGAGGACATCGTGGCCCTGGTGGCCCTCTTCCGTCCGGGTCCGCTCAAGTCCGGCATGGTCGACGACTTCATCCAGCGCAAGGAGGGCCGGGCCGCGGTCGAGTACCTCCACCCGCAGATCGAGCCCATCCTGCGGTCGACCCACGGGGTGATCCTGTACCAGGAGCAGGTGATGCAGATCGCCCGCGAGCTCGGCGGCTACAGCCTCGGGGGCGCGGATGTGCTCCGCAAGGCGATGGGCAAGAAGCTTCCCGAGGAGATGGCCCGCGAGCGGGCGGCGTTCGTGGCCGGGGCTACCCGCAACGGGGTGGATCCGCATGTCGCCAACTCGCTGTTCGACCTCATGGAGCACTTCGCGGAGTACGGGTTCAACCGCGCGCACTCCGTCGCCTACGCGCTGGTCGCGTACCAGACCGCCTGGCTCAAGCGCCACCATCCGGCCGCGTACATGGCCTCCGCGCTGACCGCCGAGATGGACAATGCGGACCGCGTGGTGACCCTGGTGGACGACTGCCGCGACTGCGGGATCGCGGTCCAGCCGCCGGACGTGAACGACAGTGCCTGGGCGTTCGAGCCGGCTGGCCGGGAACGGATCCGTTTCGGGCTCGGGGCGATCCGGGGAGTGGGGCGAAGCGCCGCCGAGGGCGTGGTCGAGGCGCGCAACGCCGGCGGGGCGTTCGCCGACCTCTTCGACTTCTGCCGCCGGGTGGACCCCCGCCGGGCGAACCGCCGGGTCCTCGAGGCGCTGATCCATGCCGGGGCGCTGGACCGGCTCGGCCCCGGGCGACGGGCGATGACGGAAGTCCTCGGCCGGGCGATGCAGTCCGCCGAGCGCGCCGCGCGCGACTCCGAGGCGGGTCAGACGGACCTCTTCGGAGAGCGCACGCCGGAGGTCGAGTCGTTTCCGGAAGTTCCGGAGTTCGAAATGTCGGAGCGGCTCGCCGGCGAGCGCCAGACCCTCGGCATCTACCTCTCCGGCCATCCGATCGAGGCGCACGAATCGGAGCTCGCGAGGTTCACGAGCGGCCGGCTCTCCGATCTTCGCCCACGCGGTGAGGTCGTCCAGGCCGCCGCCGGGCTGGTACTCTCCGTACGCCCGATGAACACCCGGCGCGGCCGCATGGCGTTCGTGGTGATCGAGGATCGGAGCGGGCGCCTCGAGCTGGTGGTCTATTCCGATCTCTTCGCCGCGGACCGCGCGCTCCCTCCGGATCGTCGGCGGCTGGCCAAGGACCGGATCGTGGTGGTGGAAGGGACGGTCGAGGAGAACAACGGCGAGCGTTCGATGCGAGTGAGCTCGATCTACGATCTCGATCAGGCCCGCGCGAACTTCTCGCGCTGTCTCGCCATCGATCTGCACGGCACCGGAAACGACGGGGTGGCCGAAGCGCTGCAGGCGGTGCTCGCCCCCTGGCGCAACGGCCCGACCCCGGTGCGGATCGGCTACCGATGCCCGGTGGCGCGGGCGCAGATCGATCTCGGACCCGGATGGCGAATTCATCCGAGCGGCGAGCTCCTTTCCCGGCTCCGGCAGTTCCCCGGAGCCGAGAGCGTGTCGCTGGAGTACCGATGAGCTCTCCCCCTTCGCGTCGTCTCGACGTGCTCGAGTTCGAGCGCCCCATTGCCGAGCGCGAGGCCCGTCTCGACGTGCTTCGAGCGACCGCCGCGGGCTCGGAGGGAATCGAGGCGGTGCGCCGGCTCGAGGCCGAGATCCGCGAGGAGACGGCCGCGGTCTTCGCGAAGCTCTCCCCCTGGCAGGTGGCTCAGGTCGCCCGCCATCCGCAGCGTCCGTACACCCTCGACTACCTCGAGCGGATGTGCTCGACCTTCGTCGAGCTGCACGGGGACCGCGCGTTCGCGGACGACCGCGCCATCGTCGGCGGGCTCGCCCGCATCGCAGGGCGGTCGCTCGTGGTGATCGGCCACCAGAAGGGCCGGGACACCAAGGAGAAGATTCACCGGCAGTTCGGCATGCCGAACCCGGAGGGCTACCGCAAGGCGCTGCGGCTGATGGAGCTCGCGGAGCGTTTCCGGCGGCCCTTGCTGACCCTCATCGACACGCCGGGGGCGTATCCCGGAATCGGCGCCGAGGAACGCGGTCAGAGCGAGGCGATCGCCCGCAACCTCATGGCGATGGCCCGCCTTCGCATTCCCATCGTGTGCGCGGTCATCGGCGAGGGCGGGTCCGGAGGCGCGCTCGCGATCGGGATCGGGGACCGGGTGCTGATGCTCGAGCACAGCGTCTATTCCGTCATCTCGCCCGAGGGCTGCGCATCCATCCTGTGGAAGAAGGCCGAGGAGGCGGCCCGGGCCGCCGAAGCGATGGGCATCGACTCGAAGCGGCTGCACGAGCTCGGTCTCATCGACCGGATCCTCGAAGAGCCGCTCGGAGGGGCCCATCGCGATCCGGACGCGATGGCGGAACGGCTCGGGCAGGCGGTCGGCGAGGAGCTCGCGGAGCTCGAAGGAACCGATCCGCAGACGCTCATCGCGCGCCGCTACGAGCGCCTGATGGGCCATGGCGCGTTCGCCTGATCCTGATCGCGTCCTCCGGGCGGTGCGCGCGGTGGTCGGCCCCCGCGCCGGCTTGGACCCCGGCCGCGATTCCGGCGAGCGGCGGCACGAATTCGGCTCCGGCTTCGGCTCCGATTCCGGGAGGTGGTGGGTGGCGTTCAGCGGGGGGGTGGATTCCTCCGTGCTTCTCGATTCCGCCGCGCGGGTCCTCGGCGCACGAGCGGCCGCGCGACTCGCCGCCGTCCACGTGAATCACGGGCTCCACCCCGACGCCGGCAACTGGGAGGACCACTGCCGGGCGGCTGCGGAAGGGCTCGGAGTCCGGCTCGAGGTCCGGCGGGTAGCGGTACGCCGCGACCGCGGGCAGGGGGGGCTCGAGGCCGCCGCCCGCGCGGCCCGGCACGCTGCGCTTCGGGACGTGGTTCCGCCCGGCGAGCCGGTCCTCCTCGCCCATCACCTCGACGACCAGGCGGAGACGGTGCTCCACCGCATCCTGCGTGGAGCGGGGCCGGCCGGGATCGCGGCCATGCGGCCGCAGGTCACCGTCGGCGGACTGCGGCTGGTCCGGCCCCTGCTCGCGGTGCCGCGCTCGGAGATCCTCGACTATGCGGCGACCCGGAGCCTCGCGTGGGTCGAGGACCCCGGGAACCGTGCCGCGGCGCACGACCGGAGCCATCTCCGGCACCGGGTGATGCCGGCCCTCGCCGAACGCTGGCCGGAGGCGGGCGCGGCTCTCGCACGGCTCGGCGAGCGGGCCGACGAGACGGCGTCGATGCTGGACGGCCTCGCTGCGGTGGATCTCGAGGCGGCGCGGGGCCGGTCGCCGGAGACCCTGTGCGCCGCCGCGCTCGCCGCCCTGCCGCCGGCCCGGGCCGAGAACGCGCTCAGGGTGTGGCTCGTCTCCCGCCACCGGATTGCGCCGCCGCCACGGCACTGGCTTCGAGCTCTCGTGAACGAGGTCGTGTCCGCGCGCTCCGACCGGTTGCCGGAGGCGGCGCGCGGCGGCATCTGGATTCGGCGTCATCTCGGCGAGCTCCATACCGGAAGCGCGCGCGCCGGCCCCCGGATTCCCGAACGGACCTCCTGGCGTCCTGCCGGAGAACCGCTCGATCTCCCCCACGGACGGCTCCGCGCGGCGCGGACCGAGGGCGAGGGTCTCGCGATCGCGCGCCTTCCCCCCACGATCGACGTGCGGTTCCGACGCGGCGGAGAACGATGCCGTCCCGCCGGCCGAGGGGTCACGAAGCCGCTCAAGGACCTGTTCCGGGAGCTCGGGATTCCGCCCTGGGAGCGCGGTCGAAGACCGCTTGTCTTCGCGGGCGAGCGCCTCGCGTCGGCGCCGGGCCTTTTCGACTGCGACCCGTTCGCGGCGCACGCGGGCGAGCCTGCCTGGCGACTCGAGTGGCTGGCCCACCTGTGCGGCAGTTAGCTGGCTGGGTCCGTGCGGCGGACAGCCGCGTCTGCGCCGCGGTTGACCGCCGCCGCTTTGCGCTCGGACGCGACCGCGCGGCGCCCCGTGCGGGAATGAGGTACGACTCTTCGAGCGTCGTCGGCGGAACGCATGCGCGCAATTCGACGGCATGCTATAAACGGTACGATTCCGGAAAATCGACCGGCGTGGCCCTGCGCCGCTTCGATCTCGCGATACGATTGGGGCGCGGTGCTTCCCGGTTCTATTGACGCGCGCCATGCCAGGCACGCTCCGGGCCGCGGGAGGACCGAGCGTCACCACTATGCGGGCAGGGATGGAATGAACTTGGACGACAACGTATTCGAATTCTCACTAACCAACGAGTTGGCGGAGATCGTCGAAGCCGCGGCGAAGATCGAAGCCTTCTGCGAAGCGAACGACGTTTCGCCGGACGTCGCGTATGCGGTCAACCTCTCCGTCGACGAGATCCTGACCAACACGATCAGCTATGGATACGCCGATGAGGAAACCCACCGTATCGAGATCGCCGTGCGCCTGGAAGCCGAGGCCCTCGTCGTCGTCATCGTCGACGACAGCTCCGCGTTCGACCTGACGGCGGCGCCGGAGCCCGATCTCGGCGCATCTCTCGAAGAGCGGGAGGTCGGCGGCCTCGGCCTCTTCCTCGTGCACCAGATGATGGACGAGGTCGAGTACGAGCGGGCCGGCGACCGCAACGTCGCGACCCTCACCAAGCGCACCGCGGGTGACGTCTGATGCCGGCGCGCCGCCGATGACGTCCAATCGCGAGAAGGTCTCGTTTCGCACACTCGGCTGCCGTCTCAACCAGTACGACACCGAGTCGATCCGGACCCTGCTCGAGGCCTCCGGACGCTACGAGGCGGTGCGCGGGGAGGCGGACGTCTGCGTCGTGAACACGTGCAGCGTGACGGCGCGCGCCGATGCGTCGGCCCGCAAGGCGATCCGGCGCATCCACGCCGAGAATCCCGAGGCCCGAATCGTCGTTACCGGATGCTACGCGCAGCGGGCTCCGGAGGAGCTGTCCGGGCTGCCGGGAGTGTCGCTGGTGCTGGGGGCGGCGGATCGCGGCCGTGTCGTCGAGGAGCTGGAGCGCACCGTGCGGGGGCGGGCGGCGCGGGTGGCGGTCGCGCCCATCGCCGAGGCGCGCAAGTTCCTCGAAGTGCCGATTTCCGAGATGCGCGAGCGCCGGCGCGCGTTCGTCAAGGTCCAGGAAGGCTGCAACGAGTCATGCTCGTTCTGCATCATCCCGAAGACCCGCGGCGTTTCCCGCAGTCGCGACCCGGATGCGGTGCTCGCGCAGGTGCGCCGCCTCGTGGAGGGCGGCTACCCCGAAATCGTGGTGACGGGAGTGCACGCGGGGGACTACGGACTCGATCTGGCGGCCCGCGCGCCGTCCTCCCTGGCTCACGGATCGCCGATCGCGGGAGCTGGCGCCGGCGGCGCGCGGCGGCCCCTCGTGGACCTCATCGAGCGGATCCTCGCCGTGCCGGGGCTCGAGCGCTTCCGGCTGAGCTCGATCGAGCCGGCGTCCGTGGGCGACGACCTGGTTTCGCTGATGGCGGGCGAGGAGAAGTTCGCCCGGCACTTCCACATCCCGATGCAGAGCGCGAACGACGGGGTGCTCGACCGCATGCGGCGGCGCTACACCGCGGACGGTTTCCGGCGGCTCGTCGGCGGGATCGCGGAGCGAGTCCCGGACTGCGGAATCGGGACCGACGTCATCTGCGGCTTTCCCGGCGAGTCCGATGCGGCGTTTCAGGACACCTTCGACGCGCTCGTCGAGCTTCCCGTCACGTACATCCACCCGTTCACGTATTCGCCCCGCCCGGGGTCCGAGTCCGCCGGATGGAAGGACGACGTGCCCGCGGAGGTGAAGAAGCGGCGGGGCGGCGCGCTGAAGCGGCTCTCGCGCGACAAGGGCCGTGCGTTCCGCGAGCGCCACGTCGGCCAGGCGGCGCGGGTGCTCCCGGAGGGGCCGGAGGGGGTGGGGTGGACGGACAACTACATCCGGGTCGAGGTCGCGGGCGGGGGCGCGTTCGCCGGCGTCGTGCCGGTGATGCTCGCCGAGCTGACCGCGGACGGAATGCGCGGCACCCCCGTGACGCGAGGATCGTCGTCTCCCGACCCGTGAGGGACGCTTCCGTCCGCCCGCAAGGCGAGGTCGTTCGTTCTCCCCTTCGCCGACCGCCGATCGGACCTCTCCGACCCGAGCCAGATCCCCGGCGGCCCGCATCCCGCGACCGCGACCGGCGGCACCTCCCCGTGGTGGCGGCGGTTCGACCGCTTTGAAACAATGCCCGCAGGTTCCCCGCGACGGAGGGGCACAGCCGTTCAACGGTTTGCGTAAGGAGGAAGTGATGGCGGATGTGACGATCGACCGGGCAACGCTCGAGGCGTTCACCCGAGAAGCCTTCGAGAAGGCGGGCATGCCGGCCGCGGACGCGGCGGTCGAGGCGGAGGTCCTCATCTGGGCGAACCTTCGCGGGGTGGACTCGCACGGCGTGCAGCGCATTCCGATGTACCTCGACTTCATCGAGAAGGGTTGGATGAATCCACGGCCCGACATTCGGGTCGTAAAGGAGTCGGACGCCGTGCTGTTCATGGACGCGGACCGGGGCTTCGGACCCGTGCCGACCGTCCGCGCGATGCACGCCGTGATCGACAAGGCGCGGAACGTCGGCATCGGCTGGGCCCTCATCCGCGACGTCACGCACCAGGGCGCGATGGGCTACTACTCCGAGATGGCGGCCGCGCAGGGGATGGCCGGAATGGCGATCGTCTCGAGCCCCCCGAACATGGCCCCGTTCGGAGCCCGGGCGGCGGGGCTTCACAACAGCCCCATCGCGTACTCGTTCCCGGCGGGGCGGCATCGGCCGATCACCCTCGACATGGCGACGAGTGTCGCGGCGGGGGGGAAGCTGGACGTCGCGAGCGACAAGCGCATTCCCATCCCGACCGGCTGGGCGCTCGCCGCCGACGGCAGCCCGACCACGGACCCGGACGCGGCCAGGATCCTCCTTCCGGCCGGTGGGGCGAAGGGTTCGGGCCTCGCCCTCGTCTTCCAGTGCCTCACGAGCCTGATGGCGAACAGCCCGCTCATCGTGCCGGTCCTGCGCGGAGGAGAGCGGGTGCACCTTCAGAACAGCGTGGTGGCCGCGATCGACATCGGCTTCTTCATCGGTCTCGACGAGTACCGGGAGCTTCTGGACGAGACGATCGACGAGCTGAAGGCGTTGCCGAAGGCGGACGGTCACGAGGAGATCCTGATGCCGGGCGAGCCCGAGCAGAGGATGCTGGAAGCGCGCACGCGCGCCGGGATACCCCTTCCCCCGGGGACCGTCGACAAGCTGCGCGAGACCGCGCGCCGGCTCGACCTGACCTCACCCGTGTGATCGACCCCGCCACGCCGGCCGGACCGACCCCCTTCAACGGAAGCCCGCGATGCCGAAAGTCCTCGTCGAACGCGACGGTGCGGTGCGCACCGTCACCCTCAACCGTCCCGAGAAGCGAAACGCGCTCGACCACGAGATGCTGGACGAGCTGGAGGCGGCGTTTCCGCCGCAGCCGCCGGGCGAAGAGCGGGTGGCGGTGCTGCGGGCGGCCGGCCCCGTGTTCTGCGCCGGGATGGACCTCGCCCAGCGCTCGGAGAACCTCGGCCGTCCGACCCCGATCGTCGCCGCCCTTCGCGCCATCGAGAGCTTCCCGCTCCCCGTCGTCGCGGTGGTCCGGGGCCATGCCATCGCGGGCGGCAACGAGATCGCGCTCCACTGCGATTTCGTGGCGGCGAGCACGCAGGCCCGCTTCGGCATGTCTCTCGCCCAGGTCGGCCTCGCCCCGAACTGGTTTCTCGCGAAGAAGATCATGGAGAAGGGCGGCCCGGTGGCGGCCCGCGAGATGCTCCTCCTCGGCGATCCGCTGCCGGCGCGCCGCATGTACGACCTCGGCATGATCGCCCGCGTCGCGGAGCCGGAGGAGCTCGAGGCGGAGGCGACGAAGCTTGTCGACCGGCTGGCCACCAACGCGCCGCTCGCGGTGCGGATCATGAAGCGGACCCTCGTGCGACTGATGGACTTTCGCGACGCGGTCCCCCACGACGACCTAGACGACGAAGTCCGGCGGGTGAGCGCGTCGGACGACGCCCGGGAAGGGATCGCGGCGCGCCTCGCCCGCCGCGCGCCCGCCTTCCGGGGGACCTGAACACGCGGCTTGATCGACTACACGCCGAACGCGGTCGAATTTCTCTGCACGGGCGTCGACCCGGTCACTGAATCGATCGATCGCGAGTCTGCTCTCGCCCTTGTCGAGGCGTTGCTGGTTGAGGTCCGAGGCGAGTTGGTGAAGGCCGGAGGCGGGCCTTGATCACCTTGCGGGTGGCGGTGAGGGGCAATTCGTTCAGCACCTCGAGGCGCTCCGGGAGCTTGAATTTCGCAAGGCCCCTCGCGAGCAGGAAGGCGCAGATTTCGTCCAGGGTCACCACGGCGCCCGGGCGCGGGACGACGTAGCAGCAGGCGCGCTCGCCGAGGCTCTCGTCCGGCACCGGGGCAATCGCGCACTGGTGCACGGCGGGCAGGCTCTCGATGAGCAGCTCGACCTCCTGCGGGTTGTACTTGACCCCGCCCCGGTTGACCACGTCCTTGAGGCGCCCGGTGAGAGTCACGTTGCCGCCGGTGTCCATCCGCGCCACGTCTCCCGAGCGGAACCACCCGTCCGGTGTGAACGCTCCGGCCGTCGCCTCCGGGTTCTCGAAATAGCCGGTGAATACCGAGGGTCCGCGGGCCTGGAGCTCGCCTTCCTCGCCGGGCGGCAGCGCGCGGCCCGATTCGTCGGCGATCCGCACCTGGGTTCCCGGCGAAGGACGTCCGGCGCTTCTCGCGGCGACGTCGACATCGTCTCCGGTGCGGGTGTAAAGACCCGCCTGCAGCTCGGTCATCCCCCAGAGCTGGCAGATCCGGCCGTTCGGCAGGTGCGGGGCGAAGGCGTGCACGAGGTCCGGGGGAACCGCTGCACCGGAGAGGACCACGAGGCGAAGCGATGCAAGGTCCATCCGTTCGACGAGTCCGGCCCCGAGGCAGGCCGCGAGGTGCGCGGGCCCCGCGAAGAGGTGGGTGGGGCGAAGTCGCTCGACCGCCTCGGCGAGGGCCGGCGGCGAGAAGGCCGGAAGGAGGGCGATGGCCGCGCCCCCGCCGAGCGCCATCTCCACCGAATAGAGGGCGTAGAGGTGGCCGAACGGCGCCGCGGAGAGCACCACGTCCCCGGCCCGGATGTCGTGCTCCTCGATCCCCACCCGCGCGTTGGTCAGCATCTGGTGGTAGTTGAGAGGGACGCCCTTGGGGCTCGACGTCGTCCCCGAGGTGTAGAGGAGCAGGAACGGGTCCGCCGCGGTCGGCTCGCGGCGGTCGCGCGGGAGCGCCGGGGCGCCGGCCGCGAGGCGCTCGAACGGGATCGTTCCGGGCACCTCCGCGCCGACGATCACCACGGCCGCGAGAGAGGGAAGCTCCGAACGGTGCGTCGACAGCCACCGCGCCGGCGAGAAGTCCCCGATGCGATCCGGCGCGACCAGCATCCTCGCCTTCGAATGGTGGAGCTGCGCCTCGAGCTCCGCCCCGCGGTACGTCATGTAGAGCGTGGTGGTCACCGCGCCGAGGGCGCTTGCCGCGAGGAGGATCTCGACGTGCTCGCGCCCGTTCGGAAGCTGGACGGCGACCACGTCGCCCGGCCGGACCGCGCCGTGGTGGTGGAGCCCGGCCGCGATCGCCGCGACCCTCGCGGCGAGCCCCGAAAAGGAGACGGTGCCCCGCTTGTCCACGAGCGCCGTCCCGTCCGGGCGCTCGCGCGCGTTCCGGCGGAGCCACCCGGACAGGGTGTCCGAGCGCCACCAGCCCTGCTCGACGTGGCTCCGGACCCGCTCGGGGTCGAAGGAGAATGCAGCACGCAGGCGCAGCGCCTCCTCGCCGAACCGGAATTGGTCCTGGAACGGGACGAACCGCTCGGCCCGGTAGCGCTTCCCGCCGCCGAGCGCGTTCAGCATGTGGTAGTGGCCGGTGCGGAAGCGGCGGCGCTCCTCGAGGTTGCGGATGAGGGTCACCTGGGCCGGGGTGAGTCCGATCCGATCCGCGATCTCGGCGTCCCCCATGCCGAGCTCGTGCCGGTGGGCCTCGATTGCCGCGAAGTCCTTCGCGCGGACCGGATCCCCGCGTCGGATCTGGTGGTTGTTGCTGAGCGCGAACACCGTCTCGCCGAAGGCGGCGATCATCGCGTCCGTCACCCCGAGCTGGGCCCGGGTGAGCCTCTGGGTCACTGGCCGGTCCCGGTCCCGGTCCCGGCTTGGGCCCGGGCCCGCCGGATGGGGTCCGCAAGCTCCGCCCGGGTCGCGACCGGACACACCCGCATGCACTCGAAGCACTGGGCGAGGAGCCCCCCCGAGCCGACCGACATCTTGTACCAGAGCATCTTGTGGTCCGGGTCGAAGAGTGCGTCGTGGCGCCCGGTCTCGTCCCCGGCCGCCATCGCCTCGGCGAGGACCGCGGGGACCGCCTCGTACTGCTCGGACATCTCGGCGCAGGCGGCCATGTCGTAGTGCATCTCGGCCTGTCGGCCGGCGTCGTCGATCTTCCCCGAAAGGCACTGCACCGGGCAGAACTTCATGCACGGGGTCCGTCCCTGCTTGCGGTACATGTCCACGCACGAAGGTGCCGGGCAGGGGTTCTCGGCGAGCGGCTCGTCGGCCGGCAGCTCGAGCTCGGTGAACACCGAGGCGAAGTACATGTAGCCGAATTCCGGGTGCAGGAGGATGTCGCCCGCGAGCGAGCGCGCCCCGATCCCCGCCAGCTCGGCATGGAGCTTGAGGCTCTGGAGGGGGACGCGCGGCCCCTCCTCGTTGTCCAGGTCCGGCGGGCAGTAGACCGACGGCGCCTGGAACCGGCTCTCGATGAAGAAGGCGAGGGCGTACGAGCAGGAATAGGCCCGCGTCTCCGTCGATCCGAAGTAGGCCATGGCCTTGGCCGGCACCTTCCAGGTGCCCTGGGTCTGTCCGCCGACCCCGATGGAGACCACGGATCTCACCCTCGGCATGAGGTCGGTCGGCCGATGCCCGCGGGGAGCGATCCGTTCGATCGCGTCGAGATCGGCGACTCCCACCGCGAGCGCTCCGCGCCGGCGCGCGTACGCGAAGATCTCCGCCTTCGCCTCCACCGGGTCGACTTCCGGCCGCTTCTCCATCGACGCCTCCTCCCCATCCCCGCTCGAGGCCCCGCCGGCGACGGCTCGAAAGACCCGGTCCGCCGCCGTCCCGATGTCGTCGCCGGGTTCCGCTATTGCCCGCCGCACCCGGAGGACGGGGCCCGGCGGGCGATCCCCGGGCGGCGCGGGTCATCGGTCCGCTGCAGTATCCCGGCCCCGGCGGCAGGGCGTCAAATCGGGGCCGCCCGCGCCGGCGCCCCGGCGCACGCGGCTTGTTCCCGGGCCGCCGTTCCCTATCATGTGCGGCGGGGCCGCGCGGGGCCGGCCCGCGAATGGGGGAGCGCGATGCCGAACGTCCATGGCCGGGAGCTGTCCCGCGGCGAGCTCACGCGCCGGCTGAGCCGGCTGGACGCGGTGGCCGGGGTGCGGCTCGTGACTCTCGGCGACGGTGCCGAACGGGGGGTGCGGGTGCTCGAGTTCCGTACCGGCACCGGGCTCGACTTCGACGTGATCGTCGATCGCTGCATGGACGTCGGGGCGGTCCGCTACCGGGGCGCCGCGATCGGCTGGCAGTCGCCGACGGGGTTCCGATCCCCCTGGCTGCACGATCCGGAGGGCGAGCGCGGGCTCGGGTTCCTTCGCTCCTTCACCGGCTTCATGAATACCTGCGGCCTCGACCACGCCTTCTTCATGGAGACCGTGCCGGCCGACGGCTACGCCTATCCGGCCCGCGAGGCGGTGGATCAGCCGCTGCACGGGCGGTCGGCGTTCACCCCGGCCCGGCTCGCCGGATACGGCTCGCGCTGGGAAGGCGACGAGTGCATCCTCTGGGCGGAGGGCGAGGTGATCCAGGCCGCGATGTTCGGCGAAGACCTGCACCTCGTCCGGCGCATCGAGGCGCGGGTGGGCGCGAGCGGCTTCACGGTCGAGGACCGGGTGGAGAACCACGGCTTCGCGCGCACGCCCCACATGCTGCTCTACCACGTCAACCTCGGCTGGCCGCTGCTCGACGAGGGGAGCGAGTTCCGCGCCCCCGTCGAACGGCTGATGTGGCGCAGCCACGAGGCGTATCGCAACGGGGTCGGCTACCGCACGATGCCGCCTCCGCAACCGACCGAGTTCGTCGAACAGGTCTATACGCACGCGGTCGCCACGGAGGCGGACGGCACGGTGCCTGCCGCCCTCGTCAACCGGCGGCTCGATCTCGGCGGCGGTGACGGCGGTCCGGGGCTCGCGTTTCTCATCGAATACGACCGTGCGGAGCTCCCGGTGCTTCTCGAGTGGCAGTGCGTGCGCGACGGCGGCTACGTTCTCGGCATCGAGCCCTCCACCGCCCATCCGGGCGGCGCGGCCCTCAACGAGGAGCACGGCCTCCTGCGCTGGCTCGAGCACGGGGAGTCGCGCCGCTACCGCACCCGGTTCTCGGTCGTCGCGGGGGCATCCGCCGTCGCGGCCCTCGAGGACCGCATCGACGCGCTCCACCCGCAGCTCGCGGGCGAGTTCCCAGACCCGTCGGGCATCGGCTGAACGGCGCCCCTTCCACGACGGAATCGGCCACAACCGGGCGGCGCGAGCCGCCGGATGCAAGGGAGAACGGTCATGAACGAATGCTCGAATCCGCAATCCGTCCACACTCCGCTCGGAGCCTACAGTCATACCGCGCGGGTCCCGGCGGGGAGCGAGTGGCTCGTCGTCGCCGGCCAGGTGGGCATCGACGCGGGCGGGGCGCTCGCGAACGGCGCGCGCGAGCAGGCCGCGCAGGCGTTTCGCAACGTCGTCGCGTGCCTCGAGGCGAACGGAATGGGCTGCGGCGACATCGTCAAGTTCACGGTGTTTCTCACCGACCCCCGGTTCATCGAGGACTACCGGGCCGCGCGCCGCGAGGTGATCGGCGACGAGCACAAGCCCCCCTCGACCCTCCTCGTCGTCCAGGGCCTCGCCGCCCCCGGCATTTTCGTCGAGATCGAGGCATTCGCCGCGAAGACGCCCTGAGCGCCGCCCACCCGCGCGCCCGGACCGAATGACCGCCCCGGCGCGGTTTCGTTCAGGCGTGGTTGAGGCGAAGGCCGGGGCGCGGCCACCGGAACGAGACGAGCTGACCGGTGCCGCTCAGGGTCGCCCAGGCGGTGGACATGTCGGGGCCGCCGAAGCAGATGTTGGTGGTGATGCGGTCGGGGAGGGGGACGTGCTCGACCGAGCTACCGTCCGGCGCCGCGACGGTGATCCCGCCCTGGTGCAGGGTTGCGACGCAGACGTTGCCGGCGCCATCCACGGCGAGCGAATCGAATTCCCGGTAGCCTCCCGGCGCGGCCACCAGCCGGCCCCGGTTCATGGTGCCGGCGGAGCGGTCGAGGCGCGCGACGCCGGGCTCCGGGAGGTCCCATGCCCACAGGCGCCCCGGGATGGTCTCCGCGACGTAGAGGGTGCCGCCGTCGGGCGAGAGCCCGATGCCGTTCGGGGTCGTGAGGCCGCGGATGACCTCGCGGCATTCGCTGCCGTCCGCCCGCGCGTAGTAGACGAATCCGCGGTCCATGTCGTCGCGGCGCGACTTGCCGAGGTCGGTGAACCAGAATCCGCCGTGGGCGTCGAACACGATGTCGTTGGGTCCGCGAAGGGGTCTTCGGTCCGACTCCCGGTACAGCACCTCCACGTCGCCGGTGTCGAGGTCGACCGCCTCGATCCGGCCGCCGTGGTAGTCCGGCCCCTGCAGCCCCGGCACCGGCTGCCCGTCGATCTCGCGCCACTCGAATCCGCCGTTGTTGCAGACGTAGCACCGTCCGTCCGGGCCGAGGGCCATTCCGTTCGGACCTCCCCCGGTCTCCGCGACCACCCCGACCCCCCCGTCCGGAAGTACCCGCGACACGGTGCCGCGCGCGATCTCGACGACAAGCACGGAGCCGTCGGAGAGGGCGACGGGGCCTTCCGGGAACCGGAGGCCGGTCGCGACGACGGTGATTTCGGTCATTCGTGCGCCTCCTTCCCCGGCCCGGAGTCCGCCGCGGGCGGGCGGTCGACGAGCTCGATTCCGATCGCCTCGCCCAGCTCGCGAAGCGCCTCGTCGGGGTCCTCCACCTTGATGGTGAGCATCCCCAGCCGGGCCGCCGTCTTGAGGTTCGCGCCGATGTCGTCGAGGAACGCGGCCTCCCCGGGCAGGACCTCGAGCGCCTCGCAGGTGAGCTCGTAGATCCGGGGGTCGGGCTTTCGAAATCCGGTGCGGCACGACTCGATGAACGCGTCGAAACGGTCCATGAGCGCCTCGCGCTCGAGGTCCTTGCCCTCCATGAGCCAGTTGTTGGTGAGCGCGGCCGTCCGGAGGCCGTGCGCGCGGATCCGCCGCACCGCTTCGAGCATCCGCGGCCGGATCACGACGTAGTCCGCCATCTCCAGCATCATCGCGGCGGTGGAGACTGAGTAGCCGAGGTTCGCGATCTCCGAATCGAAGATCCGGCACAGCTCGTCGAGCAGGATCTCGCCGCGCTCCAGCCGTTGCCAGGCGCCGTCCGGCCGGGCCGCGTAGTTTCCGACCAGACCGGCGAAGAAGCCGTCCGGCAGGTCGTTGCGCGCCTCGAACTCCTTCAGGAAGGCCAACGGGGACTCCTGGATCACCCCGCCGACGTCGAAGATGACCGCTTTGATTTCCATGGCTTCCTCGCTCGGCTTCCGGTTCGTGCGTTCGGAATCTCGCCGGGGACGGGAGCGTCCGCTACCGGTTGCGCGCGAGCTCGCGCTTCGCGATCGCTTCCATGTGGACCTGGTCCGGACCGTCCGCAAGACGAAGGGTGCGGTTCGCGGCCCACCAGTGCGGGAGAAGGGTGTCCTGGCAGACCCCCATCCCGCCGTGGGCCTGGATCGCCCGGTCGAGCACCCGCTGGGTCACGTTCGGCGCGATCACCTTGATCTCGGCAATCTCGTTGCGCGCCTCCTTGTTGCCCACCTCGTCCATCTTGTGGGCCGCGTACAGGGTGAGCAGCCGGGCCTGGTCGATCTCCATCCGGCTCTTCGCGATGTCCTCGCGCAGCGACCCCTTCTCCGCGAGAGTGGTGCCGAACGCGACCCGGCCCTTGGCCCGTTCGCACATGAGCTCGAGGGCGCGCTCCGCGACCCCGATGCAGCGCATGCAGTGGTGGATCCGGCCCGGCCCGAGGCGCCCCTGGGCGATCTCGAAGCCGCGTCCCTCGCCGAGGAGGAGGTTCGACGCGGGGACCCGGACGTCGTCGAACTCCACCTCGCCGTGCCCGTGCGGCGCATGGTCGTAGCCGAAGACGGACAGCAATCGGAGCACCTTCACCCCCGGCGTGTCGCGCGGCACGAGGATCATCGACTGCTGGCGGTGGCGTGGCGCGGACGGGTCCGTCTTGCCCATGAAGATGAGGATGCGGCACCGCGGATCGCCGATGCCGGAGGTCCACCACTTGCGTCCGTTGATGACGTACTCGTCGCCGTCACGCACGATGCTCGAGGCGATGTTGGTCGCGTCCGAAGACGCCACGGCGGGCTCGGTCATCGCGAAAGCGGACCGGATCTCGCCCGCGAGGAGAGGGTCGAGCCACCGGCGGCGGTGCTCCTCGGTGCCGTAGCGCACGATCACCTCCATGTTGCCGGTGTCCGGGGCGGAGCAGTTGAACGACTCCGGAGCCATCGGCGAACGCCCCATCTGCTCGCACAGGTGTGCGTACTCGTAGTTTGTGAGACCCGCGCCGAGCTCGCTCTCGGGCAGGAACAGGTTCCACAGGCCGTGCTCGCGCGCGACGGCCTTCACCTCCTCGAGGACCGGAACCGGCTGCCAGCGATCGCCGGTCGCGATCTCCTCGTTGAAGCGGGCTTCGTTCGGATATACGTGCTCGTCCATGAATGCCCCGACCTGCTCGAGCAGCTCGCGGGCGCGATCCGAAAGGGGAAGGAACATCGGCGATACCTCGTCTCGGTCCTGCGCGGTCCGCGGTGGTCCCGCGCGCATCATTCCTGTCAGCCGGAGACCGGCATGTTCAATCGTCCATCACGACGACGCACTTGCCGACGACCCGGCGCTCCGCCACCGCCCGGAGCGCCTCGATGCCTTCCTCGAGAGGGAAGCGGTGCGAGACGTGCGGCCGGAGGCGACCGTCCGCGTACCAGCCGAAGAGCGTGTCGAAGTTGCGGGCGCTGCGGGCGGGGGACTCGCGGGTGAAGCGCCCCCAGAAAACCCCGACGAGCGAGCTGCCCTTGAGGAGGAGCAGGTTGGTGCGGGCACTTGGAAGGTTGGCGCCGTCCGCGGCGAAGCCGACGACCAGGATTCGCCCCCCCCAGGCGATGCACCGGAGCGTCTGCTGGAACGCCTCGCCGCCGATCGGGTCGTAGATGACGTCCGCCCCGCGGCCGCCGGTCAGGCGGTTGACCCGGTCCTTCAGTGTCTCCTCGTCCTTGGAGTAGTTCACGACGTCGCGAACGCCGTAGATCTCGCGCACCGTCGCGAGCTTCTCGTCGCTGCCACCGGCCGCGATCGCGCGGGCCCCGAGGTTGCGGGCGATGTCGAGCGCCGCGGTGCCGACCCCGCCGGTCGCCCCGAGCACGAGCAGGGTCTCGCCGGGAGCGATGCGGCCGCGGTCGACGAGCGCGTGGTAGCTCGTGCCGTAGGTCAGGGTGAACGCGGCGCCGGTGGCGTAGTCCATCGAATCGGGAAGGGGCACGCAGCGGGCCGCGTCGGCGAGGGTCTCCTCCTGGAAGCCGCGCGACCCGATCATCGCGATCACGCGGTCGCCTTCGCGGATGCCGCCCGTCACCCCCGGCCCGAGCGCAATGACGTCTCCGGCCACTTCCGCCCCCGGCGAGAACGGCAGGGCCGGGCGTTCCTGGTACTTGTTCTCGATGAGAAGGAGGTCGGGGAAGTTGACCCCGCACGCGCGCACTCTCAGCCGTACCTGCCCCTCGCCCGGCTCGGGGCTCTCGATGTCCTCGAGCACGAGCGTGTCGGGTGGGCCGTATTCCTTGCAGAGCAGCGCTTTCATGGGCGAGGCGGGTCCCTCCGGGTCCGGACCGTTCACGGGACGGCGGAATTTACGCGATCTCGGCGCAGGTGGCCAACCGCGCCGCGACGTCGAGCGGCCTCTCGGCGGGCGAAGCGGCGCCGCCGGCCGGCCGCTCCGCTTCCCTTCGATCGGCCGGCGGAGAAGCCGGGGTCTCCGAGGGCGTCGCACCCGCGCCGAATCAGTCGGCGGCGCGGAGCCCTCGCCGTGCGCAGGCGATGCGCTGCACCACGGTGACGGCGCTCAGCAGCGCCACGATCCGGACCGCCTCCGGGAGCAGCCCGGAGAGGAGACCCAGCGCGAGCAGGACCACCCGTTCGGCCCGGGTCGCGATTCCGACCCGGCACTCGGCGCCCAGCCCCTCCGCGCGGGCGCGGACGTAGCTCACGAGGAACGAGCCGAGGAGGGCGAGAACGACGATGCCGGCATCGATCGCCGATCCCTCGATGGCGAACCGGTATCCGATCGCGGCGAGGACGACCCCCTCCGAGGCCCGGTCCAGGGTGGAGTCGAGGAACGCGCCGAACCGGGTCGGCTTCCCGCTTGCGCGGGCGAGAACGCCGTCGAGGAGGTCCAGCATTCCGGCGATGAGATAGAGGGCGCCGGCCGGAAACAGGTGGCCGGCGACCACCAGGGCGGCCGCTCCCACGTTGAGGACGACCCCCGCGACCGATCCCTGGTCGGCGCTCGCGCCGAGCCGGTGCAACCGTTCCGCCAGCGGCGCGAGCGCGCGCTCGAAGAGGTGCTGGAGGGCGTGACGCAACTGCTCCAGCCCGGGCGGCGGGCGGTGCCCGCCACTTCCCGGCTCTCGTTCGCCGATGTGATGCGGCCAGAACGCCACGGCCGTCTCCCAACCTCGCTCGAGGGCGGCAAGTCCCGTAATCATGCTGATCCGGAACCGTCGGGGCAACTGTTTGCGTTCGAGTACGCGGCCGCCCGGGCCGCGTTCAACCGGGGAAAGCGGTGGCAGACATGCTCCGCATGCGCGTGCGTCCCCGGCTGTCCCGGAGTCGTCGGCCCGCCCGGAGGCGGCGCTCGTCCCGACTGCGCGCCGCTTTACTTCCCGGTCAGTCGCGCATCAGTCCGGGCAGCCAGGTCGCGATTTCCGGCAGCGCGATGGCGGCCAGCATGAACGCGACGATGGCGTAGAAGAACGGCATGTTGGCGCGCAGCACCTCCATCTGGTCCACGTTCGCGATGCGCCCGGCGATGATGAGGGCGATCGCGAGGGGCGGGGTCACCTGGCCGATGACCACCGCGATCACCATCAGCACCCCGAAGTGCAGCAGGTCCACGTCGAAGGCGAGCAGGGTCGGAAGGATGATGGGGAGCAGCACGGGGATCAGGGGGTCGAGGATCATGCCGGCGATGATCGCGAGAAGGAGCATCGCGAGGATGCGCAGGAACTGGCTGTCGCCGATCGCGAAGACGTCGATGATGACGGTGAGCGCCTCGGGAACGTGGGCGTTCGTGAGTCCGGCCCCGAGGGCGAAGGAGAGGCTCACGATGATGAGGAGCTCGCCGGTCAACTGGACCGCGTTGACCATCACCCGGTAGAGCCCCCTGAGGCTCAGCACCCGGTAGACGACGGTGGCGAGGAGGAGGGCGTAGACCACCGCGAAGGCCCCGGCCTCGGTCGGAGTGAAGACGCCGATGACGAGCCCCCCCACGATGATGACGGGAAGGCCGAAGGACAGCACCGCCTTGCGGCCGGTGCGAACGATCTCGCGAAGCGCGAAGGCCGAGAAGGGCTTCCAGCCGCGCCGCCGGGCGAGCCAGGCGACGATCGCGGCCTGGCTCAGCCCGAGGAGGATGCCGGGAATGACTCCGGCGAGGAACAGCGCGCCCAGCGACGTGCCGGTCACCGCCGAGTACAGGATCATCGGCGAGCTCGGCGGGATCATCGGCCCGATGCCGGCGGAGGAGGCGGTGAGAGCGGCCGAGAAGCTCGCCGGATAGCCGTTCTTCTTCATCGCCGGGATGACGATCGAGCCGGTGCCGGCGAGGTCCGCCGTCGACGATCCGATCATGCCGCCGAAGAACATGCTGGTCAGCACGTTGACGTGCGCGAGGCCGCCGCGCAGCCAGCCGACGAGCGAGCGGGCGAACTCGAACAGCCGCGCCGAGAGGCCGCCCGCGTTCATCAGCCCGCCGGCCAGCACGAAGAGCGGCAGGGCGATGAGCACGAACCGGTTCATCCCGGAGAGCATCGTCTGGGGCAGGGTGAGCGCCCATGCGCCGGACAGGAAGAAGTTGAGGATGACGGCCGACGCGATCGCGACCATCATCGGCACCCGGAGAACGAGGAGGGCGCACAGGACCAGGATGGAGGCGGCGGCGCCGATCATGCATCGCTCCCCGGTAACCGCTCCGTGTCCGTCGTCATGCCCGTCCCCCGTTCCCGCGCTCGTCGCCGCTCACTCGTTCGCTGCCGACCCCGACCCCGCCGCCACCCCCCCGGTGCTCGCGCACGAGGACGACGAGAAAGGCGAGCGCGGACGCGATGCCCCCGGCGACGAGAGCCACGGACGAGTAGCCCCGCGGAATCTCGAGATAGAGCGCGCGGTCGCCTCCGAACAGCAGGATGAACTCGACCGAGATGCCCGCCATGAACGTGAGGACGATGGCGGAGAACAGGTGGCCGAGGGGGCCGAGCGGGCGGCGGAGCTTCCCCGGCAGCTTGCCGAAGAAGAAGTCGATGCGGATCATCGTGCCGCGGCGAACGGACAGGAAGACCCCGGTCATCGCGAGCCAGGGGACGAGCAGCAGGACCAGTTCTTCGGCCCAGATGATGCTCGCGTTGAACGCGTAGCGCCCGACCGCGTTCGCGAATATGACGGCAACGATCGTGCCGAGGGCCGCGACCCCGACGACCTCGGCGATCCGATTGACGGTCCGCCCAAGCCGGCCGAGGCCCTCGTCCGGGTCGCGGAGCTCCTGCTCCCGGGACGCATCGGCGATCCGGCCCGCGAGGTCGCCGGAGTCGTCGCCGGCGACCGTCGTGGCTCGTCCGGGCACGCCGGAGCCGGTGGACCGGAGGGAGTCGCGCGGGTCCCCCGGCGACCCGGGCGGCGGGCTAGCCACAATGCCTCTGCGGGGCCGGAGGGTAGAGGAAGGGGGGTGAATCTGTGGTCATGTCGCCAAAATCCGACCGCCGAATCCCTGACCTGGACCCGTTGCACGGCCGAAGCAGAGTCGTAGCAGGGGATTCTTCCACGGAAACCCCATGCGGTACGGACGCCTGGTCCGCATGATTGACCGCTCCCCGTCTCGCGGATGGCGGGCGGAGTTCGCGCGCGGAGGTCACGTCCGATGGCCCCCTCGCCGGGGCGCGCCGGCGGCCCGCCCCGGCGAGGATGCGAGCGCTACTGTCCGATCGCCGCCATGACGGAGGCGGTGAACTCCTCCCCCGCGACCTTGCCGATCTCCGCCGCAATCGGTTTCGCGGCTTCCTGGAACGCGGCGACGTCGATGTCGTTGAACGCGACCTTGCCCTGCGCGAGCTCGGTGATCTCGGCGAGCAGGCTGGCGTCGTTCTCCGTGCCGTAGGCGCGGCTCGCGAGCACCGCCGTGCGCGCCGCCCGCCCCACCGCGGCCCGTTGATCGTCGGTCAGCGATTCGTAGCGGCCAAGGTTCATCACGAAGGTGATGGGGGTGTAGACGTGGCGCGAGATCGAGATGTACTTCTGCACCTCGTACCAGGACCACTTGCGAATATTGCCAAGGGGGTTCTCCTGACCGTCGACGACGCCCTGCTGCAACGCGAGGTACACCTCGCCGATGTTCATGTTGATGGGGGCCGCCCCCAGCATCTCGAACGCGAGGATGCGGGTCTTGCTGCCCGGAACGCGCAGCTTCACCCCGTCGAGGTCGGCCGGCTTCACGATCGGGCGAACGTTGTTCGAAATGTTGCGAAAGCCGATCTCGCCGAATCCGAGCACCTTGAGGCCGGCACTCTCCTGGAAGGAGGCGTCGAGCTCGCCGCCGATCGCGCCGTCGAGCACCGCCGCGACCGCGTCGCGGTCGGCGAACAGGAACGGGATGTCGAACACCGCCCACTTGGAGTCGAGCTGCACCGCATCGGAGCCGATCGGGATGACGTCGAGCTGGCCCGTGCGTACCTGCTGCATGTGCACGATCTCGTCGCCGAGCGTGCCGCTGTCGAAGAACTCGATCGCGACTCCGTCGCCCATCTCCGACTGGAGGGCGTCGCGGAACGAAGCGAGCATGTGCTGGGTCGCGGACCCCGGAGTGCTCTCGACGGAGAGCCGCAGCTCGAGCGGCTCCGCCTGTGCGCCGGTCGCGCTCAGCAGGGCGGCGGCCGCGACTCCCGCAAACAGGGACTTGAGGGCAGGTTTCATGTTCTTCTCTCCATTGGTTGAGTCTTGACGATCGTAGTGGGGTTGCCCCGCCTCGCATCGCTTCGTCGCGGGCGAGCCGGGGTCGCTGTCCCGCGCTCAGTCCTCCACCGCGGTGTCCTTCAGCAGATCGCGGTTGATCGTGAGACCGAAGCCGGGCCCGCCGGGCACCCGAAGCACGCCGTCGCGCGGCTTCGGAGCGTCGACGAAGAGGTTCTCCTCCATGAACCGGGACTTGAAGTGGCACTCGACGTGGGTGCCGTTTCGAAACGCGGCCACGTGGTGGAGGCTGAAGTAGGTGGCGCCGCCGGCGTCGGAAAGCGGCTTCTCGTAGATCTGCGACAGTGCGGCCACCCGGCGCGTCTCCGTCATGCCGCCGTTGAACATCGGGTTCGGGAGGAGGATGTCGATCGCGTCGTTCTCGAGAAACTGGCGAAAGCGAGCCGAATGGCCGTCCATCTGCCCCGCCGCGAGCGGAATGGAGGTGTGCCGGCGAAGGTGTCGGAGGGCGCGCACATCGTTGTCGTGCACGGGATCTTCCAGCCACGCGACGTCGCATTCCTCGACCGCGCGGCAGAGCTTGAGCGCGTCGCCCGCCGAATAACCCTCGTTCGCATCGAGGGCCAGGTCGATTTCGTCGCCGATGGCGGCGCGCACATGCCGGACGCGCGCCGCGTCCTCGCGCCAGCCGAGCCCCGGCACCCCCACCAGCATCTTGATCCGGGTGTACCCCTCGGCGATCAGCTCGAGAGCGAGCTCGGCGAGCTGATCGCGGTCGTAGTTCCCGAACCCATAGGTCATGTAGACGGTGGCGAAGTCCCGGTGGCCGCCGAGCAACTGGGCGACCGTGCGGCCGGCCGCCTTGCCGATCACGTCCCAGAGTGCGATGTCGAGACACGACAGGGCGGCGAGGTTCACGCCCGTCATCTGACCGCGTTCGCTCACCACCCGCCCGACCCGGTCGTGCACCGCCTCGATGTCGCGCGGGTCGAGATCGCGCACGGCCGGTGCGATGTCGTGCTCGAGGGCGCTCGCGACGGCCCGGGTCAGGAACCGCGCCGTCATGCCGTAGCCGACGTGTCCTTCGTCCGTCTCCACCTCGCAGAAGACGTGGTGGCGATGCTCGGTCGGCGCCTCGATCCGCGGGAGGTAAATCGGCAGGCGATGCACCGTCGCCCGGATGTCCTTGATCTTCATTTCCAGTCGCTCGGTCGATTCATCGTGGTTCCGCGAAGTTCCATCGAATGGCACGCTCCGGTTCGAGGAGTCGAGTTTGACACGTCAATCGGGGGCGCGGCACCGGCATGCGAGCGGATCCGGCCGGCGCACCGGCCGAACGTCGCCCCCCGGAGTCACGCGACGGCTTCCGCGGGGGTGGGGGAGGGCGGGTCGAGCCCGAAGTCCCCGAGGACGGACCCGTCGACGCCGTGCTCGGCGAACGCCCGGCGCATCGCCGCCCGGAGGCGGTCGCGCACCGCATCGGAATCGGCGAGCACGTCGTCCAGCCGGCCGTAGCCGGCGCGCGGCAGGTCGGGCACCGCCTCCTCGATGATCCGGCGGCGCACCTTCTGGCGAAGCGCCTTCGGGAGGGCGAAGAGGCCGCGGTTGAGGGCGAGCATGGTGCCGTCGTCGAAGACCCGCTCCCACGCCACCCGCTCGGGGCCGAAGTCGAAATCGGTCCCGACGTTCGCCCGCTCCCGGCGAAGGCGCGCCGCGCGGGGGGCCTCGGCGTCGACCTCGAGTCCGTCCGGCGAGAGGACCACTCCGTAGTCCCGCCGCGCGCCCTCGCGGGAAACGAAGCCGAGCTCCACGTCCCGGCGCACCGCTTCGACCTCGCGCTCGAAGGGGTCGCCGAAGCCCGAGCCGCCGGGGGTGAACATGGTGACCGTCTGGCCGCGGTCGAGCTGGAGCGAGCTCACGTTTCCGAGCGCGCGCTCCCCGGGGCGGCCCCAGTCCACGATCACCGCGCTCGGCTTGCCGTGCCGGCCGCCCTGCACCCCCCACGGAGGGAACCGGATCCGATCGAGGCCGCCGATGACGAGGGTCGTGCCGTCGCGAAGCGCCTCGAGGGTGAGCACCTGTCCGGACCCGCCCCGCCAGCGCCCCGTTCCCGCCGAGTCGGCCCGCACGTCGTAGTTGCGAAACGCGACGCCGCACTTCGCCTCCACGACCTCGAGGGGGTGGTTGTGCATGGTGTTCATGGTGACGTCGCGCACGTCCACGCCGTCGCTCCCCTGCCAGGCGCTCATCCCGCCGCGGGCGAGCTGAGCGAAGATCACCTCGAGCCGCCCGTCGTCGGGGTTCGTCTCCTCGACGACGAACGTGTATCCCGCCCCCGCCGTCGCGCCCGCCATCTTGTCGGGCGCGGCCTTCAGCAGCACTCCGCTCACCGCGTCGTTGAACACGGTGGCGGTGGAGAAGCGCACCGCGCAGGCGTCGGGAAACTCCGCGTTGAGCACCGTCCCCGGCGGGTTCGTCATGCTGAGCGGACGGAACGTGCCGGCGTTGAGGGGGATGCTCCGGTCGTGGGTGCAGATGAACGTCATGATGCGGCGGGTGAGCATGTTGTGGAGCTTCCCGGCCGTCGGAATGTTGTACGAGGCCTCCACCTGGGGGTCGGTGCCGGTCACGTCGAAGTGCAGCCGCCCGTCGTCCACGGTGGCCCGCAGGCGCATCCGGATCGGAATGGCGGAGACGACGTCGTCGTCGAGGTAGTCCCAGAAGTCGTAGGTGCCGTCGGGGAGGAGGCGCAGCACCTCGCGCGCCTTCTCGGCGGCATAGTCCTTGAGCGCGCGCTGGCACGCGACGAACGTTTCGACCCCGTAGCGGGCAATGGTGTCCCGGACCCGCTGCCCGCCCACTTCGAGCGCCCCGAGCATGGCCTTGAGATCCGCCATGTTGGTCTCCGGCAGCCGGCAGTTGGCCTTGAAGAGGTGGATGAAGTCCTCGTTGAGGACCCCCTTTCGCATGAGCTTCATGGGAGGGATGCGGAACCCCTCCTGGAAGATGTCGGCGGTGTAGGGCGACATGCTGCCCGGGAACCTCCCGCCGACGTCCATGTAGTGGATGAAGCCCCAGCCGTAGCCGACGAGCCGCGGGCCGTGGAAGTAAGGGCGGATGACGTGCAGATCCGGGAGATGGGTCGCCATCGCCTTCGAAGCGTAGGGATCGTTGGTGACGATCGCGTCGCCCGGCTCCAGGTCGCCCATGATTTCGAGGGTATGCGCGGCCGGTACGTTGATCGAAGTCGTCTTGTTCTCCGGCGCCCAGCCGAACATCTCGCCCTCGAGATCGATGAGCCCGACCGCGAAGTCCGCCGCCTCGTTGACGAACACGGAGCGGCAGGTGCGAAGCAGGGTGAGGCAGATCTCGTCCGCGATCGCCTCCACCTTGTGCCGCATGATCTCGAGCAGCACCGGGTCGAGGGCGGCCGGACGGCCGTTCGCGGTGCCCGGGTCTTCGCCGGGGCGGCGGCCGGCCGGCGGCGAGCCGTCGTTCGTGCGGTATTCGGTCATCTCCAGTTCCTCCGGGCCGCGCGCGGGTTGATGGTGCGAGGTCGGCTTCGTGCCCGTCGGCCGGCGGAAGGCACCGGCGGAAGCCGGCAATGCCGAGGCCCGACGGGCCGGACTCGCGCTTCGCGCGCCGTGCCGGGATCGTCGGGACGACACGGGCCGGCCGGCCGGAGCGGAACGGCCGGCCCGGCGGGGACCCCGCGAAACCGGCCCCGGCGTCGACCGGGCCGCCGCGTTGCGGCCGGCGGACCGGTCGGCGCGCGAGTCCAGTCTAACCGTCGCATCGCCCGTACCGAAAGCACCGGACCCGGTGCCCGCCTGCACCCCCGTCGACCACGGCACGATCCTCGAATGGTCGGGCAGCGGGGGCGAAATGGAAGCGGCCGGTACCCCGGCCTCGAGAGCGTCGGCCCGGACTTGGCCGCGGAGGCAGGACTTGAACCTGTGACCTTCATGCCATGAGTCCCGAACCAATTCCTTGGACTTGAGAGCAAGCGGCGCGCTTCGCGCTGAGCGATCTGCGGGCCGAGCTTCCGTGCCTCCTTTGCGAGGATGTCCAGGTCGCGGATGACGAGCAGGACCCCGGGGGGACGGCGACACGTCAGCTCAACAACCGGGTCTGCTTCCCGGTCCTCGAGGTCTCCAACGCGACGGACTCCATCTTCCACGATTCGCTCCCACCCTTGAAGTACCATGGCGAGGGGAGCAACCGAGGCGAATTGGACAAGGTGGACGAAGCACAGGTCGCCGGTGAGCTGAAACTGAATGCGAGGAGCATCATCAGAGGGCGGATCTTCGCCACGTCCGTGCTCGCGGTCGCGATCGTCTTCTTCATCTACGACCTCGCGGTGGACATGCTGCTCGAGGGCGAGTTCGGGTCCCCTCATTTCGTGATCGAGTTCATCGTGTTCGTCGGCGTGTCGGTAGCCCTCGGGTTGAACGTGCGCGACATACGACGGCTTCGAGTGCGGCTGTTCTGGGAGGAACGAAGGAACCTCTCGCTCTCGGGCGCGCTCGCCGAGACCATCGACGACCAGATGGAGGAGTGGCGGCTCACCCGAAGCGAGAAGGACGTCGCCTGGCTCATCATCAAGGGGTATCGCTTCTCCGAGATCGCCCAAGCGCGCGGGGTCAAGGAAAGCACCCCTCGCCTGCAGGCGACTTCGGTGTATGCAAAGGCAGGCGTCAGTGGGCGGGCGGAGTTCGTTGCCGAGATCTTTCAGCCATTGCTGATGACCATGCCGGGGAGATCACTGCAAGGGAACCAGGCTCCGGCCGTCGCGACCGAGCCGCCTTGAGGTCCTCTCAACTCTCGAATCCGAGAACCTGGTTCTGCGTCCGACGCAACGGAGCTGCGCGGCGCGAGGGCTGGCTGGACGGCGACTCGCCCGCCGACATTCGTCCGCGCGTCGGCGCGCGTCCGGGCGAAGTGGTCGAGGCGTGCATCGCGGGCGATTCCCGCCCGGTGCCGGTGAGGCGGTTTTCCCGGGTTTTCTTCCCCCGCGCCCGGGGAATCGTCGGAATGGAGCTCGGGCTCTTCGGGGAGACGGTCCGCCTGTCGCCAACGCGCATGCTTGCCGCCAACCTCGGATTCGACCGTGCGCTGGAAAAGTTCCTTGCGGCTCGCAACGCCGGTCGCGACGAGTTTGCCGCCGGAGGCGAGCTCCGCGCGTTTTCCGCAGCGCAATACCTGCTGCCCTCCGGGAATGGACGGAGCCCGGTGAAGCTCTTTCGGGGCTCGACGCTGGTCGATCCCGAGCCTTCGAGCCGTGAGGGGCGGGCGGCGGACCTCGCTGACGGCATCGGCACGTGGATGCTCGCGAACCTCTCTCCCGACGGCGGTCTGCCCTACAAGTATTGGCCAAGCCGTGGCACCGAGTCGCCCGCGGACAATGCGATCCGCCGGTTTCTCGCGTCACTCGCGCTGGCTCGCCTGGGCGAGCTCAGGGGAAGCACCGAGATCCGGGACGCGGCGAGACGGAACCTCCGCTTCAACCTCGAGCGGTACTTCCAGGACATCGGCGGGGGCCGGGGCGCCATTGTCGAGCGGACCGGGGCCAAGCTCGGTGCTGCCGCGGTCGCGGGGCTCGCCATCCTCGAGAACCCCGCTCCGGAGGAGTTCTCCCGGGAGCTCGCCATGCTGGCCGCGGGCATCGATTCGCTCGTGGACGAAGAACGCGGATTCCGCACGTTCTTCTTTCCCGCGGAGCGCGACGGCGAGAACTGGAACTTCTACTCCGGAGAGGCGCTTCTCTTCTGGGCCGAGGCGGCGAGAAGAAAGCTCCCCGTCGCCCCGACCCTCGCGTGTTGTTCGGCCGCGTTCGAGCGCTGCCGCGCGTGGCATCGCCGGAAACGAAACCCGGCCTTCGTTCCGTGGCACACCCAGGCGTGTACGTCTCTCTACGCTCAGTCCGGGCGCCGCGAGTACGCGGACTTCGTGCTCGAGATGAACGACTGGCTGCTTCCGATGCAGCAGTGGGACGGGCTCGATCCGGATCTCAAGGGCAGGTTCTACAACCCGCGGCGACCCGACTTCGGCCCGCCGCACGCGGCTTCGACCGGGGCGTACGTGGAAGGGCTTGGGGATGCAGCGGCGCTTGCGCGCGGGCTCGGCGACGAGAAGCGGGCGGCAGCGTACGAACGAGCCGTGCATCGGGGGCTACGGTCGCTGCGCCAGTTGCAGTTTCGCGATGAGCGCGATGCGTTCTACATCTCCAGGCGGGACCGGGTGCTCGGCGCGCTTCGCACGGAGGCCTACGACAACGCGGTCCGGGTGGACTCGGCGGCGCACGCACTACTTGGCGCAATCAAGATCCTTCGACCCGTGGATGTCGGGGCTCGTCGGTACGAGCGCGCAACGTAGCGGGAGCCCGAAGGCGTGGGTGTTCAGGAGGCGGCGCCCATGCGGCCCGGGCCCGGGCCGAGTCGTCCGGCGGCAGGACGTGAAATCCACGACCTGGCGCCGGGAGGAGATCGAAGATGAGGTGCACACGCGGTTCTGCGGAGGGATTGTTCGCCCAGTGCCGGGCCTTGTTGTTGAACGCCCAGAGCTCGCCGACCTGCATGACGACCGTCTCGTCGCCTGCGGTGAGCGGACTTCCTTCGGAGCTCTTCAGGACCAGGTGAAGGCGGTCCCGGATTCGATAGTAGGCGCCGGCATCGACGTGAGGGAAGACCCGGCTCCCCGGCAACAGCGTCACCAGGGTCGCCCGCCCGAGCGCTGACTCGAGCTCATCGGCGACGCGCACGCAGAACGCGAGCGTACGCGGGAACTTCCTCGCCGCACGCACGACCCGGCTCTCATGCACGTCGTTCGCGTTCTTTGCCCCGGGGGGAAGGGGCTTTGCGGCGGCACGCAGGAAGATGTTCTGCGTATGTCGCTGGCAACGCACGTTGCGTTGACGGCTCGTGTTTGCATGCCACATTGCCGGCGCCGCATCCAGCTCTTCCAGGAACGGACTCACGTCCACGGACTCGGCGATCCGGGTGAAGTGCCGCATCGTGTCAAGGTCGATTGGCTCTGGCATGGGGTATCCCTCTCGAAATCAGGTTTCGACCGATTCCCTTGCGACCGACGCACCGGTCGTCGACCTTCCATCGACTCCTCGCGACCGCATGTCCAACGGTGGTGATGGTGAGCTGCATGACACTCCACGATCTACGGCCTGTCATGTGCTCCGAAGGCGCCGAGCAGGCCTCGGTCGCCGCTCGTGGATGGGTTCGGGCTATGGCTTCTTTCCTCCGAACCAGCCATATACCACCGAACTGTCCGAGGTGTTCGTCCCCTTGAGAATCCCACCGATTTCCATCGCGTCCGGTCCATAGAACCCACCCGTCATCTCGCCTTCGAATCCGGCTTGTCCGCGCTGGCCCGTCAGGTCGGCCTGGAGCTGGCTGCCGGCAATCGCTCCGCTCTCGACCGTGATCAGACCGTCGGTTGCCTCGAAGCTGGAACCACCCGAAGCCCTGGTCTCAATCTCGTCGATGGTGCCACGAACCGTGCCGGCGTCGAAGTCCGCAGTCAAAGAGAGGCTGCCCCGGATCGTTGACCTCAGGGCATGATTGGCATGATTCATGGGTTCACTCGACGCGTAAATCCGGCCGTTGTACGTAGCGGTACCGGCCGGGAGCGCATCGGTTGCGACTCCGTATACCGAGGGTCCGCGCGCGACGAAGCCTGGCGTGTCGTCACCGGCGCTCTCGAACTCGGCAACTGTCCATCCGCTGACATTGAGGTAGTCGAACTCGGGGGAGTCGACGAATGCGCCGCCCGTGTAGTCCCAGAGATAGAATTCGCGGTTGCGATCACTTTCGAAGTACATTGTGGGAAAGCCGGAGTTCGCACCGTAGTCGCGCCCTTCGAAATGAATTCGATGCGAACCGCCGTCAAACGTAAAGGTCACATGGAGTCCTGACGCGCCGTCGTTCTGTATCGATACAACTCGCGAAGAATCCGAAAGCGTGGTGGTCGACGCCGAATAGTCCCGGTCGATCGCGGTCGACACCACCGTGGGTGAAGCCGACGGTACGCGCGGGTTCAGCCGTCTGCTGCGAAGGGTACCCCCGAGCACGCGGTTGTGTTCTTCGCTCGTCGCACTTACCACGCCTCCGAATTCTTCTCCTTTCGGACCGTAGAACTCGCCGAGAACGGCACCTTGGTAACCCCGCACCGACTCCAAGCTGAGGGCATTCGCATCCAGGTCCACACCCGCCAGAGCGCCCAGGAGCCGGCCATCTGCAAGTGTCGCATCTCGAGCCGCGAAATGAGTCGTTTCCGGCAGCTCCAGGTAGGAGTTCTCACCACTCGATCGCTTTTCGAGATGCCGAATCCGTCCCTCCATCGTTCCCGCCCCGAAGTCCGTCGTCAGATTCACAATGCCTCGAATGCGCTCACGCTGTCCGGGATCGTCGGTGGCGTACGTGTCCGAATCCAGGTACCCGACATAGGTCACCTCTCCCGTGGGCAAGTCGACCGTTTTCGTGCGAGAGCCGAACGACATGTAGGCGCGCAGGTTGAGGTCGTCCTGCATCAGCGAGAATCGCCCCGGAAACATGTACCTGAAGTCCATTGTCCCGCCGCGGTTCTCAAGCAGCCAATAACCGACACCGTCATCGTCCTTCGTGTAGCAGTTCCGGCATCCCGGTGTATCGAAATCGGTCTCGAGGAAACTCACCGTCCTTTCAACATCGTCCACCTCGTATACCACTCGAAAACCATTGGCTCCATCGCTCGAGATCGACTTTACGCGAAAATCGCCGGTATGCGCCGAGCTATTCGGATCACTCAACCTGCGGGCGAGTGTCGCGGACAACGGTGCGAATTCGTTCGTCGGTTCTTGCAGCAGGGTCTGGAGCGGTACGTCTTCCGGACCCGCGTACGTCGTGGTTTCCGAACCTTGATGCAGCCCATGGGGAATACGCACTTGCAGTACCACACGCGACAGGGAATTATCCAGTTCCTCGATTGGAGCGCGAAGTTCATCCAACTCCTCGCGGGAAATGTCCGTACGGGCCAGCAGGGAGTCGACCTTCGCCTTCAGCGCCACCAAGGCATCTTTGAGTTCGGATATGGCGTCTGGTGTAGTCTCTTCAATCTCGAGTATCTCGAATGCGGACTGCAAGGTGGTCAACCGCGACCGGACAAGCTCCAAAGAGCGATCCGGCACTGGTTCCCGAACAAGGGAGCTGGTGCCGCCTCCGCAACTTGTCACCGCTGGTATCGCTGAAATGAGAATCGCAATGCAGAGGTATCGACTGAGGTTGTTGTTCATTTCTCCGGCCTTATTGGAATTGGAATCTATCGATCATGATTTGTCGGAAAAAACTCACGGAAAGCGCTGATTCTGCCCGGATGAGGCGGCAACCACGTACTGCAGTCCAGGGCGGTGGCTCGGCAGCACCTGGACCTACCAGGCACCGTCACTGTTTCGATCTCCATCCGTGTCGCCGTCTCCGTCGCCATCTCCGTCTCCGTCGCCGTCGCCATCTCCGTCTCCGTCGCCGTCGCCATCTCCGTCTCCGTCGCCGTCGCCGTCGCCATCTCCATCTCCGTCCCCATCGCCGTCCCCATCTCCGTCTCCGTCGCCATCGCCATCGCCATCTCCGTGTCCATAGGCATCGCGGTATGGATCCCGGTCTATATCGCCATCGCCGTCGCCGTCCCCGTCTCCGTCGCCGTCGCCATCGCCGTCTCCGTCGCCATCGCCATCGCCGTCTCCGTCGCCGTCCCCGTCTCCGTCGCCGTCCCCATCGCCGTCTCCGTCGCCGTCCCCATCGCCGTCTCCGTCGCCGTCCCCATCGCCGTCTCCGTCTCCGTCGCCATCGCCGTCTCCGTCTCCGTCGCCATCGCCGTCTCCGTCTCCGTCGCCGTCGCCGTCTCCGTCTCCGTCGCCATCGCCGTCTCCGTCTCCGTCGCCGTCGCCATCGCCGTCTCCGTCTCCGTCGCCGTCGCCGTCCCCGTCGCCGTCTCCGTCGCCGTCCCCGTCTCCGTCGCCATCGCCGTCTCCGTCGCCATCGCCGTCCCCGTCTCCGTCGCCGTCCCCGTCTCCGTCTCCGTCCCCATCGCCGTCGCCGTGGGCCTCCTGCACGAACTGAAACGGAAGCTTCCCGCCCAGTTGCTGGATTCCGGTAGCCATGAAGAGGAACAGGGTCATCAGGGAGCCACTCAGTACGAACGCGAGCCGGCGCAAAAGGGTTCGTCCAGCATTGAGAGAGTCCTTGGCCATGGCATCGGTCTCCGCAACGGATTCATTTGCATGCGAGGAAAGACGACAATCGGAGCGGCGTCTATATCGGTTTGCGGTATGAGCCGCGGTATTAGACAAGTGCTATACGCGAAATCGGCGTCCCGGCCGCCGAAGGGACGGCGCCAGGAGAACCCGCCGTTGATCCGAGTCACGATCAGGCGAAGAAAACGCGCACCTCGCTCACGTCCGGAGCGACCTGCACGGCGCGCTCGATGCGACCCTGAACCAGCATCGCGTATTCATCGTCAAGATCAACCTCGAGGGGTAACCCCATCTCGACCCGGAGCGCCATCGAGATAGTGCAGTGTGAACCTGGGGCTTGCCTTTGCCTCCGGCACATCGCTCCAGGCCGCCCGAAGCCTGGCCCCGAGCTTCCCGTGAAGTCCAGGATGGCGACCCTTCGCGACCTCCTCGTCGTCCTCCGGATCGACGTGGAAGGTCACATCCTCGATGTAGGGCGGATGGCGCGAAGGCGAGAACTCACCAGGGACGGTGGTGCAACGGCAAGACCCCGATGCAGACCTTCCTCGATACCATCGTATTGGCAAGGGAGAAACGAATGGCCGCGTAGTCCACATCGGACACTTCAGACCCTGCCGACATCCGGGTCCAAGACACGGTCACTGTCGGATCAAGTCCAAGATCTTGCACCCAGGGTTCGTCGAGTCGCGCGAGGGCCGGTTTCTCTCCACCGTTGCCGGACAAGCTCTCGAGATTCAATCCAGGGTCTTCGCCACTCGGAAGCCGATGGCGCTGTAGTCACAGCGCGGCGCGTCGCGACCGCACTTGCTACGGTTCGTCACCCGAAGCGCCGGCCCGTGGCTGAACCAGGCGCCGCCACGTATCACTCGCAGGCCATCACAGTTTCCCGACAGCCAGGCGCTCCCGTCGCCGGGCGCTCCAAAGTAGTTCGCGTTCCAGCAGTCCTCCGTCCACTCGTACACATTGCCCAGCATGTCATGCACACCCCACTGGTTCGCTCGGAAGGACCCCACGGGCGCTGTGTGTCGAAAACCGTCACCGCATTCCTCGTTCCTGCAATTCGCCCGATTCACGCCGATATCTTGACCCCAGCTATACCGCGTTCCCGTTCCCGCCCGCGCCGCGTACTCCCATTCCGATTCGCTCAGCAACCGATACCGTTTGCCCGACTTCCGCGAAAGCCAACGCACGTATTCCTGTGCATCCGCCCACCTCACATCAATGACCGGGCGGTCCCCCCGACCCCAGCCCCTGTCGCCGAAATTGCGCGAGCATCCGCCATCCCGGCGACACGCGGCCCAATCGGAGAAAGTCACTTCGTATACACCCACCCCGAACGGCCGTTCGATTGTCACGCGATGAACCGGACCCTCATCGGCGTCGCGACCCTTCTCCCGCGACGGGGACCCCATCTCGTAGCTCCCCGACGGTACCACCACCATCTCGGGGCACTCCGCGCAATCCTGAAACTTCTCCCCCACCTTCCGCGTTGGCTTTGCCGTTGGGCGGACCTCTGCCGCACGTCGCCTCTCTGCCCGCGCCGCCTTGCCCAGCGCGACCAGCGCTTCGGCCAGTTCCGCCGTCAAGTGTCCGGTTTCCGTAAATCCCTTCTCCCGCTGAATCGCTGATATTGCGGAACGGGTTCGGGTACCGAAGATCCCGTCCACCCGGCCAACGTCCGGCCCAAGTGACGAAAGTCCAAGCTGGACCAGCAACCGCTGCTCGAACGTGAGGTCGAGGGCCGCCTCCACTGATTCCGCCGTCTCGACGAGGACGGATGTCAGCGCTTCCGTCTTCGCGCCCCCGACCGTTCCTGCCTCGTCCTTGCCTAGTGTGGGGCGTGGCGGGAACTCGCCGCCGCTGCCCGCCCTCGCCAGCACTGCACCGGACCGCCCATTCAGGCTTGCGTTCTGGTAGCGTCCGAACTCAACCCGCGCTGCGATGGTCATCGTGTCGTCGAGGTACGCCTTCGCCTCCCTTGCCGTTACCTGACCGTCACCGTCGAGGTCCCCCTCGCCATAGAGCGCGTCCAGCAGGTGGTGGGTGAATATGCCGTGTCGGGCCCTCTCGTCCCACGAGGCGACCTCTGACCCCGACGCCGCCGACAGCACGGTCAGCTTCCCGTCCGTCGCCTCCGGTAGCGACGCCTGGACGAAAACGGGCGAGGCAGAGCGCACCAACATTCCCCGGTCGCTGTCGCCCGAGAAGCACGCGTCCAGAAACACCCGCACCGTCTTCGCCTCCCGCAGTTTCCCGAGGTTGGCGTACAGGAGGTCGATGGGATAGCCGTTGATCTCGGGCGTGTCTGGCTCCGCGTCGGCGGGAAGCAGGTATCCGCGCCGGTCCTTGAGTCCCGGCACTCCGTGCCCGGAGTAGAACACCACGACGTCCGAGCCGTAGCGCGGATGCAGGTACCGCCAAAGCCGGCCCTCGTGGCTGTCGCGATTACCAAACCAAGTGAAGAGCTGCGCCTGGGTCGCGTCGCGAACGTCGAACACCCGGTTCGGGTCGAACCCCAGCACGTCGAGCACATAGCGCCGGAACGCCTCCGCGTCCCGGTGCGCGTAGGCGACCGCCGGCACCCGTTTGTTCTGGTAGTCCCGGTTACCAATGATGACCGCCACCCCGTGCGGATTGTCACCCGCCGCCCAAGCCGGTTGCACGACAGAAACGAGCACGGTTGCCGCCGCCAAGGCAGTGAGGAAGAGGTTCAGAACAAATGCACGGCTCGTCTCCACCACGACGCCCTTCTCCTCCTCGGTTCCAGGGGCAGACTTCTCTCAGCTATGGAAGGAACGGACTCCGAATGATCGAAACCCGCTTCCCGACCGCAACGAACGTGAACCGCACGGGGTAGCGCGGCGGATGAAGTTCAGCGAGCAGATGTGGGGTACGGGCAGCGCTCGGTATCCACTCACGTGCTGCGGTGGGTCGCCGAGATCGCGAAATCCGTCACGAAGCGCGCCTGCGAGTTCGGCCGCAAGGTAACACATGCTCGGGTCCATCCGGCGAGGTCGGGCCACGGTTAGTCCCAGCCGTTCGCCGTCTTGATCACGGTCGTGCTCGATTCGATGGCCGCCCGGCCAGGCACCGGCAACTATGGGATGTTCCCGAATGGACATGGTGTCGCGTTTCGGGACATCCCGGGGTCAAGGCCTCGCCGGGACCGGCCGCGCAAGGGCCTCGGAAGGGGAGGGCGCGCGCGGCGCTGGTCAGTACTCGTGGAGTAGGGTAGCTTTTCCGGTCCATGACCGACGGCACGTTCACCCTCGTCGACGCGCGTGGGCGGAAGCACCTCACCCGGGAAGAGCGCGAGCGCTTCCTCGCCGCGGCCCGCACGCATCCGAAGCCCGCCGTCCAGACCGTTGCCCGAACGCTCGCGCCGGACTGGGCGTGCGAGGTGCTGTCGCCGTCGACGCGCCGACTCGACCGTCAGGAAAAGCGACCGGTCCACGCACGCGAGGGCGTCGCGTATCTGTGGCTCATCGACCCGGCGGACCGGACGTTGGAGGCATTCGAGCTCCGGGACGGGGAGTGGGTGCTCATCGGATGCGCGAAGGGCGACGAGGCGGTGAGCATTCGCCCCTTCGACGCGATCACGTTCAGCCTTGGGGACCATTGGGCGTAGTGGAGACGTTCGCGGTCGCCCTGGTCGGCGGGGAAGACCGCGGCTGGCTCGTCGAGACCGCGTCGGCCGAGGGGGCCATCGACCTCGCTGTTGCGCTGCACATGGTGTCGTAGCGGATTCTTCAGTTTGTTCCTGATCGGTCGAGGCTCGACTTGTCGCATTGCCGCGTCATCGTCGAAGAGCCGGGCGGCGGCCTCGACGCCGAGGCTGGTCGCCCGGCAAGGGTATTGGTCCGGTCGCGCTGGTGTCGCCCCGGCAGGTCGTGTTCGTCCGCTCCACCGCGCCGTCCGACGCGTGAAGTTGCTACATTGACCGCCTAGCCGAGGGTTGCCGGCGGGCGCACGGGGATGCCGTGGGAATGTCGCACGGGTGTCGAGAAGCGCATCTCGGGCAGGGCGACGATTGTCGAAATCGGGTGGCGCGGCGCGCGACAGGGGGCGGCTGCCACGCCAGGATTTACAACCCTGGTGCTTGTGGAATCCTTACGGTAGCGGGCCTGGATGCGGGAATACCGGTTTTGTAAGAAATTCATAACCTGCTGAACAGTATGAATCAACAGAGAGAACTGCGAGCTCGAATTCGCATTGGGGTGGACGTGGGCGGCACGTTTACCGACTTCGTGCTCGCCAATCCGTCCACCGGGGAGCTGGTGCGCTACAAGGTGCCGAGCGTGCCCGACGATCCGTCGCTCTCGGTGGGCCGCGGGCTTCCGGTCCTCATCGAGCGCGCCGGCGTGCGGCCTGAGGACGTGGAGCTCCTCGTGCACGGGACGACGCTTCTCGTCAACGCGATCATCCAGCGGCGCGGAGCAAGGGTCGGTCTCGTCGTGTCCCCCGGTCATCGAGGGGTCCTCGAGATCGGGCGCATGAGCCTCGACAACTCCTTCGACTTCACGCTTCGCAAGGAGGAGCCCCTCGTGCCCCGCAACCGCGTGTTCGAGGTGGGCGCGCGGGTTCGTGCGGACGGCACGGTGACGCGGACCCCGAGCGCGGCGGAGCTCGACCGGCTCGCCGCGGACCTTGCCGGGGCCGGCGTCGATGCGGTGACCGTGCTCCTGCTCAACTCCTATGCCCATCCGGGTCCGGAGCGCGAGGTCGCGCAGGCGCTTCGCCGCCGCCTCCCCGGCGTCCCGGTCACCGAATCGGCCGGGATCTGGCCGGAGCAGCGCGAGTTCGAGCGCGGGCTCGTCGCGATCATGAACGCGTACGTCCAGCCGATCATGACCGACTATCTCCGGCGCCTCGTCGATCGGGTGGCCGGGTCCGGGGTGACCGCCCCGATCTACATCACCGCTTCGAACGGCGGGACCCTCAGCATCGACACGGCGCGGGAGCGTCCGATTGACACGGTCCTGTCCGGCCCCGCTTCCGGGCTCGTCGCGGCGATTCGGGTCGCCCGTGCGGGGGGGAGGGCCGGCATCATCACCGTCGACCTCGGAGGAACGAGCTGCGACCTCGCCCTCAACCAGGGGGAGGAGCCGGAGTACGCCACCTCGACCCGGGTGGGCGACTATCCCCTCGTCGTGCCGGTGGTGAACGTGCGCGCGATCGGGGCCGGGGGGGGCTCGGTGGTCTGGGTGGACCCGCAGGGCGTGCTCAAGGTCGGTCCTGAGAGCGCGGGCGCCGACCCGGGTCCGGCCTGCTACGGCCGCGGCGGCACCCGGCCCACGGTGACGGACTGCTACCTCCTCGTCGGGTTCATCCACCCCGGGCACTTTCTCGGCGGGCGCATGCGCCTGGACCGGGACGCGGCGGTCGATGCGCTGGACGGGGTTGCGGCGCGGCTCGGCTACGAAGGCCGCGATCGAGCGGTGCGCGCGGCGGAAGCGGCGCTTCGCGTCACGTCCGCGATGATGGCCAACGAGCTGTCGAAGGGCCTTGCCCGCCGCGGGGCGGACCCCGCCGAGATCGCCCTGATGGCCTTCGGCGGGGCGGGACCCACGCACGCCAACCTTCTCGCCGCGGAGGCGGGACTCGACACCGTCGTCGTTCCCCCCGGCCCGGCGACGTTCTGCGCCCTCGGCGCAATTCTCGCCGACGTCAAGCGCGACTACGTGCGCTCGCAGCGCCTTCGCTTCGCGGACGGCGCGAGCGCCGCCGCGGACCTCGCCGGGATCTTCCGCGATCTCGAGGAGCGCGGCCGGTCGTGGATCCGGAGCGAGGGGGAGATCCTTGGCGATATCGTGTTCGAGGGCGCGCTCGACATGCGCTATTCCGGGCAGGCGTTCGACCTGCAGGTCCCGATTCCGGATCCCCTCCGCGCGGAGCCCGATCTCGATGCGATCACCGAGCTCTTCCACCGCGAGCACGAACGCATCTACAGCTTCCGCGACGCCGAGAGCAGTGTCGAGGTGAGCACCGAGCGGTTGCGGGTGACCGGCCGCATCCCGCCTCTCGAGTTCCCGGCCGTGCCGGAACGGGGGCCGGCGGAGCCGATCGAGACGCGGCGGGTGCACGTCTCCGGGCGGGGCATCGAGGTCCCGGTCTACGCGCGGCGCGGGCTCGGACGGGACGCGGCCATCCGCGGCCCGGCGGTCATCGAGCAGGAGGACTGCACCGTGTGGGTGCTTCCCGGCTGGGAAGCCACGGTCGACCCGGTCGGGAGCATCCTCATCCGGGCCGGAGTCTCGACCTCGCCGTCGCAACCCGAAACGGGTGAGCCGACACATCGACCTCGACCTCGACCGCGGGACGACGGAGGCGTGCCGGGGTGAGGCTCGGAAGAGCGTTCTTCAGGGACATCATCGCGAACCTCGCGTCGGCGGGGCAGGGGCTTCTCGACCGGCGGGCGGGAGCGGACACCGAGGAGGAGATCCGCGCGCTGTGCCGCGCGCTCCTTCGCTCCAAGGGCGAGGCGTCGGTGGTGACCCTCGCCCGTCGCACCCTCGACTCGTTCGCCCGCCTAGACGACGGCGGGCGGGAGGAGTTCTTCGAGTTCCTGCTGGGCGAGCTCGGGGCGGAGCCCCCGGCCCTCGACGCGGCCCTCGATGCCTACCGGTCATCCCCGGAGCCGGGGACGGCGGCGGCGCTCGCGGCCGCCGCCGAGCCGCGTCGCCAGGAGCTCCTGCGCCTCATGAACACCGCCCCGGACGGAACGCGGGACATCCTGTCGATGCGGGCCGCCCTGCTCGGAGCGCTTGCCGGCCGGCCGGAGCTCCGGCCGGTGGACGACGACTTCGTCCACATCCTGCGCTCCTGGTTCAACCGCGGCTTCCTCGAGCTCCATCGCATCGACTGGCGCACGCCGGCCCTCGTGCTCGAGAAGATCATCGAGTACGAAGCGGTGCACCAGGTGCTCGACTGGGAGGATCTGCGCCGCCGCCTCCAGGCGGATCGGCGCTGCTTCGGGTTCTTTCACCCCGCGCTTCCCGACGAGCCGCTCATCTTCGTCGAGGTGGCCCTTTGCAAGGGGCTCGCCGGCTCGGTGACCGAACTGCTCTTCGGGGAGGTCGATCCGGACGTCGATGCGGACACCGCCATTTTCTACTCCATCAGCAACTGCCAGCGGGGACTCACCGGCATCTCGTTCGGCAACTTCCTCATCAAGCAGGTGGTGCACGAGCTCGCGGTGGAGATCCCGGGGCTTCGCCGCTTTGCGACCCTGTCCCCGATACCGGGCTTTCGCAAGTGGCTCATGCGGGAGGCGTCGGACGGGCGGTTGGTCAACGGACGAAACGGCCGGGAGGCGACCTTCGAGGGGATCGAGACCGCGGACTGGCCCGCCGACACGGCCCCCGGCGAGCACCTGAAGGACGCTCTGATGCGCCACTGCGCCCGCTACCTGCTCGAGGCGAAGCGCGGGATCTACCCGCTCGATCCGGTCGCCCGGTTCCACCTTCGCAACGGCGCGCGCCTCGAGCGGATCAACTGGATGGGCGACCCCTCGCCGGCCGGCATCTCCCAGTCGGCCGGCATGATGGTGAACTACGTCTACGACGAGGGGACGGTGGTCGCCAACCACGAGGCGTTCGTCAACGAGGGCCGCATCGCCCACTCCCGGGCGGTCGCCGCCCTCGCCGGAGCGGCCGCCGACTGAGGGCGCAACACCCGGAGGGGAACCGGCGACGCCGAAGCCCCCGGCGGGATGCCGTATGGGGCTCCGGTGGCCCGGCGGCCGGATTCCGGATGTCGCGGGCCGGTCAGGCCGCGGCGCGGAGCTCCCGGGGCGCGATGTCGCCGATCGCCGCCGCCTCCGGATCGGGCGTCGAAGTGGCCGACCCGGACGGCGCGGGCACCGGGGTGTCGAACTGGTAGCCGGGGTCCACATCCTGCCGCCGCCAGATCTCGCGGATCTCGCGCCAGGCGCCGAAGAAGGAGCGGGGCTCGGGCATGTCGTGGGCCACCGCCCGATGCAGCTTCGCGAGGTTGTAGCAGGGAACGGCCGCGAACATGTGGTGCTCGAGGTGCCAGTTCATGTGCCAGTACAGGAACTCGGAAATCGGATCGAGGGTGATCGTGCGCACGCACTTGCGGAAGTCGGGCACGTTGTCGCGAAGGCCGCAGTGCATGGGGCCGCCGACGAAGTACGCATGCCAGTTGGCGATCACCGGCCCGAGGCTGACGACGACGGCGACGATCCAGTACCCGGACGCGATGCACGCGGCGGCGAGCCCGGCGTGGCAGAGGACGACGACGCGGGCCCACCTGACCGCGCTGCGCCTGGCCCGGGGGCGCCCGGCATAGAGCGACTTCATCCACCCGGGCCGGAAGAACGGGCCATAGCGCCCGAATGCGGTCGTGAACATGGCCAGGATGTGTCCCTTCACGCCCTTGGTGTGCATCCCGCCGGTGAGGTTCAAGGTGAAGAGCTGCAGAAGGTAGAGCGGCGTCCAGGCCGGAGCAAACGGGAGCACCACCTCGCGGTCCCCCCGCGGATGGAGGGTATAAAGGTGGTGATGGGTGTGGCTCATCCCGTACTCGTGGTGGTTCCACCACGCGAGGACGCTGTAGATCCGAAGGAAAGCGGCGTTCAGCCACTTCGTCCGGAACACGGTTCCGTGGCCGAGCTCGTGGCAGGCATAGTGAAGGTTCGAGGCGACGGTGCCGTGCGCGAAGAGGGCGAGGGCGAACGCGAGCCAGAGCTCGGCCAGAAAGCAGTAGACCGTGAGCGCACCGGTCACCCCCATGACCGCGAGGTGTCCGATCGCCTGAATGCCCCCCTTGAGGTCGCTCCGCGACGTCAGCTCGCGCAGGGTCGCGGGCTCGATCGGACAGCGGTACCAGTGGACCCGGCGGGTGTCGATGGCGGTTGCCTGCGATTCCATGGTGGCACTCACGGTGGCTCAATGCACTCCGGCCCACGCATCGCCCCGGACACGCTCGCGACATCGGCGCGCTTCGTGTCCGGAATCGGGGGGGACGGTGTCATGGTACGTTAGAACACCCGGAAGGGAGGCGGCAAGCGGCGCGGGAAGACCCGCGAAGGGGTGAAATGGCGGTTCCTCCGCTTCGATTCGCGGCGATCGGTCTCGACCATCGCCACATCTACCACCAGGTTGGCCGGCTTCTCGACCTCGGCTGCACGTGCACCGGCTTCTGGACCGAAGGCGAACCGCAGCCGCTCGGCGGCTTTCTCGAGCGCTTTCCCGACCTCTCGCGGGCCGACGACCCCGCGCGCCTGCTCGAGGATCTGGACGTCGACCTCATCGTCACCGCGGCGATTCCCGACGAGCGGGCCGGCGTCGCGGTGCGGGCCATGCGCAACGGCAAGGACGTGATGACGGACAAGCCGGGGGTCACCACGCCCGAGCAGCTCGCGGAAGTGAAACGGGTCCAGACGGAGACCGGGCGCATCTGGTCCGTCGATTTCTCGGAACGCTTCGAGGTGCGGGCGATGACCCGGGCCGCCGAGCTCGTCGAAGCGGGCGCCATCGGTGAGGTCGTGCACCTCACGGGTTTCGGGCCGCATCGTCTCAACCGCCCCCTGCGCCCGCCGTGGTTCTTCGATCCCGCGCGCACCGGCGGTATCCTCTGCGACCTCGCCTCCCACCAGATCGACCAGTTTCTCTACCTGACGGGGGCGGAGGACGCGGAGATCGCCGCGAGCACGGTCGCGAATCGCGCCAACCCCGACGACCTCGAGCTCGAGGACTACGGCGAGGTCCTGCTGCGAACGGAGCGGGCGACCGGGTTCTTCCGCGTCGACTGGTACACCCCGGACGGACTGTCGACGTGGGGCGACGGGCGCCTTACCGTGCTCGGTACCGAAGGTTTCATCGAGGTCCGGAAATACGTCGACATCGCGGGCGCATCCGGAACCGACCACCTGTTCCTGGTGGACAAGGCGGGCACGCGGCGCGTCGACTGCCGCGACGCGCCGTTGCCCTACTACGAGGCCCTGGTCCGGGACGTCCGCGAACGGAGCGAGACCGCGATGTCCCAGGGGCACTGCTTCAACGTGATGGAGCTCGCGCTCCGGGCGCAAGCCCGGGCCCGGCGGCTGCCATGAGTCGCGCGGCGGGCGGGAACGAACGCGAGCGGCGGGGTCGCGCCCGGGTGCGCGTTGCCGTGGTCGGCTGCGGGTACATCGCCCAGGCCGAGCACATCCCGTGCCTGCTCACCGCGCAGGGGTGCGCGCTCGCGGCGATCGTCGAACCCCGCCCGAGGACCCGGGCGGCCCTCGCCGAGCGGCTCGGGGTCCCGGGCTTCGCGACGATGGCCGAGCTGCTGTCGGAAGGACCGGCGATCGACGCGGTCGACATCTGCGCGACGCCGATCGCGCACGGTCCCCTCATCGAGGCGGCCGCGGCGGCCGGCAAGGACATCCTGGTCGAGAAGCCGCTCTGCCACAGCCCGAGCGAGGGGCGGGCGATCGTGGAATCCGTCGAGCGCCACGGAGTCCGGCTGATGGTGGGCTACATGCGCCGATTCGACGACGTTGTCCTCGAGGCGAAGCGCCTGCTCGACGCGGGACACATCGGCCGTCTCAGGTCGATCACCACCGTCTTCAAGCTGGCCTTTCCCGCGGCGTTCCATCGGGTGGTCGATCTCGACCCGGAACCGCCGCCATCGACCGAGGCCGGGTCGGGACGACCCGCGTCCGGGCGGGCGAACGACCTCCTGCCGGACGACGAGATCATGGAGCAGTCGGTGCACCACCTCAATCTCGTCCGCTTTCTCGGCGGCGAAGTCCGCGAGGTGGTCGGCGTCCACCTCGAGCCCGGCAATTCCCACGTGCTGATGCTTCTCGAGAACGGCGTGGCGGTGAATCACTGCCACATGGGGAACGCGGGCCACGGCGAGGAGTTCCGCCTCTACGGCGAGGAGGGCATGATTCACGCTAGGCTCGGCTCGCCGCACTTCCCCTACCGGTTCCCGGAGCTCACCTGGTTCTCCCGGTCGGAGGCGGAGGAGAAACGCCGGCTCTTTCCCGTCGCGAGTCCCTACCAGCAGGAGATCGAGGGCTTCGCCGCGCTGGTGCGCGACGGCGCTTCCAACCGGAGCACCGCGGCAGGCGCCCTCCGCGACCTCGAGGTCATCGCCCGCATCCACGACGCGGCCGTGCGCTGACCGTCAGCGCCGCGCTCCCGGCCGCCGCCCCGTGCACCGGTCTCGGAAGGCCCCGGAGTCTGCCCCAACATCTGCCCGAGTATCTGCCCGAATTTCTGCCATAGTTCACGCGACGGTACCAATCGGGCCGGGAGCTTCGGGGAGGGGCAGTCATGCGGTGCGCGATCATCGGGCTCGGGATGGCGGTGACGCCGCACGCGAAGAGCCTCGTCGACCTCCGCGGCCGGGTGGAGGTGGTCGCCGCGTACAGCCCGACGGCGGCGCGGCGCGATGCGTTCGCGGCGAGGTTCGGCCTTCCCGTCACCGATGACCTCGACGCGATCGTCGATGACCCCTCGATCGACTACGCGGTGCTCCTCACCCCGCCCAACGCCCGGTCCGTGCTCGTGCGGCGGCTCGCCGCGGCCGGCAAGCACATCCTGATGGAAAAGCCGGTCGAGCGGACCACCGGGGCGGCGGAGGAAATCGTCGCGACCGCGGAACGGGCCGGGGTGACCCTCGGCATCGTCCTTCAGCACCGCTTTCGAGAGGTCGCGGAACGGCTCGGCGAACGGCTTGCGAGCGGCGCGCTCGGCTCGGTCGCCGCCGTGCACATCGTCGTTCCGTGGTGGCGCGAGCAGAGCTACTACGACGAGCCGGGCCGCGGGACCCGGGCGCGCGACGGCGGCGGGGTCCTCATCAGCCAGGCGATCCATACCCTCGACCTCGCCCTCGCGTTCGCGGGGCCGGTCGACGAAGTGGTCGCGGTCGGCGGCACCACGTCGCTCCACCGCATGGAATCGGAGGACTTCGCGGCGGCCGCCATCCGTTTCACCGGCGGGGCGTACGGCTCGCTGATGGCGACGACCGCCTTCTTTCCGGGCGCCCCGGAGCGCATCGAGCTTGCGTGCGGCCGCGCGCACGCGGTCCTTGGCCCGGGCGGCGTATCCATCCGGTACCACGACGGGCGCGAAGAGGACTTCGGAGAGCCCCAGGGCTCGGGGAGCGGCGCGGACCCGATGGACTTTCCCCATGACGCCCACCGCGCCCTCCACGCGGACTTCGTCGATGCGCTCCAGAACCGCCGCGCACCGCGGGTGACCGGGCGCGAGGCGCTCGAGGTTCATCGCTTCATCGATGCGGTCGTCTCCGCGGTGCGCGACCGGGCCGCCGTCCGGCCCGCGGGCACCTGAGTGACGATCGCATTCTCGATCGAAGGACCGCGCGTGCCGATGTTCATCGTGGACACCGGGGCTCGAGGTGCTCGGCGGGGTACCCGGCCCCCTGGAAGGGGACCTTCGTCCGCGGCCCGATCCAACCCGCGGCGGAAGCGGCAGGTTCCCGCACCGGCGGGCCATGGCCTTGAGTCGACGGGTCGTCGGATGAACGATGGTCGCGGAGTCCCGAACCTGCGGCGACCCGAGGTCTCCCTTGCGGTGAAGGCGGACGGCAGGGCAGGGAAGGGAAGGGTCGAGAAGGAGAGAAGGTGACATGCGACACGTGATCATTCCCGCGTACGGCGGACCCGAGGTGCTGACGATGGTCGACGCCCCCGAGCCCGAGCCGGGTCCGGGCGAGCTTCTCGTGAAGGTGCGGGCGGCGGGCATCAACCGGGCGGACTGCCTCCAGCGGGAGGGGACGTATCCCATGCCGCCCGGGCTCGGCAACGTCCCCGGGCTCGAAATCGCCGGCGAGGTGGTGGGGAGCGGACCGGGCGTGGAGTCGTTCCGGGTCGGGGAGCGCGTGTTCGGGCTCGTCGCGGAGGGCGGTTACGCCGAGCACTCCCTCCTCGACGCGGGACTCGCGGTGCCGCTCCCGGACGGCTGGACCTTCGCGCAAGGGGCGGCGGTCATCGAGGTCTTCTGCACCGCGAACGAGACCGTCTTCGAGCTCGGCGGGCTCGATGCGGGCCAGGCGCTCCTCGTCCACGCCGGCGCGAGCGGGGTCGGCACCGCCGCGGTCCAGATGGCGAAGCACGCCGGGGCGACCGTCTTCTTCACCGCGGGATCGCGCCGGAAGATCGACCGCGTCCTCGGCCTCGGGGCGGACCACGGGATCCTCTACAAGTCGGAGGACTTCGTGGAGGAAGTGTTCCGAATCACCCGGGGCGAAGGTGTCGACGTGGTCGAGGACTTCATCGGCGCGGACTACCTCGCCCGCAACCTCTCGGTGCTCAGGCCGACCGGCACCCTGGTCCTGGTCGGGTTCATGGGCGGGCGGGTCGCGCCCTTCGACATGGGGACGATGCTCCGCAAGCGCCTCTCCGTCCGCGGATTCACCCTCCGCGCGCAGTCCGTCGAGAACAAGCGGGGGATCGTCGGACGTTTCCGCGCGCGCTGGCTGCCGCTCCTCGAGGCCGGATCGATCCGCCCCATCATCCACGAGATCGTCCCGTTCGCCGAGGTGCGGCGCGCGCACGAGATGATGGAGGCGGACGCGAACTTCGGGAAGATCATCCTCGAGATGGGCTGATCCGGCCGGTGGCCGGGTCAAGGTCGCGAGCTCGGCGAGGCGCCGGTGCGCAGCGCCGCGCGGACCGTCTCAGAACCGGAGCGAGCGGAGCCCGACCAGCTTCTCGGTGACGAGGATCGCGATCACGGTGATGACGATGCTCACCGTCGCGACCGCCGCCGCGGTCGGATCGTACTCCCAGCGCACGTAGTCGAAGAGCTGGATGGGGAGGGTGGCGACGCCGATCCCCTTGAGGAGCAGCGAGATGTTGAACAGATCGAAGGAGATGATGAAGGCGAGGAGGGCGCCCGCGATGATCCCCGGCTTGATGATGGGGAGGGTGACCCGCCGGAAGGTGGTGAGCCGGCTCGCGCCGAGGCTCCGCGCGGCCTCCTCGAGCGAGTGATCGAAGTTGTAGAGCGAGGCCGAGATGCCGAGGAAGACGAACGGCAGGGTGATGAGAACGTGGCCGATGAGGAGGCCGAGGACCGAGTTGCGGAACACGCCGCTCGCGACCTCGATCCCCAGGGTGCGGAGCAGGGCTTCGGCGTTGTAGTAGAAGAAGAGGAGGGCGATCGCGGTCAGGATCTCGGGGAGGAGGAGCGGCAGCAGGATGAAGAGCCGCAGGCGCTCGCGCCAGCGCCCGGCGAAGCGCACCACGTAGAGCGCCACGGTGACCCCGAGGGCGGTCGAGATGATGGTGGCGAAGAAGGCGACCCGGAGCGAGAAGAAGAGCGAGCCCATGAACGCCTCGCTCTCGAAGAAGGCCACGTACCAGCGAAGCGAGAACCCCTGGGGCGGGAAGGTCAGGAACTCGCCCGCGTTGACCGATGCGAGCACCACGATGACGAGCGGGGTGAGGAGATAGACGTAGACGAGGACCACGACGGCGAGGTAGAGGACGTGGCCCGCCTTGCGCTGCAATCGGCCGCGCGCAGCGGCGGATTCGTTCGGGATTGGCGACGGGTCGGGCGCGGTGGTCACGCGATGCCCCGGATGGCCCGGGAGGTGAGCCGGAAGTAGACGTAGACCACCAGCGCGCCCGCGATCGAGAGGATGAACGCGAGGGCGGCTCCGAACGGCCACAGCATGGCGTCCATGAGCTGCTGCACCACGAGGGTCGGCATGATCATCACGCTGAAGCCGCCGAGGAGGATCGGGATGACGTACGAGCTGATCGTGAGCACGAAGACGAGCACCGTGCCCGCCTGCACCCCCGGGAGGCTCAGCGGAAAGACCACCCGCAGCATGGTCCGCAAGCGCGAGGCGCCGAGCGACTGGGCCGCCTCCTCGAGCGCGGGGTCGATCGACTGGATGGCCCCGAGCAGCGGGAGGATCATGAACGGCAGGAAGATGTGGACGAGCCCCACGCTGACCCCGAAGGTGTTGTACATGAGGGTCATCGGCGAATCGATGAGCCCGAGGTCCATCAAGGTCGTGTTGATGAGCCCGTCGTTGTTGCCGAGGATGATGATCCACCCGTAGCAGCGCACCACCACCCCGACGAGGAGCGGGGAGAGCACGAACGCGTAGAGGACGCTCTTGAAGCGCGACGAGGTGCGGGCGAGGTGGTAGGCGACGGGGAAGCCGAGCGCGAGGCAGATCGCGGTCGTCGCCGCCCCGAGCACCATCGTGTCCCACAGGATCTCGAGGTAGTAGAGGTCGGTGTCGAGGATCGCGTCGAGATAGTTGCCGACCGTGAACCCGGGGGCGAACACCTGGCTCGTCGACGGGTTGCGGAAGCTCATCACCACCATGTTGAGGTAGGGGAAGACGAGGAACGCGACGAGCAGCCCGACGGTCGGGAAGACGAGGAAGTGGGTCGGATTCCAGCGCCGCCGGGACGGGCGGGCCGAGGCCGTCCTCGCCGTTCCGGTGGACTGCACCCTGGCCGGATCCGTCACGTCAACCCCTCGATTCCCCGGGACTCCGGCACCCGCTCAGTCCGGGATGATCCAGGCGTGCGCGGCGTCGAAGGTGCACCAGACCTCGTCGCCCACGTCGAAGGACGCCCACGGGTCGTCCTGCACCTGCAGCAGGAGGTCGTCCGCGCAGGATATCCGGTAGCCGGTGATGTTGCCGAGGAAGTAGCGTTCGCCGACCCGTCCCGGGATGGCGTTGGTCCCGGATTCGGCGGGGGCGGCCGCGGAGAGCGAAATGGCCTCCGGTCGGACGATGAGGGCGACTTCACGGCCCACGTCGAGGGTCTCCGGGTAGGCGCAGCGGAGGGTGCCGACCGCGGTCTCCAGTCGGCACTCGCCGGCGGCCGCATCGGCGCCCTGAACCCGGCCCTCGACAAAGTTCGTGAGGCCGATGAAGTTCGCGACTTCGCGGCTCACCGGTCGCGAATAGATCTCGTCGGGGGCTCCGACCTGGTGGATGTGTCCGTCGAACATGACCACGATCCGGTCCGAGATGACCATCGCTTCCGCCTGGTCGTGGGTCACGTAGACGGTGGTGATCCCGATCCGTTTCTGGAGCGAACGGACGAAGAAGCGCATCTCCTCGCGGAGCTTCGCATCGAGGTTCGCGAGCGGCTCGTCGAGGAGGAGGATGCTCGGCTCGACGACCATCGCGCGGGCGAGCGCGATGCGCTGCTGCTGGCCGCCCGAGAGCTGGCGGGGGTAGCGCTCCCCGAGGTCGCCGAGCTGCACGGTCTCGAGGACCCGGGCGATGCGCTCGGCCATCTCGCTCTTCGGAACGCTCCGCATCTCGAGCCCGAACGCGAGGTTCTGGCGCACCGTCATGTGGGGGAAGAGGGCGTAGTTCTGGAACACCATGCCGATGTTCCGGTTCTCGGGCGGCAGCCCCACGACGTCGCGGTCGTCGAAGAGGATGTGGCCGGCGGTCGGCTCCTCGAAGCCCGCGATGCAGCGCAGGGTCGTGGTCTTGCCGCAGCCCGAAGGCCCGAGGAGGGAGATGAGCTCGTGGTCCCCGATCTCGAGCTCGAACCCGTCCACCGCGGCCACGTCGCCGAAGCGCTTGGAGAGTCCCCGGATTGCGAGCTCGGTCATCGTTTCATGCCGGCGACCGCCGCCGCGATGACGACGGTCGGGATGGAAAGGGCGGAAGTCCCCCCGCCGCGCGGCGGGGGGACCCGGCCGGCCGGCCGGCGGCGCCGCGGCACCGCCGGCCGGCCATGGGAGTGAAGGAGAAAATCAGCGCATCTCCTTGTTCCACCGCTCGATGACGTGATCCCGGTTGCGGTTGGCGGTATCCCAGTCCCAGAGCACGATCTGGTTCATCTTCTCACCGTGGATGGGAACGAGATCCGCGAGCTCCCCCGCCACCTCGACGTTCTTGTTGACCGGCGACCAATAGAAGTTCTGAACCCACTTCTGCTGAGTCTCGGGATCGAGGATGTAGTCGATCCACTGGTAGCCGAGCTCCTTCTTCTTCGATCCCTTGAGCACGTTGAAGACCTGCTCCCACATGAACATGCCTTCCTTGGGGGCGGCGATGTCCATCTTCGCGTTCTTGGCCTTGAGCCGGGCCACGGCCGCGAAGTCGAGGGGGGCCACGCTGACTTCTCCCCGGGTGAGCACCGTCTCCATCGTGCCGGAGAAGTCGACCTGGTTGAACGGCAGCAGTTCCTTGATCTTGTCGACGGCCTTGTCGACCTCGTACTCCGAGCCGAAGAAGGTGCGTGCGGTCATCAGCACGAACATGTACCCGGCGGAGTTGGTGATCGTGTACATGCCCGTCCGGCCCCGGAAGTCCTCGCGGGTCCAGAGATCCTCCCAGGCGCCGGGGGGATTCTCGATGTGGTCGGTGCGATAGGCGAGGCCGAGCGGCGCCAGGGTCCCGATGACTCCCCAGTTGTCCTTGAGCTTGGCGATCGGCCAGAGGTTCGCCATGTTGGGGACCGCACCGTCGGGAATCTGCTCGAAGAACCCTTCCTCGCGCTCGATGGAGGCCCAGGTCTCGTTGGTCATCAGGACGTCGTAGGGTGGGTTCTCGGGGCCCGCGGCCCGGAGGTTCGCGAGCCAGCCCTTGCCGAGGTTGATGTCGAGGGTGGTCTTGATCCCGGTCTTCTCCTCGAACGGGGGGACGATCTCCGAGCGCATGAATTTCTCGAAGGGACCCCCGTAGGAGTTGATGACGAGGGTGTCCGCGCCCCGCGCCGAGATGTAGGGAAAGCCGAGGGTCGATGCGGCCGCGGTTCCGGCCACGCCCTTGAGGAACGTCCGTCTCTTGATTGGCTGGTTCATCGTCTTTCGATTCTCCTGAGTGTGGTGTCCCCTGTACCCCCCGCGAAGCGCCATCGCGTTCCTGGCGCTTGCCGGGTCGCATGCCCGGACCGGCGGTGCGCTCGCCGAGCCCGGCGCGACCGCCCGGCCGCCGGCGTCCGTCGGGCGGCGCCAGCCGGGGCTCGAGGCCCGCCCGGACGCATCGGACCGCAGACAGGCGGCTCCGTTGCCGCCGCATGGTAGTACCAAGCGGCGGCGGAGGCCAAACGCCCGGTTGCGCGGCCACCACATGTCGCCCGTGAAGACGTCCGGCGTGGGGTCGGGGCGATTGCACGTCGCATCGCCGCGCGCCCATAATCTCCGATACGAAGTCGCGCAGAACCGGATAGCGGAGGATGCCCCGCTCGGGAACGAGTCGGGGCCGTCCGCGGCCGTTCGTTATGTATTTCAGCGTCAAATCCGGGCGGGGTCGCCCGGACCAGGGAGAATCGAGAATGAAGACAGCAAGAACCTCATTGATGGCAAGGGCGGCGGCGAGCGTGCTCGCGGCGGCGCTGCTCGCCGCAGGATCGGCCGCCTCGGTCGCCGGGGACCTGCCCTACGGGCTCAAGGACGGAAAGCCCCATGCCGGGACGAAGCTCAATATCCTCTCCGTGGTCACGCCGCAGTTCGAGGGGCTGATGCTCCGCGACGGCGAGTTCACCGAGCTCACCGGCATCGAGACCGAGTGGACGTTCATTCCGTTCACCTCCCTCCAGGAGAAGGTCGCTTCGGTCGGCGTCGCGGCCGACGGCAGCTTCGACGTCGTCAACTACCTCGATAGCTGGGGCCCGCCGAACTCCCACTGGCTCGTCGCCATCGACGACATGATGGCCGAGGACGGGATCAGCATGGATCGGTATCCCGCCGCGTTCGCCAAGTCCGCCCAGTTCGAAGGCAGGACGATCGGCTTTCCGCTGCGGGCTCATGCCCAGCTCATGTTCTACCGCAAGGACGTGCTGGCCGAGATCGGGATGGAGCCTCCCCGGACGTGGGACGAGGTGGTGGCCGTCGCGGACGCGATTCGGGCCAAGGGACTCGACATCGAGCCGCTCGCGCTCTACTTCCACAATGACGGCAACCGCCAGAATCTCTTCATCTGGCTGAACTTCATCTGGGCCGCGGGGGCCGACGTGTTCGACGCGGACACCTGCCCGATCTGGGCCTCGGAGGAAGGCCTCGAGGCCACCGAGGACTACATCGCCCTGCACACGGTGAAGAAGGCGACGAACCCCTCCTCGATCTCGTTCGTGGAGCAGGACGCCCGCCAGTCCTTCCAGCAGGGCAAGTCGGCGATGATCCCGGTCTGGTGGTGGGCTTACTCGCCGTTCATCAACCCGAAGTCGTCGGTGCTCACGAAGGAGCAGGTCGGTTTCGTCGGCATGCCGGCCCACCGCGGACGGACCGTCACCTACGCCATCTCCATGCCGTTCTCGATCTCGAAATATTCCAAGAATCAGGGCGCTGCATGGGAGTTCATGAAGTGGCTCTCGAACCCCGCGCTCGAGAAGATGAACGCGACCGAGCGGGAGGTGGCCGGCAAGACCATCATCAACAACGTGGTGACGCATGCCGCGAACCTCCAGGACGCGGACGTCAACGCGGCCAACGACATGATCCAGCAGGCGGCCTGGGAGTCGCTCGAGGAGTCGGACATCATGCCGCAGATCGCGGAGTGGCCGGAGATCGGCGACATCCTGTCCGCCGCAATCACCAAGGCGGCGGCCGGGGGCGACACCCGCGAGCTGATGACCGAGGCCGCCGCGCAGGCCGAGAAGACCCTGAAGCGGGCGGGCTACTGCCGGTAGCGGCGGGGGGCGGAAGCAGGCGGTGCGGCGGGCGGCGCCGGCGGGGCCTGAACGGGTCCGGCGAAGCGTCTCCGCCGCCCGGCGAGATGGCCGCCGGCCGGCGGCCGTGATGCGCCCGGAAAATCGACGTCGGCCCGACCGCGGGTTCCGACCGTGAATTTCGCCGGGGCGGGGAGTACGGCCGCCCCGGTGGGGACCCGCCCGCAGCGCCCGGAATCCCGTCCGGGCCCGTCCCGCGAAGCGGCTCGATGACCGACGTTCCCGCCCCCGAGGGTGCCGGCGCCACGTCGGCATCCGGTCGTCGGGGCGGACTTCGGGACCGCCATCTCAAGTACCTGCTCGTGCTGCCGGCGGTCGGGGTGGTGGTCGCCACCGCGATCTGGCCCCTCGTCGACTCCCTCGTCCTCTCGTTCCGGTTCTGGAAACTCTCGAAGTCGCACGTCCCGGGTCCGTTCGTCGGCCTCGAGAACTACCTCTGGGCGCTCACCGAGGAGCCGGCGTTCTGGAACGCGGTCTGGGTCACCGGGATCTACACGGTGCTCACCGTCGGCCTCACCACCCTCCTCGCGCTCGGCGTCGCCCTCCTGCTCGCCCCGGGCGGGCGGCTGCGGCTCACCGTCCGGACCCTGCTCATCCTGCCCTTCGCCATGAGCCCCGCCCTCGTCGGGGTGTCGTTCCGCTTCATGTTCAATCCCGAGTTCGGACTCTTCGACGCATTCTTCGGCATCCTCCTGCCGCCGCTCGCGGACATCGGCTGGCTCTCCGATCCGGTGCTCGCCTTCGCGGTGTGCGTCATGGCCGATGTCTGGGGCTGGGTGCCGTTCATGACCCTCGTCCTCATCGGGGGGCTCGCCGCGGTGCCGTCCGATTCGGTGGAGGCGGCGCAGGTCGACGGGGCTTCGTCCTGGCGGGTATTCCGCGACATCACCCTGCCGCAGCTCTTCCCGGTGGTGATGGTCGTCGTGATCCTCAAGTCGATCTTCTCGCTCAAGACCTTCGACCAGATCTACATGCTGACGAACGGCGGTCCGGGCACCGCGACCCAGACCCTCGCGCACTACGCGTACTTCAACGGCTTCAAGTACTACGACATGGGGTTCGCGGCGTCCGTCGCCTGGCTGATGGTCATCCCGATGATCGCGCTCACCTTCGCGTACACCCGGTTCGTGTTCCGGGACCGGCCCGCGTGATCCTCTCGAGGCGCAGCGTGCGAAGGTTCTGGAAGGCGGTCCGGGCCGTTCTCGTCGTGCTCGTGGCCCTCGTGATGATGGTCCCCATCGTCTGGATTGCCCTCGCCGCGTTCAAGCAGCACGTCGACGTCTACCAGCTGAAGCTTCTTTTCCGGCCGACCCTCGAGAACTTCGCCCTGGTCTTCGACAGCCCCTACCACCTCGGGCGCAAGCTCCTCAACTCGACCGTCGTGTCCTTCGTGACGGTGGCCATCGCGATCCCCATCGCGACCGGGGCGGCGTATTCCTTCTCGCGCTTCCGGATGCGCGGGGAGCGGGTGATGTTCGTCATGATCCTCGCCACCCAGTTCGTGCCCGCGGTGGTCATCGTCCTCCCGTTCTTCCTCCTCTTTCGCGACCTCGGAATCCTCGACACCCGCATCGGGCTCATCCTCGTCAACCTCTCGATCGTGACCCCGTTCGCGATCTGGATGATCAAGGGTTTCATCGACGGCATCCCTCGAGACACCGAGGAGGCGGCCCTCGTGGATGGCTCGTCGCGGCTCCAGGTGATCCGCAATATCGTCCTCCCGATGGCCGCTCCGGGCCTGGTGACGGCCGCGATCTTCTGCTTCATCGTTTCCTGGAACGACTTCCTGTTCGCCCTCATCCTCACCACGAACAAGGCGGTCACCCTTACCGTGGGGCTCGCCCTCTTCCAGGCCGAGGAGGGGGATCTCTGGAACCTGCTCGCCGCGGCCGGGATCATCATCATGGTCCCGATGTTCGTCCTCGCCCTCATCATCCAGAAGCACTTCGTGCAAGGAATGACCATGGGGGCAGTGAGGTGATTCTTGAAACGAACGTTTGCCGTCCAAGCTGATGACCATGGGGGCAGTGAGGTGATTCTTGGAACAGGCGCATGCCGTGCAAGCTGATGACCATGGGGGCGGTGCGGTGAGAGCGCCGGAGCCGAAGAAGGCGGCGGGCGCGGCAGCAGGTACCGCGGCGGGTGCGGTTGCGCCGGCGCAAACGGGGGCAGCAGGCTGATGGCGTCGATCTCGCTCCGCAGCCTCACCAAGCGGTGGGGCGGCTTCGTCGCCGTCGACGACCAGTCGCTCGAGATCCACGACCGCGAGTTCCTCGTCCTCCTCGGCCCCTCCGGCTGTGGCAAGACCACCACCATGCGCATGATCGCGGGGCTCGAGGAGCCGACCGCCGGAGAAGTGTGGATCGGTGGGCGCCTCGTCAACGACGAGCTGCCGAAGGACCGCGACGTCGCCATGGTGTTCCAGAACTATGGGCTCTATCCGCACATGACGGTGCGGGGCAACATCGCCTATCCCCTCAAGGTTCGGGGCGTCCGGAGCACGGCGGAGATCGACGAGCGCGTGCGTGCGGCCGCGGCCAAGGTGCAGCTCGAGGAGCTGCTCGACCGCCGGCCGCGGGCGCTCTCCGGCGGCCAACGCCAGCGGGTCGCCCTCGCGCGGGCGATCGTGCGCACCCCCCAGGTCTTCCTGATGGACGAGCCGCTCTCGAACCTCGACGCGAAGCTCCGGGTCAGCATGCGCGCGGAGCTCAAGCACCTGAGCCACGAGCTCCGAATCACGACCGTCTACGTCACGCATGATCAAATCGAGGCGATGACCCTGGCGGACCGGGTCGCGGTAATGAACCACGGCCGCATTCAGCAGCTCGGGACCCCGGAGGAGATCTACGACGACCCGAAGACCCTGTTCGTGGCCGGCTTCATCGGCTCGCCGGCGATGAACCTCGTCGAGGGAGAGCTGGACCACGGACGCTTCCTGGCTGCGGGCACCGTCATCGCGGAGGTCGGAGGCGGGACGCGGAGCGGGGTGGTCCTCGGTGCGCGCCCCGAGGACCTCGCCATCTCCGAACCGGGTACGGGAAGCTTCGACGCCGAGGTCTACGCGAGCGAGCTGACCGGCGAGAGCGTCCTCGTCACCGTCGAGATTTCGGGGCGGCGGATCGCGGCCAAGGCCGACCGGCAGACCCGAAGGGCGATCGGCGAGACGGTCGGCATCCGCGTGGACCCCGCCCGCACCTACCTCTTCGACACCGCGAGCGGAGACCGCCTCGCCCGCTGAAGCCGGCGCGAGCCGTTCACCAATCGTTTTTCGTTCGCGCGCCCGCCCGGGGGGAAGATGTGCGCGCGACGTGGACGATCCGGTCCGCCAGGTACGGGTGGCTTCGCACCTTGTCGTGGAAGCGCGCGTCGGCCGTTACGACCGGATACTGGGTCTGAACCGCCAGCGCGAGGTAGAAGCAGTCGTACACGGGGTGGTCGAGGTCGACCGCGAGCCGTGCGGCGGCGGGGCTGAGCCGAGGCATCGGGACGGGAAGCGAGACCGGCATCGCCTGCAATGCGTCCACGGCGTCGGCGAGATCGCTCGCCGTGACATCGCCGCGCCGGCGCATCGCCCATAGCGCGTTGGCGGCTTCGGCAAAGACGAGGGCCGGCGCGGCCAGTGCCACCCCGGTGTTCAGAAGACCGGCCGCCGGTTCCGAGTGTTCCTCGGTCACCAGCCATTTCACCACTACGCTGGCATCGACCACGTACCCGGTCACGGCGTATCGTCCCGGTCGCGATCCGCCCGAATCGTGTCGGCGCTGTCGACCGAGGAGCGAAGCCTCCGGCGCAACGCTGCGGCCCGAACGGCGAATCCTTCCTCCTCACCGAGCAGCATTGCATGCAAGATCGCGCGGTGCTCGGCCTCTGCGGAGCGTCCGTTGGCGGCGGCCCGTTGCTTGAGCGCGCCGACCACTTCCTGCCTGACCTTCCTCACCGTCAGTTGTGCCATTGCATCTGCCTTTAAGACATCGCCTTCATTGACATCGTCAATATTAGTTCATTTGTCATCGGAGGCAAGCCGGGCGACCCGGTCACGGCGGTGGGGCCGGCGGCAGGGCGGCGGGGGTTGTCGGATCAGCGCAACGCGGTCATCACGCTTCGGAAGTCGCGGAGGAAGCGCGCCTTGTCGTCGAAGTGGATGCTCATCCAGAACTGGCGGGCGCCCGCCTCGGCGGCGGCCTCGACCCTGGCGACGCAGTCGTCCACGGTGCCCGCGATCGCGAAGCGGTCGGCGAGGTAGTCGAGGAGTCCGAGCTCGCGGATGAGCCCGCGGTTCGAGCTGTCGGGCTTGGAGTGCTCCTCGGGCCGATAGCGCTCGCCGAGGGCAACCACCGCGTCGAGCAGATGGGGCGGGATGTGTTTCCCCTCCGTCGTGAAGCGGCTGAGGTGGCTCCCGGCCGACGCGAGGGTCATTGCCACTTCGTCGATGGCGGCCGCCCGGTCGTCGCGGACGTTCGCGACCGGCAGCCACCACAGGTCCACGTCCTCGAGGCGCCGTCCGGCCGATTCCGCCCCCGCCCGCACCCGGGCGATGGAGTCCCGGACGATTTCGGGGGTGAGGCCGGTGTTGATGATCACCCCGTCCGCAATCTCGCCCGCGAGGTGGAGCATCCGGGGGCCGGAGGCGGCGAGGTAGATCGGAATCCGCCCGCGGCCCCAGGTCATGCGGACGGGCCGGTCTTCCCAGACCGATTGCCCCGTGTCGAGCAGCTCGCGGACGGTCTCGACGTAGGCGCGAAGGCGCGCCCGGGTCGAAGGGGTGAGCCCGAGGTTGAGGACCGCGCTGTCCCCGGTCCCGATGCCGAGCATGGTGCGCCCCGGCGCCATCTCCGCGAGGGTCGCCGCCGCCCCCGCCGCCACTGCGGGATGCCGGGTCAGGGGATTGATGACCCGCGGGCCGAGGCGCACCCGCCGGGTGCCGCCGGCGCAGAGCGCGAGGCAGGTGTGGACGTCGCGATAGACGGACTGCGAGTCGGCGATCCCGACGATGTCGAAACCGGCGTCCTCCGCCGCCTTCGCCCATTGGAGGGTCTCCGCGGCCGGGCCGGGGAGGTAGTTGACGCCGAAGCGGACCGGTTCGTTCGTGGCCATTCGATTCCCCCTGTGGTTCCCCGGCGCCGCGCTTCTCACCGCTTCGCCATCGTCCGGCGCTCGAGCCGGCTGAGCAGCCGGACGATCGGCCACAGCAGGGCGAGATAGATGAGGGCGACCGCGATGAGCGGAGTCGGGTTGTAGGTGAGGCCCTGCGCGACCCGCCCCATCCGGAGGAGCTCGGGCAGGGCGACCACGCTCGCGAGCGCGGTGAACTTCATGACCTCGAGGGTATTGCTGATGAGGTCGGGCAGCACGTTGCGGACCGCCTGGGGCAGGACCACGAAGACCATGGTCTGGATGCCGTTCAGTCCCGTCGACCGCGCCGCCTCCCGCTGCCCCCGGCCGATGCTCTCGATCCCGGCCCGGAAGATCTCGCCGTAGTAGCTCGCGGTGTTGAGGAGGAACGCGATCAGTACCGCGATGAGGCTCGGCACCTCGATCCCCAGGAAGGGCAGGCCGTAGAACACCAGGATGAGCAGCACCAGCGGCGGAAACGAACGGAAGAAGTCGACGTAGGCGATGAGCAGCCAGTTGAGCCAGCGGACATGGAAGCTGTAAGCCACCGCGACCACGAGCCCGCCGGCGATCCCGAGGGGCACGACCAGGATGCAGAGCTGGATCGTCATCCAGAAGCCCTTGAGGAGCAGCGGATGGACCTTGAGCAGAACCTCGAGGTTGAAGAAGTTGTAGATGAGCGCTTCCACGTCGGCGGCTTCCCGGGCGCGGCTCAGCGCTTCCAGCCGAAGCGCGACTCCACCCAACGGCTGAGGACGACGAGCGGCAGGAAGATGACGAGGTAGGCGACCGCGGCCATCATGAGCGGCGTCGTGTTGGCCGAGAACGCCTGCGCGGCGCTCGCCTGGGTGAGGATCTCCGGCACCGCGACGACCGACGCGATGGCCGTGCTCTTGGTGATGACGATGGTGCGGTTCGTGAGGGGCGGGATGGTGAGCCGCACCGCCTGGGGCAGGACCACGTCGCGCAGGGTCTGGAGGAAGCCGAGTCCGGTGGACCGGGCCGCCTCCCACTGGCCCCGGTCGACGGACAGGATCCCGGTCCAGAAGATCTCCTCCGCGAAGGAGGCGAGCACCAGGGTGAGCGAGAGCCACGCGACGACGAACCCGCTCATGGAAATGCCGACGAAGGGGAGGGCGAAGTAGAAGACGATCATGATGACGATCGGGGGCAGGGCGCGGAAGGCATCGACCACGAGGACGATGAGCCAGTTCACGGCCCGGATCTGGAACGCCCGGACCACCGCGAGGACGAAGCCGAGCGCGAGCCCGCTCAGCACGATGAGGATGGCGAGCTGGATGGTGACGAGGACCCCGTCGAGGATCGACGGCAGGTACTTCGCCATCACCTCGAGGTCGAAGAAGTTCTCCGCGATTCGGTTCACGGGGAAGCGCTGCCGCCCGCCTTCGTCAGCGACCCGTCAGTGTCCGGTGACGCGGCGCAGGAACTCGCGGGTGCGCGCGTGCTCCGGAGATTCGAAGATCCGGGCCGGGGAGCCCGCCTCGACGACCTCGCCCTCGTCCATGAACAGCACCCGGTCGGCGGCCTCCCGGGCGAACCCCATCTCGTGGCTGACCACCAGCATGGTCATGCCCGACTCGCGCATCGTGCGCATCACGTCGAGCACGCTTCCCACCAGCTCCGGGTCGAGCGCGCTCGTCGGCTCGTCGAAGAGCATGACCTTGGGCTCGAGGGCGAGGGCCCGTGCGATCGCGACCCGCTGCTGCTGCCCCCCGGAGAGCTCGTTCGGGTAGGCGTCCGCCCGCTCGGCGAGCCCCACCCCGTCGAGCGCGGCGCGCCCGCGCTCGTTCGCCTCGTCCCGGGGCATCTTCAGCACCCGGCGAAGGGCCAGGGTCACGTTGCCGAGGGCGGAGAGGTGCGGGTACAGGTTGAAGGACTGGAACACCATGCCGATGTGCCGGCGCATCTCGTTGATGTCGACGTCCGGCGAGACGATGTCGACGCCGTCGACCAGGACCCTCCCCGCGGTCGGCTCCTCGAGCCGGTTGCAGCAGCGAAGGAGGGTGCTCTTGCCGGAGCCGGACGGCCCGATGATGAAGACGAGCTCCTGGCGCGCGACCAGGAGGTCGATGCCCTTCAGGGCTTCGATCGCGCCGAAGGACTTGCGCACGGCCTCGAGCTCGAGCATCGGCGGGGGAGCGGTCATCGGTTGGAGAGGAAGTCGGCGACGGCCGTTCCGGTCAGCATTCCGGGCCGGGATCGGTGGCGACCGGGCTCAACGGGATGCGCCCCGATCGGAGCGGCCGGGGTTGCGCGCCGGCGTCATCGGCGCGGGCAGGGACAGCCGTGGGGGCGGAGCGCCGTCGACGGATTGGCCGGTCGGCGCCACGGTTCGACCCGCGTTCACTCCGCCCGCCCGGCGCGTTCGGCTGAAACGCCCCGCCCGCCCCACGGCGGGCGGAGCGCGTTCCAACCCGGACTCAGCCGCATTCCGGCTCGTGCGGAGTCGGGTCGTAGCCGTTGACCCCCTTCGCCCCGAAGCCGGGGTCCACGGTGACCATGGTCGAACCGGCCGAGGCCGGACCCGCGAACCATTTCTCGTGCAGCATCGAGAAGAACCCGTCGATCTTCATGCACTCGACGACCCGCTCGATCTTGTTGCGGGTCGCCTCGTCGTCCAGTCGGAACGGGGTCGAGAACACCCGTCCGAGCCGCACCGCGATCGAGGTCTTGAGCTGCGGGTTCTGCTTCGCGGCCCATCCGGCCGCGCTTCCGCTCGCGATGTTGGCGAAGGCCCGCCCGGAGAGCACGGCCTGGATCGCGTCGGCGTTCTTGCCGTAGCGCTGCATCTCCCAGCCGTATTGTTCCATCCGCTCGGTCGCCCACTTGTCGTAGACGTTGCCCTTGTTGACGGAGATGACCTTGCCGCCCAGCTCCTCGAGGGAGGTGATGTCCGGCGCGTCGCTCTTCACCAGGAACATGATCTCGCTGTCGAGGTAGCCTTCCATGAACAGCATCTTCTCCGCCCGCTCGGCGGTGACGGTGGTCGGGGCGATGATGAAGTCGTACTTCTTCGCGTTGAGCCCCGCGAAGATCCCGGACCACTCCTGGTCCACGATCTCGTACTCGACGCCGAGGCGACGGGCGATCTCCTCGATCATGTCGACGTTGTAGCCTTCGTAGCCGCCGTCGGGCTTGGCCATGACATGCGGCGCGAAGCCGACGTCGGCCGCGACGACCAGCTTGTCGGCGGCCGAGGCCGTCACGGTCATCGCCAGCGCGCCGGCAACCGCCGCCAGGCTCGCGCAGAATCGGAAGCGAATTCGCATCTTCTTCTCCTCGTGGTTCGTTTGTGGATGTCCGGATTCTCGCAGATCGCGCCCGCCAACCGGACTTCGGCACGGGCGGCCCCCGTCAAGAGACCTCCGGAACTCCGGGTACCGTGGAATCCGGCTCGGCTCATTCGGCGAATCGAACCCCGGTTTTCGAACCGCCTCGTGGACTTCGGATCGTCCCACTCGGCCTCCGTGACCCGGTCGGGGTCCATCATCTCGAGGGCATCGCCCCACAGTTCCGGTGCGCGTCTTTCCGGAGGCCGGGTTCCAGTCCGGATCGTCCCGCCGCGGGAGGAGAGTTCGCACGCCCCACCGCTACGCCACCCCACCGCCCCGCTCGGCGTCGGCGATCCTTCTTCTTCGCCGGTGCCGGCGTGCGATACTCGGATCATGCGCTTCTTCAACACCGCCGGCCCCATCGTTCCGGAGATGCACTACTTTGTTCCGCCGCTGGGCCGGCTGGATGTCGATGATCTCCTGCTGCTCATCCGGCAGTGGAGGTACTTCGTCCTGCACGCGCCGCGGCAGACGGGGAAGACCTCCGCGCTCTTCTCCCTCCGGAACGAATTGAATGCCGGCGGCGAGTTCCGTTGCGTGTACGTCAACGTCGAGGGCGGCCAGTCTGCGCGGGAGGATGTGGGAGCGGCAATTCGCGCGATCCTGAGCGCGCTGGCTCGCCAGGCACGTCACACCCTCGGCGATCGCTTCGTCGAGGAGATCTGGCCCGGTATTCTCGATGCGGCCGGTTCCCACGATGCACTCCAGGCGACGCTGGCCCGCTGGGCCGAATCGGACGCGAAGCCGCTCGTGCTCATGATCGACGAGATCGACGCGCTGGTCGGCGACACCCTGCTGGCCGTCCTTCGCCAGCTCCGCTCCGGCTACCCGGACCGACCCGGCCGGTTTCCGCAGAGCGTGATCCTGTGCGGGGTGCGCGACGTGCGGGACTACCGGATCCGGTCTTCCGCCGAGAACGCAATCATCGCCGGCGGGAGCGCCTTCAACGTCCGCGCCGAGTCCCTGCGGCTCGGAGACTTCTCGCACGCGGAAGTCGAGTCCCTGCTGGCCCAGCACACCGAGGAGACCGGGCAGGCGTTCACGAGCGAGGCGCGCGCCGCAATCCGGGAGCTGACCCGGGGCCAGCCGTGGCTGGTGAACGCCCTCGCCTACGAAGCCTGCTTCAAGAACAGGGCGGGGCGGGAGCGCAGCCGGGAGATCGGCGCCGGCGCCATCCAGGACGCCCGCGAGCAATTGATCCTTCGACGGGAGACGCACCTGGATCAGCTCACCGACAAGCTCCAGGAGGAGCGGGTGCGGCGGGTGGTCGAGCCGCTGCTGAGCGGCGCCGAGGCGGCCGACTCGATCGCCGCCGACGACCTTCAGTACGTTCGCGACCTCGGCCTCGTTGCCCGGAACGGCCCTGTCGCCATCGCCAACCCCATCTATCGGGAGGTGATCCCCCGCGACCTCACCTGGACCACCCAGGAGATGTCGATCCATCACGACCCCGCCTGGTATGTCGGCCCGGACGGCACGCTGCGGGTCGGCGAGCTATTGGCCGCGTTCCAGGCCTTCTTCCGAGAGCACTCGGAGCACTGGGTAGAGCGTTTCCAGTACCGGGAGGCGGGCCCCCAGTTGCTGCTGCAGGCGTTCTTGCAGCGCATCGTCAACAGCGGGGGCCGGATCGAGAGCGAGTACGGGCTTGGCCGGATGCGGACCGATCTGCTGCTCGTCCGGCCGGTGCGCGGGTCCGGCACGGAGACGCAATTCGGGACGGGCGGGGAAACGCAGAAGGTGGTCATCGAGTGCAAGGTGCTTCACCGGGGACTCGACCGCACCGTGCGCGAGGGTCTCGGGCAGACGCGCGCGTACATGGACCGCAGTGGAGCGGCGGAAGGCCACCTGGTGATCTTCGACCGTACCGAGGACCGGTCGTGGGACGACAAGATCTTCCGCCGCGAGGAGTCTGAAGACGGCGCGCCGGTCACCGTGTGGGGGATGTGACCGGCCCCGGCGATGCGCCGGGGGTGAGAACCAAAGCGCCGAACGGCGTCCTCAACCCGCTTCCTCACTGCTCAAACCGTCGGGCGACGAAAGCCGTTCTTCAATCGGCGTTCACCCCGCGCGGCGCTTGAGTGGCAGCGCCCGCCGCACATGTTCCCGCGGCGCAGGATCGGGGAGAGCATACGCCGCCGCTCTGCAGAGTCGTCGCCCGTCGCGGCGGCACGGCGGACGATTGCGGCGTGTAACGTGGCGCGCTACAGTGAATCATGAGGATCAGGCACAAGGCACTGCGGGCACTTCACGAACGCGACGACGCGGCGCGGCTCCCCACTGGTCTCGCGCCGCGGCTTCGGCGTATCCTGTTCCGTCTGCAAGAGTCGACGCATCCGGGCAGCGCCAACGCGCCGGGATTTCTGCTGCATCCCCTCAAGGGCGACCGCGCGGGCCAGTGGAGCATTCGCGTCTCGGGCAACTGGCGCGTGGTGTTCCGCTGCGAGGACGGCGAGTCCGTGGACGTGGACCTGATTGACTCCCACTGCCCGGAGGGAGTGCTGACCATGAACGGCATTGCGAACGATCGCGTCGGCCCGATGCGGAACCCGCCGCACCTGGGCGAACTCATCCGCGAGAGCATGGACGATGTGGGCTGGAACGTGACAGAAACGGCGGCGCGTCTCGGCTGCGAGCGCGGAACGCTGTCGCGGCTGCTGAATGGCAAGGCGGGAGTGTCCGCGAACATGGCGCTCGCGCTGGAGGATATCGGCTGGGGCACCGCCGAGCACTGGATGCGGATGCAAGCGGGCTACGAGCTTGCGCAGGCGCGCCGGGAGAGGGTCGCCGCCGAACCGCGCGCGGGCGCGCTTCACGCATGATCAGGTCTAGCGTCCGAGCTACCGGACGAAGCACGGATTCACTTGCTGCCGTTCATTCGGCGGGCCATGCAGTAGGGACCTCACCGGCACCGCAAATCCAGCGCGCCTTTGCCGCCGGCCGCGGGTGACCGGCAGAGTCGGCGCGCCCCAAGAGGTGGGAGACGGTAGTGACGGACGATTTCGGAATCTGGGAGTTGGACGAGACGACCAAGGGCGTACGTCGTCTGGAGGAATCCGCCCGCGCCGAAACGGAAGCCTTACTGGAGGACGTTTTCGTCCGAAACCCATCCCTGCTGATGCCCGGTCTTGAACTGGTTGGGCGGCAACTGCGGACCTCCAATGGAAATCTGGATCTGCTGGGCGTCGACTCGGAAGGCCGACTCGTCGTGTTCGAATTGAAGCGAGGGACGCTAACTCGGGAGGCCGTGGCACAGGCGGTCGATTATGCTTCCTGGCTCGACTCGCTGGTCGACGCCGATTTATCGACTCGCATTGCCGAAAACTCGGGCCAGCATGGAATCGACGATATAGAGAACTTCGAGGCATGGTACGACGATCATGACAATTGGGACTCACTGGAGTCGCTGCGGCCCGTCAGAATTGTTCTGGTCGGCTTGGGCGCCGATGCGTCGGCGCGGCGGATGGCCGACTGGCTGGCCGCAAAAGGCGCCGATATCGACCTGCTGACATTTCTGGGATTTCGCTACGGGGATCGTATGCTTCTCGCGAGGCAGCTGGAAAGCGGCGACGAGGCGCGGAAGCAGGAAAAGCAGGAGCAAAATGCGAGTCGACGTGCGTTGAATCGCGCGATACGCGGCGACGCCATAGACGTAAAGATTCACGAATACGGAATGCGCGATTGGTGGTTGGACGCCATCTCGGTGCTCGAATGGAATTCGAAACCGAGCTACAGGGCGAAGCTAGGAATTACGTTCTACAAGCACCGCAAGCGCACTCTATCGACGGGAGCCCGGGCGGCCGGGTCTCACAAGATTGAAATAGTAGAGCGGGGGGTCGCCCGAGTCATCTTCTTCCCAGCCGCGGTTGAATTGTGCCTGAACGAATTCGAACGGCTGAGGCAAGAAGTTCCATTCGATCTCGAAGCACCGGGCAACGCACCAGTCACGGAACAGGTGTCCGAGCAATGGTGCTGCCGTTTGGATGAAAGCCGATGGCAAGAGCACCGGGAACGTATCGCTGAGCTTGTCCGCATGGTAGATGAGCGTTGGCGCCAAGTTGCGGAATAGCGCCTAGTACCTCTGCACGGTGATTCTGACCGGTCGAGACGGTGCGGATGAGACCAAGAGGGCTCTCGCATGCTTGATTTTCAATCGATCGATACCTCTGTGAAGAGGGAATTACATACTTGACTCCACCTAAATGACGACGCAATATGGCCCGCAACAGCTAAGGAGCGGGCCATGAACGACCACATCACCATCAGCACCTTCCAGTTGTTTCAGATGTTCCCGGACGCGGAGACCGCCTGAGTCTACCTCGAAAAGCGCCGATGGAACGGACACGTTGTGTGCCCGCACTGCGGCGGCGACATCCGCATCACGGCTCGCGGCGGGAAGCGGCTCGGCTACTACCGCTGCCGCGACTGCGACAGCGGATTCACCGTGCGAACCTGGACCATTTTCGAGCGGTCCCATGTCCCGTTGCACAAGTGGATCTTCGCGATATACTTGGTCGTCACGTCCCGCAAGGGCATTTCCTCGATGCAACTCTCGAAGGAGATCGGCGTTACGCAAAAGCCCGCCTGGTTCATGCTGGGCCGGCTCCGCGAAGCGTGCGGCGACGATACCGGGATGCTGCGCGGTATCATCGAAGTGGAGGAGGTCTACATTGGCGGGCAGGAGAAGAACAAGCACGCGAGCAAGAAGACTCATCCAGGCGGCGGACCGAAGGGCAAACAGGCGGTGCTCGGGATGCGCGGGCGCGGCGGGAAGTCTATCGCGATGCCGTTTGCCGCGACCGACAAGCCCACCCTGCACGCCGCGATTCACCGGCATGTCGAACCCGACTCGAAGGTCTACACCGACGAGCACGGCAGCTACACCGGCCTGAGAGGCTACGAACACCACCACGTCAAGCACAGCGCCGGCGAGTACGTCGGCGCGAACGACATCCACATCAACGCCGCCGAATCCATGTGGGCATTGCTCAAGCGCGGTCTCTTCGGCGTGTGGCACAAGGCCAGCCGCAAACACCTGCATCGCTACATTAACGAGGCGACGTTTAGACTCAACGAAGCGAACTGCGAAGTCCACACGACGGACCGACTCTCTGCCTTCACCGATAAGGCGTTTCGCCATCGTCTCACCTACCGGAGATTGATCGCATGAAGACGCCTCCCAAACTCGACGCCATCACCGACAAGGTGCTGGCCTATAACCCGGACGCGCCCAAAGGGCCACTGAAGGTCATCGCCGGTGCGCCGGATAGCCCACTGGTCATCGGCAACATCAACATTGACTGCAACGTTCTGGAAGACGAAACGCGAGTGCTTAGTCGTGGAGGCTTTCAGGCTGCGTTGGGTCGCCATCGAACATCAAAACGACACCTGATTACGCATAATTCTCAGCCAGCTTGAGCACTCGGTAAGGCATGGGTGGAGTGCGCACGGCGACGAATGCGAGTCGGGGAAACATATCGCGTAGCGAGAAGCGTCGGCTGAAGCGGTAGGAGAACTCGGCAAGGTAT
>JAPOPW010000065.1 GCA_026712715.1 Immundisolibacterales bacterium | reverse complement strand
GGCGCTCGGCGGCCTCGCGGCGGGCGCGCTTGCGCTCGTAGGCCCTCGCCCTGGCCGGGTCGCGCCTGGGCCGGCCGGCATCGCGCAGCCGCGCGTCGCGGGCGCGGCTCGCGCGGTTCCTCTTCTCGGAGCAACCGTCGCAGAGGGTGCGCTCCGGCAGGGGTTCGGTGTTGCCGCATCGGGGGCACAGGCCGGCGGCGACGCGCGCGGCGGTCCGTTTGCTGAACCGCTCGCGGTCGCGTGCCTTGCCGACCTCCGGATCCGCATAGGCCATCCGGGTTCTCCTTCAAAAGATCGGACTCGGGTCGGAGGACGTCGGGCCGGCGCCCCGGATCATGGTTCAGGGCAGGCGGGCCGGCCGGACGTCCAGGGAGCGGGCCGTTCAGCCGCGCTGCTTGCGGTCGCACAGGAGGCCGGCGGCGACGCTGCCCCACGCCTGCCGGCCGCCGCGGGTCTTGAGCCCGGTGCAGACGATGATCTCGGTGCGGTCCGGACGCATCGCCTCGGCCTCCCTGCGCGAGACGACCATGCGCTTCGCCGCGCGCCGGCCCTTCGGCGCCGCCGCCTCGGGTTCGACGGGGCGGATCTCGCCGTTGGCCAGCGCGCGGAACTTCTCGACGACGAAACGATCGTCGGCGAGACCGGTGCCGAACAGGTGGATCAGGTAGGTGGACGCCGTGTTGCCGGGCATCGCCATCGCTGTGGTCATGGTGCCGCTCTCCATCGTGCCGGTGGTGGGACGGCGGGGATGCCTCTCCCGGACATCCGTCCGCCGCGCCCGCTTCCGGCGAAGCTCCACTCTCGTTGGGGCGGGACGAGGTGTCTGGAGAGTGCGACCGCGATATCCTCTGGTGACGGCGAGATGCATTCGCTGTTTCCCGGTCCTTTTCGCGAGGCGTCGGGCGAAACGGCAGGACGGGAGCGATGACGGCCGAACGCATTGGCGCGATGATCGCGGCGGGCGAGTCCGAGACGCTCGAATTCAAGAGTACGACCGGGAGCCTCACGGCGGCAGTGAGAACGATTACCGCCATGCTCAATCACAAGGGCGGTCAAGTACTGTTCGGCGTCTCCCCCGAGGGCCGGGTAGTGGGTCAGGAAGTCGGAGAACGCACCATCGAAAAAATCAGCGACGACCTCGCAAGGATCGACCCGCCGATGTCCCCGACCATCGAGCGGGTAGCCGTGAAGGAAGATCGCGAGGTCGTCATCGTTTCGGTAAACCGGGGAGCGGCGAGGCCGTACCAGTACCGCGGCAAGGCGTATCGCCGGGTGGGCAACACCACCCGCACGATGGGGGTTGAGGAATACAACCGGGTGTTGTTCGAGCGTGTGCATAGCGAACGGCGCTGGGAGAACGAACCGGCGGATGGATGGTCGTTGGGCGATCTCGACGAGAACGAGATCCGAACCACCGTCGAGGAGGCGATTCGCCGGGGCCGCCACGACGATCCCGGCACCCGGGATCCCGTCGAGCTGCTGCGCGGTCTCGGGTTGTACAGGGACGGAGTGCTCTGGCGTGCAGCGGCCGCGCTGTTCGGCAAGGAGGAACGAATCCGGTCCGCGATGCCGCAATGCCTGCTCCGCGTCGCCCGCTTCAAGGGCACGGACCGGACGGAATTTCTCGACAACCGGCAGTTTCGCGGCAACGCCTTTTCTTTGCTAAGGGCCGCCGAACGTTTCCTGCGCGACAGCCTGCCCATTGCCGGCCGCATCGAGGACGATCGCTTCGAGCGGATCGACGAGCCGCTCTTTCCTCC
>JAPOPW010000043.1 GCA_026712715.1 Immundisolibacterales bacterium | reverse complement strand
GGACCCTCGATCCCGCGTCGGGGCACGTCGAGGCGGGCCGGCTCGGCAAGCTCGAGTTCATCAGCGAAGACACCATTCTCCTCGGAGATCCGATGATCTTCACCAAGGACAACGTCGACGAGTTCACGTTCTGACCGGGTGTGCCGACCTCCGGGCCTCGTTCGACCGGACGAGGCCCGGCAATTCTCGAACTGCGAGATGACTGAGAATCTGCTCGAGCGTTTCGGCCGCCGCCTGCGGCTCGGCATGGTCGGAGGCGGCCGCGACTCCGTCATCGGCGGCACCCACCTCGTCGCGATGCGGGCCGACGGACTCTGCGAGCTGGTCGCGGGGGCCATGTCGGTCGAACCCGAGGTGGCGGTGCGGTCCGCACGGGCCGAGCTGATCGCCGAAGAGCGGACCTACCTCGACTATCGCGAGATGGCGGAGCGCGAGGCGGCCCGTGCGGACCGCATCGACGCGGTCGTCGTCGCGACGCCCCCGCAGCTTCATTTCCCGGTGGCGCGGGCGTTCCTCGAACGCGGCATCGACGTCATCTGCGAGAAACCCCTGTGCCGCGACTTCGGCGAGGCGCTCGAGCTTCGCGACCTCGTCGCCCGGCACGACCGGCTCTTCTGCGTGACGCACTGCTACACGGGCTATCCGATCGTGCGGCATGCCCGGGCGATGGTGGCGGCCGGGGAGCTCGGAGCGATCCGGCTGATCGAGGGCGAGCTCTGCGCCGGAGACCAGGGCGTCGCGACGGAGCCGGAGGAGCCCGCGAAGCGGCACTGGCGCTTCCGGAAGGATTCCATGGGCACGGGCGCCATTCTCGGCGAGGTCGCCTCCCATGCCCACCACATCGTCACCTTCGTCACGGGCCTCAAGGTGACCGAGGTCTCCGCGGAGCTCACCACGTTCGCCGAGCGGCGCGAGGTCCACGACAACTCCTATGTCACGGCCCGCTTCGAGAACGGAGCGCGGGGTCGGATCTGGGGGAGCTACGTGGCGTCCGGCAACGACCACGGGCTTTCGTTCCGCATCTTCGGGGAACGGGCCGGGATCCGCTGGGACCAGGAAGAGCCCGAGGTCCTCTGGTTCAAGGCGCCGGGGGAACCGGCCCGGCGAATTGCCCGCGGCTACGACTCGCTGTCGCCCGGAGCGGCGGCGGCGACCCGGCTCCGGCCGGGCCACCCCGAAGGCTATGCCCTCGCCTTCGCCAATCTCTACTCGGATCTTGCCCGGGCGGTCATGGCCCGCTCGCTCGGCATTCCCCACGCACCGTACCTCGAGCGCATTCCCGGGGTGGACGACGGGGTCGAGGTGATGGCCCTCATCGATGCCGCCGTCCGTTCCCATGCGGCGAACGGTGCGTGGACCGAACTTCCCGCTCGTCCTCGCCGGTAGCGCGAGCCCGTAGAGCGTCCTTCCTCCGTCTCAGGCGGCGTTCCAGGCCGCGAGCGCTGCATCTGCGCCTTCGCCGGGCGGGGCGCGGAACCCGTGGGCGCGAAGCGCGGTCTCGAGCGCCATCAGGCAGTGCAGGACGTTCTCCTTGCGGCAGGCGTAGCCCATGGTGCCGATCCGCCAGATGCGGCCGGCGAGCGGGCCGAACGAGGTGCCGATCTCGATTCCGAAGTCCTCCAGCATCGCGCCCCGCACCGCGTCGCCGGGGACGCCGTCCGGTATCACGACCCCCGTTACGTTGGCCATCTTGTGGGCCGGGTCGCCGAAGCGTTCGAGCCCCATCGCGTCAAGACCGGCCGCGACGGCACGGCTCGCCCTCGTGTGCCGCTCGATGCGCACCTCGAGCCCTTCCGCGAGCACGATGCGCGCGCACTCGCGCGCCGCGTACAGCATCGAGGTCGCCTCGGTGTGGTGGTTGAGGCGGCTCTCGCTCCAGTAGTCCATCAGCATCCCGAGGTCGAAGTAGTTCGAGCGGATGACGGGACCGGCCGCCGCCTCGAATCCGTCCGGCCGGATCCCCTGCTCGATGTGCCGGCGCTCCCGCACCCGGGCCTCCACCCGCTCGTTGAACGTGATGGGCGCGGATCCGGGCGGACCGGACAGGCACTTCTGGAGACCGGTCGAGAGGATGTCGATCCGCCACTCGTCCACCCGCACGTCCATGCCGCCGACGGTGGCGGTCGCGTCCACGTAGAGGAGGGTGTCGTGCTCGCGGCAGAGCGCGCCGATCTCGGCGAGGGGCTGGGCCATGGTCGTGGAAGTGTCCCCGTGCACGAGCGCGACGAGGGCCGGGCGGTGCTCGCGGATGGCGGCGGCCACGCGGTCCGGCTCGAACACCGTTCCCCATTCGGTCTCGATGGTGCGCACGTCCGCCCCGCAACGCTCCGCGACCTCCGTGAGAAGGTGGCCGAAGCGCCCGAAGATCGGCACCAGCACCCGGTCCCCCGGGGCGAGCAGGGAGACCATCGCGGCCTCGATCCCGGCCCGGGCGGTCCCGTCCACGAGGAACGTCCAGCGGTTGTCGGTGCGAAGGACCTGCCGGTAGAGCGACATCACCTCGTTCATGTACGAGGTGAACGACGGATCGAACTGCCCGAGGAGGGGCATGGACATCGCCCGGAGGACCCTGGGATCGGCGTCCACCGGTCCCGGGCCCATCAGCAGGCGGGGCGGCGGATTCAGCTCATCGAACACGTTGCGCATGTGCCTCTCTCGTTTCCTGGGTCGTTCCGTCCGGATGGACGGGGGAGACTCGGCTTCGATCCGCCCGCGTTTCGGCTCCGGCGCCGCCGGTCAGGCGGCCCTGCCCTCGTCCGCGACGTTGGAGTAACGGCCCGCGTTCGGCCCTTCCTTCGGCTCGGGGATGGCGGTGGGCATCGTCCGCGCGGCTCAGGCGGGCGCGGGGTACACCCGGGTGCCGGCATCGCCGCAGACCGCGGCCTGCGCCTCGTCCAGATGGGCGATGACCGCGAGCTTTCCGGTCTCCTCGACGAAGCGGGCGGCGGCCTCGACCTTGGGGCCCATGCTCCCCGCCGCGAAGTGTCCCTCGCGCTGGTACGCGCGGAGATCGTCCACCGTGACCTTGGCGAGCGGCTTCTCGCGCGCGGTGCCGAAGTGGATGCTGACCCGGGGAACCGCGGTCAGGATGAACAGCGCATCGAGACCGAGCACCTTCGCCATCAGGGCCGAACTCAGGTCCTTGTCGATGACCGCGGCAAGGCCGCGGCGGGTCCCGTCGGGCGCACGGACGACCGGGATTCCGCCTCCCCCGCCCGCGATCGCCACCGCCCCGCTCTCGAGCACCGCCTGCACCAGCGAGATGTCCGCGATGTGGCGGGGCTCGGGCGAAGGCACCACGAGGCGCCAGCCGCGCCCCGCGTCCTCGCGCATCGTCCAGCCGAGGGTCGCCTGCACCTCCAGCGCATCGTTCTCGTCGTAGAAATAGCCGATGGGCTTGCTCGGAGAGACGAACGCCGGATCGTCGGGGTCCACCTCGACCTGGGTGAGCAGGCAGACCACGTGCCGCGGCGAACCCGCCTTGCGGAGCGCGTTCTCGAGCGCCTGCATCAGCAGGTAGGCGATGCCGCCCTGGCTGTGGGCGACGCAGATGTCGAGGCTCATCGGCGCCACCCGATCCCGGGCAAGGGTCTGGCGCATCAGGATCTTGCCGACCACCGGCCCGTTCCCGTGGGTGATGACGATCTGGTTCCGCTCGCGCATCAGGATGGGGAGCAGGCTCTCGCCGGTACGGGCGGCGAGCTCGACCTGCTCCTCGGGGGTCCCGCGGATGTCGCCCGGGTGAATCGCGTTTCCCCCGACCGCGATGAGGATCCGCGACGGTGCCTCGCGCGCGGTCAACCGAAACCTCCCTCATCCGAGGCAGCGATGCGAAGCGCCTCCTCCACCGCGTCGGCGTTGGATTCGGCGACGAACGCCCCGGCCTTCTCGAGGGCGCGGCGCTGCGCGGCGTAGTCCTGGGGATCGAGCTCGGTGCCGCATACCGACGCGATGACGGGCGGGCGGGCGTGGCCGGCGGATTCGAGGACCTCGACGATCGGCGCGGCCGGGTCCGGATGGCTGCCGGTGCCGAGCACGACGTCGAGCACCACCGCGCCGGCCGACGGGTCGGCGAGCGCGGCGGCCAGGGGACCGGAGCGCAACCCGGGCTCGATCATCGGGTGGGGACGTCCGGCCGTGTACTCGTCCGCCCCGAGGTCGATGAAAGTATGCCCGGACGAGCCCGCGAGGGGTCCCCCCGTGCCCGCCTCGAGGCGCCCGGCGCCCGGGATCGGGGCGTTGGATACGACCGCGCGTCCGGCGCGGCGCACGATGGCCTGACCCTCGGCGCAGAGGGTGCCTCCGCAGTAGAGTCCGATGATCCGGCCGGGTCGGGTCGAAGCGGGCGGCGCGCTCTGCGGATTGTCCGCAATCCGGCCCGCTTCGAGCGGAGCGCCGCGCGCGGCGCTCGCGCCGGTGCCGGGGTCACCGGACGGGCGGCCGTCACCGTCACCGCCGCCGAGGGCGAGCCGGGCCGCATCTCGAAGCGTCGGCGCGAGATTCGTCCCCAGGGGGAGCCCCCCGTCGTCCCGATCGCGCCCGACGAGGAACAGGGTCACCGGCTTCGCGCATTCTCCGAGACGCGCGACGAGCGCCTCCTCGGTGCGGGGGCCGGGCGGCTTGGAGACGATGACGATGTGCCGGGTGGCCGGATCCGTCTCCAGCGCGCCGAGAGCCATGAACGTGGCGAGGCCGCCGACCTCGTCGCTCAAGTCCCGGCCACCGACGCCGATCCCGTGCGAGAGGCCGCCGCCACCGCGATGGACCAGGACGGACAGCTCCTGAAGCCCGGTGCCGGAGGCGGCGATCGCTCCGATGTCTCCGGAGCGGACCCGGTTCGCGAAGGCGAGCGGCGTTCCCCCGATGATCGCGGTGCCGCAGTCCGGGCCCATCACCAGTTGCCCCCGGGCGAGTCCCTCGCGCTTGAGGGCGGCCTCCTCCTCGACCGGCACGTTGTCGCTGAAGACGAGCACGTGGAGCCCGGCGGCGAGCACCCGCCGCGCCTCGCGGGCCGCGAACGGACCGGGGACCGAGACGATCGCGAGGTTGGCGCCCGGCATCCCCTCGCAGGCCGCCTTGAACCCGGGAAAGCGTCCGGCCGCGTGACCGTCCCGACCGCCGGATTCGGCCCCGGCGAGGCTCGATTCCGCCGCCTCGAGAGCGGCCGCGAGGGCCTTCTCGGCCCCGGCCCGAATCGCGATGACGAGGTCGTTCGGTCCGGCCGCCCGGCCGTCGTCGGTCAGGAGCGCCGCGTCCTCGAGAATCGCGAGGTTCGACGGGGTTCCGATCATGAGCGAGGCGCTCAGCACGTCGTCGCGGGCGGACAGGGCCGCCGAGACCCGCATGAGGGCCACCGAGTCGAGATAGAAGCCCCGCCGGATCCGGTTCGCGACCACGCCGGGGCCGAATCCTGCCGCGACGCTCCCTTCCCCGCTCATTCCACTCCCTCCGCAAGCGCCCCGAGCGCCTGCGCGAAGCAGTCCATCGGCGCCCGCACCACCCCCGCCCCGACCTGACCCACCCCCGGCTCGCGGTGCGCGATCCCGGTGTTGATGGTTGGGGCGAAGCCGCTCGCGACCACCCGGCGGGCGTCGATGCCGGTCGGGACCCCGGCGAAGTCGAGGGCCGGAATCGTCCACTCGGCATTGCGGGCGAGGGTGATCTCGTACATGCGCCGGGTGTACCCGGCCGCCTCCGCCGCGCTCCCCGCCCCCACGAACCCGGCCACCGCCGGGGCGGCGGCCATCGCGAAGCCCCCGAGCCCCACCGTCTCGACGATGGTGGAATCGCCCATGTCGGGGTTCGCGTCCTCCTCGGTGAAGCCCGGGAAGTAGAGCCCGCGCGGCATCTCGACCGGCGCGGTGAACCAGCGATCCCCGGTGCCGGAGAGGCGGATGCCGAAGTCCGTCCCGTTGCGGGACATGGCGGTGACGAGGGACGAGTGCTCGACCCCGCGGGCGGGGTCCGCGACCGCCTTGCCGAGCGCCATCGCGACGTTGAGAAAGAACTGGTCGTTGCCGGCGATGAAGGCGAGGATGGCGACGAGGGCCTCGCGGGAGTCGACCGAGCGGGCGAGGGCCGGCGCGAGCTCGCGGAGCAGGAGGCCGGTGCACGCGACGTTGCGCTGGTGCATCTCGTCCCCGGCCGCGAGGCCGCGTGCCACGATTCCCTTGAGGGCGACCCCGTTTCCGCTCCGCAAGGCGCCGCCGAGAGCCGGGCCGAGGACCTCCGCGATCCAGCGAAGCCGCGCCCGCACGTCGGCGTCGTTGCCGCCGAAGCGCATCACCTTGCCGAGCCCCTCGTTGAGGGTGCAAAAGGCCCGGTTGCCGAACGTCCGGTTCTCGACCACCATCACCGGCATGCTGCGGGTGGTGACTCCGGTCATCGGCCCGACCGTGTCGTGGTGGTGGTTGGGCGCGAGGTCGATGCCCCCGCCGGACGCGAGGCGGGTGGCCTCGTCGAGGTCGCCCGCCCAGCCCTCGAGCACCGCCGCCCCCGCCATCTCCCCGCGCATCGGACCGCACATCCGGTCCCATGCGACGGGCGGACCCGCGTGAAGGAGCAGGCGGTCGCGCATGCCGGGCACGACCTCGTCCGCGGGCCGCACGTCGACCAGCACCGGCTCGGCCCGGAGCATCCGGTCCACCGCCTCCCGGTTCGCGGCGTCGATCCGATCGCCGGGGGTGGTGCCGGACTCGAGCCGATCCGCCAGCGCGAGCGCGCACGGGCCGGCCGCGGGCGGTGACCACTCGACGTCGGCGACCTCCACTCCGGCCGCCCGGAGATCGGACGCGAACTGCTCGAGGCCGACGTTGACGACCCGGATCGGTCCGGCCAGCAGATCCCTCAACACCGGCCGATCACCTCCTTGATGCATGCTTCTTGCCGGATGATTCTCCGATCATCATCGCGACGACCTGCCCTCGTTCGGGTCGAAGCGTTCGAGAAAGCGCAGCATCACCCGCGCCGCGACCTCCGCATCGGCCTCGGTCATGGACTCCGCCGGATGGTGGCTGATCCCGTCCCGGCACCGCACGAAGAGCATCCCCACGTCGGTGAGGTGCGCCATCGCGATCGCGTCGTGGCCGGCACCGCTCGGGAGCTCGCGCACCGCCAGCCCCTCCGCCGCCACCGCGCCCCCCAGTCGATCGATGAGCCCGGGACTGCACTCGCACGCTCCTGTCTCGTGAGTGGTCACGGTGTCGAACAGGCCCCCGCGCCGCGCCGCGATCGCGGCGAATGCCTCGTCGATCTGCCGCAGCGCGCTGCGGCGATGGCCGTCGTTCCCCGCCCGAACGTCGACGGTGAATTCGACGGCCCCGGGGATGACGTTGACCGCCCCCGGCAGGGTGCGAAGCACCCCGACCGTGCCGACGGCCCCCGCGATTCCGCTGCAGATCCGCTCGACCGCGATCACCGCTTCGGACGCGGCGGCGAGCGCGTCCCGGCGCAGGTCCATGGGCACGGTGCCGGCGTGTCCGGCCCTCCCGATAATCTCCACGCGCAGCCGGGTCGCACCGGCGATTGAGGTGACCACCCCGACCGGCCGGTTCTCCGCTTCGAGCACCGGCCCCTGCTCGATGTGCACCTCGACATACCCCGCGACGTCGTCGCGGCGGTACCGGGCCTCGTCGACCGCCTCCGGGTCGAGCCCGAAGTCGCGAAGCGCCTCGCGCAGGGCCACGCCGTCCTCGTCCCCGACGGAGAGGAGCTCCGGATCGAAGTCCCCGGCGACGGCCCGGCTGCCGATGAGGGTCGCCTGGAACCGGAGCCCCTCCTCGTCCCCGAACGCGATGACGTCGACCGGATAGTCGAGCCGCTCGCCGCGCTCGTGCAGCGACTTGAGGCAGACGATGGGGAGCATCACGCCGAGCGCGCCGTCGAACTTTCCGGCGTTTCGTACCGTGTCGAGATGGGAGCCGAGAATGAGCCGTCGCGTCCCCGGCTGCCGGCCGGGGGCCCGGCCGACCACGTTGCCCACCGCGTCGAGCCACGCGCTCATCCCCGCCTCGCGCATCCGCCGCATGACGATGTCGGCCGCCTGGGCATGCTCCGGGGTGAGGTAGCGGCGGGTGAGCTCCCCCGGATCCTCGCTGCATTCGGAAAGCTCGTCGAGCCACTGCATGATGACGCGGCCGAGGTGCGCGCCGTGCGCACCCCCGCGCGCGCCCCCCGTGCGTCCATCATCGGCCGGGCCGCGGGCTACCGGCCCGACGACGGACCCGCCGTCCGCCGCGCTTGTCACTTCATCACCCATCGTTTACCCGGTCGCGGTTCGCCCGCCACCCGGCCGTCCGGCGTCCGCCGGCCCGTGGCACGGGGTGGGCGCGAACCGCCGGAACTCCCCGGAATACGCTTTCGGCAACGGGGCTGCGTAGCCTCCGACCTTGCTCGTCTTGAGACCGAGGCCGACCAGCGCCTCGATCATCCGGGTGGCGGCGGCAACCCCGTCGATGACCGGCAGCCCCAACCGACGTGAGAGCTCCGCCGCGAGGTCCGCCATCCCCGCGCAGCCGAGGACGATGCACTCCGCGCCATCCTCGCGCACGGCCCGCCTGATTTCCTCCTCCACCTTCCGGGCCGCCCCGGACTTCGGGTCCTCGAGGGCGAGAACCGGCACGTCGGAGGCGCGGACCCGGCAGCGGTCGGCGACGCCGTAGCGGCGGGCGAGCCCCTCGAGCGCCGGAACCGAGCGCGCGAGGGTGGTCACCACCGAGAAACGGCCCCCGAGCATCGTAGCGGCGTGCATCGCCGCCTCGCAGATCCCGAGCACCGGCCCCGCCGCCAGGGTTCGCGCCGCATCGAGTCCCGTGTCGTCGAAGCAGGCGATGACGTATCCGTCGAACCCGAGCGCTTCGCCGCGGCGGATCTCCTCGAGCAGGCCCGGGACCGAGAACGCCTCGTCGTAGTAGCCCTCGATGCTCTCCGGACCCATGGCCGGGTTGACGGCCGTCACTTCCGTCCCCCGCGATGCCGCCGCCCGGCCGGCCTCCCCGATCTTCTCGGTCATCGAGCCGGTGGTGTTCGGATTGACGATGAGAATGCGCATGTCCGCCCTGTCTTCGCGCCGGTCCCTAGTCTTCGCGCCGGCCCGCGGATTATCAAGGATCACGCATGCGGCTACCCGAGCTTGCCGGCGACAGCCCCGATTTCAGGCCCCGGCTCTCCGGTTGCCGCGCCGGCTCCGCGCGTCTCGAGGGCGTCACCGGGAGGCGGCGGGCGGCGGGCGAGGGTCTCCTGAGTTCTCTGCCCCTCGGTCTCCGGCCTGCCGGCCGACTTGCCGGCCGGAATCGCGTCCGAATCAACCCTTCGCGTACCGGGTCAACAACCTGTCCAGGTGGTTGGCAAACGACTGCCGATCGCTCTTGCTCAGCGCCGGCGGCCCGCCGGTGTGTATCCCGCTCGCCCGCAACGTGTCCATGAAGTCGCGCATGTTGAGACGCTGGCGGATGGTATCCGTGGAGTAGAGCTCGCCGCGCGGGCTGAGCGCATGAGCGCCGTTCCCCATCACTTCCGACGCCAGCGGAATGTCGGCGGTGATGACGAGATCGCCACCCACGGCTCTCTTCACGATCTCGCTGTCCGCGACATCGAAGCCCGGACTCACCTGCACGAGCTCGACGAGTGGAGACGCGGGAACCCGAATGGGTTGATTGGCGACCAGGGTCACCTTCACCCCGGTCCGTCCGGCGGCCCTGAACAGGATCTCCCTGATCACCACCGGGCACGCATCGGCATCCACCCAGATCTTCATGTCGCGATCACGCCGTCCGGATCGCGTTCACGGGGCTCTTCGCCCGCGAGACCCGAACCAGCTCGGTACTCGGGAATCGATCGGCAACCATCAGATGCGCTCCAGGTTCCGAACCGTACGCTCATTGTCGACGTTACCCGTATTGAGCGTCGTGCGGGGCTCCAGGAGCACGACCTCGCAGGGTTTCTCGGCAACTGGCCGATGCTCGACACCATGCGGCACGATGATGAACTCTCCCGGATTGACGATCTGGGCCTCCTGGCCGCGAAGCTCCATCCGCAGACGGCCTGAAATCACGAGGAAGAGCTCGTCTTCTTCGTCATGGCGGTGCCAGATGAATCCGCCTTCGAGCTTGACCAGCTTGATCTGCATGTCGTTGACGTCGCCCGCGACTCGTGGCGACCAGGGTTCCTCGAACGCGGCAAACCCTTCCGCGAGATTCTTCTTGGCAATCATGTCCGCATCCTGAATTCGGGCCATGAAACCCGGCCATCACCCGTCCCATCGCATCCCGAATCCGCGCATCGCCGGCCGGCGCAGGGAACGCCAATCGTGGAGCCGAGCGGCTATCCGGTTCCAGGGAAGGAACTCGTCGAGCCCTATCCACAGGGTTCGCGCGACCCGGCCGGGACCATCGGCGAGCCTGGCCCGCGGATCGACATCGGCGAGCCTGGCGGTGCCGATGAGGGTGTCCCTAGCGCTCGGGCGGCGTGATCGTCACGGGGGTCATGGCATCGAAGAGGCCCGTAAAGCGCCCGTGCGAGCCATCGTCGTCGATGCGAGCGCGGCGCCGGCGCTCCCGGTCCGCGAGAAACGCTCGCGCCTGGTCGAGATAAACGCCGAATTTCTCGTTCATGACCCACGACTATAGCCGGTTGCCGACAATTGGGCCTTCGCGAGCCACGGAATCCGGCCATGATCGCGTTGTTCCCGAAGCCTGACTTGCACCGCCACCGAAAGCCGCCGGGAGAAGCTCGGCGGTGCGCGGCGAGCGCGTTTCGTCGATGCGATGCGCCGCGCCCCGCTCGCCCTGATCTCGCTCGACGGCCGACGCTTCTTCCGGACGCCTTCCGATTCCAAGGGGCGCTCCAGAGGACCTCGCGTGGAAGTCGCGCGGGTTCGCGAGGTTGAATCGGACTACACTCCCGTCCGACAGCCGGTCACGGTTCGCGAGCGCGGATTCCGGTTGCCGTCGCATTGGCCCGGGGGCATGCGCAGGAACGTTGGGGTGATTGAAGCTTCGCATCTGATTCGCGCCGTCGAATCGTTCAACCGGAGACTGCTCGAAGCCTGCCGGTGGGGGGTCATTCTTCTCGTCGGCGCCATCACCGTGATCGTCGCGCTCGGGGTCTTCTTCCGTTTCGTCCTGAACAACTCCCTGCCCTGGACGGAAGAGGTGGCGAAGTTCGTGATGGTCTGGCTCGCGTTCATCGGTGCGCCGGTCGTGCTCAAGGAGGGCGGCCACATCGCCATCGACTTCATCCCGACCCGGCTTCCCTCCGCGCTCGGCCACGCCCTGCTGATGGTCATTCAGGTCATCGTGATGGTCGTGCTCGCGGTCCTCGTGTACCAGGGATGGGCGCTCGCCTGGAACGCGTTGCCGCAGGTTGCGGCAACCGTCGAGGTGTCCCTCTTCTACATCTTCCTCGCGGTGCCGATCGGTTCCGCGCTGATGCTCACCGTCGCCCTCGAACTCATGCTGCGCCAGGCGGTGGCGATCCGCTCGCCCGGGGGCTTTCCGGGCGGCCCCACCCCCGGCGACGCCGGCGACTGGCGGTAGCGCCGGGCGGAGCCGGGGAGCGAGAGATCGTGTCGAGCACCTTCATCTTCATCTTCCTCGCGGCGGTGGCGTTCGGCGTGCCCATCGTGTTCGCGCTCGTCTTCGCTCCTCTCGCGGGCTTCGTGCTCGCCGAGCAGTTCGTGTTCCTCAAGGTCCTGCCCCAGAGGATGTTCGCGGGAATCAACCAGTTTCCCCTCCTCGCGATTCCCCTCTTCATGCTCGCGGGCCAGATCATGAACGTCGGCGACATCACCTCCCGGCTCGTGCGTTTCGCGAATGCAATCGTGGGCCACCTCCGGGGCGGGCTCGCCCACGTGAACATCCTGTCGTCCATCATGTTCGCGGGCCTGAGCGGCTCGGCCGTCGCAGATACCTCCGCCCTCGGCTCGATCCTCATCCCGGCCATGGAGAAGGACGGGTACACCCGGCGGTTCGCGGCCGCGGTCACCGCCGCATCCTCGATCATCGGCCCCATCATCCCCCCGAGCATCATCATGATCGTGTACGCGTACGTGATGCAGGTCTCGGTCGGGGGGCTCTTCGCGGCCGGCTTCGTGCCGGGGATCATCATGGGCGGCCTGCTGATGGCGATGACCGTCTTCCTCGCCCGCCGGCGGAACTATCCGAAGCGCGAGCACCGCGCCCGACCGGCCGAGCAGTGGCACGCGTTCCGAGGCGCGTTCCTGCCGCTCCTGACCCCCGTCATCATCCTCGGCGGCATCCTCTCCGGCGTCTTCACCCCCACCGAAGCGGCGGCCGCGGCGGTGGTCTACGCGCTCCTCCTCAGCCTGTTCGTGACCCGGAGCCTCAAGCTCGCGGATCTCCCCCGGGTGCTCCTTCGCGCCGGACTCTCGTCCGCCGCCATCCTCCTCGTGATCGGCGCTGCAGTCGCCTTCGGCTGGATCGCGGCCGTCTCGCGCATCCCCGACGCGCTCGGATCCGCGCTCCTCGCCGTGAGCGACAACCGGTACGTCCTGCTGTTCCTCATCAACATCCTGCTGCTCGTGGTCGGGATGTTCCTCGACGCCGGCCCCGCCATCCTGATCCTGGGCCCCATTTTGGCCCCGACGATGATCAACCTCGGCGTCGATCCGCTGCACTTCGCGATCATCATGAGCGTCAACCTGACCGTCGGCCTGGCGACGCCGCCCATCGGTCTCGTGCTCTTCGTGGCCTCGTCGATCACCCGCGAGAAGGTCGAGGTGATCGCGCGCGAAATGGCGCCGTTTCTCGCGGTGCACCTGTCCGTGATCATGCTCATCACCTACATCCCGGAGATTTCCATGACCCTGCCGCGGCTGCTCGGGCTCGCCTGAGTCGAGACGGTGGAGCGGAACCGTTGCCGGCATCCGCACCCGCCTGACTCCCGTTCACCCGCCCCGGCTGCCGCGCGGCGACGAGGCGGCGAGGCGGCGAGGCTCTCGCGTCGCCTCGATTCCGGCCCTGGGCGCCGCCAACGTTGCGATTCTCGTTTCCGGGTATGCTTGACCCTTTCCGACTGATCCACTTCAGCAACGAGGAGAACCTCATGAAATCCGCACGTCGACGCTTCACCGCCCTCGCCGCCGCAGCCACGTTCTGCGCGATGGCGGGCACCGCCCTCGCCCAGGACTTCGTCCTCAAGTACGGTCACGTCGGTCCGGTCGGCAACGACTCCGACGACCACATCTCCGGCGTCTTCCTCAAGGACTTCCTCGAGGGACGGTCGCAAGGGCGGATCCGGGTCGACATCTTTCCGGCCTCCCAGCTCGGCAACTTCCGCGAGATGATCGAGCAGATACAGATCGGCACGCTCGAGCTGACCCACACCACGGTCGGCGGGATGGCGAGCTTCTTCCCCGAGCTGCAGGTGACGGACATCCCGTACACGATCTCGGATGACCGACTCGCCGAAGAAATGATGACCGGTCCGTTCTTCCAGGAGGTGAGCGACGCCATCCTGGCGAAGACCGGAACCGTGCGTCTCGTCGCCACCAGCAACACCGGGCGCTGGCGGAGCTTCTACACGACCGGGGCCGAAGTGCGGACCGCGGCCGACATGGCCGGGGTCAAGATGCGCACCATCAGTTCGCCCCTGCAGCAGGAGTTCGTGAGGTTCCTCGGCGGCAACCCGACGCCGGTGCCGTGGGGAGAGCTCTACACCTCGCTCGGCACCGGAGTGGTCGAGGGGTCCAAGAACGCGGCCCTTGACGTCGTCTCCAACAAGCTCAACGACCACCTGACGTACGCCATACTCGACGAGCACGCGTTCCTGTTCGGCTTCTACTGGATGAGCGACACGTGGCTGCAGGGCCTGCCGCCGGATCTGCAGGATCTCGTCATCGACGGAGTGCGTCAGATGGCGGTCATCCAGACCCAGTTCAACAAGCGTCTCGACGGCGTGGCGAACGCCCGGTTCATCAGCGAGGGAGGCACGATCTACGTGCCGACGGCCGAGGACCGGGCGACGTTCTTCCCGGCCCGGGACCACATCACGGAGTGGTTCACCGCGGAGTTCGGCTCCGAGTGGGTCGAGAAGTACACCGCGGCCATCAAGCAGGCGTCGGACAAGCTCGCGGCCGAGCGAGCGGCCCTGCTCGGCCGGTAGCTCACCCGCCCGGCGCGGGGGAAGAAGGCGGCTTCGCCCGGGATTCCGGGCGAAGCCGGGAGGAGCGCGCGATGAGCCGGGCGACGGACTTCGTTACCCTCCCCGACGTGCCGCGCTTGACGCTGGCGAACCTGACCGCGCCGTCATGCCTCGTCGGCGCCGCCGGGAGCCTCGCGCCCCTCGACCTCACCATCGAGGGGGGACGCATTGTCTCCGGGACGGGCGAGCGGGTGGACATGAAGGGCGCGATGGTCTTCCCCGCGTTCGTCGATCTGCACACCCACCTCGACAAGAGCCAGATCTGGTCGCGCGCCCCCAACCCGGACGGCACCTCCGACTCCGCACGGCTCGCGGTCGCGGCCGACCGCACGGCCCGCTGGTCGGCCGCGGACGTGCGCCGCCGGATGGAGTTCGCGCTTCGCTCCGCCTTCGCGCACGGCACGCGGGCGATCCGCACCCACCTCGACTCCTTTCCCCCCCAGCACGCGATCTCCTTCGGCGTCTTCCGTGAGCTCAAGGCCGCCTGGGCGGGGCGGATCGAGCTCCAGGCGGTGAACCTTTGCAGCGTCGACGTGCTGGGGGACGCCGCGGCCTTCGGGGCGATCGTGGACGAGGTGGCCGCTTCGGACGGCGCGCTAGGGTGCATCGTCATGCCGCACCCGGAGCTTCGCCCCCGGCTCGTCGGCCTGCTCGAGACGGCCGCGAAGCACGGGATGGCGGTCGACCTGCACGTGGACGAGACCGGCGATCCCGCCTCCACGAACCTGCGCGACGTCGCCGAGTGCGTGCTCGAGACCGGGTTCGACACCCCGGTCACCGCCGGACACTGCTGCTCGCTCGCGGTCCAGGAGGAGGCCGAGGCCCTTGCCACCCTCGACCTCGTCGCGAGAGCCGGAATGAGCGTGGTGAGCCTCCCGATGTGCAACCTCTATCTTCAGGGCCGTGGCACCGGCCGGACACCGCGCTGGCGCGGAATCACCCTCGTGCACGAGATGAAGGCGCGCGGGATCAGCGTCTCCTTCGCCTCCGACAACACGCGCGATCCCTTCTACGCCTACGGCGATCTCGACATGCTGGAGGTGATGCGCGAGGCGACCCGGATCGGTCACCTCGACCACTCGGATTCCGACTGGACCCACACCTTCACCACCAACCCCGCGCGAACGGCCGGATTCGCCACCGCGTCGCTCGAGGTCGGAGCGCCCGCCGATCTCGTAATCTGCAAGGCGCGGAGCTGGACGGAGCTCTTCGCCCGCCCGCAGTCGGACCGGGTCGTGCTGCGAGGCGGCCGCCCGATCGACCGCACCCTCCCCGACTACGCCGAGCTCGACGACCTGATGGCGGTCGACTGAGTGTCCGGGGCGCCGACGTCACCCACGCGAGTCCCGCGCCCGGCGCGACGAACTGCGGCCGGGCTTCCAGCGAGCGCTCGCCTCCCGGAAGGTTGCCGTGCCGATGGCCCCCCCGCCGCAGTCGGTCCCGGAGGTTGCGGGGCCCGTGAGGTGTGAATTCCTGCCCTGCGCCTTGGTATCGTAAGGTGCCGCGGGCCGGCCGTACGCGGCCTTCCGATCGGACGACGACCCGGCCATCCATCGAACCTGAGGAGTCCACCAATGCAGACCATCAAGCGCGGCGAGGTCACCAAGTACGCATTCGATGCACGAGACGAGCCGGTCCTTCACGTCAAGCAGGAAGAGTCGTTCCGGATCGAGACCGACGACGCGCTGTCGGGCCTCATCGAGGATGACAGCGACGACCCGAAGGTGCACCAGTTCGTGGGCGATGCCCATGTCGATGCGCTGAACGCGGCGTGGCCGCCCAAGTACAACCCGGTCGTCGGCCCGATCCATGTCGAAGGCTGCGAGGCTGGCGACGTCCTCGCGGTCAACCTCGAGATCATCGACCCGTGGCGCTACGGCTTCTCGGGGATCCTTCCCGGCATCGGGCCGTATGGCGAGTCCTCGCGCTGGGGAGGACAGTGCGCGGTGCCGAGGGTGCAGGTCATCGAGCACCTGCCCGGCCCGAGCGGCCACACCCGGGACGGCAAGGGGAAGTACTCGGACAAGCTCACCTGGGATCTCGAGCCGTTCTGCGGGACGCTCGCAACCGCTCCGGAACGGGAGGTCTTCACGTCGCTGCTGGGGCAGGGCCCCTTTGGCGGAAACATCGACTGCCGGGACGTGGCCCCCGGACATACCATCCTCCTCAACTCGTACCACGAGGGAGGGTTGCTCTACATCGGCGACATCCACGGCGGACAGGGCGACACCGAGTTCACCGGAATCGCCGACGAGACCCGGGCCACCGTGCAGCTCAACTGCACCGTGATCAAGAACAAGCGCATGCCCACGGTACGCATCGTCAAGCCCGAGAGCATCGTGGCGGTCGGAATCAACCTGCCGATGGAGCATGCGGTCTACGACGCTTGCGCCAACATGATCGACTGGTTGAGCGAGGACTACGGGGTCAAGCCGCAGGACACCTACATTCGCATGTCCTGCGATCCCGCCTTCCGCATCCGGACCTACCAGATGGTGCGCGCCATCACCATTCAGCACGTGGTTGGCGCGGAGTATCCCAAGCATCGCTTGAGCCCCGCATTCTAGGAGAGGAACACCTTGCGGGCGCCTCGGGGTGCATCCGCATCTGCCGCAGTCCACCCCCCGACAGCGAATCGAGAAGGAAACGAAAATGGAACTCGGATTGAATGACAAGGTTGCCGCGGTGACCGCCTCGAGCCTCGGCCTCGGCCAGGCGATTGCGATGGAGCTCGCCCGGGAAGGCGCCAAGGTCGCAATCTGCGCGCGCCGGCCCGGACCCCTCGACGAGACGAAAGCGGCGATCGAGGCGGCCGGCGGCGAGGTGCTCTCGTGCGTCGCCGACATGAGCCGGCGCGAGGATATCGAACGCTTCGTCAACGACACCGCCGCGCACTTCGGGCGCCTGGACATTCTTGTCAACAATGCCGGCGATGCCGCCGTCGGCCGTGCCATCGAGGATTCCGACGAGGTCTGGGAGAAGACCTACGACATCAACCTCTGGAGCGCAGTGCGGGCGACCCGGGCCGCGGTCCCCCTGATCCGCCGGCAGGACGGCGGATCGATCGTCAACGTCGCTTCGGTGAGCGGGCACAGCGGGCTCGGCGGCATGGCGGACTACAACTCGGCCAAGGCGGCGATGCTCGCAATCACCAAGACCTGGGCCCAGGACTTTGCCGACGACGGGATCCGGGTAAACGCGGTCAACCCGGCTCTCATTCACACCCCGCTATGGGAACGAATTGCCGAGGACAGCTTCGTCGGCACGGTCGGCGAGGACGTCGACGAGGTCTTCACGAACCTCGCCGGCCAGCTTCTCCTCATCAAGCGCTACGGACGGCCGGACGAGGTCGCGGGCGTCGTGGCGTTCCTCGCATCGGAGCGGGCGAGCTTCGTGACCGGCGCCTGCTGGAATGTCGACGGCGGCTTCACGAAGTTCCTGACCTGACGATCGGGGGGTGAATCCGGCCGGCGCACGCCGGTCAGCCGCCCGACTCGTCCACGCCGGACTGCGTTCGGCGCGCCCGCGCGCGCCGAACGGCCCGAGTTCGCCGGTCAGCCGCCGAGATAGAGCTCGCGGATGCGGTCGTCGTTCGCGAGGTCGCGCGACGCGCCCTCGAGGGCGACCCTTCCGGTCTCGAGGGCGTAGGCGCGGCTCGAGACTCGAAGGGCCATCCGCGAGTTCTGCTCCACGAGGATGAGGCTCACCCGGTCCTCGCGGTTGATGGCGAGGATCGCGCGCGCGATCTCCTGCACGAGCATCGGGGCGAGCCCGAGGGAGGGCTCGTCGAGGAGGAGCAGGCGCGGGCGCGCCATCAGCGCGCGGCCGATGGCGAGCATCTGCTGCTCCCCGCCGCTCATGGTGCCGGCCGCCTGGCTGCGGCGCTCGCGAAGGCGCGGGAAGCGCTCGAAGACCCGCTCCACGTCCGCCGCGATCGCACGCCGGCCGCGCCGCAGGAACGCCCCCATCAGCAGGTTGTCCATGACCGAAAGGAAGGGAAAGACGCGCCGCCCCTCCGGCACCATGGCCACCCCGAGGGCCACGATCGCGTTCGGCCGGAGGCCGTCGATGCGCTGGCCGTCGAGGAAAATCTCTCCCGAAGCGAGGCCCGCGAGTCCCGTGATCGCGCGAAGGGTCGTCGTCTTCCCGGCCCCATTCGCCCCGATGAGAGCCACGATGTCGCCCTCTTCGAGCTCGACGGACACCCCCGTGATGGCGCGCACCTGGTCGTACCTCACCGAGAGGTCCGAGGCCCGGAAGTAGCTCACGCCGGTCCCTCTTCGCCCGAACGCGCCGCCGTCGCCGCAGCTCCCGTTCCCGTTTCCGACTCGATGTCCACCTCATCCTCGGGGCGCCCGAGATAGGCTTCGATGACGCGCTCGTCTCGCTGGATCTCGGCCGGCGCGCCCTCCGCGATCTTGCGTCCGAAGTTGAGCACCGCCACCCGATCGCTGATCCGCATCACCGCGCGCATGTCGTGCTCGACGAGGAGCACGGTGACCCCGCGGTCACGGATGCCGCGCACCATGTCCATCGCCCGGTTCGTCTCCTCCGGGTTCATCCCGGCGAACGGCTCGTCGAGGAGCAGGACACGGGGGTTCGCGGCCATCGCGATCGCGATCCCGAGCGCGCGCAGATGGCCGTGGGGAAGGTTGCGGGCGGTCTCGCCGGCGACCTCCCCGAGCCCGAGATAGTCCACGATCTCGCGCGCGCTCTCGCGGAAGGCGGCCTCCGAGGCGCGTGCGCGCCGGCTGCCGAAGAAGAAGCCTGCGAGGGTCGCGTCGCCCCGGAGATGGTGGGCGACGACCACGTTCTCGAGCGCGGTCATTTCGCGGAAGATGGTCGTCTCCTGAAACGTCCGGACCACGCCGCGCCGGGCGACGGCATGCGGCGACTGCCCCGACAGCGGATCCCCGGCGAGCCGCACCCGCCCCGCCGTCGGCCGGAGAAACGCGGTGATGAGCTTGAACAGGGTGCTCTTGCCGGCCCCGTTCGGGCCGATGATGCTGAAAATCTGCCGCTCCTCGACCGTGAACGTCACGTCGTCCACCGCGGTGAGACCCCCGAAGCGCTTCGTGATTCCCTCGACCTCGAGGAGACTCACGTCCGGTTCTCCGGCCGCCGGAGCCATCGCCGCCAGGGCGGGCGGCCGCCGCCGTCGCCGGGTCCGCTTCCGGGAAGGCGAAGGCTCAGCAGCCCGTTCGGCAGCCAGACCATGAGCCCGATCATGATGAGCGCGTAGATGAGCGGCTGGAACTCGTTCAGGCCGTGCAGGAACTCGAACGCGATGAAGAGGACGAAGGTCCCCACGAGGGGGCCGAAGACGTAGCCGAGGCCGCCGAGGAAGCAGTACAGCATGAGATAGATCGAGTCCTGCACCTGGAACGAGGACGGGTACACGCTCTGCTGCACGGCGAGGAAGAACGCGCCGCCGATTCCGCCGAGGAACGAGCCGATCGCGAACGCGACGACGCGGAGCCGGGCCACGTTCACCCCGATCGAGGAGGCCAGATCCTCGTTCTGCTGGAGCGAGCGGAAGAGCCATCCGAGCCGACTGTTGACGATTCGGTAGAGGGCCGCGAAGGTCGCGACGGCAAGGAGGGTCGCGAGGCAGAAGAGGGCGATGTGGGGGTTCACCTCCCCGAAGTCCGGGACCAGGGTGAGCCCGAACACCTCGACCGCCCCCGGGAGCGGGATGTTGAGGATCCCCCGTGGGCCGCCGGTCACCGACTCGAACGACTGGGCGCTCAGGCGCGCGGCCTCGGTGAGGCTCAGGGTCACCATGGCGAAGTAGACCCCCTTCAGACGAAGGATCGGGAACCCGATCGCGCAGGCGAACAGGGCGGCGACGAGCCCCGCCAGGGGCAGCGCGATCCAGAACGAGAGCCCGAGCTTGGTGATCGCGACCGCCGCGGCGTACTGCCCTACGAGAGCGAAGGCGCCCTGGCCGATGTGGATGCGGCCGATGTAGAACATGAGCCACACCCCGGCGCTGATGACGCTCAGGGCCGACGCGGTGGTGAGCACGCCGATGTCGTAGGGCCGGTCGCCGACCGCGAGGGGCACGCCGACGAGCCACGCGAGAACGGCCGCGGCGACGAGGATGGCGATTCGAGGAGACATGCGCTTCGCTCGATCCGGCCTTCGATTCAGGCGCGGTTCGCGGTCGCGGCCGCGTTCCCGAGCCCGAATCCGTGCGTGGACGCGTGGCGGGCCTCGTTCGGGATTTCGATCACATGCACGAGCGTGCTCCCGTGTCCGACGTCGATTCCACCCCGCCCTAGCCCCAGGGCTTGCCCATGAGACCCTGGGGCCGGATGGCGAGGAACACGATCATCGCGACGAAGAGCATGAGGTAGGTCTCGCCGCCGGGAAAGAAGCGGTAGCCGAGCGACTCCGCCATCCCGAGGATGAAGCCACCGAGGATGGCCCCCGAGACCACTCCGGCTCCCCCGATCATCACCATGATGAACGCCTTGATCGAGATCCAGGTGCCAAGGCCGCTGTTCACACCGGAGATCACCACGAGGAGAGACCCGGCGAGCCCCGCGAGGGCGGCACCGAAGGCGAACCCGAGCATGCCGTAGCGCTCCACGTCGACTCCCTGAAGAAGGGCCGCCTCCCGGTCCTGGGCGATCGCCCGAAGCCCCCGTCCAATCCGGGTCTGGCGCATGAAGACGATGAACCCGACGATGAGCGCCGCCGCGAGCACCATGACCACGATGCGGCTGTAGGGAAGGAACGCGTCCCCGATCCGGGCCACCCCCGGCGCGAGCGATGGCACGCCGCGGTGCTTCTCCCCGAAGACGATGAGGATGAGACTCTCGAGCAGGAGCGCGGTGCCCGCCGCGAGCAGCATCGAGCTCTCCTCGCGGGCGCCGCGGCGAAGCACCCGGCGGAACAGGAGCTTGTCGAAGAGCGCGCCGGTCACGCAGAGGGTTGCCGCGGTGGCGACGAGCGCGAGGGGAAACGGCAGCCCGAGGACCCCGTAGACGTAGTAGGTCACGAAGCCGCCGAGCACGTACATCTGGCCGTGGGCGAAGTTGAGCACGCCCATCAGACCGAAGATGAGGGTGAGGCCGAGCGCGATGAGCGCGTACTGGCACCCAAGGTAGATCCCGTTGACGAGGACCTGTTCCATCCGTCTCAACCCGTTCGGAGCATGGCCCCGGGGAGCCCGCGGACCGGCGCCCGTCGGTGCCGGCCGGATTCACCCCGCGCCGGTACGGCGCGGGTGACCGTTGCATTCGATCCGCGAGGGAACGCCCGAAGAACGGGCCGCGTCATCCGCGGCCCGCGCTTCCACCGGTCCGGATCAGTCCACCGAACCCACGAAGAGGGTCTGGAATCCGCCGTCGCGGTACTCGTTGACGACCATCGGGATCGGGAGCTGGCGCGGCTGCTCGAAGAAGCCGGTGCCGACGTAGGCGAGCGAGTTCTCGCCCTTGAGAAGACGGTTCTCGACCTTGAGTCCGGGCATCGCCGCCTTGAACGCCTCGATGTCGTCGATCGCCGCCTTCCCGGCCGCCTTGAGGGTCTCGATGATCACCTCGAGGGCGTAGACCTTGGTCCCCGCCTCGTCGTTCCACTCCCCGACATGCGCCACGTATGCCTCGCGGAACGCGTTCATGTAGTCGTCGGAGATCTCGGGAGTGCTTGCGCCGCCGACCGAGATGAAGCCGTTCGCCGCGTCTCCGGCCACCTCGGACAGGATCTTGGCGTCCTGGGCGGTCTCGGTGCTGAGGAGACCCTCGTAGCCGAGCTCGCGCGCGGACTTGATGAGGAGCGGAGCGTCGGAAGGAGCGACTCCGGAGAGCACGATGAGGTCCGGGTCGAGCTGGACGATGCGGGACATCACCGGGAAGAAGTCGGTGGTCCCCGGCTCGTACGTGTCCTCGGAAGCGAGAACCTCGAGACCCAGCATGTTCGCCGCGGCGACCCCCTGATCGCGCTGGTTCAGCGGATCGGACTCGTTGCGCGCGACGAAGGCGATGGACTTGACCCCGCTGTCCGCCATCAGGCGCTTGTAGATGACCGGCCCCGCCTGGTACGACGCGATCATGCCGAGCACCGAGTTGCTCCGGGGCGGGGTGTATAGCTCCCTCGCGAACGCGTAGGGGAAGTTCATCGCCCCGGCCTCCTCGAGGACCGGAACGATGGCCTGTGCGGTGGTGTCGACGTTCGGCCCGATGATGTACCGGATCCCTTCGCCGGTGTGCTTCTTCGCCCCGTTGATCGAGAGCTTCGGATCGTTCTTGTCGTCGATCGACGAGACCTCGATCATGTACTTCTCGCCGCCGATCTCGACCCCGCCCATGTCGTTGTACATCTTGGCGGTGACTTCCGCGCAGTAGCGGTTGACGAGGCCCCAGGAGGCGGCGGGGCCGCTCATGACCCCGAGCACCCCGATCTTGAGGGTCCCGGCCTGGGCGGGTCCGGCCGCGAGGAGAGCGGCTCCGAGCGCCAGGGTGGTGGCGGATGCCGCGGTGGCGGCGATTGTTCGCAACGTCTTCATTTCGTACTCCGGAGGTTGATGCTGTGCTGTCGAGCGCATGCGGCGCCTCGGTCCGAACCTGGACGAGAACCACACGACCTGACCTTAAGCAAGATTCATGCCGTTGCGCTTCCCTGCGCCGGAATCGCGCGCGCTCGTGCGTCCACCCGGCGAATGCGAGCCCGTGGGCCTGACCGTACGGCGGCCCGGCCGAGCCTCTCGGATCCGAGGAAGCTGCACCACCTCGGTGCGTACCCGTCGGGATCTGCACCATGAAGGCGCGCGGGCCGCAAGGTTACGCGCGTGTACCATGGGGCGCAAACCCATTTCCCCGGCAGCAGGCGGCGCGACGATGAGCGAAACCTACCCCAGAGACATGCGCGGATTCGGCCGCAATCCTCCACATCCGAAGTGGCCGGACGACGCCCGAATCGCCCTCCAGTTCGTCGTCAACTACGAAGAGGGGGCGGAGAACTGCATCCTCCACGGCGACCCCGCGTCCGAGTCCTTCCTCTCCGAGATCGTGGGCGCCCGCCCCCTCCCCGGCGACCGCAACATGAACATGGAGTCCCTCTACGAGTACGGCAGCCGGGCGGGGTTCTGGCGCCTGCACCGGATCTTCACCTCACGGGACGTTCCGGTCACCGTGTACGGGGTCGCAATGGCCCTCGAGCGCAACCCCGATGCGGTGGCGGCGATGAACGAGGCCAAGTGGGAGATCGCGAGCCACGGATACCGCTGGATCGACTACCAGCACGTCGACATCGACACCGAGCGCGAGCACATGCGAAGCGCGATCGAGATTCAGACGCGGGTCGCCGGCGAGCGGCCGCTCGGCTGGTACACGGGCCGCAACAGCCCCAACACCCGGCGCCTCGTGGTGGAGGAAGGGGGCTTCCTCTATGACGCGGACTCCTACGCCGACGAGCTCCCCTACTGGAACACCGAGCACGGGCGCCCGCACCTCATCGTGCCCTATACCCTCGACGCCAACGACATGCGGTTCGCGACCCCGCAGGGGTTCAACTCGGGCGACCAGTTCTTCGCCTACCTTCGGGACTGCTTCGACGTCCTCTACGAGGAAGGCGCGAAGTCCCCGCGGATGATGTCGGTGGGGCTGCACTGCCGTCTGGTCGGGCGGCCGGCGCGCGCCGCGGCGCTCGCCCGCTTCATCGACCACGTCCGCAACCACGATCGGGTGTGGGTGTGCAGGCGCATCGACATCGCCCGCCACTGGCACGAGCATCATCCCTGGCGGGGCTGACCACGACGACCCCGCGCGGGGCGGCTTCGGCGTCTGCGCCGACGAACGATCCCTGGCCGGCGCGCAGGATTCAGGGCCTCAGAGCGAGCGCCCGGCGTGCCCGCTCCGGGTGACCGACGTGCCGGCCAGCGCCTCCAGCACCTTCGTCACGCACCAGTTGTCCTCGCCCGCGAAGCGGGTGATGCCGGCCTGGAACAGCCCGTAGGCCTGGGCGACGGAGAAGAGCGGCGCCCCCACCTCGCGCGCCATGTCCATGACGATGCAAAGATCCTTGTACATGGTGGCGATGTTGCTTCCGGTGCCGACGAACTCGCGGTCGACGACCCGCTGGATCGCGTTGGAGACGAGCGGCGAACCGGCATCGCTGTTCGAGAACACCGATTCGAGGGTCGCGCCGGTGAGCCCGGCCTTCGAGCCGAATACGGCGGCTTCGAAGACCCCGGCGAAGACCCCCCCGATGAGCGCCTGCAGGGCCGCCTTGGCGACCTGTCCCTGACCGGGATCCTTGCCCGTCACCACGATCTGCTTCGATATCGCCTCGAGGACGGGACGCACCCGCTCGATTGCGTCCGGGTCTCCGGCCGGATAGAGATTGAGCCTCCCCCCGTCGGCGCCGTGCTTCCCGCCGGATACCGGGGTATCGATCATCGTCAGTCCGCGCTCGAGCAGATCGGTCGCGATTTCCTGCGCTTCGTTCGGCCGCACCGTGGCCGAAAGGAGGACGATGCCCCCTTCCCGCATGCCCTTCGCCAGACCGGACGGACCAAGGGTCGCGTCTCGCGCCTGGTCGCCGTTCAGCACCATTACGAAGGCCGCCTCGGATCGCTCTCCGACCAGCGCCGCATCTTCCGCCGGCCGGCCGCCCTCCCTTTCCAGCCACTCCAATCTCGCGGGGGCGCGATCGAAGCCATGCACGTTGAAACCGGAACGGAGGAGGTTTCCGGCCATTCCGGAACCCATGTCGCCCAACCCGACGATTCCGATGTCTTTCATTTCAATACTCCTGGTGCGACGCCCGGTGGGAATCTCCGGGTAGAGGTGGTCGTGTCCTGGCCGGTGCAATCGGGACCACCGTCGCTACGCGCGAAAACGGGTCTGCGTCTCGGATTGGGATAGTTCCGGTCGGTTGACACACTTTCACGAGCGCGGCTCAGCCTTCCGCCTGGCGGCGGACGGAGACGGCAAGCGGCAATTTCGCCGGGGGGACGGGCGCAGGGTCCGGGCGGAAGCACGCCTCGGAACGAAGGAATCTCAAGGCCGGAAGCACTGGCACTGCTACCTTAGGACCGCTCGAGGCTCTCCGCTGCCGGACCGCAAAAACTACTCTACGTCACATAGATACGGAACAACAAGTGCGATCCGGAGAAGATCGGGGGATTTCGATTCGTTTTCTTTGCATTCTCCGGATTCGATCTCCGTTTGCCGGGAAACTCCGAAAGATCCGGCACCGGGGGGCAGGAACCAGACGTTGGAGTCTCCCCGCCCGAGCCATGCGGAGTGCAAGAAGAGCGGCACGCGCCGACCTCGCGGCCTTTCAGGCAACGGGAACGATCGAAACCGAACTCGGAAACTTCTCCGGCACCGGTGCTCGTCTTGAGGGTATGATTCCCTTCCACGGCATGTTCGATCGACCGGTTTCGGTTCGCTCGATCGGGTTCCCGCCGCAGCGGCGGCGGCGCGCTCTTCGGGCGCTTCGATTCGGATCGGGAGGGTGAAGAGCATGAAGAACAAGATCGACACTGCGCTCGCGGATCGCCTCGCGGCCGGCCATCGGGCGGAGCGCGCCCGGCGCCGGGCGCAGGACACGGCAGACTCCCGGGCGGCCGAGGCGACCGAAGCGCTGGAGGCGCTGCTCCATCCGATACGGGAGGCGATCTTGCGCCACTGTCCTTCGGTGCGGTTTCTTCAGGAGGCGGATACCAGGATCGCGAGAGTCGGACCCGGCGCGCTCATGTGGACGTGGGCAATCCCCGTGGGCCCGGACTGCTGGGGCTGCGAACCCGACGTGCGGCCCGCGTTTCACGTCGCCGCGCACGCCGATGTCGGCGTGAAGATGCTGTCCGACATGGCGGCGCAGCGAGGCGAAGGCAAACGCACGGGCGACCGGGGAAGAGTCCATTCCCTCTGGTACTGCGACGCCTTCGAAGAGGGACGCTTCGGGTGGGCCGAGCTCGGCTTCGTCGTCACCAAGGAGGACGGCAGCATGTTCCAGGGGGAGGCAATCGCACCGAGCGCGCGCGCGCCCGGTCCGCGGGTCGCCGCCGCCCTCGCGGGACGGGCCGGAACCTTGCAGCTCGGGTATCCGTTCATCGACCTCGCCGGGGAAGAGGCCCGCCGGGAGTTCGTCGAGCGCTGGCTCGGCTGGCTGGCGGACGCAACCGTGGAGGAGTTCCAGCGAGGGATGCTGGCCCCGATCGACCCCACCTTCGGAGAATGGCGCCGGGGCTGACCGCCTCATCCGTCGGAGGCGGCGGACGCGGCGGCTCGCGCTGCCGGCCCCGCGGGGCTATGCTCCCGCAAACCGGAACCGGAAACGAACAGGGGAGCTGACCGATGGCCCTCGAAACCCCCGCCCTCGCGGACCGCAACCTCCCGGAGCTCGCGTCGCGCTACGTCAAGACGGACGAGATCCCCTGGGAACCGATGACGCAGTGCACCGGCGTGGAGATGAAGGTGCTCGTCCAGGACAAGGACACGGGCCTGTTCACCGGGCTCTTCAAGCTCGCCCCGGGCGCGGTGATCCCCGACCACGTGCACAACGAAATCGAGCAGACCTACATACTGGAGGGCGAATTCGAGGACGATGACGGGGTGGCGACGGCCGGTGACTTCATCTGGCGCCCGGCCGGGAACCGGCACGAGGCGCGCTCGCCGAACGGTTGCCTCATCCTCGGCTTCTTCCTCAAGCCGAACACCTTCCTCTAGACGCCGGGAACCGCCAATTTTCTTCGGCTCGCCCCGCCCCCCCGGGCGGCCGGTCGGACCACCCCCCCCCGCCCCGCCCCCCCCGGCGGGCCGGCCGGTCGAACGACGCACCGCGACGCGGCCGCCCGCCTGCGGCCTCCACGTCCCCCCCGGCACCGGGGCCGGCGGAGCCGTCGAATCGCATTCGCGCGCACCCGCCGTCGGCCGCACCCGGGCGCCGGGACCGTCGTTGCCGGGGCGAATGCGGGCGTGGCAAGGTACGAGCGCCGGATCGCGCCGGCGACCCGAGAGGAGACTCCATGGCCGAGGCCCGGAGACGGACCGGCCGGCACCGCCGCGACGAGCTCGAGCTCGAGCTTGGAGATCCGAAGCGGGTCACCGGCACCGTCGAACGCGTCACGTACCATAGCGAGGAGACCGGGTTCTGCGTGCTGCGGGTGAACGCCGCGCGCCGGGGCGAGCCGGTCACCGTGATCGGATCCGCCGCGACCGTCGGCCCCGGCGAGTTCGTCGAGGCGGACGGCGTCTGGGTCAACGACCGGAGCTACGGCCTCCAGTTCCGGGCGGAGCACCTCCGGGTTGTTCCGCCATCGACCCTCGAAGGCATCGAGAAGTACCTCGGCTCGGGAATGATCCGGGGCATCGGCCCCCACTTCGCCGCGCAGCTCGTCGGCGCGTTCGGGGCGGACGTCTTCGAAGTCATCGAGGGCGAACCGGACCGGCTGCTGGAGCTTCCCGGAATCGGACCCAAGCGCAAGGCCCAAGTGGTGAGCGCGTGGGCGGAGCAGAAGGCGGTCCGCGAGATCATGGTCTTTCTCCAGTCGCACGGGGTGGGTTCGGCCCGGGCGGTCCGCATCTACCGGCTCTACGGTGACGACGCGATGGACCGGGTGCGGGAGAACCCGTACCGGCTTGCCCTCGACGTGCGCGGAATCGGCTTTCGCACCGCCGACGCGATTGCGCAGTCGATCGGCTTCGACCCCGACTCGGTCCCCCGCGCGCGGGCCGGAATTCGCCACGTGCTGCAGGAGGTCGCCGGCGAGGGACATTGCGCGGGCGAACGGAAGGCGCTGGTGGAGGCCACCGCCGCGCTCCTCGAGGTGGAAGAGGAGATCGTCACGCGGGCGCTCGCGCGTGAGCTCGCGGAGGACGAGCTCGTGGAGGAGAGATGCGACGGCGAGTCGTGGATCTACCTCCCGCCCCTATACCGGTCCGAGAGAGGGACGGCAAACCACCTCTGCCGACTGCTGGCCGGCGACGTACTTCCCTGGGGGCCCATCGACCCCGGCAAGGCGCTCCCGTGGGTGGAGCGGCGGGTGGGCTTCGAGCTCTCGAAGTCGCAGCGCGAGGCGGTCTCGCGCGCGATCTGCGAGCGGGTGACCGTCATCACCGGGGGGCCGGGGGTGGGCAAGACCACCATCGTCAACGCGGTGTTGCGCATCGTGCGCGCGAAGGGCGTCCGTACCCGCCTTTGCGCACCGACCGGACGGGCGGCCAAGCGGCTCGCCGAGTCCACCGGCCTCGAGGCATCCACGATCCACCGGCTGCTCGAATTCGATCCGACCACCGGGGGCTTTCGCCACGGCCAGGACACGCCCCTGGAGACCGACTTCGTGGTGGTGGACGAGGTCTCGATGGTCGACATCGTCCTTGCGAACCAGCTCCTGCGCGCGATACCGGACCACGCCGCGCTGCTCCTGGTCGGCGACGTGGACCAGCTTCCGTCGGTCGGCCCCGGGTCCGTTCTCGCCGAGATCATCTCCTCGGAACGGGTTCCGACCGTGCGGCTCACCGAGATATTCCGGCAGGCCGAATCCTCGCGGATCGTCGTCAACGCCCACCGCATCAACCGGGGGGAGTCGCCGGAGTACCCGCGCGCCCCCGGCCGGTCCGAGTCGTCCGACCCGGAGTCGAGCGCGAGCGCCGAGCCGAGCGACTTCTACGTTGTCGCGGTCCGCGACGTGGAGGAGGCGCGCGACCGGCTGCTGCAGGTGGTTACCGAGCGGATCCCGCGGCGCTTCGGATTCGACCCGATGGCGGACCTCCAGGTACTGACGCCGGGGCGGCGTGGAGGGCTCGGCGCCGCGGCGCTCAACGCCGAGCTCCAGTCGCGCCTCAATCCGGATTCATCGGCGCGGGTGGACCGGTTCGGAACCACCTACGCGCGCGGCGACAAGGTCCTTCAGACCGTGAACGACTACCAGAAGGAGGTCTTCAACGGAGACATCGGACGGATTACCGCGGTGGACCTCGAGGAGCAGACGGTCACCGTGGACTTCGAGGGGCGGGCGGTGCAATACGAGTTCAACGAGCTGGACGAGCTCAGCCTCGCCTACGCCATCACCGTCCACAAGTCCCAGGGCTCGGAGTTTCCGGTCGTCGTGATGCCTCTTTCGACCCAGCACTACATGCTGCTCGAGCGGAACCTCCTCTATACCGGAGTCACCCGGGGAAAGCGCCTCGTGGTCCTGGTCGCCGAGCCGCGCGCGCTCGCCATCGCGGTTCGGCGCCACGAGTCGGTGCAGCGCCGGTCCCGGCTCGCGGAACGCCTTCGAGGCGCCGTCTGAACGGAACCCCGGCGCCGGACCGGGACCCCGCCGGCCGTTCGACGACCTATCGGCATTCGCCGCAAAACGTTACCTTTGGCGACTTGCCCCGGGCGGCCGCACCCGTTCCGGGCAGCAACCCGAAACACGAGGAACAGGCGCAGGCATGGGACAGGTATCGCGGATCGTCGTGGTGGGGGGCGGACAGGCGGGCGGCCAGGCCGTGGACAGCCTCCGCAGGGAAGGGTTCGACGGCGAAGTGCTTCTGGTGACCGCGGAGGACCAGCCTCCCTACCAGCGCCCTCCCCTCTCCAAGGACTACCTGGCCGGCCGCACCGGCCTCGACCGGGTGCTGCTGCGCCCCGCGGAGTTCTACGCCGAGAGCTCCATCGAGCTCCTGACCGGTACCCGGGCCGCCTCGATCGACCCCGGTGCGCACCGCGTCGAGCTCGCGACGGGCCGTACCCTCGACTACGACCGGCTGCTCCTCGCGACCGGCAGCCGCGTCCGGCGGCTCGACGGCATGCCGGGGGCGCATCTCGAAGGGGTGCTCTACCTTCGCACCGTCGAGGACTCGGACCGGATCCGGGCCGCGATGGACAGCGCCGAACGGCTCGTCGTGGTCGGGGGGGGCTACATCGGGCTCGAGGTCGCCTCCGTCGCGGTCGAGGCGGGTCTTGCGGTAACCGTCGTCGAGACCTTGCCGCGACTGCTCTCGCGGGTCGCCACCAGCGAGCTGGCGGCGTACTACGCGGAGCTTCACCGTGGCCGCGGCGTCGATCTCCGGCTCGGGTCCGCCGTCGCCGGCTTTCGTGACGACGGCTCGGGAGCGGTCGGATCGGTGGCGCTCGCCGACGGGAGCGAGATCGCGGCCAACCTGGTGGTGGCGGGGATCGGAATCGAGCCGGTGACCGATCTCGCCCGCGCCGCGGGGATCGACTGCGAGAACGGTATCGCGGTCGACTCGGGCTGCCGCACCTCGGCGCCGGACGTCTTCGCCGCCGGCGACTGCACGAGCCACCCCAACGCATTCTTCGGCCGCCGCGTACGCCTCGAGTCCGTTCCCAATGCCATGGACCAGGGGCGGGTGGCGGCAGCCGCCATGCTCGGCGCGGACCGGGTCTACGAGTCGGAGCCCTGGTTCTGGTCCGACCAGCACGGGGTGCGGCTCCAGATGGCCGGGCTCTCGGAGGGCGCGGACCGGACGGTGCTCCGCGGTGCGTACGGGGACGAGTCGTTCATCGCGTTCCACCTCCGCGACGGGGTGCTGATCGGCGTGGACGCGGTCAACAGCGTGCGCGAATTCATCTTCTGCCGACGCCTGGTGGCGGCTCGGGCGCGGCCCGACCCGGACGCCCTCGCGGACGCTTCGGTGCCGGTCAGGACCCTGCTCCCGGCGCGCTGAGCCGCGGGCTTCACCCGCTCCGCCTCGCTTGCCCGAAGGACTCCGCGAGATCCGCGGGTCAGGAGTGCCCCGCGAGGGTGAGGATCGAATCGAGGACAAGTCCGACCGGCGGCAGAAGAATCCGCGGCAACACGTCGAGATTCACCCCGAGCAGCGTCCCGATGAGCGGCGGGACCACGATGAGCCCGACGACGAGGGCCATTCCGTACCGTTCGAGCCGCGCGTACGACGCGGCGAGCGCGGGCGGCAGGAGCCCGTAGACCACCCGGCTGCCGTCGAGGGGCGGAATCGGCAGCATGTTGAACACCGCGAGGACCACGTTCAGCACCAGCGCGTTCTTCAGGTTCTCGAACGCCCACGGCCGCACCGCGTCGGGCATCACGATCGTCGCGTACATGAGGAGGGCGGCGAGGTACGCCATCACGAGGTTGATGCCGGGCCCGGCGGCGGCGACCCACATCATGTCGCGCCGGGGCTTTCGCAGGCGCGACATGTTGACCGGCACCGGCTTCGCGTAGCCGAAGAGGAACGGTGCCCGGGTCAGGAGGAGAATCGCGGGAAGGATGATGGTGCCGAACGTGTCGATGTGCCGGGCCGGGTTGAAGGTCAGCCGTCCCGCCCGCCGTGCGGTGTCGTCCCCGAGCTTCCAGGCCATCCAGCCGTGCGCCGCCTCGTGCAGGGTGATGGCGGTGACGGCCGGCAGCACCCAGACCGACGCGGCGTACATCAGCGAAGAGAAGTCGTCCAACATGTGCAGCCACGTGGATTGCCCGGCCAGTCCGCCGCGAAGGGCGGTTCCGACCCGGCGGTCGGCACCGTCGGGCGGAAGCGGCGATTGTAGGGCCATTGACGCCCCCGTCCGCTCCTCGAGATCGACCGGTCGCGGGACCTGTCGCCGCGGGAACCGCCCGGCCTGCCCGGCGAGACGCTGAGGGCCGGGGCCCGCACGCACGCACGCGCGAACACGGCGCCGGAGAAGTCGAAATGCAGATTGATACGCGGCCCGAGGATGTCGGGCTCTCGTCCCCCCGGCTCTCCCGAATCGGCGGATGGATGCGACGCTGGGTGGACTCGGGACGGCTCCCGGGGCTCGTCGTGGCCGTCGTGCGGGACGATCGTCTCGCCTGGATCGAGACCTGCGGCCGGCGGGACGTCGAAGCCGGGCTTCCGGTCGTGCCGGACACGGTCTATCGCATGTACTCGATGACGAAGCCGATCACCACGGTGGCGGCGCTGATGCTGTACGAGGAGGGTTGCTTCCAGCTCGACGACCCGATCGCGAGCTACATTCCCGCGTTCTCCGAGACCCGGGTGTTCGCGGGCGGGAATGCCGATGGGTTCGATACCGAGTCGCTCGAGCGCCCGATCACCGTGCATGACCTCATGACCCATACCTCGGGGCTCACCTACGCGTTCCAGGACGAGCATCCGGTCGACGCGCTCTATCGCCGGCACGGCATCGAGTTCAACGCGAACCTCGGGCCGCTCGCGGACCTGGTCGAGGCGACGGCCGCCCAGCCGCTCGCCTTCCAGCCGGGGACGCGCTGGCGCTACGGGGTCTCGACCGACGTCCTCGGGCGGCTCGTGGAGATCTGGTCCGGTCTGTCGCTCGACGCCTTTCTCGCGGAGCGGATCTTCACGCCGCTCGGAATGACCGACACCGGTTTCCACGTGCCGGAGGGGAAGCGGGGACGGTTCGCATCCAACTACACGCGGCCCGAAGGGGGCGGGCTCGCCCTGGTGGATTCGGCGAGCGAGAGCCGGTTCCTCGAGCCTGCGGCGACCCTGTCCGGCGGCGGCGGCCTCGTCTCGACCGCGGCCGACTACCTTCGGTTCACGCGCATGCTCCGGGGGCGCGGCACCCTCGGCGGCACCCGCGTTCTCGGGCGCAAGACCGTCGAGCACATGACCGGGAACCAGCTTCCCGGCGATCTCGCCGACATGGGCCAGCCGCGATTCTCCGAGACCGCGTTCACCGGCGTCGGGTTCGGGCTCGGGGTATCGGTAATGCTCGATCCGGCCAAGGCCCGGATCGTCGGCTCTCCCGGCGAGTACGCGTGGGGCGGCGTGGCGAGCACCGCGTTCTGGGTCGATCCCGCCGAGGACCTGATCGTGCTGCTCCTCACCCAGCTCTCGCCCTCGTCGACCTACCCGATCCGGCGCGAGCTCCGGGTCCTGACCTACCAGGCACTCCTCTGAGGCCGTCCGCCGCGCTTCGGCCCTCCATCCGCCGGCCTCGCCGGGTAGCCTCCTCCTGCGCCGTTCTCCCGCAGTTCCTCGCTCGTCGTGCCCGGCCGCACGGATATACTCGACCGCGTCCGGAGCTTTGAACAGGTGGAGGCTCGATCGTGCGGATTCTTCTCGTCAACGGAAACACCACGACCACGATGACGGAGACGCTCGCTTCGACGGCGCGCGAGGCCGCCGCTCCCGGCACGGAGGTTGCCGGCGTCACGGCCACCGTGGGCGCCGCGATCGTGAGCCACCGGGCGGAGGAAGCGATCGCCGGACATGCGATCCTCAAGGCGATCGCGGACCACGAAGAACCCTTCGACGGGGTGCTCATCGGGGTATCGACCGATCCCGCCCTCGGGGCCGCCCGCGCCCTCCTGCCGGTGCCGGTCGTCGGCATGACCGAAGCGGCGCTCTTCTCCGCCTGCATGCTGGGCGGGCGGTTCGGCCTCGTCACGTTCAGCCTCGCTTCCGCTCCCGGCTATCGGGAGGCCGTCGAGCGCTACGGACTCGCGGGCCGGCTCGCCGGACTTCGAACCATCGACATTCCGCTCGCCGAAGCGTACGCAAAGCGGGAGAAGCTCGAGGACGCGATCGTCGAGGTTGCGGAGGCGCTGATCGAGCGCGACGGGGCGGAGGTGCTGATCCTCGCCGGGGCGGCCGCGGCCGGGCTTCCCCCCCTGCTGCAGCCGCACGTGCCGGTGCCGCTGCTCGACGGCATCGTGTGCGGGGTCCGGATGACCGAGGCGATGATCCGCCTCGGGGCGCCGAAGCCGACGCGCGGCAGCTATTCCCCGCCGGCCGAGAACCGGTACACCGGCCTGGACGAGCCCACGGTCCGCCTGCTCCGCAGGTGGGCCGGAACCCCGGAGGGAAACTGAGGGCGGGGCCCGGCGCCCCCTCCTTCGACAGGTCGCCCGCCGGGAGCGTCAGGCGAAGGCCCCGCTCCCCCCGCGGCCGGGGGCGGCGGCCGCGAGATCCGTTGCCTGCGCCGCTCGCCCGAGCGTCACCGGCAGCACCCGCCGCCCACCGCGCCGCCCGAGCACGCAGATCCCCCCGAGGCGGGCGTTGCCGTCGAGGGCGGCGGCGGGGATCCCTTCCCCGTCCACCCGAAGGCCGATGCGGACCTTCGGGAGCGGCCCGCCGACGTACGCGTCGAGCAGGGTACCGAGCGAGCGCCGTTTCACCGGATCCGCCGCCCAGGCGGCGGCACCGTCCCTCCCCACCCCATCGAGAACCACGTCGACACCCGCGTCGGGCACACGGACGCGCTCGCCGAGCAGGCCGCCGATCGCCGCTCCCACGCGCGCCGGCTCGAGGTTCGCCAGCATCGCTCCCGCCCTCTCGCGCACCCGCACCGGCAGCCCGGTGTATGACTGCAGCAGCCCCGCGAGACCGGCGGCGCTCGGCGGACCCAGGAACCACGCACCGAGGGAAGCCCCTCCCCGCGCGAGCGCCGAGCAGCCGAGCCCGGACTTCGACGAGGCGGCTAGGGGCGCCGTACGACCAGCCAGGAAGGCGATCCAGCGAAGGGCCTCGCTCTCGCCGCCGCTCGCGAGCGCGAACGCCTCGCTCGTGCGGGCATGCGCGCTCTCGACCGCGTGCATGTATCGATCCAGGGTGCCGTCGAGCCAGTCGGCGAGGGCCGGAATGCGCGCGATCCGCTCGATGTCCGAACCCGGGAGGGCCGAACCGGGCGAGGCGAATCCGGGGGCGGCGAGGAGCAGCTCGATCCGGTCCCCCCTTGCCGCGACCTCTCCGACCTCGGCCGGGAGGAAGCGAAGCGAAGCCCGGGACCGGTAGACCAGGCGGGGTGCGGATTCCTCCCGTTCGGTCCGCCGCCGGCGCGCGGCGGCGACCGCGGACCACAGCTTCCAGCCGTCCGGTCCGGCGCGAGGCGCGGCCCCCGGCGACCCGGCTTCCCGCCGCCCGCGCTCCAGGGCCGAGTCAGACGACACGCACTTCCACCCCGGGACGTTCGTTCAGCCCGCGCCGGCTCTCCAGGACCTCCCGCAGGACCCGGCCGATCACCGCGTGGCTCACCCCGCGGCATCGTTCCCGATCGAGCCGAACGAGCCCGGTCACCGCCCGGACCACGCAACCCTGGCGGACGATCGCGCCCGCTCCCGTCCGGACTCCTTCGATCGCTTCGATCCAGCCGGCGCGCGATGCTCCCGGGAAAGACTCGAGATATCCCCTGATCCACGACGGGTCGGTGTCGCTCGAGAGGCCCGCGCGAAGGTGGCCGAGGAGCGTCTCCATCGCGCGGGAGCCCGAGAGCGCGGGAAGATAGGGGCTGGGAGCGCCCGCGAGCCTTGCGCTCCAGTCGCCACCCCCGCCGATCGGGGTCAGCTCGGCGCCCGCCGGCACGTGGGCCGCGAGGTCCCGGTTGCTCATGAGAACGGTCGGGGCCGCGACCGGGTGCGTCCCCCGGAGGGCTTCCTCGCCCAGTCCCTCGAAGTGGACCAGCACCTCGGCGCCCGCCGGCGTGTCGTTTCGCCGCGCCCCCCAACGCACCGCCGTCCCCCGCGGATGGCCGAACCCCGCGATACGGTCGAGCTCCTCGCCCCGTTTCGCTTCGCCTCCGTAGAGTCGGACGGATTCGACCGAGTGGCACTCCACGCTGCGGTAGCGGAGCGCATCGGGCCGGATCGGGTACTCGACGTCCCGGTCGCTCACCTCGAACGGTGTCGCGGGACCGCCCCAGAGATTCACCACCGGAACGAAATTCAGTCCGAAGAGGCCGGGCGGAATCGGGGTAGCGAGATCCGTTCTCCTTGCGAACCGCAGGCGCACTTCGTCGCCGGAGCGGATTGCGAGCCCCTCGAGAGCGAAGAAGCGGAACTTCTCGGGGAACGCGATCAGCTCGCCGGCCAGCCGATGGGCCGGGTGGGCGTTCCCTCGCACCGGCAGGGCGGCTTCGTCCGCGCCGAATCCGCGAAGGCGAAGCGCCGAACGCGGGCGACCCTCGATCGTCCGGTCGCCGCCGCGCCGGACCTCGACCGCGGCGAGGTCGTTGGCGAGGGCGCTCAGCACCACGGCGGACGCCCCCTCCGCTCCCGCCACGTGGACGACCAGGGGATCGGGAAGGTCCGAGCCGTGGAACGTGAGCGAGAGTCCGTCCGGCATCGCGCCGGCCGACTCGAGGCGCTCGACCTCGACCGAGCCCGGGGCGAGGTCCGCGTCCATCGTCGTCGCGAAGCAGGCGAGAGCATCGCCCCCGGGACAGTAGTCCAGGCGCGTCCCGCGCGTCACCTTCCGCCGCTGCCGGCCCTGTGCGAAGCGCACGACCGCCATCGAAGGAACCGGCTCGACCAGGGTGGGAGCGAGAATCGAGAGCACGGCGAGGGGAAGCTCGCATGCCTCCGATTCGATGAGGAGGCGAAGGCGCGCGGCGAGGAACGCGGAGCTCTCCACTACCCGCTCGACATGGGGATCGCGCGAGCGCCGGGGACCGATGTCGAGCTGGCCCGCGAGATCCGGATACCGGCTCGCGAGCTCGCGCCCGTGCTCGCGCAGGGCCTCGAGCTCGGCGAGATACGCCTCGACCAGTGCGTCGTCCATCATCCGCCCTCCTGACTGCGCTCCCATCGCTCCCCGGATCCGGGCCCACCGGCGACCGGCCCCGATGCAGGCCGTCCTCGTGATCGCACGACCCCGTCCACGTCCAGGACGCGCGCGCCCAGCCCGCCGTCGCGCCGGGGCACCAGCACCCGAAGCCGGATCGCGCTTCGCTCCTCCGGCCAGGTCTTCGCCTCGAGGTCGAACAGGAACTCGCCGGCGCTCGCGACGGGCGTGACCCTGACCTCGTGGAGGCGCGGCTCGAAAGTCACGATTGCCTGTGCGACGAGTCTCGCCACCCACTCCCGGTGCGACTCGACGACCGGACTCAGTCCGGGCGGAATGGGCACCCCCCACCCGACCACGCCCTCGCCCGGGCTCGTAGCGCTGCGCCGGGCGCCCAGCAGGTCCTCGAGATCGCGCGCGAGCGACCCACCGACCGCCGGCCTGCCCTCGAAGCGATCGAAGAGGGGGGTCAGCACGGTTGCGCCCCGCGCGCGAATGCCCGTTCGCGCTCCGCCTTGCGCTCCGTCGTCCGGCGTGCATGGTCCAGCCGGGCCCCGTCGAGGGCCTCGTCGACACCGCAGAGGTCCGCGTGCCGTAGATCCGCGCCCGCAAGGTCCGCTCCGTCCATCCGGGCGTTCCGGAACACGCCCCACGGGGCTTCGAGCCCGGGCGCGCGGGCACCCCGAAGATCGGCCCCGCTCCAGACGCTGCGGGGCGCGGCCGCGTCGCGGAGGTCCGCGCCGCGCAGGGTCGCCTCGGGAAAGAGGGCGCCGCCGATGTTCGCTCTCGCCATGCGCGCCCCCTCGAGCACCGCTTCGGGGAAGATCGCGCCCTCGAGCTGCGCTCCTTCGAGATCCGCATCCGACATCTCGCAGGATGCGAAGATGCTCTCGCGGGCGTGCCGGATCCGGGCCCCGCGAAGCGAGCTTCCGAAGAAGTTGCAGCTCTCGAACGCGAGTCCGGACAGATCCGCGGCATCGCCCCGGGATTCGATGAAGCTCGACGCTCGAAACCGTCCGCGAGGAGCGTCCAGACGGGCGAGGTCGAACCCGACGAGGCTCGCCTGCTCCCAGCTCGCGCCGGGCGCGGCGACCGTGCCGATCTCGGCTCCCGAGACGGTGAGCTGGCGCTGGCGCTCCGCCCCCGGTCCGAGTACGAGCCGGCCGATGGTCCCTTCGGACACGATGAGCCGGTCGCCCTCGGCGCCGATCTCGATCGTGTCGAGCCGGCAGCGCGTGGCGACGAGGCTCCGGAACGGTTTGCCGACGAGCTCGAGCCCGCTTCCGCGACACCCGACGAGGGTCAGGTCCGACACTTCGCAACCGTCGAGCACCAGGGCGTTCAGCTCGCACTCGACGAGCACGGCGCCCCGCAAGCTCGCCTCGAGCAGGACCACGCGATCGAATGCGCAGCGGTGGAAGACGATTCCGTCGAGCGCCTCGCCCTGGATGTGGAGGTCACGCCAGCGCGAACCCGATACCGGGATTCCGGCCCGTCGATGACCCTGCTCCATCTCGGGAATCATGATCCCATCCCCGCCAGCTCCCGGGCGAGGGCTCCGATCGCCGAGCCCATTCCGCGCCAGCCGGTTTCGGGATGGGCACGAACCACGTGCATCGCGGGCCATGCCCGCTCGGCAAGCGGTCCCGCCCAGAACGGATCGCCCGGCGGCGCGAGGACGATGTCGCGCAGGCCCTGCGGGCCGGTCGCGAGGGCGGTGTCCGCGCTCACGATCCGCACGCGCGCGTCCTCGCGGGCGGCCGCCCGCCGCGCCGCGCGGACGAGCGCCTGGTGCTCTTCCTGCGGCCAGTCGTGGCCGATTCCCACTCCGTCGCAGAGCGCCGAATCCACCCAGACGCCGTCGCCGTCCCCGGCCCGGGGCGGAACCGGAGCGGGCTCGACCAGCTCGACGAGCGCACCGTCGTCCAGCACGAGATCGGGCGTGCTGCCGTCGGGTGGGAGCACCCCCTCTGCAAGGTTCGCAACGACGACGGCGGCTCGCGTCCGCTTCGCCGCTTCGATCCACGGGTCCCAGCGCACCGGGTGGGTGCGCCACACTTCGAGTGTCCGTCCCGCGGAGAACGGTTCTGCGGCGCCGCCGTTGCCGTTGGGCACTTCACCCGTGAGGAGCGCGAGCATCCCCCGGCTGGGTGCCGCCAGGGTGCCCGCGACCTCGGCCCGCGCGGCGGCCCCCTCGGCGTCCCCGGAGAGGATGTCCAGCTCCAGCCGGGCCGCATCGCGCCACGGCGAAGGCTCTCGGGCGAGACGCTCGCGCGCTTGCGCCGCGAGCCCGGCCGTCCATGCGACGCGCGCGAGCGCGGGCAGCATCTCGGGTGGCACGAGACCCTGCGAAAGAAGGCGACGACCGAACGCCGCGAGCGCGGCGGTTCGTTTCAGGCGGGCGAGCGCCGACGCGGCGGCCCCCCCGATCGCACCCGCCTGGACCGGGTCGGCGGTGGCCGCCTCGCCCGCGAGGAACGGGTGCAGGTGGGCAAGGGCGGATCCCGCCCGCCCGGCGACGAGGGCGGAGCGGGCGCCGATGAGCGCGGCCGCCGGGTTGAGCGGCATACGCGCGGCGGCCGCCTCCGCGCGCGCGTGGTCGCCGAGGAGATGGCACCGTCGCGCGAAGGCGAGGGTCCCGGCCGGGTCCCGGCGACGGACCAGCCGTTCGAGCGCATCCATCCCCGGGACGATCCGCCCCCCGGCAATGAGGGTCTCCGCCCCCACGAGGCTCTTCGCGGCCGAGCCCGGGCGCGACCGGGACCACCGGAGCGCATCCTCGAGGCGTCCCTCGGCCAGGGCGCGCATGCCCGTTCCGCCGACGGCGGCCGCGGCGAGCGGATCGCCGCCGGCGAGCGCGAGCGCGGCCGCGCCCTCGCCGCTTCTCCCGAGCCAGGCGTCCACGAGTGCCCGCGCGCCCGGCGCGAGCGGAGCCGCGTTTCGTTCCCGACGCGGAAGCAGCGACTCGCTTGCATTCACCGTGTCAACCTCCTTTGCGAGAATCGAGCCGGGACCACCCCGGGCGGGCGCCTCGTTCCGGGAGGGAACCGCCGTTGCCGCACCGACCCGTCGCCTTCATCCGAACAGCATCGCCCGCGCCGCGACCCGTGCCTCGCGCGCGGTGTCGCTGACCCAGGCGCCGAGACGCTGCACGAACGTTCCTTCCACCTCGTCGCGGGCGGTCTTCGCGCGGCGGATGTCGGTGCCGATTTCGGCCACCCGCAGCTCCGCGCTCCGGGTGCTGATCCGGCTCACCTCGTGCACCGCCTCCGCGCTCGTCAGGAGCTCGCCGGCCCGCAGTTGCAGGCTCTGCGCCCGCACCACGATCCGGGTCGCCTCCAGCGACAGCTCCCCCGGCGTCGCGACCGCGAGGACGCGAGGATCCCTTCGTTCGAGCACCGCGAGGGCGATCCGTTCCCGTCCCGTCCGCCACACGAGCACCCGGTCTCCCGGTTCCGGCCGGACGAGACACGACGGAGCGAGCACCGCCCGCGCCCCGTTCCCGAGGCCGATCGCGCCGCCGTCGCACTCGCGCACGACATCCTCTTCGAGCACTCCCTCTTCGAGCCCTTCGGATCCCTTCCCTCCCGCGTCCGCGCGAAGTGCCCGCACGGGGCGGATGGCGCGTTCCGGCGCCTTGCGGCGCATGCACCTACTGTCCAAGGTCCGCTCCCTCCGTTCTCTCCGGCGTGAACCGGGTTGCCTCGAGGTCACTCTCGATGACGATCGCGCCCGCGAGATCCACGGTTCGAAGGTCCACGCCGCGCAGCACCGCTCCGCGCATGCGCACGAGGCGCGCATCCACTTCGTCCCAGGTGCTCGCGCACAGTCCACACTCCACCAGGGTCACTCCCGCGATCGCGGCGCGGCCGAAGCTCGCCCCGGTGAAGTCGCACCGCTCGAAGCGCGTGCGTTCGTCCATCCGCGCCCGGTCGAACACCGCTCCGCTGAATCCGGTGTTCTCGAACGTCGAGCCCGCGAACACGCACTCGTCGAAATGCACCTGTCCCACGAACCCGCAGGTCCGGGCCGAGACGTCCTCGATGCGGCTCCCGGGGAAACCCTTGCCGAGGACCCACACCTTGTGGAGCGTCGCGCGGCGCAGGGTGGTCTCGGGCGCGAAGGTGGAAAGGAAAGTCACCCGGTCGAGGGTCGTTTCCTCGATCGTCGTTCCGACGAGAAGCCCCTCGGCGAGCGCCACCTCGCTCCACGCCCCGCCGGCGAAGCTCACGTCGCGAAGCGCCGGGTCCGTCCAGTCCACGCGCTCGATCCGGCAGTCGCGGAAGCGGGTCTCAACGAGGGTGAGGTCCGATGCCGGGACCTCCGCGAGCTCGCACGATTCGAAGACGCATCCCTCGAACCGCGCCTGCGAGAGGTTCACCGCGTTGAAGCGGCATCGCTTGAGGACCACCCCGCTCCACGTCGATCCCGAGAGCGAGCCGCCTTCGAAGCGAACGTCTTCCAGCTCCGCATCGCGCCACTCGGTCCGTTCCGCCAGCACGCCGACGCAGGAGCCGCCTTCGATCCGTCGACCCTCCACCACCGCGTGAGACATGTCGGCGTGGAGCGGAAGCGAACCCGTTCCGATCTCGCGTGCGAAGGCCTCTCCGAACCGGACGCCCTCTTCCGTCGTGAACGGTGCCCACACGGTGATCGGCTCCGGACTCGCGGCGCGCGTGCGCGCGAGCCCGGTGAGCACCTCGTCCGCGTCCAGCGCCTCGTTCCCGTGGGCGAGGACGTTGTCCCGAACGGACCGATCGCGCTCGGACGCGTAGGGAGACCCCAGCCGCAGAGCAATCTCCGCATCGAGTCCGACTCCCCTTCCTTCGGGCGTCTCGTCCCGTTGCGGCGGCTCGCCGAAGCCGGCCGCCTCGTGGCGCTCGCGCGCCATCGCAAGGGCCCGATCACCGAGGGCGCCGATTGCGGCCGGGTCGAGGGAAGCGGGGTCCCGTCCTTCCGTGACCGCCTCGATCTCCTCGCGCAGGGCGCGGGCCTCGTCCGGCCCCCGGAATGGATTTCCGCCCGGGAGGGCGCTGCTCTCCTCGGCCCAGGCCAACGCGTCGGCGACCCGTTCCGCGGCCGGTTCGGACCCGGGAACGCCGCCGATGGGCGCATGGAGAGGGCGAAGCGAGCGCGGTAGCAACGGCCGGTCGTCGAGGGCGAGCGCGGGTTCCGTCCACCGATCGACCGCGATCCGCCCGAGGTCCTCCGCGCTCCGCTCCGGGCCGTCGTCATCGTCGAGGGCCACGACCAGCGCCTCGATCCGGAGCCCGAGCGGATCGTGTGGATCGAGCACGACGGCGGCCCGCCACGCGGCCGCCGCGAGGCCGGCTTCGGGAGCGACCGCGAGGGTATGGATCCGCGCCGGAAGACCCTGCCAGACACCCTCGCTCGTCGCGCAGGCGATCGAGACGCGCCACGGCGGCACGCGACCGCGGAGCGGGTGCGGGGTCAATCCGTCGATCGCGATCTCGTCGCGAGGCTCGACGGCCGCGGCCCGGAAGCGGCGGTGGGCCTCGTAGAAGGTCTCGTCGCTCGCTCCGGCTCCCCAACCTGCGCCGCTCTCGCGGCCGTACTCCCCGGCGAGAGCGAGCCTCGCCGGGTGGTCGGGAGGAGTGGGACCGAGCCACACGGGGCGGTCCGGCCGTTCCCGATCGACGATGGACGGGGATCGCCGCCGCCCCCATTCGTTCTCGTGCTCGCACCACACCGCGCCACGCGGTCCGGTGTCGAACGAGCCGTCTCCCGGGTCCTTCAGCAGCGCGTGCACCCGAATCGCGCCGCACGCCATGTCGACCCTTCCCCCTCGCGCGGCGTCCGGCCCGGTGAGCACGAGCAGCTCCGCGCCGGGGAGCGGAGCCATCGAGTCCGGCGGCGTCAAGCCTCCGAGGGCGGCGATCGCGTGGCACCACCCGGCGGGCTCGACGAGCCGTCCGCTGGCGATCTCGAACGGCACGAGAACCGATGCGACGAGCGAGTGACCGCTTCCCGGGCGGTCCACGGTGCGCGCTCCCAGCATCAGCGCGAGGGGGTGGACGAGTGCCCTTCCTTCGAACACCGGCTCAGGTCCTGCGTTCCCCGACGCCGCGCCCGAGCGAGGCGAAGGCGGGGAGGTCGAGCGGCGCCCCGCCCGGTCGCGACACTCGGACGGAGAGCCCGAGCTCCGCCGCCTTCCCGGCCGTGTCGACGAGCGGCGCCCGCACGATCCAGCCTCGCGCGGCGAGTGAGTCCAGCATCCGCAGCAGCGCTGCGCTGTCCTCGAAGCGCTCGACGTGCTCGAGCGACGTCCCCCCGGCCCCGCTCGCGAACCGGTACGAAGAGTGACGGGCGAGCTTGAGGCGAAGCTCGACGGGCGTTCCGTACCGCCAGGTGTATCCGCCCTCTCCCCGCTTCATCCCCTTGAGCTCGATTGCAATGAGGTGGTGCGCGTTCACATCCTCTTCGGGACGGGCCCGCCACTCGATCTCGAGGCCGATGCAGGCGGCCTGTTCGTCGTCGATGGTCCAGAGCGCACGTTCGCGCTCGAGCTCCGGCACGTGGCGCGCGTCGAGCGCGCTGAGGTCCGGGGCGGCTTCGAGGGCGCTCACGTACCGGTCCACCGCCTCCGCCGGCGCATCGGGCGATGCCGGATCCCCCGAGTAAGGCCAGCTTCGCGCGAGCGCGCCGCCGAACGCGGCGAGAACCCGATCGCGGGCGGCGAGCAGCTCCTGGCGCTCGAGCGCCCGGCAGGCGTCGTGAAGCTCCGCGCGGGTCCGGCGCACCACCTGGCCGAGATAGCCCGGCGGGGCCGGCGGAAACGCGGGAGCGGCGCACGTTCCGCGCGGATCCGCGGCCCAGGCGGCGAGGACCGACTCGAGACCACCGATTCCCGAGCGCGTGTCCCCCCGCTCGTAGGCTTCGAGCGCGCGCACGAGCGTGCGCCAGCTCCGGGCCGCCTTCCCCGGCGCTTCTTCCGTGAACCCGAGGAGCGGAGCGGCAAACCTGCGGTGCAGCTCGCGGACCGACTCGAGCGAGCGGGCGAGGCGCTCTCGCGTTCGCTCGGGGTCCGCACCGGGGCGCCCGAGATCGATCCGTACCGGATCCGCGGCGCGGAGCGCGTCCATGCCGAGACGAAGGTGCGACTCGACCGTTCGATCGGCCGCGCCGCGGGCCTCTCGTCCAGCCTGGAGCCATCCGTGGTCCCGGAGCCAGTCTCCAATCCGGCGCATCGTCGCGATGGCGTGCTCCAGCTCGCGCGTGGGGGCGGGAAACGCACCGGGCAAAGGGGCCTCGAATCGAGGCACGAGCGCGCCGCGGACCTCTTCCGCAAGCACGGCGGCGAGCCGCTCGCGAGCGTGCTCGAGCGTGGACTCGGCGAGCACCGGGGGCACGAGCGGAGGCACCCGGGCCTCGACCTCCTCGTATCGTTCGATACGGGCCTGCGCATTGCGGACCCGATCCGAGGCGAGGGTCACCGGACCGGAGAGGGCGCGCCCGCGAGGCCGCGTCCGGTCCGTCGGGCGGGGGCCGATCCGGGCGGCCTCGATCCGATCCATCAGGTCGAGCCACGCCCGGGCGGGGCTCGACAGCCGGAGCCGCCCGCTCGTGCCGTCCCGGTCCAGCACGGTGCCGAGCGACGGTTCCGCAATCCGGAGCGCGTCCTTGCGCGCCTGGCGCCGGGAGCGGCTCAGCTCCGCTTCGGCAATCGCCACCCACCCGGCATCCACGATCGCGAGTCCGAGCGCGCGCGCGAGCACGGGAAGTACCTCGGTATGCCGGAGCCGGTCCTCCGGCTCCACGAGCCAGGCGGCTGCGGGATCCTTCAGCGCTTCGCGCGTGCGGGCGAGCGCGGCGTGCCGTCCGGCATGGGCGGCCGTCGCGTCTGCGGTCAAGCGCGCACCGGCGAGGACCGGCGCCGCGAGGTAACGACGCTTCGCCTCTTCGCCCGCGCTCGCCAGCAGCCCCGCGCGCGCGGCGGCGCGAACCCGAGCAAGGTCCACCACGTCGCGATTCTCCAGGGCCGCGGCCGCTCCCGACTCCTCGAGCGCCGCCCCGAGCCCGTCCGGCCAGCCCTCCTCGACTCGACCGAAGGCCGTTTCGATGAGGGCGGAGACATCCGCGGTGCCCGCGGCAGCCAGCAGCGAATTCCATTCCGCGACGAGCCGATCCGCCGTTGCGGCGTTTTCCACCCACGTATCGAGGCTTCCGGCCCGCGCGAGAAGGGAGGTCGTCCGGCGCTCGATCTCCGCGCCGAGGGGGCGCCCGACGTAGCCGACGAGGAGGTAGGCGGCGACCGCACGCGCCGCGCTCGCGCCCGGGATCCACCTCCCGGCCGGCCGCGTCAACGTCGACTCCCCGGCCCGCGCGAGCTCGATGGCGATCCGGGCGACGGACCCGGTCCGGACCGGGTCGGGCACCAGGCGCGCATTCCCCAACCGTTCGATGCTCTGCTCTTGCGCAGCCATGACGAGGCTCCGGAGCCGATCCGCATCCTCGATCGCGGCCGGTACTCCGGCCGCCGCGAGTCCGATGCCGACCGCGAGCGCCACGGCCGCCGCCCGCATTGCAAGAGGTCCTCCGCGGTCGGGGACGGTGCGATCCGCCGTCGCTGCGATCGTCTCGGGGAGGCGCCCGCCGCCGGCGACGAGGGAAGCGAGGTCGAGACATTCCGGCGTCCGGTCGCGAAGCGCGCGCAGCGCTTCGTCCAGCTCGCCGCCGCAGCCTCCCGCCACCGAGCCGATTCCATCGCGCTCCGCGCCGCCGAGCCACTCCCGCGCGAGCTCCGCCTCGAGGCTCGTCGCGAGCTCCCGCGCCGAGCCCGGGCCTGGTACCACGATGCGCGCCGCGCCCGAACCGAACCGCCCCGGCAAGACCACGTGGAGAGCCGCGGTGAGCCCGGCTCCGCGCGCCGCGATCGCCGCGCGATGCGCCGCCGAAGGCGGAATGGCGCCGTCGGCCGCGAGCACGAGAACCGCATCGAACGGCCTGCGCCACGGCAAGCACCGGACCAGGTGCCGAAGGGTCCGGTCGCTCGCGCCCGCCGCGTCGACCAGAACCAGGCGCTCGGAAGCGCTCAGCCGTACCTCGGCCGGGCAGGCGGGAGTCATTCCCATCGCGCGTTCGAGGTCGGCGGCTCCCTCTCCACAGACGACGATTGCCCAGGGGGCCGTCCTTCCGCCGATTCGCCCGGCTTCCCGAATCGCGCGGCGCAGACTCGGCCGCCCTTCCTGCATCCATCCCGCCCGCACCGGCGGCAGCGCCGCCTCGCGATCCGCGTTCCGCCGGTCCCGTCGATCCCGGGCGCGTCCGATGGCGCCGGCCCCCGCCCGCAACAGCGCCTTGGCGAGAAGCGCCAGGAGCTTGCAGGCGAGCCAGACGACGAGCACGAGCGCGACGAGTCCGGCCAGAACGAGAACGACGAGAAGCACCTTCTCGATCGTCCCGCCCGCAAGGAGCGAGGCGCCAAGGGCCGCCATGGCGGTGAGCGCGTCGCTCACCGGACCGTCCCCGTTTCGAGTCCGCGCTCCGCGCGCTCGATCTCCGCGACGAGGGCCTGCGCATCGCGCAGCGGCTCGGCCGCCGACACCCACCACACCCCCGCCCCGGCGAAGAGCCATATCGCGAGCCCGGCGAGAGCGAGCACGAGGGGGCGAACACGGGTGCGAAGCCGGCGTTCGCCCGGTGGCGGCGGCCCGGCGGGGGGCTTCCCGATCGCGTCGACGAGCGCTGCGATCAGCGCGTCGCGTCTCGGGTCTCCCCGGAGCTCGCCTTCGAATCCCGATCGGAGCAGCGCGAGATAGAACGGGGCCAGCAGCCCCGGCCCGGCGCCTGGCGCGCCGGCTCCCTCCGGACGCGCGTACGCCGCCGCTTCGGCGCGCTCGATCACCTCGTGTCCCGCGAGGGCCGAACCGTAGAGCTCGATCTCGAGCAGCCGCTCGCGCCAGGCTCCGAGGCCGCCCGCGGGGTGATGGAGAATCCGCTCGTCGGCGAGGCCGGCGAGCGCGTATCCGATCTCGCGGGCCAGACCCGGATCGGAGCCCACCAGCGCCGGCAGCCGCCGAACCGTGGACTCGATCTCCCGGGCGAGTCGCCTTCGGGCCGCATCCATCGCTGCCGTGACCCGTTTATCGTCCCCTTCGGCCTCGTGAACTCGGGCGGCGAGCTCTCGTTCTTCAGCATCCAGGAGATCGAGGTAGCTCAGGCACCGGATTGCGATTTCAAGCCCTATTTCCATGCCGCCTCCCTGTCTTCAATCTCGGGAACGAGCTGCGAGGCCGTGCCCAAGTTCACGCCGTGCCCCCTGTCTTCAATCTCGGGAACAAGTTGGGAAATCGTGCCCAAATCCATGTCGTGTCCCTGCCTTCTAGTCTCGGGAACGAGCTGCGAGGTCGTGCCAGTGTTCATGCCGCGTTCCTTCCGTCCGGATCGGGGACGAAGGCGGAGAGGGTCGCCTCGCAAGGCATCGGGGCACGCGAGTCGATGGCGAGATCCATCGCGTGACCGCGCCACACCGGGTCCGCTTCGACGCGATAGAGCTGCACGAGCGGACCGCTCGCGATCCCCAGGCCGGAGTCACGGTCCAGCGCTCGCCGCATGGCCCCACCGACCCGCCGGGTCAGCGCCTCCTCGACCCGCTCGGGCGCGGCGAGGGCCGCGCCTTCCAGCCAGTGGCGCACCGGGGGAAGGTCCGCCGCCCGCGCCGTCTCGACCGCGACCACGACCGGACCGCTCCCCACCGCGTCCACGATCCGGGGCGCGCTCCCGTCGCCCCCGGATCGAAACAGGCGCGTTCGGAAGGGCAGACCGACCGAGGCCGCCGCCGCCTCCGCCGCGTCCAGGATGGCGCGGAGCGATCCACGCTGGTCGGCCGGATTCCAGCCCGGCTCGAAACGGGGTCCGGCCCGGGCGGCAGCCCGAACCGCGAGCGCGAGGCGCAGGGCCTCGCAGGCGAGCGCGGTGGGAGCCACCGCCGGCCACGAGAGCATCCAGTCGAGCATCCCGACGTGCTCGGTGAGCACCTCGTGGGTCCGTCCGATTGCCCGCGCGCCGGGGCGACGGTCCGATCCGGGGATCCGGAGCGAAGCGGCGAGCCCGGCGGCGAGCCCGGCGAGACGTCCGATGGCCTGCGCCGCATCGGCGACGAGCGGATGCCCCGGATCGACGAGAACCGCGGGCGGGGACCAGTCGGGGTCCGGCTCCACGACTCCGGCGCGAACCCTCGTGCGGACCACGGGGAGCGAATCGCGCGAACAGGCGCCGCCGCCCGGCGCAAGAACGAGGTCCCCCTCGCCGCGCATCCGAATCTCGAACCCGCTCTCGTCGCCGATGTCGGCCGAGACCCGCTCGGTGCGGAACGGCTGTCCTCCCGGAAACACGCCTTCGCACGCGACGCGAAGCTCTCCCGACGCGAGCGCGACCCCATCCAGATCGATCCGGGTGAACCCGAAGGCCCACGGATCGCGGCCGAGGCCCATCAGGTGGACGAGGGTCTCGGTGCGCCGGTCGGTGTCCCGGAAGTGCTCGGGCCTGAGCACCAGCCCGTCCGCCCAGGGCACCGGCGCGCCGATGGGAGGGATCCCCGTCATCGACCGAGCAGCCGTCCGAGAATGCCCGGCGCCTCGGAGGGGGAGCCCCCTTCGATCCGGCAGCCCGTGTCGTCGATTCCGATCCTGAGCTCGCCGTCGCGCTCCACCCGGATCGGCGAGCGCGCGCCGACGTCGCAAAGGAGGACCCCGGCGCGCCCCCGGCGGGAGCGGAGGTCGAAGGGACCGATCGTGGTCCCGGGGACGATTTCCCACCAGTCGTGCATGGCGGCCGGATGGGCGGCGAGGAAGCTGTCGCGCCCGCCCGCGTGGAACCAGTCCGCTCCCGGCATCGCGAGGAGGTCCCGCGCGAGCCGCTCGTCGTCCACCCGTACGAGGGAGACGCGTACGGGACGACGCGCGTTCGCCTCGGGGGCGAGACTCAGGGTGGCGCTCTCGATCCGGAGCGGACGCTCGGGCTCGAGCCGCCCGGGGTCCGTCGCGCAGCCGGCCGATACCGCCAGGAGTCCCGCGATTGCCAATGTGCGTCCGTTCCTCTTCATCTTCCGATCCCGCCGTGGCTTTGCGTCTCGAACTGTGCGCCGGGTCGCGGATGCGGACTTGTCTTCGTGCGACGCGCTCTTTCCCGAAGCGGCGCGTCGCGGACCCGCCCCTCACCGCCTCCCTTCCCTCTTCCGCGCACTGCGCCGCGCCGCGCCGCGCGGCGACCGTCGCTTCAACCGCGCGGGAACGCCGTTGCGCTCCCGAGGGAACTGGGCCCGGACGGCCCGTTCGATGGGCTTCGGGACGAGACCCGGCCGCAAGGCGCGCCCCCCGGCCTCATCGCAGCCGCGGACGACCACCCCCCCGGCCCGGCGGATGCGTACATGCGACCTCGCACGAGCATGGCCGCGACCCGCCCGGCGGCCGCCATCTACGCAGTCGCCGGCGCCGATTCTTGTCTCGGCACGACGCCTTCCGATCCCGGCGCGACCCGTCGTTCGTGGGTCTCTCGCTCCGTCCTCTTGTCTTCATGCGACATCAAAATGTTCTGCAATATATTGTTTTTACGTATTTTTATAGAGTAGCTACCGTAGAATTCCCACTCGTTCGAATTTCGGAGAGCCGCCATGGCCGAATCCAGTCAGGACCGCGTGGGGAGCGTCCGCCCACCCCGGGTAGACATCCGATACGAGGTCGAGGAAGGGGGAGCCACCACCTCACGGGAGCTGCCCCTCGTCGCCGGGGTCGTCGCGGACCTCTCGGGGGATGCGGACGACCCGGTCGAGTACCGGCGGCGCGAGTTCATCGAGGTCCAGCCGGGCGGGGTGGACCCGCTGATGCGCCGCCTCGCGCCCGAGCTCAAGCTGAGCGTCGCCGACCGTCTGAGCGGCGAGCCGGACCGGGAGATCGGCCTCGAGCTCCGGTTCCGTTCGATGGACGACTTCTCGCCGGTGGGTCTGGCGACCCGGATCCCCCAGACGGCGAGGCTCCTCGAGCATCGCCGGGCCCTCGCCGACCTCTACGGGAAGCTCGAGTCCAACGAGCGCCTGGACGGGATCCTCGACGACATCCTCGCGGACCCGGACAAGCAGGAGCGGCTTCGCTCCGAGCTGGGAGAAGGAGAAGACCAATGAGCGCCAGTGCACAGCAGCAGCCGGCGACGCAGCCGGCACCGGAAGGCGGGGTTCTTGAGCGGATCCTCACCGAAGGGCGCCTCGCGCGCGAGGAGCACCAGGTCGCGGGAGCCCGGACGATGCTCCAGGGCTTCGTCGCCGAAGCCCTCCACGACGGGGTCCGGGTGGACGCGGGAGCCAAGCGGGCCATCGCGGAGCGCATCGCGGCCCTCGACCGGCTCATCGCGGAGCAGGTCAACGAAGTCCTCCATCACCCGCGGCTGCAAAAGCTCGAGGCGACCTGGCGGAGCCTCGACAAGCTGGTCGCGGAGAACGACCTCTCGAGCTCGATGCGCGTGCGTGTGCTCAACTGCCATCGCGCGGAGATCGAGCGGGACCTCGCGCGCGCCCCGGCGTTCGATCAGTCCCGGCTGTTCAAGTCGGTCTACGAGTCCGAGTACGGAACGCTGGGCGGGACGCCGTACTCGTTCCTCGTCGGCGACTTCGAGATCGGACGTTCTCCGAAGGACATCGACTTCGCCCGGCAGGTGGCCGGGGTCGCCGCGATGGCGCACGCTCCGCTCTACGCCTCGGCATCGCCCGATCTCCTGGATCTCGACGGCTTCGGGGAGCTCGATCGCCCGATCGATCTCGCGGCCATCTTCGACGCGAGCGAGATGGCTGCATGGCGATCGCTTCGCGACCATCCCGACTCGCGCTATCTCGTGCTGACCGCGCCGCGCGTGCTGGTGCGCGCGCCGTGGGGCCCCGACTCGGTCGAGGAGATGCACTTCGTCGAGGAGGTGGAAGGGCCGGACGCATCCCGTTACCTCTGGGGAAGCGCGGCCTGGCGGGTCGCCGACGTCACGATGAAGAGCTTCGGGCGATACGGATGGCCGTGCGCCATCCGCGGCACCGAGGGCGGCGGCCGGGTCGAGAACCTGCCCCTGCACGTCTTCCCCTCCCTCTCGGGGGCACGCATCACGCAGTGTCCGACGGAGATCAACATCACCGACCGGCGCGAGAAGGAGCTCTCCGACCAGGGGATCATCGCCCTGTGCCACGCCAAGCACACCGACTACGCGGTGTTCTTCTCCGGCTCGACCGTGCACCGTCCCAAGAAGTACGTGGAGGACGACGCAACGGCCAACGCCCGACTCTCCGCAAGCCTGCCCTACGTCCTCGCCTGCGCCCGCTTCGCCCACTATCTCATGGCGATCAAGCGCGATCGGATCGGAGCGTTCTCGTCCCGGGTCGAGGACGAGCAGATGCTCAACACCTGGATCTCGCAGTACGTCACCGCGGACGACTCCGCCTCCCACGGCGCGAAGGCGCGCTATCCGCTGCGCGAGGCCCGGGTGACGGTCGAGGACGTGGCCGGGAAGCCGGGGGTCCGGCGGGCGGTCGCGCACCTTCGCCCCCACTACCAGCTCGAGGGGCTGAGCGCGTCACTGCGGCTGGTGGCGGAGCTCCCGGCGCAGGCCTGACCCGTCCCGGCGCGACCGAGCGGGGCGGGGCGGGGGCGCCGGAGCGGGCCGGGAGGCGGTTCCGATGGGGCGTGCGATCCCCGGGGGCGCTCGCGCGCCCGTCCGCACGCCCGCGCACGGGGCATGACCGGTGGCCCGGGGCTCGCTCTCGCAACGTCGCGCGAAGCACATCGTCGAGCGATCGGGCGGCGACCGAACACGGTCCGGCACCTTCGACCGTCTCGAGGTGGGCAGCGGCGGGCTCTTCGAGGGGACCGGCGGCGTCCGGGAGCTCCGGGTCGGCGGCACCCTCTCCGAGCGAATCGGAAGCGACCACACCACCCGCGCGAAGAGGGTCGAGCAGACCGTGCGGGGTCCGGCGCGAATCGAGGGCCGCACCGATACCATCCTTCTCGGCGGCGCGATGTCCGATGTCCACGCGGGAGCGGAGCTCGTGCTCGCGGGAATGAGCGACGACCTGGTCATCGGGGTCGGAACGAGGGTCACGGCCCCGTTCGATCTCTGGCTCGCGGGCCTCGTCGCGCTCGAGGACAAGCTCGCGACGTCGACATTCGACGGTGCGCTCGTGGAAACCGCGCGCACCTTCTTCGAACGCGAGTACGTCAACGGAGTCCACAACGCGGGCTCCGCGTCGTTCTCGGGCGCGGTCTACGCCACGCAGGCGACCGGGTTTCGCAAGCTCATGAAGGTCTCGAGCGGCGTGCGCAACCTGTCTTCGGGAGGGGGTGGTGGAGGTTCGGGCGACGGCGAGTCCCCGTCTCCGGGCCCCTCCACCCCCGCGACCTCTCCGGACTCGGCGGATCTCGGGCGCCTCGCGGGCGAGGCGAACGCGACCGAGGACGCGTCGCTGTACCGGAGAACGGAGGAAGTCTCCGGGACCACGGCCGAGCTCCAGGAGTCAGCCCGCACCCAGGTGGCGGGCGAGAACCCGGCGGAGGCCGCGGCACCGCCCTCGCGAACCGCGAGCTCCGAGGGCCCCGCGAGCTCGGCCACTCCCCCCTCGGGCAACGACGCCAGCCCGCCCAGCCTCCACCCGGACCCCTCCACCCCGGCCCGCGGGGATACATCCGCGTCCCGGTACCATTGGACCCCCGGTGCCCGCCGGGAGCACACGTACACGCTGGGACAGGTCCGCGTCGGATCGAGCATCGAAGAGTTCAACTTCAACGCGGTGGTCGGACAACGGCCGGACAAGCTCCTCAGCGACGATGCGCAGAATGTCTGGGATGCGGCCGCGTTCCGCATCGTCCACGACGCCAAGGACGACGTGACCGACATGGCCCGACGAGCGGTCACGCGTGCCGACCCCCGCCTCGATCCGGCGACGGTGTCGAAGATGACCGCCGTCGAAGCTCGCGACTACCTTCGGGCACTCCACAATTCGGCAATCCAGGCGGGCGACGTCGAAGAGGCGAGGCGCCTTCAGGACCTCCTGAACGAACTCGACGACTACGCGTTCAGTCGCTACTCGGCGGGTCTCGCCGACGCCGAAGCCGCGCACGACGTGACCCCGCTGAAGCTTCCCTCGAACGTCGACTCCGATGCGCTGAGCAAGAAGCTGACGGAGCTTGCGAACGAGCAGTTCGCACGTATCGACGACCCGACCCTGACCTTCACCGAGCGGCACGAGATGAACAAGCTCGGCGCCGCGTACGCAATGGCGGCCCAGGACGCCGAGCAGGGGCTCCATCCCCTGGTGAGCATACAGGCGATCATCGACTCGGGTCTCGACCACGCCGACTCCCATGTATATGCCCGGGCCGCCTCCGAAATCTCCCTCCTCCTCTCACCCGTCGCCGCGGCCCCCGTCAGGCACACCGCAGCCCGTTCGCTGTGGGCGCGAGCGAGCGAGATAGCGAGCTCGCTCCTCGCGTTCGTCCGGACCGATTCGCGTCCCGCAAGCGGTCTCTCCCACGCCGACGAAGCGGCGTCCGTGGACACGCCGATCCGGTTTCTCGACGGCTCCGCGGACGCCCGTCCCGCCGCCGCCGGCCCGGCCGTCGACGTGCGCCTCACCGGGTCCGGACGCGCTCCGGAACGCGCGCCGGGCGCGGCCAGCCCGGCCGCCGCCCTCGACCCGGTCCGGCAACCCCGGGTAGCGGACCCGCCGTCCGGGCCTTCCTCCGGCCTGCATCCGACCCGGGATCGGAGCGGAGCGTACTGGTCGCCGCCGGCCCCGACGACGGAGGACGCCCCCGCCTTTTCCTGGACGGACTTGCCGAAGAGGGCGGACGACACGGGATTCAAGATTCGCTAGCGCAATGCCGCACTATTTCGTTGTCGCTAACTTCTATCGCAAATGCGCCAGTCCACTTGCCTCGTATCGGTTACAACACCAACATCCGTGCATGGCCCGCACAGCGAACCGGAGAGCCATCATGAGACCTACTGCCACCGTTGCTGCCATCGTTGCCCGGGAGCGGCTCCGGTACTTCTTTCTCCCGACATCCGAGCGCCGAGGTTACGACCTGTACCGCCGGTACGCGTTCGCCGCCCTCGGTCCGACCCGGGCGAGACGCCTCCTTCACAAGGTGAGATCCGATGTCGGCGGGCGCCCGGATGGCACCAAGCACCGACCGACGCAGGTCTGAACGGTCCTTGAACGGACAAAATTTATCGCGAATGCGACATACCAGTTCCACGATGCTGATCGAGCCCACAGTGGTTTCCAGCTTCGGGAAGTGTTCCGAAACGACCAGGATGTCTCCCATGAACAACATTGACGACATCGACGTCCACGAACCGATCGAAATGCACCTCGAGCCCCTCCGCGCTCCGGCGGAGGGTGGGGAACGAGTCGCACGGGCGGCTCGACGTCCGCGCGAAGTGGTGTTCGCCCTGATGCCCGCCTTCAACATCGCGTCGTTCGGCGCCAGCCTCGGCCCGATGCGCAAGGCGAACTGCATCAGCGGACGCGAGCTCTACCGGTGGCAGGTCGCGAGTCTGGACGGCAAGGCGGTCCGATCGAGCAGCGGGATCCTGGTCCATGCCGATGTCGCGATCGACGCGGTCGCGAACCCGGACCTGGTGCTCGTATGCTCGGGCGACGACGTAGAGAACCACATTCACGAGGGGTGCCTGCGGTGGCTCCGCCGCCTTGCGAAGCGCAACGTGGTGCTGGGGGGCATCGACACCGGAGCATGCCTGCTCGCGAAGAGCGGCGTCCTGCGCGGCTACAAGTGCACCACGCAATGGGACCACCGCGACTCGCTAATCGAGGACCACCCCGAGGTCGTGGTCACCACCGGGGTCTGCGTGTTCGACCGGGACCGCATCACCTGCGCCGGCGGCGACGCGCCGGGCGATCTGATGATGAACTTCATCGCTCGCGAGCACGGCCACCACCTCGCGGCGGCGATCGCCGAGCAGCTCGTGCGAGACCGGATCCGGGGTACCCGGGACGTTCAGCGGCGGCCTCTCGTGCAGCATATCGGCACCGGTCAGCCACGCCTCGTCGACGCGGTCCAGCTCATGGAGGCCAACCTCGAAGAGCCCCTTCCCGTCGAGCAGATCGCGGAGCTCGTGGGGCTTTCGCGCCGCCAGCTCGAACGCCTCTTCCGCCGGCACCTCAAGTGCGTGCCGAGCCGCTACTACCTCCGGGTGAGGCTGGCGAAGGCCCATCATCTGCTCCGTCAGACCTCGCACTCGATCATGTCCATCGCGCTCTCGGCGGGATTCGTCAGCGCCTCGCACTTCTCCAAGGCGTACAAGGATCTCTTCGGATACCCGCCGCGCGACGAACGGCGGCCGGACCACGTCCACGCGGATATCGGCTTCGCGTGATCCCCCGCCGCGCACGCCCGCATCCCCGTCCGGGGGTGCGGGAGCCGCCGCCCCCTCCTTGTCGAACATCACTCGAAAAGGCGACTGGCGAAGCGGTCGGCGTCTCGAAGTCCGTGCGGCCGGTCAGCGCGGCGTCTCGACTCCCTCGTGACTGAATTCAGTGAGATTTCCGCGCCAGCAGCGTGTTCAGGGACTCCTGCCGGATATCGTCGGCCGGTCGCGACAGATAGAACTCCGTATGCAGATGCCCCTCGGCTTCCTTGCCGGACGGATCGATACCCTTCTCGCGAAGCCGCCGCAGAACCTGCTCGCGTTCTTCATCACTCACGAAGCGCCGCTGCCTGAACGTCCGGTCCTGCAGCTTTTCGGTGACATATCCCCATTCGGAGAGCGTTTCCTCGATGGGTTCGAAGGACCAGAGTCGCAGCACGAAATTGGCCATCCACGGCGCGTGGCCGTCGTTCGTGACGGCCGGCAGCAAACGTTCGAAGGTCTTTTCCGTGACATAGCCGATGCAGCCGGTCGACGTCATCAGATCGACGTCCGCCAGATCCGGCATGACCGCATCGGAAAGCGGATGCTCCTCGAGGTTCGCAACGACCCCGTCGTCTATCAGGCCGGTCTCCTCGGCAAAGGCGACCGCTCGCTCGGCCCGATCGAGCCCTATGACTTCGAAGTCCTGTTGTTCTTCCCGCCCGCCGAAGAACCGTCGGTCATACGCCATGACCTCCTCCGGGCTCACGTCCTGCAGCCACTCCTGTCCCCAGTGTTCGTAGAGCTGGGGCATGGTCATGTCGTGCTTGAGGAGGGCGCCGTTCACGCCATATGAGCAGCCGAGATCCAGCACCCGCACGGACTTGTCCCGCGAACGCTGCAGGCGCTCGATCAGTTTGAGAAAGAAAGGCTTGCCGGCGCCGGGGGTGGCGTAGTCGAGCTTGTGAAGCTCGGAAAAGTAGGCCCTCGGATCCGGCTGATTGTAGATGTGGTCCATGTTGGCCTTGGGATTGTTGGCGTGCTCAATGGAATCGTCATCCGACATCGGATCTCCCTTGGCTGGTTGTCGAAGGGGGTTCAGCCATCCGGCAGACGCCGAGGGCGCTCGGACGCCGGAGCGGCTGTACGGTCGAGAGGCTACACTGTAACAGACGGCCCTCGTGCACAACGGGCAGGCGCCTCCGGCGCACCCGGGCATCCGACGCTCATGCCCTCTCGACGATTGGGCCGATCGCATCGCATGCGCATGTCGGCGGAAAAGCCGATCTCCCGAGACGATGCACTCCGACGGAACCGAACAGGATTGAAATGTGTGGCTTTGTCTGTCTTTGGAATCTCGATGAGCCGCCACTGGCGCGTCGGATGATCGAGAAGCTCGCTCACCGCGGACCCGACGAGCTTCGGGTCATCCGGGCGCCGAACGTGCCGGCCGTCATGGCGCACTGCCGTCTGTCGATCATCGGTCCGCAGAACGGCACCCAGCCGATCCGCAGCGCCGAGAACGTGCTCGTGGCCAACGGAGAGATCTACAACCATGCGGACTTGCGGGCGATCCTCGGCGAGAGCGCCTTCGCGACGGCAAGCGACAGCGAGACCATCTTGCATCTGTTCCGTTCCGACGAGATGCGGTGGATCGCAAAGCTGGACGGAATGTTCGCCTTCGTCCTGGCCACGCCCGAGCGCATCATTGCCGCGCGCGACCCGCTCGGCATCAAGCCTCTCTTCATGGCGCGCATCGACCGGGGCCTCGCCTTCGCTTCCGAGTTGAAGGCATTCGACGGCCTTGGCCTGGACGATGTCGAAGCCATCGAACCGGGTGGCCTGTTCGACAGCGTCGATGGATTTCGCGAGTGGTACCGCATGCCGCACGGCGCCGCCGCGCTGGAACCCGGGGAGAATCCGGAGCCGATCTGGCGCGAGCTGAGACACGTCCTCGAAGCGGCGGTGCGAAAGTGGATGGTGGCCGACGTCGAGGTCGGTGCATTCCTGTCCGGCGGGCTGGATTCCTCGGTCATCGCAGCCCTGGCGGCGCGGGCCATCGACCATCCGCTCAAGACGTTCGCGGTCGGCACGGAGGGAAGTCCCGACCTCGCCGCCGCGCGTGCCGTGGCCGACCACATCGACTCGGACCACCACGAGCTCGTCTTCACGGCCGACGAACTGGCCGACGTCCTGCCGCACGTGATCTACCACCTCGAAAGCGCCGACGTCGATCTCGTGCGCAGCGCAGTGCCGACGCACTTCGCGACCACCCTGGCACGCCGTCACGTCAAGGCGGTGCTCACCGGCGAGGGGGCGGACGAGCTGTTCGCCGGCTACACCTACCACCACACCTATGCCCGCAGGCCGCGGGCCCTGGCGGACGAGCTCACCCGCTCGCTCGGCACCATGCACAACATCAATCTGCAGCGCGTGGACCGGATCACGATGGCCCAGGGCCTGGAGGCGCGCACACCGTTCCTCGATCGCGATCTCATCGACTTTGCGCAATCGATCCCCGCCTCGTTGAAGATGAAGGTCGTCGACGAACAGACATGCGAAACCACCGAGAAGTGGATCCTCCGCAAGGCCTGCGAGGATCTGCTGCCCGAAAACGTTGTCTGGCGCAAGAAGGCTCAGTTCGACGAGGGCAGCGGAACCGTCGAGGCGCTCGATGAAGCGCTTTCAGCAACTGACGCCGAGGCTTCGCCGGTCGATCGCGCGAGCGAGGGCCGACTGTATGAGAACCTCCTTCGCGAGCAGTACGCCGAACCCGACTTCATCCTGGAGAATGCCGGCATGTGGACGGCCGATCGGGTCGCGGTCTGAACGAACGTGCCGTCGCGCAATCCCCTGTCGCTGTGACCTGTGCGCGCGCGTTGGAGCTTGTGGCGATGCTCAGTGCGAACGGCGCACGGTGCGTAGTTGGTTCGCGATGTCCGCGAATGCCGCCTCCAGCTCCTCACTGCTCGAATTGTTGGCAAACACGTACTTGTTGTTCGAATCGGGCGACGTGCTCGAACACGCCGTGAGGGACCTTTCAAAGTCATCCCCCAGCCCGTCCGGATGCATCGCCGCCACCACGAAGATCTCGGTGCCTTGTGCCTTCGCCTCCTCGCAGGCGTGCGAGCGGGCAGTCCCGATTGGGCTCGAGTCGCAGTCCTCGTTTCCTCTCCCGCAGTGCGTGTCCTCCCCGTCGGTGAGGAGTACGATGGCCTTGCGCAGCCCCTTGTTCGCGGGCAGTGTTGCGTCCACCGGGTGCACGGTGCCGCCCCACACGGTCCGCCAGGTGTCCTGGAGCAGGCGCTGGGCCCAGAGCACACCGACTGCCGAATACGTGAAGCCGCTCACCCGGGGGGCCAGCGCATCGATCGCGTCATCAATCGTCTGCTCGGTGGTCGAAAGCGGCAGAATCGGCGGAAAATCGCTCCCGCAAAATACCTGCGACGAAATCTTGAATTGCCCTGGTGAGGCTGGACTCCCTTCGTAGCAAAACTGCCCGGAAAAGTCGTCGGGCAACGGGTCTTCAAGGCACGAGTACGCTGCTCCATAGGTAGAGACGAAGAACCCTTGCGCGAACGGGTTGGCAGCCGGAAGGGTGAAGAAATCGTCCGAGCCGGGGACGGACGCCCGGCTACTTGCTGCCGTGCCCATCCTGGACCCGTCAAGGCAACCCATCCACGCATCGGTCGTCGATACCAGTGGCAGGTCCTCTTCGATGCTGTTCGGTTCGGTGCAGCTCCCGCCGGGTTCGCACTTGTAGGGCACACCGTACACGCGTCGACGTGGATACCGCGCCCAGTTGTTCCTGGCCCAATTCGCTGCGGCACTCGGAGAGAGCGCCACGGCCTGGTTCCAGGGCACGATTCCGATGGCCACCCGATCCGTCTCGTCCGGCCCGAGGATGTCGACCAGGTGCCTTGCCGCGCCCTTGACGATCTCCATCCGGCTCTCGTTCATCGTTCCGGACTCTCCGGCGAGGTCCCAATCCATCGATCCACTGATATCGATGGCGAGGACTACTTCGACCGGAGAGGTCAGCGTGTCGGAGCCCGATACGGCCCCAATCTCCACCGGCGGTCTCGCGTCGCCGAGGAACGGGATCCGTCCTCCCAGGAGGAAGCCGCCGAGCTCGGCCTGCGCGGTGACCTCCACGGAACGTCCTTGCCGGTCCAGCACCACGTTCACGACCAGGGTGGCTTGCGCCTTCTCGAGTCGAGCCTGTGGAAGGTGCTCGAGGTTGATCCTGACGTAGCGCTCCGCCACCTCCTGAATCACGGCCAAGAGAACCGCGTCGCTCGCATCGGGGTCCTTGCTCAGTTGGTCGTTGAGCTCGGAAGTGGCTGCCACACTCGCCGCATCCGTCGCGCGCCTGAGCGTGTCACGCTGATCGATGAGCCACTGGTGATCGATCATCAACGCCGAGCCTCCGATCGTCATGACGGTCAACGCGGCGGCGGCGAGCGCCGTCGCTCCCCCTCGTTCGCCGCGCACAAGGCTCTCCAGGCGCTTCCACGGCGCTACCTTCCGGTGCAGGCATGCCCGCGTCGCACTGACCCAGGTCCCAGGCAGTCGAACCGCGTCGAATCTCCCTGCCCCGAATGCCGTTTCTCTTGACCGCTTCACGCCCACCCGCTGCCCCAGGGTTGTGCTTTTCCAAGATTATAGGTCTTAAAAAACGCAATACAAGGTATAAAATGCCCACTCGACTTTCTTCGATATTGCAAGTTCGTGAAGATGAAAGACTTGATCCCGGAGGTGATGGGACCGGTTCGGATGCGCCGCTCGAAGGCAGCGTAGCCACCCGGATCAAGGCCGGAACCGGAATTGTCGAGCGAGGCCCTGCACCAGCCGACACTCGAGCGGCGCCTGGTCAGGAGTCGCCCTGAGCCAGTCCCATCTCGCGTGCGCGGTCGACTGCCTCAATCCGGTTCCGTGCCCTTAGCTTCGTGAACACGTTTCGCAGGTGATACCGAACCCCGTGTGTACTGAGACCGAGTCGAGCGGCGATCTGCCTGTCGCTCTGACCCTCGAGTCGTTCCAGCACCTCTCGCTCCCGTTCGGTCAGAATCGGCCTTGGAGGGGCGTCGGCTGTTTCCATCGCCTTGAGCAGCGCCCGCGCCGACTTCCTGGCGGTGGGGTCGGGTGACGACCGGAGGAAGGCCTCGACCAAGGGCTTGCAAGTTTCACGTTCCCGCACAAGAGGCGCGGCGTACGGCGTCTTGACGTAAAGGCGGACATACTCCTCGACGTGACCGGTCGCTGCCGGCGCATTGCCCGCGCGATGTTCGAGAACCATCGAGAGCGCAAGCGCTCGCATGAGCGTTCGCCGCAAGCCCCGTCCCTCCGCTACCGCGCGGAGTTCCTCGGCGAAGCTGCGGCCTTCGTCGAAACGTTCTCTTCCAATCATCAGGCGAAGGCGCGCGCACGATAGCGTCTCCATTTCCCGCCACGTCTGACCTTCGAGGTCAAGGCACCCCGCCGTGCTCTCCGCGAGAGCGCCCAGCGCCCAGGCCTTCTCTCCGTCTCCGACCCGACCCGCGATCGCGAGAAACGAAATCCTTAGCGCCGACACGTACCTCACGAGCACCGGCAACCGCGCGCCCCGCACGTAATCGAGCATTTCCGCTGCGGCTGCGAGTGCGCTCTCGACGCCTTCGTCGCGAAGCTTCAGATCCGTCACCACACCGCACGCCGCCGCGTAGGCCTGGAGGGGCGAGCTCCCCGTCACCAGCGCCTCCGGCACCTGGGTGAGCTCCGCGCCCGCCGCGGCGCGGTTGCATTCGACCTGAAGCTCCTGCAAATGAACCCCACAAATCGCCACCGCCGCGGGATCGAGCGCGTATCTCCTCTTTGCGACCCGCTCCGCTCGTCGGTGCAGGGCACGAGCCTCCGGAACCCGGCCCTGCGCCATGGCGATCTGCCCCACCTGCACATCGACGAACATCCTCATGTACCGACTCGCGCCGAAGCACTCCCACGCCCGTGCGGCACGTTCGCGCGCGACCTCGAACTTCGCCGTCATGTTGTTTCCGACGCAAAGTCCGTACTCGATATGCCCCCGCGTCAGAACATCGACACGCGGCGATTTCGCGAGCCGTTCAAGATCGGCCAACAACGTTTGAATCGACACCGAGCCGAATCGTTCCCCGCCATACAAGGCGAGCATGCCGCGAACCACGGTGTTGTCCACCGCCAACTCGAACTCGGCGTCGCTCGCGTGGACTTCGAGGCTGCCAAGACCCGTGCCCAAGGAGCGGTATTTCTCCCGCGCCTCTTCCATCCGCCCCTTGAGGACCAATGCAAGGCAACGGACCAGACCCAGACGCGGGCGCGTTCGGACAATCTCTTCGTTCAGCCGACGTTCGGCGGCCTCAAGCTCGGCGAGCCCTTCCCGGAGCCACAGGCGAACGCCTCCCGAACGCTCGAGGATCCTGCCCGCAAGCACGGGCTCCCCCGCTTCGACGGCGTGTCGCATGGCAGTTGCGGTCCGGCCCCGGCGTGCGAGCGCTTCGGCGATCCGTCGATGGATGGTTCGAAACCGCTCAGGTGTCTCCCGGAAGCGATGCCTGACGCAATATTCCCGGATGAGCGGATGCAGCCGCCAGACGTCCGTGCCGCCGCCCCGGACCGGCTCGAGCATCCCGGCCAGAACGGACATCGTGTCGATCCGGAGCAGCGAATCGTTGCGCTCCAGCACCGCGTCAAGGAGCGCCGCGTCCATCCATTCGAACAAGCCGAGATCGAGGAGGAATTCGCGGTCCTCCGCTCCAAGCCCGGCAAGGAGCCGCGACTCCACCCAGTTCTCCACGATGGCCCGAGACGCGCTCGCGTTCCGCCGCCCCCCGCTCGCCATCTCGTTGCGGAAGATTCGGAGCGCGAACGGCCACCCCGCCGACTCCGACATCAGGGACGCGAGTTGTGCTTGCGAGAGCTTCCGTTCGAAGAACTCGGCGACTTCCGATCTTGAGAACCGCAGCTCTTCTGTGGACACGATCGCGGCGCGCCCTTCAAGGAGGGCGCTCACGACGTCCACTCCGCCGGGGAGCTCCCGGCAGGCGAACGCGAGGTGCACATTGGGCGGCGCCTGCTTGACGAGGAAGTCAACGCGCGCCGCCGACTCCGGGTTCTCAAGGCGCTCGAGCTCGTCGAACACGAGCACGAACGGCACCTCGAGATCCGCGACCTCGCGCATCAAGATTGCCGTCCGGCTCTCGCTCCCGCTCGGTGCCTTGCCCCCGTCTGGAACCTCGGAGCGCTCCAGCCCTTCAGCAGCACCAACCGCCGCACTCCGGCAGGCGTACTCGATGTACGCGTCGAGCACGGCGGGATCGTCGTGCTCATCCACCGAGATCCACGCGACGGGGATCCCCTCATTTCGAAGGTGGCGGCAGCACACGGCGAGGAGGGTTGACTTGCCGAACCCGCCGGGCGCCTTCAGCACCGTGAGGCGCCGGCGGGTAGGCATGGCCCAGTCCACGAGCTTGGTGCGGTCAAAAAGACCGGCTACGCGGTTGGGGATAGCGATTTTCTGTCGCTGGAGCCAAGGGAGCGGTTGGTCGCCACGCGAGCCTGTGCGCGCCTTCCGAGGTACTCCCCGGGCGTTGCCGCCACTTCTCGGGTCGGCTTTGCTCATCGCTCACGCCGGGCCGGCGGCACCGGACTGCGCCGGTGCCCCGCGTGGTGTGGCGGGTTCGTCACTGCCTGGCGCCCCCGAGGCTGCCTCTCGTCATATGCCGGCATCGTCTCCATCGGCTGGTACCAAGCGTTCCGGGTATGTACCGGTAGTGCAGCCAACTCGATGTGCGGCGTGTTGACGGTGGATTTCGTTACTCATGGCGTCTCGGACTCCTGCAAGCGCGAAGACGAGGCGGGGCCTCACGGACTCCCTCGACTGATACTCGGCGATTCGAAAACCGTTCTCCGTGACGAACGGCGGGTCGCCCATCACTGTCGTGATCCACAACGTTCGTCATCTCGCGAGGTGACTCTCGAACGGCCTTCGCCAGTCCCGCGTTCCGTGTGGAGACGTGCAGCGACGGGGCCGGGGCGATCGTGACTTCGGACTCGGATTGCATGAGCGACTCGGTGTATCGAAACAGAGGTTGGCGTGTTTCTTGGTCGTATACACCTGTTCTTGTGCCATTTCAGCCCTCTTCGGACGATCACCAACGCAGCGAAGCCCGCTTCGGGGCGTACGGTTCGGGACCAATATTCCCGGTTGCTCACTTGAACGGCCCACCGCTTCCAAGGCCAGCGCGCGGGTGTGGTTGGGTCCCCTGTCCTGGGGGGGAAAAGGCCACGAAGCGGAGCCGGCAACGAACCGGCCCCAATCTCGTGGTCGGGGCGTCTCCTGGCGACGGACCTTGCCTGGCGGTCGTGAGTCGAGAAGGGAAGCGGGGACGAAGGACCTCCCCGGACGCGGAGCCCGCGCTGGGACGCTCCAGGGGTCTTGACAGCCACGGCGGCTCCCTTGCGCGCGTGCGTCATATGGGGCAAAACAGACCTTGGTGTCCGAATTCGGTTGCACTGGTGGAACGACGCTCTGTGGGTACTATTGCCTTGATTATAGGCATAAAGGCTCAATTATGCGGTGTATTCGACTCAATAATGACGTGCGACATTCCCTGTCCGGACCCTTGCTGACCCGATGCGCTGGCGTTGTGGCGAGAACGAGAGCGCGAATACCGGGCAGCGGCGGGAAGTCGTGTACCCGAGGGGGTGTCGATGGTCACCGTTCGCACGTGGGGAGACGAAGCTCGGGCCCAACTTGTCCACCCTGATTCCACTGCTGACACTGATTCCACTGCCGACTTGACAGGGTTGATTCAGACGTACATAACGCCCTATAGCGCCTTTTCTCAACGGCGGACCCATCGGTAGAGTCATGTCCCATGCAGGATCTCCTCGAGCTCGTGAACGCCGCCCTTCGCGCGCGTCGCTGGTCAGCGCGCCAGGCTTCCATCGAAGCGGTTGGCAACGACCAGCTCATCCGCAACATGCGTCGGGGGCAGGTGCCGTCCGTCGAGAAATTCCGGCGCCTTTGCGAGGTGCTCGGGCTCGAGTTCTACGCAGGTCCCCCTAGGGAGGTGGGTACGGTCGAGGCGGAGCGCCTCAAGCACGCCATCGAGACCACCGAGCTCTTGCTGAAGGAGCAGTACCTCGAGCTCGAGCCCGGGGACAAGGCAACGGTCGTCGCTGCCGTGTACGATCTCATTGGTCAGGAGCGCTCTCACGCCAACGTGGCGCGGATCAGGCAGCTCATCACCGGGATTGCCGCGGGGACGAGGGGCGATCGGAGGCGGTAGATCACCTGGAGCGGTCAGATCCCGGCTCCGCGCCTCGACTCGCTCCTCGCCGACTCCTCCAGCATCAGCGCAAGGTCCTCCCGGAGCCGTTCGAGCTCCCGGCGCGTTCTGCTTCCCCAGGGCTCGTGCATGCTGGCAATCCGTTCTTCGAGGGCTCCTTCTTCCAGTGCGGCAGCATCCTCGCCACGGCGCGCAACAAGGTCCTTGACCATTGCCGACACGAACCGCTCTTCAGCGAGGATCAGGAGCTCGCTTTCGCCTTGCGCCTTCGCCCCTGACCGCTCCCACTCTTCCATGGCGAGCGACCGGGCCCGGTCGCCCTCATCCTCGGCAAGCGTCGTGACCCGCGCCCGCTCGTACTGAGCTTCGGTGAGGAACGCGATGACCGGGAGCGCCGGCAGTCCCCTCGCCCTGTCTCCGTCCTCGCCACCGGGCCACCTGAACGCCGCCGCGAGCTCTTCCTGGGTGAGCTCGTTAAGGATCGCCATCGCCACCAGATGGTCCGCTTCGGCCATGCCAAGGAAGCGCTGCTTCCCGCTCTCCTCATCCATTTCCCAGTAGTGCTCGAGCAGGAGGGTCTGGATGATGGCCTTGAGTGCCCCGACCTTCCGGTTCGCTTCGTTCTCGTCCACTTGCTTCCTCCTCTTGCGAAGCTCCGAGCGATGCCGACGTGGCGCCTGCCGTTTGGGAGCGCTCCCACGTCAAGGCGCTGTGGGCTGGTCCCTTCGTTTTCCGCTCGCTCTGGCTCCGCCCTCGGATAGGGGGCTGCTCTCCCCCACTTCGTTCGTTCTCCGGAATCGGACGCACCCGGGCACCCGCTGGTTCCTCAAGCTGGTCGCAAGGCAAGATACGAAGACCGGATGATGACGACCCCTCCCAAATGGGAGGGGGACGCAAGGGAGTTTCGCGAGCGGGCACACCACTGTGTGCGGGGGCCGACTGCTTCCGGCCTCAGCGTCGATCGCTCCCGATGACCGACACCGACCGCACGAGCTGCACGAGCTCCGCCTGTCGCGAGATACGGTTCTTGACGAAGATCTGCTTGAGGTGCCACCGCACCGTCCCGATGCTCCGCCCGGTGGCCTCGGCGATGTCCCGGGGCGTGTAGCCTTCCGCGAGCATCACCGCTACCCGACTCTCCGCGCGCGTAAGGCCAAGGGCGTCTCCGACGAGCTCCGGATCTGCGCTCGCCTGCTTCTCGGGCTCCACCACGAGCACGATCGCAGCCACCCGACTTGCGCCCCTTTCCACGCCGCCCGTGCCCGCCGGGTTCATGTGCAGCACCGAGTGCGGCGGGGAGTCGACCGAACCGGTCACGATCATCGACCCGCTCACGCCGGGACCGCCGAATCGCGGCAGGGCGCGTGCGAAGAGGCTCTGGAGCTTCGCGTCTTCCCCGGGGTTCCGGGCATGGAGGAAACCCCTTGTGTCGGCGAGCCCTTTGCCCGTTCGAAGCATCTGCCGGGCACGGTCATTGACCCCGACGATCCGTCCCCGACGGTCGAGCTGGATGATCGCGCAGCGCGTGGTTTCCAGAAGCTCCGTCAGCGTCGCGCCCAGGGCCCGGGAATTTTCGAGCGCAAGGCGCACCCGGACAAATTGACGGATGTGGGGCAGCAGGCGGGCCACGGTCTCGACACGACTGGGGGACCAACCCGTGTCATCGACCGGATCTGCGGCGGTCCAGATGATCCGCGAGCCGTCCGGCCCGTCGAGTCGCGCGTGCAGGCAGTTTCGCGTGTCCGAGAGCGCAAGCATCTCGTTGTACGCGACGGAGGTCCGCTTCTCCTGGTCGGTATATAGCTCCCCAATGTTCACGATCCGGCTGTCCGGGAGCCGCCTCAGGCGCGGTCCGCGCTCGTCGAGGTGGTGGTAGACCCGGAAGTACTCGCTCTCGAAGTCCTCCCGGCGTTCGCCCCGGTAGCAGCACCGAGCGAAGTAGATGTCGACATCGTTCCCGAGCCCCCCGTCCCCTGATACCAGAATGTTTCCCTTCGACCCACAGACTTCGTCGATGAGGGCGGAGGCGACCGGCCAGTGACTGTCGTCGAGCACCGCTTGGTACAGCGACGAAAGGAGGCGCTCGAAGAGGTCCTTCCCCTGCCGGCTCATGGAGCCCGCATCCCGGCCGGCACTCGCGTTCCCATTGGCGTGCGGAGAGACATGTGATCCGATCAGGCGGTTCTCGATGCCTGTCCCTCGCTCCACGACCCCATCGGCCGCCTTACAGGATGCTCGAGAATCCGCTCCATCTGCCCGCGGCTTCGGATGCGGCAGCGGGCGACGACGGTTCGAGCCTGCGTCATCTGGGATCTCCGGAATGCGATCGCCGGGGTTGCTCCGAAATCGAAGCCTGATGCGGTCAAAATATAGGTTTATAAGACTCAGATTGCCAGCTTCGGGAGTAGATGCCACCGCTTCAGGAACGACTGCCACACGGTCTTTCCGAACCTGCTGCTTCGGGCGCGCTCCGCATCGTATCCGCGGCAAGGAGAAGGGTGGGATACAGCGCGGCAATGGGCGCTCCACCTGCCGCAAGCCTGGGAAAGAGCGGGGCGTCCCTGCGAACGAATGTTGGTCGACGCCGCTCTCGAGCACCTCCAGGCGCTGGCGGCGACCCAGGGTGAAGAGGTTCTCGTCAACCAGGGCCTTCATGGGCAAAACGTGCTTGCTGCCGCTCGCGAGCCATGGCTCGTGATCGATCCGAAGCCGTTGCGCGGCGAACGCGAGTTTGCGCTCGCGCCGATTTTCCGCAGCATTGAATTCGTGCACTTGGAGAAACCGACGCGCACCCGGCTGGACCGTCTCTCCTGCGAGCTCGGGCTGAACCGCGCTCGGGTTCTTGGCTGGACCGTGGAACGGACGAGGGCGTGGAGCTTCGACAGCGCCCTTCAGGAACATCACCATGAGACGGCGGGTTGGCTCCTGAGAGCGCTTTGACGGTCGATTGCGCGACGCGGGTCGTGCGCGAGCCCCGCACGGTGCTGCTTCAACGGACACGCAGAACGAGGAACTCGTATCCGTAGAACCGCGAATGCGCGTGCCAGATGTCGATTTCGTGCTGGCACTGGTTCGCCAGTTCCTGTGCATCCGGCTCGTCGTGGTGACGCTTCCGGAAAGCGGTCACGTTGTCCTGAAGGGGCCGGTAGTAGTCGTCCCACCAGGCCGACGCGGGGAGCGGAAAGTGCCCCACAGTCTCGTAGCCGTGCGCCTCGGCAGCTTCGAGGAGCGTGGCGGTGTCGCGGATCGCCGGGTACTCCCGGTTCCAGAACGCAGCGCATTCGGCGGGTGGCTCGGGCTGGCGCCAGCACACCTCGGTCAGCGCGACGTGACCGTTGCGCCGAAGCAGCCGGCGCCAGTCGCGAAGTCCAGCTTCGACCCCCACGTTGTAGATGGCGCCTTCGCACCAGATGAGGTCGAATGAGCCGTCCGCGAAGTCGAGACTTCGCATGTCCGCAACGCGCGCTTCGAGGCGGTCGGCGATGCCGAGCTTCCGTGCTTCGAGGCTGAGAGCTTCGATGAACGGAGGATGGTTGTCGACGGCGACAATGCGCGCTGACGAGCTCTGTGCCAACACCACGGTCTGGGCGCCGGTCCCGCAGCCGATGTCGAGCACGCGGGTCCCCGGCCCGACGTCCGGCACGAGCCCGAGGGCCCGACGCGTGCTCGCCGCGGTTCCCGGTCCCTGCCGGGGCAGCCCACTGAACAGCTCGAAGAACAGCGCAGCGGCTCGATCCGGTTCCATGGCGTATTTTCGCTGCTCCCTTGCGGGACCCGCAAACCTCGCCAAGTCCGTCAACCCGGGTTTGGTTCCCTGGAAGGGCCCTGTCGGGCGGCAGACTGCCAACCGGCAGACCGCCAACCCGACCCGGTGCACCTGTCGCGCGCGTTTCACGACCGCAATCCCACCCTACCGGCGGACCCGGCCTTCGCAATGGCGGAGATCTCGCGGTCGCGGCCCCGGCCTGCCGGGCCCGAGCCCACCCGAACCACCCGGCCCTGCAATTCACTCATCCGCTCGTCAGCCGGACCGATTCCGTCCGGTTCGCGCTCGAGGTCAGGCCAGGCGGAACCGGGCGGCGAGTCCGTCCGCCACCGCCAGGCCGCGGCGAGTCGGACGCAGCGTTCCGGCATCACGGCGCACGAGCCCCTCCTCGGACAGGGTCGCGATCAGCCGGTGATTCAGTGCGGGCAGGTCAACGCCGTACCGAAGCCGGTATTCCGGCAGGTCGATGCCCTGGACGGTGCGCAGCCCCAGCATCAGCGCTTCGAGCGCGAGCGCTTCGGCGTCGAGCGACTCGCTGGCCTCGATCGCGCGCTCGCCGCGCGTGATCGATCCCGCGTAGTCGCCCACGGCACGGCGGTTCCACCATCGGCGCGTCCCGTCGAAGGAATGGGCCGAGGGCCCCAGACCGAGGTAGGGAGCATGCCGCCAGTACTTCTGGTTGTGCTGCGAGCGGTGCCGGGGCGCGCGTGCGAAATTGCTCACCTCGTACGCCGCCCAGCCTGCATCGGCGAGGCGCGCGTGCGTGTACGCGAAGAGATCCGCCTGGCCGCTCTCCGGCATCTCGGTGAGCAGCCCGCGCGCGCGCCGGCGTCCGAAGGCGGTGTCCTCGTGAATCGTGAGCTGATAGCAGGATATGTGCCCGGGAGCGAGCGTCAGGAGGATCTCGAGGTTTTCGGACCACGCGGCGATATCCTGTCCGGGCAATCCGAACATCAGATCCACCGAGACGGTGTCGAATCCGCCCGTGAGGCACTCCTCGACCGCTCTCCGGGCCTCCTGGCCGTCGTGGCGTCGCCCGAGCGAGCGGAGCTCGCCGTCGTGGAACGACTGCACGCCAAGGCTGAGGAACGACACCCCGAGCGAGCGCCACGCGCCGATCCGCCCCGGCGTGATGTCCTCGGGGTTGGCCTCGAGGAAAAGCCGCGCATCGGGCCGGACCGGCAGGCCCGAACGGACGGCTGCGAGCAACCGATCGAGCTGGTCGGGGTCGAGCAGCGAAGGCGTCCCGCCGCCGAAGTAGAGCGTGTCGAACGGCTGCTCCCATGCGCCCCACAGCGCCGTCTCGGCCCGCAGCAGCGAGACCAACGCCGCACGCTGCGCCGCCGAGCCGGTCTGGACCGCGAAATCGCAGTAGGGGCACACCGCCGAACAGAACGGAATGTGCACGTAGAGTCCGGCGTACCCCGCCGGCTCCGGCACTGCGGCAGGCAACACGGCCCTCAGGCGCGATCGGTACGCAACACCGAGACGAACGCGCTCTGGGGGATCTCGACCGAGCCGACGAGCTTCATGCGTTCCTTGCCTTTCTTCTGTTTCTCGAGCAGCTTGCGCTTGCGGCTCACGTCGCCGCCGTAGCACTTCGCGGTCACATCCTTGCGGAACGCGTTGATCGTCGCACGCGAGATGATGCTGCCTCCGATCGCGCCCTGCACCGGAATCTTGAACTGGTGGCGGGGAATGCTCTCGGCGAGCTGCTCGCAGTAGTGCAGCGCCCGCCCGCGCGCCTTGTCCTGATGGGCGAGGAAGGCCAGCGCATCGACCCTTTCGTGGTGCACCAGGATATCGACCTTGACGATGTTGCCGACCCGATAGTCCAGCTCCTCGTAGTCGAATGACCCGTAGCCCCGGGTCACGGACTTCAGCCGATCGTAGAAATCGAACAGCACCTCGGCGAGCGGCATCTCGACCACGACCTCCAGCCGCCCACGGGCCAGGAAATTGGTTGTCAGGCTCGCGGCGCGGTGCTGCTGGCACAGTTCGATCGCTGCCCCCATGTACCTTTCCGGCACCAGGATGGCGGCTCGGATAAAGGGTTCTTCCACACTCCGGATCGTGGCCGGATCCGGCCACAGGCTCGGGTTGTCGACCTCGCGCAGCGCCCCGGCGTTCGTGCGGACCCGGTACAGCACCGACGGGGCGGAGAGGATCAGCGAGAGGTCGAACTCGCGGCGCAGCCTTTCCTGCACCACATCGAGGTGCAGCAGACCGAGGAACCCGCAGCGGTAACCGAATCCGAGCGCCGCCGAAGCATCCTTCTGGTACACGAGCGCCGCATCGTTGAGCGCAAGCCTCTCGATCGCCTCGCTGAGATCCCCGTACTTGTCCGAGGACATCGGATAGATCGATGAAAACACCACCGGGCGGGCGGGCTGATACCCCGGCAGGGGCTCGTCGGCCGGACGGTGGCACAGGGTCAGGGTATCGCCGATGCTGACATCCCGAATGGTCTTGATGCCGGTGATGACGTAGCCGACCGCCCCGGCGGACAATCGGTCGGCCCGCTCGCGCTTGAGCCCGCTGTAGCCGACCTCATGCACCGCGTACTCGCGCCCGGTGTGCATGAATCGCACCCGATCGCCGGCTGCGAGGGAACCGTCGCGGATCCGGCACGAGAGCACGATTCCCCGATAGACGTCGTACTGGGCATCGAACACCAGGGCCTTCAGGGGCGCCTCCGGCTCTCCGGCCGGGGGCGGCAGGCGCTCCACGATTCCCTCGAGCACCCGGTCGATGCCGATCCCGTTCTTCGCCGAGATGGCCAGGGCGGAAAACGGATCGAGCCCGAGATCCTGGTCGATCTCCTCGAGCACCTGGTCCACGTCCGCCGCCGGAAGATCGATCTTGTTGACCACCGGCAGCAGCTCGAGGTCGTGCTCGAGGGCCAGATACAGGTTGGCGACTGTCTGCGCCTCGACCCCCTGGGTCGCGTCGACGATGATGATCGCGCCGTCGCACGCCATCAGCGAGCGCCGTACCTCGTGGGAGAAGTCCACGTGACCAGGGGTGTCAATCAGGTTCAGCCGGCAGGTCTGCCCGTTCCTTGCGGTGTAGGCGAGCGAGATCGCGTTGCTCTTGATCGTAATTCCCCGTTCGCGCTCGAGTTCCATGTCATCGAGAACCTGTTCACGGAATTCGCGCGCCCCCACACCGTCGCACGCCTGGATCAGGCGATCGGCGAGCGTGGACTTGCCGTGATCGATATGCGCGATGATGCAGAAGTTGCGAACGTTCTTCATGGTCGACCAGTCGTTTCCGCTGCGCCCCGGGTCTCCGGGTCGGGGAACCCCGAAGGATGACACTACCGCGTCCGGGGAACCGCTCAGGGTAACATCTGCTCGGGGCGCAATTGTCGCTGCCGGCCGGAACCGCCCGGTATCGACCCGCCTGACGACATGGCGCGGCGCCACACCGGATCCGCCGCACCGAAGGGCGCCCTGGCCGTACCGGAAGTTTCGAATGCAGGAACGAGACGTCGAGAGTGCGACGGCGGACGGACGGATGCCGGTCTTCATCACCGCGCCCGAGCATGACGCGCCGCATGCGACGGTGATCGTGTACATGGACGGCCCCGGCATTCGCGAGGAGTTGCGGGACATGGCGCGGCGCATCGGCACGGTCGGGATACTACGTGATGCTGCCCAACCCGTTCTACCGTGACGGCGGGCCCTCGTTCGGCCCCGCGCTCCTCGCGACGCGGGGACCGGACCCCGAGATGGATCGGCTCAATCGCGCGCGCTCGATTTCGATGGTGCTGTCGGACAACCGGGCTGCCTCTGCGTGGGTCTGAGGAAGCTTGCTGCGGCTCCTACCTTGCAAGGGCTCGTGCATTGTCAGGCGGGTGTTGAATCTCACTCACCTTGGCCTTCGCCTCCGGATCGCCTTTTCCCCTTCCTTGTACTCCTTCGCTGTGCCTCCCCGCGCCATCGCGTATCTCCATCGTTGGAGACTGCTTCCCGTTTCACGAAGAATCAGTACGTTACACACCACAGAATTTCGCTTTGACCGAGTTCTCGACTCGCCAGAATCGTGACGGAATTCCGTATTTTATTGTTTCTCAAATCAAATCCGAGAAATCCCCCACTCGGCCGTCTCCTTGGCGGACAGTAATGAGTGTCGTCTTTTTCGCCGTTCCGACCACGAATCAACTACTTACAGACGAAAGAGACGTCGCGAGAGCTCACACCCGATGTGACCGGAGTGGACTCAACCGCTTCACCCTATTGTTTTTGAACCAAGAATAACGAGTCTTCCTCTCTTGCTTCTTGCGAAGTGGACAGAAATGGGAGTCAGGTTTTTCGGACAGGAATGAGTGAAAAAGTGCCACCATTTCTGCCCTTCGACAGCTTATCGGAGGACGAGCCGGGTCGTCTGGCTCGGTACGAGCGTGGTTCCGGGCGCGTTCGTGAGGTTCTGCAGCGTCGGCGCGGTGAGGCGCCACGATGGCGCGCCGCCGACGAAGCAAGCTGCCGAGCCCATCATGGGGCGTCCGGGGCCGACGACCGTCCCGCTCGCAACCCCTCCGAACGTGCCCCCCTCGTCACCGGACGTGATGGCGTAGGTCGAGAGGGTGTTCAGCTCCGGCATCCCGTTGATCATGATCGTGAAGTACGCCGGGATCGCGAGCGCGTTCGACGCGATGTTCGGGAACGGGGCCGGGATCGCGAGCGGCGGGGTCATGCACACATCCGGCATGGCCATGGACATGCCGGGACCCCACGTCGCCACCGCGCTCACGTGTGGATCTCCAGCCCGGAGTTGGAAACGCGCACTCCGTTGCGCATCCGCACGCGCGGGGGGCCGGACGGCGGCGGATCCTTCTTCTTGCGTATCTTGTTCGCGATGAGCATGGCGATTCCGACCGGTAACGACAGCACCCCGACCGCGATGTCGACGAATGGCAGGACCGCGCCCACGCCCTTCAGGATCCGGGCCGCCTTTGCCGCGAACGACTTCGCCGGCCCGCCCGCGCCCGGACTGCCGATGAGGGGCTCGACCACCGTGGCCGCGCTCCGGAGGTAGGCGCCGGTATTCCACATGACAACCTTCGCCGCACGGTAGTGAAGGCCGGCGACGTGCACCCGTGCACCCGCGAATCGTGCGCAGGCCCCGTACACGTCCCCCGTCGCAAATGCCGCGACGGTCATCACGGGACCGGCGTGCACCTTCGTGTACGCCCCGCCGCAGATGACCCCCTCCATTCCGACCATCCTGGTGATCGGGCCGCTCCAATGGCGCTCGATCGTTCCCGACATTCTCAGCGTTCGGTCGCGGAACTCGATGCTCGCCTCGCCCTCGACGTCGAGCCGGTCGGTGCCGTTCTTGACGTCGAGCGTCGCGTCGCCGTCCGTCGTTCGTTCATGGTCGCGGCCGACCTCGATGCGCGAGTCTCCTCCCACCGAGTCCGTGCAGGTCCGCGCGAGCACCGCGACGCCTCGCTCCCGGATGAAGATTCCTCCCGCCGCGGACACGCTCAACCGTTGGTCTCCGTGCCAGGGTTTCGATCCCGTGCCGTCCTCCTCGCCACCGTCCTCGAGGAACGGCAGGAGCTCGTCGATCAGCTTCGTGGCCGCCGCGTCTTCCTTGCTCACCGCTCAGGTCTCCAGGGTGACGCCCGAACCCGGCGCGCCGATGTGCATCGCGGTTCCGTAGGTTTCGGCTCCCGCGCCGAAGTTCTCGATCCGGGTGGCGAAATCGTCAATGAGGCTCGTGGCCCGGACGACCCGGGCCCCGGAGAAGTGGCAGTGGGCGAGGAGCGAGCGCGCCATGATTCCCGCAATCTCGACCCGCGCCGCGTCGGCCTCCGACCATCCGCCCCAGCCAAGGTAGTCGACCCAACCCGAGATCCGCAGACACGGAGCCGCGACGACACCCGCGTACGCACCGCCGACGATCGCCTGGGACTCGATGCGCGCGCGAAGGTCCACTCCCCCCTCGTACCGCTCCTCGTAGTGCTCGCCGACCGCGAACGTGTCGTTCTTGTCCACGGAGCGTTCGTACTTGCCGGCCACATGCCGGTCCCGCTGCGCGTGGACCTCGTTCGAGTCGCCGCGCACGTGAACCCGCACGTGCTCGAGCTCGGCGAATTCGTCTCCCGCCACCGACCGATCCACGCGTTCGGCCAGGTCGATTCGAAGATCCGCATCGCTCGCCAGGGCCTCGCGGCGGAAAATCCGCGCGATCTCGGCCGGCGAGTACGTCGATTCCTCGCTCACGAGGCAAGCTCCGCAGTCCGGTCGGTCGTGTTGAAAGACACCCCCAGTCCGGGCGCGGCGTGCAGGGCGAGGGACGCGCTCCTCAACTCCTCTCCAGGAGCGAGCGCCTCGCTCCAGAGCGCCCCCCGCACTTCGGCCTGAAACGGGCCGCACACGCGAATCCGCACCCTGTCCCCCTCGCAGCAGGCGGGCGCGAAGCCGTGGACCCCGCCCGCCATGGGAACGACGAAGGGCAGGCGGACCACCGAACCGGGGTCGCAGGCAAGCTGCACCGGGATCCGGCCGTTGGTGTCGACCGGCACCACGGCGCCGGCGCGCGACCCCTCCTCGTGCACGGTTCCCGTGAGGACCCTCGGCGCGGGATCGCGCCCGGCCGGTTCGAAGGACCGACTCGGGGCGTGCGACTCGAGGCGACTCTCGTTCCGGTATCCACGGTCGGCGAGCCGGTGGGAGACGGACACGATCCGCCAGGTGCGCGTGTCCGCGACGGCTCCACCAGTCAGCTCCACGCACCCCCCGGCCCGCAGCCCGGCCTCTTCCGATACGGCATGGGCGCGCACGACCCACCCCGTTTCCCCGGCGCCGTCGGACCGTTCCGCACACGGACCGCATTCGGCGGACAGGCCGCGCACGCCCAGGGTTCCCGGCGCCGTGCGCGACGCGAACGAGGCGGCGAGCCGCACTGCCCCATCCGCGTCTCGACCCGGTTCCCCGGCGTCATCCGTCAGGTCCATCCGGATCGTGCCGGACGCGAGCCCGAGGACCGCCAGCCGTATCCCGGTCTCGTCGAGAAGGCGGCGAACGAATGCAAGGAGCGGCTCGCCGCCGGCAATCGCATACGCAATGCGCGCTCCCTTCTCTCCTGCGCACTCGCGGATGTCCAAAACGGGAAGCGAGGGATGGGCGACCCGGAGCGAACCGGGCTCGGCCGTCGCCGCGCGCGCCAGGGAGCCGGCGAGGATTTCGCCCGGAGTGCAATCGGCGAACGCTCCGTAGAGAGAGCGGGCCGCAAGGTGGTTCAGCGGATCGGCGAACCGGACGAAGACGGCCGGCGGGTCATCGGCTCCGCTCCGTACCTCGAGCTCGGTGAGGATCGAGGGCCAGGTTCGCGCCGGATCCCGGCCCGCGGGGGAGAGGGAAATCACGACCGGAGCGCCCGGAAGGAGGCCATGCGCCTGCGCCCGCCCGAAGAGGACCGCGGCCGGGCTCCGGTCCGCTTGCCGGATCCGTCCCCATCCGCTCCAGCCGAGCCCCGTGGCGTGCTCGCGCAGATTGAGCTCCGCGAGCGGCACGCTCGGCCCCGTGCCAAGCGCTGCGACCCCGCACTCCCAGGCGACGGCGCTCACGCCGAGTCCCCGTCGGCACCGTCGGCCGAGTCCTCGTCGGCACGCTCGAAAGCCCATCCCGACCAAGCCTTCGCGCCGTCATGCTCGACGATGAACCCGGACCAGCCGGACGCAAGGCTCTCGCCGCCGTACACCTCGCGCACTCCCCGGTACGAGAATCCGTCGATCTCCGCGCTGAACGGGTGGTGGACCGTCAGCCGGCACGAATCGCCGTTGCGGTGGCCCGGCGCGAATCCGTGGAGAGCACCCGCCATCACCTGGACGACGGGGATCTCGATCCGCGGGTTCGCGTCCGCGCCGGCGCCGTTCGACGCTCGCACGGAGAAGGGGACCCGGACCGGGATCCGTCCGAACCGGTCGCGCGGAACGGGCTCGTTCGGCAAGGCATCTTCCTCGCCCGCAACGATGCCGACCACGGTCCGGGGAGAAGCGGCCGGAGGCGGCCGCGCGCGCCAGGCCGCGTCGCCGCGGAGCACCTGCGCACGGCTCGCGTAGGTTCGGCCGCGAACCTCGTGCACCACGCGGGCGACCTGCCAGCGGTCGATGTCCGCAAGCTCGAGGCCCCCGATTCGCATGCGGGTCCCCGGCCGGAGGCAGGGCTCGCGCGATTCGATCTCGATGGTGAGGAGCTCGAGGAAGGCGCGCTGCGAATCGAGATCCGCCCGGAAGGCGGCTTCGTCCGGCCCGATTCCGGCACCCTCGATCAGGGTCCCGACCGGGAGATCGGGGTCGATCCGCCACAGAACAGGCTCCTCGATGTCGTCCAGCAAGGCGCCGCGGCGGGCTTCCCCGGGACGTCCGTGCACCGCGAGAAGGCGCACCTCGCCGGCTTCGTCACCATCCTCGCCGGAGTTGGAAACGAGATTCGCCTCGAGCCATTCCCCACCCGGGATGCGGTCGCTGAGGGTCAATTCAAGACCTCCATCGGAGAGGCTCCGGAGCTCGCTCCGCACGCCGAGCGGCGCGTGCACCCGTTCCAGCCACTCACCGAGGCTCTCCCCGCACGCGATCGCATACGGAATCGCCGCGAGCGCCTCGCGGGTCGCGTCCACGACGGTGACCGCGCCGGTCTGCGGGAGAATCGGGTTGAGCGAGGGCGCGCCGTGCGTTCCGGCCGCGAGCCCGATCGCGCCACCCGTCATCTCCGCGATCGAGCTCCCCGCGAACACGGCCCGAATGGGAGTCGGGAAGAGTCGGCGCACCGGGTCCTCGAGCGCGACCAGGCATTCGGCGCGGCTTGCGTCGGGGGGAGGGGGCTCGGGCTCGACCCCGGCGACCACGCACGGCCACGATCGGACGGTGCTTCCCGGATCGTCCGCCGGGGCCGCGTCGTCCACGAGCGCGAGGCGAACGACGACGGACGCGCCGGGCACGATGCCGCGCTCGAGGACCCCGCCCAGGATCTCCGCGATCCCGAGCGGGACGTCCGCGGCGAGGGCGAGCACCGCCCTCCCCTCCCAGCCCGCGCTGTATCCCTCCCGCAAGGTGAGGGCGGCCACGGCAACCGGAGCGCCCCCGGACTTGCCGTCGAACACGAGCGACACCTTGTACCGGGCGGCCATTTCGGGTTGCAGGGCGCTAGAGGACGCTCTGCGTCGCCGTGGACCAGCCGCCCTCGACCGCCCCCGAGTCCGCGCCGTCAACGTAGTGCTGCGCGGTCCAGCGGATGTCGGCGTAGGCGAGGGCGAAGACCTCGTCCGGCTCCCCCGCGAGCTCGTTCGTATCGGGGTCGATCGCGGTGTCGACCCCCTCCTCGCTCACCATCACCTTGGTGAGCCGGATCTGCTCGACGGGCCGCGACTGCCCGCCAATCATCCGCATGCGGTGGACCTCGACGTCGCCGACGTTCGCGCCGGCCGCGCAGGCGAGCTTGAGCGCGGGCGTCGCCTTGTCGATCGCGTGGAGCATCAGCATCGCACCGTGCCGGGAGGTTCCCTCGGTGCGCCCCGAGGCCTGGGCCACGACCGGCAGCGAGATCGCGTGCTTCATCGACGTGCACTCGATCCATCCCTCGTACCCGGAGAGCGTCGCCTCTCCCTCCACACCGTCAATCTTGACCAGGAAATCGGCCATTGATCCGTCCTCCCCCGTTCAGGCTTCCACGCCCTGCTGCACGTTCCAGGCCTTCTCGACCGCCCCTCCGGGAACCCCGTGCTCGTAAGGGGTGTACGTCCACCGGACAACGGCCGGGTTGAGCCATACCCGTTCGATCTGACGCGTGCGCGGCACGCCGCGAACGTTCGGGAAGAACGCGCGCGGAGCGATCGGAAGGTCGAGCCTCGCCCGGGCGAGCGCGGACACCACCGCCCCCATGCCGTGGTACGAGGGCGCCATGTCGGTCTCGTCGTCGTGGTGCGGCGCCAGCGCGCTCGCGGTCCCGTCCAGCGTCTCGGTCTCCAGCCGCGGCACGAAGCACTCGGTCAGAACGTAGGTGAAGTAGGACACGATTCCGGTCTCGAGGGTCCGGAAGCAGGTGATCTCGACCTCCCCGAGGTTCTCGCCGGCCGAGCAGGCCTGCGAGAGCTTCGGCGAGGCACGGTCGCGGTACCGGATGAGCTCGATGCTCGAATGGTGCGAGCGGCCCGCGGTCCGGCCCTGCGACGGCCGGGCTCCGCGCGAGAGGTTGAGTCCGATGTGGTCGCGGATTCCGATTGCCTCGACCTGGTCTTCGTAGCCCGAGATTCGGCTCTCGCCGAGGATGTCCGGGAATTTCGCGGCGATGATTGCCATGGCGGCAGCCTCCGTAGCGCGCGATTGGATTGGATGCTTACGGTAGGCGCCCCGCCGGTGCCGCACTTGCCTCGATGGGACGCGTCGTGGCCAGCCGGAGACGCGGCCCGACCAGGGGGTGGTACTCCGGCCGCTCGCGGTTCAACCGCAAGGTCGCGCTCACCCGGAGGCGATCGGCAGCACCGCCCTTCCGGATCACCCGGGCATCGATCGCGAGTTCCGCCGCGGGGGAACCGGCCACGACGTACCCGACCCAGCTCTCCGGCTCGATCGGAACCGACACCTCCGCGGCTCCGCCTTCGAACCGGAGCGGGGAGTCCTTCGCAAGCCGCAGACGCGCCTCGAGACGGTCCCCGTAGCGCCACTCGGCGACCCCGTCCCCGAGCGCCTCCAGGCCCTCGATGCGGTACGCGGCCAGGTGCTCCGCGTTGCGCTCGCGCTCCGGTCCGGTGCGCCACTCGACAACGAGATCGAGCACCGGCTCGCCCTTGCGGTTTCGCCGCCAGGGGGCGACGATCGCGGCGAGGTCGGCCGGCAGCTCCTCGAGCTCGCGGTCGGTGGCCCTGCGCAGAAGCTCGGCCAGGGTGGACCGCGGCACGGCGGGCGCACTCGGGAGGTCCGAGTACGGCCACCGCCAGGCGAGGTGCTCGCGGTAGTACGTTCGAAGATCTTCGTCCGCATCCGCGGCGGCCCGGACCGCGGCCTCGCGGCACACCGCATCGAGCCGGCGCGCGAAGGCCGCCCAGGCGCGTTGCGGATAGCCGGCGGCCCGGGGTGGGCGCCCACCCGTTTCCACGATCGTCCCGCGACAGGCAGCCGCCCCGCGGCCGGCGTACTCGCGCGCCCGCTCGGCCATCCTCGTCAGCACCGAGGACCGGTCCCCATCCCGGTAGCCGCGCAGCGTCCGTCCGATCTCCCGCCACCGGAAGTCCCGGAGATCGGCCGCGCTCCGGTAGAGCGCGTCCAGCCGTTCGATGCCTCCCGTCACCCGATCCAGCACCGCATGCCGGTCGGTCTCCCCGTCGAACTCGACGGCGAGAGGGTCGTCCTCCTCGACGGCGTCAAGCGCGGCGCGTGCCCGCAGCTCGTCGAGCCGCCCCGTCCAGGTGGCGAATCGATCCGCCGCCCGGTAGGCGCCCCTGGTGCGGGCGAGGCGCTCGATCGCGCGAGCCGCGGCCCGTTCTTCCGCCGCGAACGGACCGATCGGACCCGCCTCGATGCGGCGCGCGGCCTCGTCGAAGGCCGCCGCTTCCACCTCCGTTCGAAGCGACTCTTCGAAGTCCTGGCCGATTCTCGTTTCCGCGAGCCGGCGTTCCAGCCGTTCGAGGCTGGCGAGAACCTTCCTCGGCGAGCTGCCCGGCCACTCCGCCGCCCCGGCAGTCTCCCCTTTCCCCGCGAAAAGATCTTCTTCCGCCAGGGACTCGTAAGCGCGAAGCAGCCCGCTTGCAGCCGCCGCGAGCTCGGGACCTTCACTCCCGTCGAGCTCGACGAGCGGAGCGTCGCCGGGCGCCCGCAGACCCTCGATCTCCGTCCGGGCATCGGCCTGCGCGCGGCCGGCCGCGGCGCGCGCCCGCGCGAGGGTCGGCTCGTCCAGGATGCCCCGGGCACGGGACAGGATGCGTTCGAGCCGCGGGTCGGCCCCGCGCCGCGCCAGCCAGAGCGCCTCCTCCGTTTCGAGGGCCGTGTCGAGCTCTCGGAGCGCGTTCATCCGCCCACGCCAATCCGAGGCGCCGGCCGCCCGCCGCGCGACCCCGAGCGGCACCCCGTTCGCGTATCGGTTCCGGGCCCACGCCTCCATGGTTTCGACGAATCCGTGACTCGCCTCCCGACTCGCGGCGATCTCCACGGAGCGAAGCGCACGGGGCAGACGATCGAGCTCCCGTGCCCATCGCGCCGCGCTTCCGCCGTATGCGGCGGCGAGAAGGCCGGCGGTCGCATCCGAGCCGCTCGCGCCGACTCCCGCCAACGCGTCTCCCGCCCGATCGAGCCAACGGTCGGGGTCGGCCTGCGGGGCGAGTTCGTGCGCGACCCGGTCCCGGATCACCCCCTGCGCCGGGCGAATCACCGCGTCTCTCACCGCTCGTCTCGCCAGCGAGCTGAGCGGCCCGATACCGGGATGGAGACCGGAAAGGGGACTGAAGACGCTCGGCCCGGCCGCCCGAACGAGGGCCTGCGCCGCCTGCACGTAGCGACGCGCCTTCGATCCGCCGGCGAGCGTGCCAGGCTCGCTGGCGGCCTCCGGGAGCACGGGAGCGAGTACGGACAACGCTCGTTCCACCTTCTCTGCGTGCTTCGCCTGCGAATGGATGCCGAGCCCGCCGAGCGCGACCCCGGCCGCGAGGACGGCCGCACCGGCCCATCTCCAGCAGTGGACGCGTTCGTCCGGAACGGTCCGGTCCCACGTGCTCGCGACGGCTACGGCCAGCCCGCTCCCGCCCCGCGCGAGGGAGGACAGCCGGAGCGACTTCGAGCACGCGGTTCCGATCGCGGCCTCAAGCGCCGGCGCCATGCCTCCATCGGTGCCGGGCGGCGGCGATCGGAAAGTGGGGCGTCCTCCCCGGTACAGCCATTCGAGCACCAGGCGCATCACGAAGCCGCGGACAAGGGCGCGCAAGTCCGGAGCGGCCGCGTCCGGGACAGTCACGAAGATCGGGAGGTCGTGGTCACCCGGCACCACCACGTGCAACGCGGCGCGGACGCGGAGCGACTTCGCAAGTCGCGCCGCGCTCGCGGCCCCGCGGTCGTCTTCTCCTTCGAGGTCCGTGACCCATCCGATGCCGTCCACCGGCCTTCGCCGCGGGAGCGCGCGGGCGAGGCGGCGAAGGCTCCGCGCACCGGCGCCGGTCGCGTCGACGACCACCAGTCCGGGTCGGGCCGCCACCCGCAGGATCGCATCCGGAGGCGGGTCCGTTCCGAGGCCTTCGAGGATCCGGTCCGCGTGCGAACGGTCTCCGGTCAGGACCAGGCGGACGGCATCCGCCCCCGCGAGCGCGAAGGCGGCACGGATGGCCCTCCCCGGTCCGGCGAGCGTCCCGTGCGGTCCCGAGACGAGGACGCGCCTGACTCCTGCAAACACTTTCCGGCGCGCCATCACCCGCTCCCGGCCACCCCGCGCTCAGGCCTCCGGACGGGAGACGACTTCGATCCGCCCGTCCGGCGAGCGACGCACCTCCAGCGCTCCAGGAGATCCGCCCTCCGCGATCCGGCCCAGGATGTGCTCGGCGAGGGCCGGACGGACGGAGCGCGCGATGAGGGCATCGAGCACCCGGGCCCCCTGCCGCGACGACTGCACGCGCGCGCACAGCCACTCGCGCACCGACTCGTGGAAACCGAGCGGGGCGTGGTGCGAGGCGGTGTAGAGCTCGGCCAGGCGGCGCAGTCGAAGCACCGCGATTCGCTCCAGGGTCTCCTCCGACAGGGGCCGGTACGGAACGACCTGGAGACGGCCGATGAACGCGGGGGGGAACACGCGGTGAAGCTCGGCGAGCATCTCGCGCTCGATGCGCGCTTCGGACTCCGGCCCGCTCCGGGCTCCGATCTCCTCCATCAGCCGATCCCCGACGTTGCTCGTCAGGATGACCACGGCGTTCGAGAAGTCCGCCTCGATCCCCTCCGCGTCCTCCATCCAGCCGCGGTCCAGGACCTGGTACAGCATCTCGATGACGTCCCGATGCGCCTTCTCGATCTCGTCGAGCAGCACCACGCAGCAGGGGGTCTTGCGGATCCCTTCGGTCAGCACCCCGCCCTCGCCATACCCGACGTAGCCCGCGGGGGCGCCCTTGAGGCCCGACACGGTGTGGGCTTCCTGGTACTCCGAGAGGTTCACGGTGAGGATCCGGCCCGCGAAGAGGGTGTCGGCGAGCGCGTGCGCGGTCTCCGTCTTGCCGACTCCGGAGGGACCGGTGAAGAGCAGCGCCCCGACCGGGTGCCGGCGGTCCGACAGCCCGGCGATCCACGCCCGGGCCTGGTCGGCGCAGCGCCGGAGCGCCTCCGGCTGCCCGACGACGCGTTTCGCGAGATCCGTCTCGAGTCCGAGTCCGGTCCCGGCCGTATCGCAGAGGAGGCGGTGCGACGGAACCCCGGCGAGGTCCGACACCACCGCGCGCACGTCGTCCTCGTTGACGTTCGCCCCTTCCTCGTCCCGCATCCGCGCGCGCGCGCAGGCCGAGTCGAGCACCGCGATCGCCTTGTCGGGAAGGCGCCTGCCCACGATGTAGCGGTGCGAGAGCCGCACGCACCGATCGAGGACCGCTTCCTCGCTGATCGCCACCGCGTGGTGGCCGGCGAGCCGGGGGCTCGCCGCGTGCACGATGGCGACCGCGCGGTCCGGTCCCGGCTCCTCGATGCGGACCGCCGCGAGCCGTCTCGCAAGCGCCGGGTCGGGCTCGATGGAACGCCGCCACTCCCGCCACCCGCAGGTGGCGAGGAGGCGCGTCCCGTCCCGGACCAGGGTCTCGAGCAGCTCTCCCCCGGCCCCGTTCGAAGCCCCCGCGAGGACGTGCAGGTCGTCGACGAAGAGGATCGCGTCGGTCCGCCGCGCGTCGGCGAGCGCCACCTCCAGGCGCTCCTCGGCCGCACCCTGCCACGCCCCGGCCGCCCGGAGCCGGGCCGGGACCAGCTCGCGGACCGGCGAGTCGCGCAAGGCGGCCGGAATCCGATCCTCCCGGTTCGCAAGCGCGCGTACGAACGCGAGCGCGCACGCGGTCTTGCCGACCCCGGGCTCGCCCACCACGACCGCCGAGCACTGGCGCCGGCGAAGGAGGATCGCCGCGATCGCCTCCATCTCGCTCTCGAATCCGACCGCGGAGTCGATCTCGCCGCGCCTCGCTCGCGCGACCAGATCCTCGGTGCAGTCTCCCGATTCCCGGTGGCGCGGCGGCTTCCCCTCCTCGCCGCGAACGGCCGGCGGCGCCGCGAGCGCGGCCGGCCCGAGCGCCTCCAGACCGGGCAGGCTCGCGAGCAGCCCCGCCCACTGGTCGCGCCGCCGCAGGATCGCCTCGATCCATCGAACCGGCGCCACCGCCGGCTCGCGGTACTCGTCGAGGGCGAGGGTGGTCGCGCTCCGCAGGAGGGTCTCGAGGGCACCCCCGAATGCGGGAAGCGCGCCGGTCCGCCCGCGCGGCCGGCTCTGAAGCGCGTGGGCGAGGCCGTGTTCCATGGGATCGGCATCGACTCCCGCGCGCGCGAGCACGGCACGAAGGTCGGCGCTCGCCGACCGGTCGCGGAGCAGGGTGAGGAGGACGATCTCGACGCCGACCGTGGCCATTTCGCCGCGCGCCGCCGCTTCGGCGGCCTGTCGGAGCACCCGCTGTCCGCAAGCGTCCTGCCTCTCGCAGAGCTCCCGGATGGTCAGGAGGTTCACCTTGGCCTCTCCTTTCTCCCTGTGCTGGCGGCGCGCTCGTCCCGGAGCGGGGCCGGCCGTCGGAACACGGCCCGCTCGATGCCGGCCGGCGCGCCGCCCGGCCCGGCCCGGTCAAGCCCCGCGTGGGCAGCTCAGATCGAAATCGTGGCTGCGGCAGGCGCGCCGGCAGCCTCGGGCTCGCTCTCCGTAACGGGCTTGCGCTCGCTCAGCACGATGCGATGCAGTTCCCCGCTGCGCTCGAGGACGGAGGCGCGAAGCAGCCCCACGTCGTCGAACTCGTAGCGGATCCATGCGATGGGATTCCCTTCGTTGCGAGGAGACAGCACGTAGTCGACCTGCGTCTCCTTCGGCTCCAGCGCCACCTCCATGTGCTTCGAAGCGACTCCGCTTCCGACCATGAACAGCAGCGCGGCGAGCTTGCCCGCGCTCAGCGCCCGATCGCGCGCGGGTCTTCCCTCTCCCGTGGGGACCGTGACGACCTTTCTGCCCACGCGCCAGATTTCGATCGGGAGGGTCTCGTAGCAGAGCCGGAAGCTCCTCCGGGCCGGATCCATCTCGAGCCGCGCGGTATCGCGGCTGCTCCTGGTGCCCTGGACGACGGTGTGGTCGAGCTGGGCGGTGAACGCGGGCAGGATCCGGAGCTCGTTCGCGAACGCGCGCTCGCCAGCGTCGTCCGCGGCCGCGTCGACGGTGAGGAGAATGGCGCCTGCCGCAGCGGCGAAAACCAGGTTCCGGGCTCTTGCGTTCATGGTCATCTCCTTTCGACTCGCCTGGGTTCGACCGCACCGTACCGCCCTTTTGGGGGGTGCATGCGCCGCTGGTCCCCTCGCGTCATGGCGAGGTCGCATGAAGACACGTCGCGGCCCCGCTCCACCCACCGCCGACCCATGGATGGCGTCGTCGAAGCGATTGTCGGTAGTGCACGCACGTGCTAGCTTTTGCTATCGGATGCGGTCTCGACCGGCGGGGAAACGACGCATGGCAAAGGTGCAGATCAGCGCGCGGATCGACGATGTCCTGAAGTCCGCCGTGGAGCGGTACTGCAAGTCGCGGGGCATCGTGATGAATCACTTCATCCAGGAGGCACTCATCGATCGCCTCGAGGAGCTCGAGGACATCGAGGACCTGAAGCGGCTCCGACACGAGCCGACACGCCCGCTGACCGACGTGCTCGGTGAGCTCGAGCTGAATGTCCGGCCGTAGGGTCGAGATTTCCCGTGCCGCGGAGAGACGGCTGCACAAGCTCCCCCAGGCGGACCAGGCACGGGTTGCCCGTGCGATGCTGGCCCTGGCGAACGACCCGTATCCCAGGGGTGCGAGGAAGCTCTCCGGATACGACGATGTCTTCCGGGTACGGGTGGCGCAGTACCGGATTCTCTACAGCGTCTCCGAGAACGAGCTGATCATCGTCGTCCTCAAGGTGGGGCACCGCCGGGACGTCTATCGATAGCCTGTCCGGGAGTCCCCGCGGCTGAAACCCGCGCGCGCAGTGCCGCATCGCTCCCGCCCTGCGCGTCCTCACGGAGCGCGGGACTTACGCGGAGAGGATGTCCCGGGCCGCCCGTTCGCCGGATTCCATTGCGCCTTCCATGCCGCGGGCATCGCGCGCCAGGTGCTCGCCGCAGAGCCGGATCGGCCCGTGCGGCCGGCCCATCTCGCTCGCGAAGCGGTTGATCTCGCCCGGCTTGAAGAACGCCCAGCCACCCCGCGCGAAGGGATCGCGACCCCACGACTTGACACCGACAAGCTCGAGCTGGTCCTTCGCCGCGGGCCGGACGGCCTCGACCGCTTCGCGGACCACGCGGCCGGCTTCCGCAGTCGGCAGCGCGTCCAGCCGGCGCGCGTTGCGGCCCATCGCCCACGCGGTGAAGCTCGTGACTTCCTCCGGGTCCTCGCCGTCGCGTGCCGCGGCCACCATGCCCGCGGGGCCGTCCGTGAACATGCTCGGAGAATGGCCGTCGCCCTCCCAGAACCGCGAACGGTGCGCGAAGTAGACCTGGGTCACGGGCTGGGCGGAGAGGCTTCGGATCGCTTCGGCCTGCCGCTCCGGGAACGGCGGCTCCACCGCAATGCCCCGAAGAACGCTGAACGGCACGGAGCAGACGACGTGCGGGGCGGCATATTCGGACCCGTCGGCGCAACGCACCTCCGCCCCGCTCCGGCCCCATCCGATGGCGGTGACGGAACGGCCGAGACGGACCTCCCGGGGAAGCGCTCCGGCCATCGCCTCGGGGATGCGCTGCACGCCGTCGCACGCGGTGTATCCGAGGACCCCGGCGGGAGCGAGCCGGCGCTGCGCGACGGAGAAGGCCGCGCGGAAGAACCCGAGCAGGGCCGAGGCCTCGCGGGCCTCGTCGCCGAAGCTCGGGTTGAGCCCGTAGCCGAGCCGGATCGCCCGCTCGCCGTACCCGAGTCCCGCGAGCCATTGGTGGACGGGAATGTCGTGGCCCGCCATCTCCGGTGCGAGCCATTCGCCCGGGGTGGAGAGCGGATTCTCGCGCACCGCGAGCACCCGGTGGCAGGTCCACGGCATGAGCGAGCGGTCGCGCTCGGGGAACGGGTTGCGCGGATGGTCGGGCCACTGCGACTGCCGGATGAGCTCGCCGTCCAGAACGAGCTCCTGCTCGCGAAAGAACGAGAGCATCGAGGTCACGTCGACGAGGTCGACCCCGAGCCGTTCCGCGGCGCCGATCACCCGGCGGTACCCCGCGCCGATGTACGCCCCTCCGGCCTCCCGGCGAGGTCCGGGGCCGCGCATCGAGTGCACGCGCCCGCCGACCCGGTCCTGGGCTTCGAGGACCTCGACACGGGCCCCGTGCGCCTCGAGGTGGAGCGCCGCCGCGAGCCCGGAGAGACCGGCGCCGATGACGACGACATCGCTCCGATGCCGGCGGGCGGCCAAGGATCAGCGATCCGGCGGCGGGTCGGGCCAGGCGGGCGGAAGCGGGTGGCCGCCGATGGCCGGCTTCCCCGGGCCCGGGCGGCCCGAGGGGCAGCAGTCCGAGGGACAGAGGTCGTGGCTCGGCCCCCGCGAGCCGAGCGCCGCCCGCACCGGGTCCGCGGTCATGCGTTCGCGAACGAGGTCCAGGACCATGCCGACGAACTCCGGATGAGTCCCGACGGTGGCCGCCCGGACCATGCCGATTCCGAGCTCGTCCGCGCGCTCCTTCGCCTCGACGTCGAGGTCGAGCACGACCTCCAGGTGATCGCAGACGAAGCCGATCGGCGCGAGCACCACGTCCGTCGCCCCGTTTGACTTCTCTTCGGCCAGCGCGTCGCGGACGTCGGGTCCGAGCCAGTCGTCGGGGCCGTAGCGGGCGTTGCGGCTCTGGAAGACGAGCCGCCGGCGCGAACCGGGGCGCCCGAGCCCGGCGGCGACCAGGGCGCAGGCCTCGCGAAGCTGCTCCACGTAGGGCGCGCGGCGCGCGGCGGCCTCCGGCAGGCTGTGGGCGGTGAAGAGGATCGGGGCATCGTCGCGCCGCTTCGCCGGAATCTTCGCGAGCGCGTCACGCACCCGTTCGGTGAAGGCGGCGATGAACCCGGGATGGTTGTATCCGTACCGGAGCTTGTCGATCTGCGGCGGGCGCTCGAGTCCGCGGGCGGCCGCGTGGAGGTCCTCGCGGTACTTGCGGCAGCCGTTGTAGGAGCCGAAGGTGCTGGTGACGAAGGCGGCCGCGCGCTCGATGCCGTCCGTCTCCATCTTTCGCAGGGTGTCCGGGAGCAGGGGGTGCCAGTTGCGGTTGCCGCAATAGACGGGAAGCGCGAGCCCGGCGCGCGCGAGCGCGTCTTCGAGCGCCGCGACGAGTGCCCGGGTATGGGCGTTGATGGGGCTCACCCCGCCGAACCGTTCGTAGCGCCGGGCGACCGCGCGCTTCGCCGCTTCCGGCAGCCGCAGGCCCTCGAGTACGTTGTCGAGGAACGGCATGACGTCCTCGGGGCCTTCCGGTCCTCCGAAGGAGACGACGAGGAGCGCGTCGTAGCGGTTCGCCCCGTCGTCGAAGAGCCGCTCCGCGGTCACGAAGCGGCCGTCCGCCCCCTGCCCTGCCACACCGCCCGGCCGACGAAGAACGGCCCTAGGCTCTCGAGGTAGCGGGAGGTCTGCTCCGTGCCGCGCATCGACTGCACGATGGAGGAGAGCGGAAAAAGCTCCGCCCCGAGCAGTCCGATGATGAAGTCGTTGTCGTTCTTGTCGAGGCCGTGGCAGGCGAGGCGGACGTCGAGGGCGAGCCCGGCCGCGCCGTAGCGGTGGCCGAGCGTCCCGTGCTCGGCGAGGATGCGGCGCTGGTCGTCCGCGGACAGCCTCGCGAAGCTCTTCGCCCGCCGCAGTGGATACCAGATCGCCCAGCGAAGCGCCGGGTCCGCGATTCGCGAGATCGGCCGTTCGAAGAGCACGTGCTCGAGATCGGACTCGTAGCCGATGGAATACGTGCGGCCGAGCATGTCGAGCTCCGCCTTGTGCTCCATGCGGTCGAATGGCGGCGCACCGAGCAAGTCGCGAAATCCGGTGACGAAATGGTCCGGGTCCTCGCTCGCGGCCACGATCCCGATACCGCGCGGATCGTTGGCGTCGAGGTAGAGCGCGCCGGTGACGCCGCTCTCCTCGAGGGCCCGAGCCGCGCCTCCCGCGTCATGGCAGCCCCCGAAGGCCGTGAACTTCAGGAACAGCCGGCGGTCGAGGGAGGTCCGCCCGCCGTCCCGGGTGCCCTTCTCGCTCAAGTCCGGCGCCGGGGGCGCGGATGGCGGGGTTCGCTCGCTCTCGCTCATGGCTGGTACGTCGATCGAGTGTCAGGCGGCCGCGCCAGTACGGAGCCCCGCGCGCGAGGACTCATGCGGACTCGCCGTGAACCGCCTCCACCAGCGCCGCCACGCTCTCGAGGGGCGTCGCGGGGAGGATCCCGTGGCCGAGATTGACAATGTGGCCGGTCGGGTTCACCCGACCAAGCAGCTCTCCCGCGGCCGCGCGCGCGGCGCCCGGCCCGGCGGTGAGGACCGCGGGGTCGATGTTTCCCTGGACGGCGCGCCGGCCGCCGTGCCGGCGCTGGAGCACGCCGAGGTCCACCCGCCAGTCCACCGCGAGCACCTCCGCCGGCAGGCGGGCGTAGGCGTCCACGAGATGCGGGGCGTTCTGCACGAACAGGATCCGCTTGACTCCGGCGGCGCCGACCGATTCCAGCATCGTCTGAAGGTGGGGGCGGATGAGACGTTCCCAATCGGCGAGAGAAAGCAGGCCGGCCCAGGAATCGAAGATCTGCACGGCGTCCGCCCCCGCTTCGCCCTGGCGCACGAGATAGCCCGCCATCAGGCGCGACAGGCGCGCAAGGAGGTCTTCGAGCGCGCGCGGCTCGGCGGCCGCGAACGCCCGCAGGGTCGGAAAGTCCTTCACCCCGCGGCCCTCCACGAGATAGGCGGCGAGGGTCCAGGGGGCGCCGCAGAAACCGAGCAGGGCAGTATTCGCCGGCAGGGCGCCGCGCACGTGCCGGAGGGCTTCGATCACCTCCGGCGCCGCCTCTTCCGGATCGGGCTCGGGCAGGGCCGCGACCGCCGCCGCCGAGCGGAGGGGCTCGGCCACCACCGGGCCCGGATCGAAGTCGAATCCGACGCCGAGGGCCGGCACCGGGCTCATGATGTCGGCGAACACGATCGCCGCGTCGAAGGGAAAGCGGCGGAGCGGCTGCAGGGTGACCTCGGCCGCGAGCTCCGGGTTGCGGGCGAGGTCCTTGAACCGGTGGCGTTTCCTGAGCTCCCGGTACTCGGGGAGGTAGCGCCCGGCCTGGCGCATGATCCAGAGCGGGCGGCGCGGGACCGGCTCGCGCGCGATCGCGCGCTCGAAGAGGGTGGCCGGAGTGCCGCCGCCCGCCCGGCTCCCGCGGCGACGGTCGGAACCGGAAATCGGACCGGTGGACGTGCCGTTTCCCGAAAGACCCGACGCGCCGGCGGCGGCGTTCCGACCCGCTGTCTCGTTCAAGCCGGCGGCGCCGGAGCGGTCCGGGCGAGTGGAGCCGGGAAGGGCCGGCCCCGCGTGCGCCGGCCGGGTCCGCGGAGATGGCCCCGGGGTTCGCCGTTCACAGCCACTTCTCCCGCAGCGCGTCCCGGCAGTGGTAGGTGATGATGAGATCGGCGCCCGCGCGGCGGATGCCCATCAGGTTCTCCCGCACGACCCGCGCCTCGTCCAGCCATCCGTTGGCGGCCGCGGCCTTGACCGCCGAGTACTCGCCGGACACGTTGTAGGCGGCAAGCGGCAGGGTGGTCGCGGAGCGAACCGCGGCAATGACGTCGAGGTAGGCCAGGGCCGGCTTCACCATCACCATGTCCGCCCCCTCGCTCTCGTCGAGCTCGGCCTCCCGAATCGCCTCGAGTCCGTTGCGGCAGTCCATCTGGTAGCTCTGGCGGTCGCCGTGGGCCGGTGCGGAATCCGCCGCGTCCCGGAACGGGCCATAGTAGGCGGACGCGTATTTCGCGGAATAGGCGAGGACCGCGACGCCGCCGAGCCCCTCGGTGTCGAGCGCGTCGCGGATCGCCCCCACCCGCCCGTCCATCATGTCCGACGGGGCCACCACGTCGGCGCCGGACCGAGCGTGGCTGAGGGCCGTCTCGACGAGCGGCCGAAGTGAGCGATCGTTGTCCACCTCGCCCCCCTCGATGATGCCGCAGTGTCCGTGATCGGTGTAGGAGCAGAGGCAGACGTCGGTCATCACGACGAGGCTGTCGCCGAACGCCGCCTTGAGCCGGGTCACTGCCTGCTGCACCGCGCCTTGCGCATCTGCCGCCGCCTCGCCGCCCGGAGACTTGGTGCCCTGGACAGGATGGCCGAAGAGGAGCACCGAGCGGATCCCGAGCGCGAGGTCCGACTCCACCTGGCGAAGGAGGTTCTCGACCCCCATGAGGGAGATCCCCGGCATGGAAGGAACGGGCTCCTCGGCCCGCTCGACGGGAAGCACGAAGTGGGGCAGGATGAACTGGTCGGGGGAGATCCGGGTCTCCGCCACGAGATCGCGCATGGCCGCCGTGCGGCGCAGCCGGCGGGGCCGGATCCGCCCCGGCCCGGTGATGGTCAGCTCGCGCATCGCATTGCCTCCACAAGTCCGTCCAGCCCCGGTCGCGCCGCCTCGCCGGTCACCTCGAGTCCGGCCGCTCGCGCCGCCGCCGTCGTCGTCGGTCCGATGGTGAAGATACCGGGGGCGGAATCCAGCCGTACCCGATTGACGAACCCGCTGACGGCGGAGGGGCTCGCGAGGAACACATTATCCGCCCCCAGGGTGGAGGATGCAGCCTTGCGCGCGGCCGGAGGACTCGGAACGGTGCGATAGACGTCGAGCCGGGCGCAATCCGCTCCGGCGGACGCGATGGCCGCCTCGAGGGTCCGCCCCGCGTTCTCCGCGACCGCGATCAGCACGCGGTCGCGGGGTGCGAGCATCGGGGCGAGGGCCGCGCCGAGCGACGCGGCGGTGCCGCCCGGCCCCCCGTCGAGGTCCGTCCGGCCAAGGGTCTTCGCCGCCGCCTGCGCGGTCGCGGGTCCCACCACCGCGACCTTGACCTCGGCGGGGACCGCGGCCGGCGCCGGAATCGGGCCCGGAGCCGGGCCAGTCCCCCCTCCCTTCCGAAGCGTCGCGAACGCCGCGACCCCCCGGCGCGAGGTGAACGCGAGCCAGCGGGCGCGAGGCAGCTCCGCGGCGAGCCGTCCGCGAAGGGCCGGGGTGTCGATCTCGCGGCACTCGATGCACGGGAAGCGCACCGGCACCGCTCCGAGGCGCTCGAGCTCCGCCGCCCACGCGGCGCAGTCCTCTCCCTCCCGGGTGAGGAGGATGCGGCGCCCGGCGAGACCGTTCACCGGACGGTCCGGTCAACCGCCGCGCGCGCCGCCGGTGGCCGACAGCGCGTTCCAGAGCGCTTCCGCGAGGGCGGGCGGCTCGGGTCCCGCCGCCGTCGCCCTTCGCACCTCTCCGGCCGTCTCCACCATGGCGACCATCGCGCACTCGTCCGCCTTCCCGTCGGCGCCGTTCCGGCACCAGGCGCCGAAGGCGAGCTCGCACCCGCCCTCGAGGCGGGCGAGCAGGGCGCGCTCGGCCTCGACGGCGGCGCGGGTGCGGGCATCGTCGAGCGTGGCCAGCGCGGCGCGCACCCGCTCGTCGGACCGGCGGCACTGCAGGGCGAGGGCCCCCTGGGCGGGGGCGGGCACGAAGACGTCCGGATCGAGGCGTACCAGGGTCAGATCGTCCAGATCGAGGGCCGGCTCGCCCTCGCCTTCGCCGGAACGAAGCCGGTCGAGGCCGGCCAGCGCGAGCAGAATCGCGTCGTAGCGGCCTTCGCGCAGCCGTCGGATCCGGGTCAGCACGTTCCCGCGGAGCGAGCGGGCCTCGAGGTCCGGCCGAAAGTGCGCGAGCCACACCTGCCGGCGCACCGAAGCGGTGCCGACGATCGCGTTCTCGCGCAGCGGGACAGGGTCGCCCGGGCGCCTGTCGTCGAGCCGCCCGGCGCGCACGACCAGCACATCCGCCGGGTCGCGCCGCGCGGGAATCGCCCCGACCACGAGCTCGTCGGGCGAGGCGGTGGGAAGGTCCTTGTGGGAATGCACCGCGATGTCGACGGTTCCGGTGAGCAGCGCCTGCTCGATCTCGCGCACGAACACCCCCTGCGGACCAATCGCGGCGAAGGTGGGAGCGCTCGACCGGTCTCCGGCCGTCGAGATGGCCACGATCTCGGTCTCGTGACCGAGACCCTTGAGCCGAGCCGCCGCGTTTTGCGCCTGGATGCGCGCGAGATGGGATCCGCGGGTGCCGATGCGCAGCTTCAAGCGGGTTCCCATCGTTGCGAGAAATGCGTCTCCGGCGGCGGGACGCCACCGGAATTCGACCGAGGCCCTGCCGGCCGCCGGGGCGGGCGACCGGAATCAGCCCCTCAGGCCGCCTTGCGCGCGAGCGGCAGGAGGCAGTCGTCGCCGAGGCATTCGATGGGCGCGAAGTCCCGGTGGGCGACCCACTCCGGCCGCTTGAAACGGCGGATGTGGTTCTCCACCCGACAAAGGCTCAGGTAGACGATGGTCCGGTCGAAGGGGGACATGTTGCTCGGGCTTCCGTGCACCAGGTTGCCGTTGAAGAGGATGATCGAGCCGGCCGGCCCCTTGGGGGAGACGAGACCGCCCTCCTCGACCAGCCGGGCGATGGTGGCGTTGTCGATCGTCCACAGCGGATAGCTCGTGGTCTCGACGTCGTGGCCCGCTTCCAGGGTCCCCGCCTTGTGGCTGCGCGGAATGAACATCAGCGCGCCGTTGAACTCGGTCACGTCCTCGAGGAACAGGGCGATGTTCATGGCGAGGCATTCGGGCATCTGGTCGTCGCGCGACCAGACCCCGTAGTCCTGGTGCCACTGCCACACGTCTCCGTCGAAGGCGGCCTTGGCGTTGATCTTGAACTGGTGCATGTAGACCTCGCCGCCGAGGATCTCCTGCACCGGACGGACGAGGCGCGGATGGCGGGCGAGGCGCGCGTACGCCTCGTTGTAGTGCTGGGCGGCGAAGGCAGTGCGCGCGGTGCGGCCGTCGCGCTCGCGCACCACCTCCTTGCGGTCGCAGGCGAAGATGCCGTGCGCCTCGCGCAGCAGCAGATCCGTCTCCGCACGGTCGAAGACGTCGGGGAGGAAGAGATATCCCTCGTCGTCGAAATGCCGGAGCTGTTCGTCGGTGAGCTTGAGCGACATCGCCTCGTCTCCGCTTGCCTTTCCGCCGCGCCGCGGCACGCCCCGGAGGCTTCCAGCCGCCTCCCGCGGCGATACCGGATCGGACCCCCCGAACCCCGCCCCGCGACCGTCGCCCGATGCTAGCACAACGCCCCGGAGTTCCTGCGCCGGCGGCCGCTCCGTGCGGCATCGGCGTCGAGACCCGGAAAGCACGAACCGTTCCCGCCGAAGGGTTGTCCACACCGCATCCGAACCGGTCGGCAAACGCAGCGCGGCTACCGCGATTCCCCTTGCGGCCGCGACCCGATTCGGTCGGAGCGCGCGGCGAGCCTTGCATCGGCTCGAACGGAGACGCGGCCTTCTCCGGTCAGACCCGGAACCGGGTGCACAGGACGAACTGGAGGGGGTCGTCGCGGTCGTCCCACTCGTGGTAGCAGGCGACGACCGCGCCGTCCGGAGCCTGGGCGACGCTTGGATAGCCGATGTGCTGGTAGATGCCGGGGTTGCGCCAGTCGACGCCGCCCCGCGGGGACATGCCTCCGGGGGCCGGCGCGCCCGCGCCGGCGTTGCCCGGCACCCCGCCTTCCCGGATGACGAACTCGTCCTTCACGTCCCAGGTGAGCCCGTCCTCGGAGAGGATCCCGCGCACTCCGTACGGTGGACGCCGGTACCCGTAGATCATGAGATGGCGGCCGTCCTCGAGGGTGATGAGATCGGCCGGATAGCCCCAGATGTTCGTCCACTTCGGAGGGGTCCAGGAGAATCCGTCGTCCTCCGAGACGGTCATCGCCATGTTCTTCGCGTCCCCGCTCGGGTTGACGTGGGTGCGCATGAAGCAGACCTGCCGCCCGTCCGGGAGGCGAAGGAGGGCCGGCTCCTCGTAGTCGACGATGCTCGCCGGGTCGTAGGCGAGGGTCGAGTAGTACTCCCAGTTGTCGCCGCCGTCGTCCGATCGGACGAGGGCCGAGCGCGTCGTCTCCCCTTCGCCCTCCTCGCCGTAGCCCCGGATGCGGCCGTAGAGGCCCATCAGAAGCGCGCCGTTCGGGAGCAGCCAGCAGCCCGAGCGGCAGCCGCCGTGCTTCAACGGCCGCACGTTGACCGGAATCGGCGCGGACCAGGTCGCGCCCCCGTCGGTCGACTTGAGGACGGCGGTCCCGAGCCACCCCTGGGTCTTGAAAGCCCAGGTCCAGTCGCCCCATTCCCGGGTCATCGGGTGCATGCTCCAGGAGGGCTGCTCCGGCTTGATGCCGCGCTTGAAGAACGCGGTGATGCTCAAGTTCACGAGCAGGGTCCCGTCCGCGAGCTCGCAGATCCCGCAGTCCCAGTTGCCGACCGTCTCGCTCCACGGCAGCACGACGGACGGCTCGCTCCACGTCACCCCGCCGTCCTGCGAGCGGACGAAGAGAGTCTGGCCGCTGTCATGGTGGTAGGGAAAGCGTTCCTCGTTGAAGACACACACGAGGTCGCCGTTCGCGAGGGTCCGGGTTGCGACCTGGTTCACGCAGTGCACGGGGTGCGTGAAGATGGTGTGGTGCTCGGGCGTGCCGACTATCGACATCGAATCTCTCCTCCGGTTCCGCCGGGTCGACCGGACAGCGGGGGGCCGCCCCCGACTCGCGGAGGCGCGCCGGATGCGCCCGCCGACTCCTGTCCGCACCTTCGTCGGGATTCGGGTCCGGCCGGCCGGACTCCGTGGCGCCGACCGGACAGCCGTTGCCCGGCGGCGACTTCGCTTCTCGGCCCGGACCGGGCGAACCACTCGATCGACCTCGTCACTGCTTCACGCTTCCCGTCGAGATGCCTTCGATGAAGTAGCGCTGGAGGAAGAAGAAGAGCGCGAGGCTCGGCACGCTCAGCACGGTGACCCCGGCCATCGCGACGCTGAAGCCCTCGAGCTGGGTGTTGGACCCGACCACCGGTGCGAAGGCCGCGATCCCCACCGGCAGGGTCTTCATGTCCTCGTCGAAGACGACGAGGAGCGGCCAGAGGAAGTTGTTCCAGTTGAGGGTGAAGACGATCACCGCGGTCGCGATCATCGGCGCGCGAGCAAGCGGAAACGCAACGCTCCAGAAGAGCCGGAACGGCCCCGCCCCGTCCATCCGCGCCGCCTCCTCGAGCTCGGCCGGGAACCCCAGGAAGAACTGCCGGAAGATGTAGACGCTGAAGACGTTGGCGATGGTGGGGAGGATGAGGGCCTGGTAGCTGCTCGCCCAGCCGACCTTGATGAAGGCGAGCAGCATGGGAATGACGGAGACCTCGACCGGGATCATCAGCGAGGCGAGGAACACGGCGAAGATCGCGGCCCGCCCCGGGAACCGCAGGCGCGCGAGGGCGTAGCCGGCCATGGCACCGAAGATGACGCAAAGGGTCGTCGACGCGACGGCCTGGACGATGCTGTTGATCCCCCAGCGCACCACCGGGTACTCGAACACCCGGATGTAGTTGTCGATGGTCGCCCGGCGCGGCAGCCACTCGATGTCGTGGGTCATCACGTCGCCCGGGAACTTGAACGAGGTCGAGACCATCCAGACGAAGGGGGCGGCCCAGACGAGGACGACGAGGGTGCCGATGAGCCAGATGGGGACGTCGACGGGCTCCATCCCCCGGCTGCCGAGGTACCGGCGGAAGCGGGCTCCGAGGTCCGGGCGGCCGGCCATCATGCCCGCTCGCGCAGCAGCAGCCGGTGCGCGATGGTGAGGACCACGATGACCGCGAAGAGCATGATCGCGACCGCCGACGCGTAGCCGAATTCCATCCGGACGATGGCGACCGAGTAGATGTAGTGGATCGGAGAGGACGACGATCCGGCCGGCCCCCCGTTGGTCATCACGTAGACCTGGCTGAAGATCCGCAGGGTCGAGATGAGCTGCAGGGTGATGACCATGCTCAACACGGCCCGGACGTGCGGCAGGATCACGTACCGGAGGCGCTGGGGACGGGTCGCGCCGTCGACGACGGCGGCCTCGGTAAGCTCGCGCGGGATGTCCTGGAGGGCGGCGAGGAACAGCACGAACGCGAGCCCGAGATCCCACCAGATGGACGCGATGCTGACCCCGATGAGGGACCACTCGATCGAGGTGAGCCAGGGAATCGGCGACACCCCGAAGAAGCCGAGGTACTGGTTGACGAGGCCGAACTGGGTGTCGAGCATCCAGACCCAGACGAGCCCGATGACGGTGGCCGAGACCACCGTGGGGGCGAAGAACATGGTCCGGGCAAAGGCGTAGAACGGATAGCGCTTGTTGACGAAGAGGGCCGCGAACAATCCGACGACGGTGACCCCGGGGACGATGATGAGGCCGTAGAAGAGGATGTTCCAGAACGCGAGGCGCGCCCACTCGTCACCGAACGCCTCGCGGAAGTTGTCGAGGGCGACCCAGTTCGGCGTCCCGATGATGCTCCACTCGGTGAACGCGACGTACGCCCCGAACAGGACGGGCAGGATGTTGAAGATGAGGAAGGGGACGGCGAAGAAGGCGACGAAGAGGTATCCGACCCCGTCCATCTTCCGGCCCGTCGCCGAGCCGCGGATGACTGTCGCCGGCGCGGCCACCGTCGCCTAGCCGAGCACGGGCTCGGACGGGCGCGCGGCGGCGCGCCCGGAAGCCGCCCCCCAGGACCGCGACCGCGCCGGTCGAGACAACCCGGTTCCTCTCCTGGAAGTCACGGTCCGCCGGGCGCCGCGCCCGGCGGACCGTGCGGTGGCCGGATCAGCCGGCGTCCAGGTTCTTCTGCCAGCGTTCCTGGAGCTGGCCCATCGCGTCGTCGATGGACTTCTGGCCGGTCCACACTCCCTCGAGGGTCTTGGCGAGGTAGTTGCCGCCGGAGTAGATCGTGAACTCCGGGCCGGCGAGGACCGGAATCTCGCCTGCGGTCGCGAACTCCATGCCCTCGACGAACGCCCCGCGGACCTTCCAGGGATGCCCGGCCGTCTTGTAGTCCGGATTGCTCATGATGGATTTGCGCGGGGTCGCCCCACGGCCGACCGTCGTCCACAGGAAGCTGTTGTCCGACAGCCACTTGATGGCCTGCATGGTCGCCTCGTAGCGGCCCTGGTCCTGCTGGGGGTAGAGCTCGAGGCCGCCCATCTCGAAGTAGGTGAGGCGTTCCTTGCCGATCTTCGGGAAGAGCGAGGTCATGAAGTTGAGCCCCTGCTGGACGTAACCGTTGATCGTCCACGGCCCGGTCCAGAAGATCGACCCCTGCCCGGTCCCGAACGCCTTGTAGCGGTCCGTCACGTCTCGGGTGGAGACCCGGTGCTTGTCGAAGAGGTCGAGCACCCACTGCATCGCCTCCTTGCCGGCCTCGGGGTTCACGCAGGCCGTCTTGAGATCCTCGCTCGCGCGCCGGAAGCCCATCTGCTCCGCGACGATGCCCCAGGTCACGGTGGGCTGGACGCCGGAGCCCGTCATCATGATCCCGGAGCGGGTGACGGTGTCGCCGTCGCGCCGGCTCATCGCGTCCGCCCAAGCGAGGAGCTCCTCCCCGTCCTGGGGCGGGCTCTCGGGGTCGAGCCCGGCCTCGGTCACGTGGTCCACGTTGATCTCGGGCTGAAGACTCATGAGGTCCATCGGAATCATGTGAAGCTGGTTGCCGGACTGCGGGTAACGGGCCGCCTTGAGCGAGAGATCCGTGAAGTCGGCGAGGTCGAGCCCCGACCCCGCGATGATCTCGTCCAGCGGCACGGTGACCCCTTCCTTGGCGAACTTCGCATCCTGGCCGGCGATGCCCCAACCGAAGTCGGGCGCGCGGCCGGTCGCGACGGAGGCGAGGACCTTCGTCTTGTACTGGTCGAAGGCGACGTCCTCCATCTTGATCTGGACACCCTTGTCCTTGTGGGCGTCGTTGAAGGCGTCGATCATCTGGGACCAGACCTCCTTGTCGGAGGCGCCGAGCCAGTTCCAGTGCAGGATCTCGTGGTGGCCGCTCGCGCGCGCCCGCTTTGGCGCGACGAAGGGTGCTCCGCCGGCCGCGAGCGCGGCCGCCGCGCCGGCGGTCTTGACGAAGCGCCGGCGGGTGATGGAGCCGGATTCGGACTTGGGTTGCGTCGGTTGACGTTTCATGCTGTCTCCTTCTCTATTCCTGGCTTCGAGCCCATTGGCATGTCCCAAGTATGTATCACGCATGGGAGACGGCGGCAATTTGCGTGCTACGCTCGTTCCGCCACCGCGCGGCACCCGAGCTCGAGACGGCGCGCCGGCCACGGCGTCGGACGGGTGCGGGTCGCACCGCGCATGCGACGGGGATCCGGTTGTTCCGGACCGATGGCGCAGCGCATGGGCAGGCGGTGCTCCCGGGTAGGGGATGCGGATGGATGCGGAGCGGCGCCGGCAGGCGCTCGAGGGTTGCTACGTCACGGTCCCGACCCCGTTCGCGGACCGTGAGGGCTGGCCGGTCGACGAACCGGCGCTTCGCACCTACGTGCGCTTCCTCGTCGACCACGGACTCGAGGGGGCGCGCGCCACCCTGCTCGCGGGCGGCGCGGCGGGCGACTTCTCGACGATGACGTTCGACGAGCGGGTGCGGGTCGCGTCCGTCGTGGTCGACGAGGCGGACGGGCGGGTGCCGGTCGCGATGGGCGCCCAGACCACGAGCACCCTCGAGCTGGTCCGGCTCGCGCGCGCCGCGCAGGCGCTCGGCGCCGATTTCATCCAGGTCTCGTGCCCCTTCTACTTCGAGCACGGGGAAGGCGATTTCGAAGAGTTCGTGCAGGCCGCCGCGGCCGCCGCGCCCGCGGTCGGGATCATCGTCTACAACACCTTCTGGACCTCGACCGGGATCTCGTTCGGCATGGTCGAGCGCCTCGCCGAGATCCCGAACGTGGTCGGCCTCAAGTGGGCGACCCCGCGCACCGACGCGATGGAGTTCGAGGACGTGACCTCGCACTTCTCCGAGCGCTTCACGATCATCGACAACAACCTCTACTTCGCCTTCAGTCCCATGCCGGCCCTCGGGGCGAAGGCGTTCGAGGTGCACCTTTGCAACTTCTGGCCGGAGTGGGGCATCCGGCTCCTCGACGAAGCGCGGGCGGGCAACTATCCCGAAATCGCTCGCATGATGGTCGAGGAGGCGATGCCCTTCTACAAGCTCTGGGTCGAGATCGAGCGCGAGTACACGAGCGGCGACGGCTACCTCGACAAGCTGTGCATGGAGCTCGTCGGGCTGCCGTCGAGCCGGTGCCGCCCCCCGACCCGCGACGTGCGCGAGCGGTACCGGGGCCGTGCGAGAGAGATGCTGGAGGCGATCGGATGTCCGCGGATCATCGGGGCGGGCGGAGGAGCGGATGGACGAGCGGACGGATGAGCGGCGGCGGGAACTCGGCGGTCAACATGGTGGTGATGGCACCCGGCGACAACGTCGGCGTCGCCACCCGCGACATCGCGGCGGGAGCGACCGCCCGCGACCTTCGCGGCTGCCGGCAGGTCGCGCTCGAGCCGATCCCCCAGGGGCACAAGATCGCGCTCGCCGACATCGCCCCGGAGGACCTCCTCGTGCGCTACGGGGTGCCGGTGGGGGTCGCGACGGACGCCATCGGGGCGGGACGGCTCGCGCACGTCCACAATGTCGCGAGCCGCTACCTCGACAACGACGAGGACCACTATGAGTAGCGAAGCGATCGCTCCCGCACCGGGGCGTCCGGCACGCGATGGGCCCGCTCCCGACGGCGGCCCCTCCGGGGAGTCGCCGGACACCGCCACGGGAGAAGCTCGAGCTTCTTCGTGTGAACCGCGTGAGCCGCTCGCGCGGATGCGCGGCTACCGGCGCGCCGACGGGCGGATCGGGATCCGCGACTACGTGGTGGTGGCCTACCTCGTCGAGTGCGCGCACCACGTCGCCCGGCGCATCGCCGACCCCTACGCGGAGCAGGGGGTCCAGCTTATCGGCTTCCCGGGATGCTACCCGAGCGGTTACGCGCACCGGGTCCTCGAGGCGATGTGCACGCACCCCAACGTCGGGGCAGTGCTCCTCGTCTCCCTCGGCTGCGAGGAGTTCAAGCGCAGCGCGCTCCGCGAGGCGGTCCGGGCCGCGGGACGGCCGGTGGAAATGCTGGTCATCCAGGGGTGCGGCGGGACGGCCGCGACGATCGAACGCGGGCGGATCTGGGTCGAGGCGCGGCTCGCCGAGCGACGGCCGCCCGAAACTTCGCTCGGGCTCTCCGACCTCGTCGTCGGCACCAAGTGCGGCGGCTCCGACGGCCTGAGCGGGGTCACGATCAACCCGGCGGTCGGACACGCCTTCGACCTGCTCGTCGACGCGGGCGCGACGGTCATGTTCGAGGAGACCTGCGAGCTCATCGGCTGCGAGGAGCACATGGCGTCGCGCGCCGCCGACCCGGCTCTCGCGGGCGAGATCCGGGGCGCGGTGGAGAAGGCCCGCCGCTACTACGACGATCTCGGCCACGGGAGCTTCGGCGGCGGCAACATCAAGCACGGCCTCTCGACGATCGAGGAGAAGTCCCTCGGGGCGTACGCGAAGAGCGGCACCCGGCCGATCGCGGGGCTCCTCAAGCCCGGGGTGCGCCCGGTCCGCCCCGGGCTCTATCTCATGGACACCGTCAACGACGGCGCGGTGCGCTTCGGTATCCCGAACATCAACGACACCCAGACCGTGACCGAGATGGTCGCCTCCGGCTGCCACCTCATCCTCTTCACGACCGGCGCGGGGTCCGTGGTCGGCCAGGCGGTCGCTCCGGTCATCAAGGGGGTGTCCAATACCCGCGTGTTCGAGCGGATGGCGGGCGACATGGACGTGAACGCGGGGACGATCGCGGATGGGGTGGAGACGATCGAGCAGGTCGGGGAGCGGATCCTCGCCGAGGTCGTCGCGGCCGCCTCCGGCCGGCCGACGCGCTCCGAGGCCCTCGGCCACCAGGAGTTCGTGCTCGCCTACAAGACCTACGAGCCGCTCGGCCCCGCTTGCCTTCCGGCGTAGGGCCGGACGCGGACGGTGCAGGGAGGGCCACGTGCGGAGGAACCCATGACGGCAACATCCGATACGCGTAGCGGCGACGACGCGGGGGGCACCCCGCTCCGCTTCGACCCCGGCGAGCTCCGTTCGTTCGCGGCCGGCGTGCTGCACGTGGCGGGCATGCCCCGCGACAGGGCGGAGGTGGTCGCCGAGGGGCTGGTCGAAGCGGATCTCTACGGGCACACCACCCACGGGCTCGCGCTCCTCGCGGAGTACGTCGAGGAAGTCGAGTCCGGCGAGATGGCGGTCGAGGGCGAACCGGAGGTGATCGCATCGCGGGGCGCCTCCGCGTGCTGGGACGCGCGCCGCCTGCCCGGCATCTGGGTCACCGCGCGCGCGCTCGCCGAGGCCTGCGATCGCGCGGACGAGTTCGGAGTCGGGTCGGTCGCGATCCGCCGCAGCCACCATATCGGGTGCCTCGCCTCCTTCATCGAGGCACCGGCCCGGCGCGGCCACCTCGTGCTCGTGCTGTCCTCCGACCCGAGCGACGCGATGGTCGCTCCCTTCGGCGGAACCACCGCGGTCATGACCCCGAACCCGATCGCGGCCGGCATTCCGACCGGAGGCGACCCGATCCTTCTCGACATCAGCATGTCCATCACGACCGCGGGGATGAGCGCCCGCCAGCGCGCGCGGGGGGAGAGGCTCCCGGGACAGTGGCTCATCGACGCCGAGGGACGACCGAGCGACGACCCCGAGGTGCTGGGGAACGGCGGGGCGCTGCTCCCGATCGGCGGTCTCGACCACGGCCACAAGGGCTTCGCGCTCGGTCTCCTCGTCGAGGCGCTCACCCAGGGGCTCTCCGGCTTCGGCCGCGCCGACGAACCGACCGGCTGGGGGGCGGGGGTCCTCGTCCTCGCGTTCGCGCCGGACGGGTTCGGCGGCGGCGGCGCGTTCGCCCGCCAGATGGACCGGCTCGCCGAGACCTGCCTCGCATCCTCCCCGGTGAACGCGGACCGCAGCGTCCGGCTTCCCGGCCAGCTCGCCCTCGCGCGCAAGGCCGCGGCGCTTCGCGACGGACTCGAGCTCTTCGCCGAGATCCCCTCCGAGCTCCACGCGCTCGCCGAGCGGCTCGGCCACCCGCCGCCCGCAGCCCGGTAGCCACGGGGAGAACCCACCGCCCCCCGAGCGGGCCGCACCGGAGCACGGAAACCCCGTTCGGCGCCGATCGACCCGACGGCGCTTCGACCCTGCGGCGACGCAGAGGTGACTCCGAATGACGGGAAACGTGCCCTGACACCGGCCGCGTACGGGAAGCGAGGGGGAGGAGGCGACTCACGCGACGGGGCGGCGGGCGCCGAACGAAGGCGGGGCGGGGACCGCACAGCTCACTTTGCACGCCATCGGGATCAATGCAAGAATCCCCGGTCCCGAACCGCCGGCCGCACCCGGAAGCGCCCGGAGTGCGCCCGGCGGTTCGAAGCGATTGGGGGAAGCCGCCGCATGCCCGTTCTCGAAATGCACGGCATCTCGAAGAACTTCGGGGCGATCCAGGCCCTCCAGGAGGTCGATTTCGCGATCGGCACCGGGGAGGTCGTGGGCCTCATGGGGGACAACGGCGCCGGCAAGTCCACCCTCGTCAAGATCTGCGCCGGGAACTACCCCCCGAGCGAGGGAGATATCGTCCTCGAGGGCGAGCCGGTGCACTTCCACCGGCCCCTCGATGCGCGTCAGAGCGGCATCGAAATCGTCTACCAGGACCTCGCGCTTTGCGACAACCTCACCGCCGCGGCCAACGTGTTCCTGGGGCGCGAGGTCAAGAAGTCCATCGGGCCGCTGCGCTTCCTCGATCACGGAGCAATGTACGCTCGGGCCGGCAAGCTCTTCGGGGAGCTCAAGTCGGAGACCCGACCGCGTGATATCGTGCGGCAGATGTCCGGCGGCCAGCGCCAGGCGGTCGCAATCGCGCGCACCCGCTTGAGCGACCCCAAGATCGTGCTGATGGACGAGCCGACGGCGGCGATCTCGGTGCGCCAGGTGGCGGAGGTCCTCGACCTCATCCGCCAGCTCCGGGACTCCGATCACGCCGTCGTCCTCATCTCCCACCGCATGCCCGACGTGTTCAGCGTCTGCGACCGGGTGGCGGTGCTCCGCCGCGGCCGCAAGGTGGCCGACAAGCCCATCGCGGAAACCTCGCCCGAGGAGGTCACCGGCCTCATCACCGGAGCCATCGAGAGCGCATGAACGAGACCACCGGCCAATCCCCGGGCCACGCGGCCATCGACGAGTCGGTCAGCGCGCGGCGCGAGCTGACCGCGATCGGCGCGGCCATCCGCGCCCAGCCGTTCTGGGTGATGGTCGCGATCATCGCGATCGGAATCGTCATGTCGATGGTGTCCGACGTGTTCATGACCGAACGAAACATGTACAACGTCACCCGGAACTTCGCGTTCTTCGGGATCATGGCCCTCGGGATGACCGCGGTCATCATCACCGCGGGCATCGACCTCTCGGTCGGCTCGCTCATGGGCCTCACCGGCATCGCGGCCGCGATGGCGATGAACGCCGGCTATTCCGTCGGCGTGGGCTTCATCGCGTGCATGGGGACGGCAGTGGCGGTGGGCCTCATCAACGGGGTGCTCATCGCGTATCTTCGGATGCAGCCTTTCGTGGTCACCCTCGGCATGCTGGCGATGGCCCGATCGATCGCCATGGTCATCTCGAACAACAAGATGTTCTACGAGTTCGGGCCGGACCAGGACCTCTTCGAGTGGATCGGGGGGGAGAGCGTCCTCGGCGTCCCGAACCCGGTGTGGGTCCTCATCGTGCTCACCATCGTCTTCATCCTCGCCTTCCGCTACACCACCTGGGGGCGCTGGGTGTTCGCGGTCGGCGGCAACGCGGAGGCGGCCAAGCTCTCCGGCATCCCCGTGGAGCGGGTGATCGTGTCGGTATACGTCGTTTCGTCGAGCTGCGCGGGTCTCGCCGCCTTCCTCATGGTCGGGTGGTTCGGCTCCGTCACCAACGCGCTCGGCCTCACCTACGAGCTCAACGTGATCGCGGCCTCGGTCATCGGCGGCGCGAACCTGATGGGCGGGATCGGCTACGCGATCGGCGCTCCGATCGGCGCCGCCCTCATGGAGCTCATCCGAAACTCGCTCCTGCTCGGGGGCATCGACGCGCTCTGGCAGCAGTTCTTCATCGGCCTCTTCATCATCCTCGCGGTGCTCCTCGAGCGCCTCAGGAACCGAGGAGGCTGACCCGGCACTCGAGGTGCCCTTCCAACCAACCCTGCAACCACCAAAACAAGGAGACATCCATGCGGAAAGTCCTCATTGCGGCATGTACCGTAGCCATCACCTTCGCGGGCGGCGCGGCCCTCGCGGACAGCCACGGCAAGATGAAGCTCGCCCTCGTGCCCAAGGCGATGAACAACCCGTTCTTCGACCTCGCGCGTGACGGCTGCTACAAGGCCCAGGAAGAAGAGGCCGACATCGAGTGCGTGTACATCGGCCCGAGCGAGCACACCGAGATCGAGCAGATTCAGATTGTCCAGGACCTCATCAGCCAGGGCGTAGACGGCATCGCGGTCGCACCCTCCAACGCGCCGGCGATGGCCAAGGTGCTGAAGGCGGCCATGGCGGCCGGGATCCCGACGATGACCTGGGACGCGGACGTCCTCGAGGAAGACAAGGGCGTGCGCGCCACCTATGTAGGAACCAAGAACTACGACATCGGCGTGAACCTCGCGAAGATCGCGCAGGGGCTCCAGCCGAACGGCGGCTCGGTCTGCCTCCAGACCGGCGGCGCGGCGGCGGCCAACCACAACGAGCGGCTCCAGGGAATCCGGGACACTCTCGGCGGCATGTCCGGCACCACCCCTCCGGGCAACAAGCTCGCCGGGGAGAACGGCTGGACCGAAATCTCTGCCTGCCCGCTCATCACGGACGACGACGGCAACAAGGCGGTCCAGGGCCTGACCGACATCCTGGCCGCGAACCCGAATCTGACCGCGTTCATCTCGACCGGCGCGTTCACCCAGTGGTACGACAACGCCTACCGTCAGGCGGTCGAGCCCTACAAGGCGAAGATGGAATCGGGGGCGCTCTCGGTCATCGTCGCCGACACCCTCCCGATGCAGATGGAACAGCTCATGGACGGTCTCTCGAACGGCCAGGTCGGCCAGCGTCCGTACGAGATGGGCTACCAGGCGATGTTCATCCTCCGGGATCTCGTGAAGGGCATGGCGGTCGAGGATCCGATCTACACCGGCCTCGACGTGTGCACGGCGGAGAACGCGGCGACCTGCCTCGCCAAGTAGGCGCGGCCTGAGCCGGAACGAACTGGGAGCACGGGGGGCGAGACGCCGGTCTCGCCCCTTTTTTTCTTGTGAGCCGAGGTCTTCCCGTACGTCGCGGCGCCGGCCGCACTTCCGGCTCCCGCGCCGACCGGAGCCATTTCCGCCGCCCCGGCGGAAACCGGGGTCCCGCCCGGGCCCCCAAACACGGCCAGGTCACCGCCACCGGCCCGAGCGCCCGCTTCATCAAGGGCTTGTACGGAAGGCGAGTCGGTCGTCTCCGGGCCGCCCTCCTCGCGGTTCCGGTCGCCGCCGCCGTCTTCGCCATTTCCAACCTCCCGGCCCGGGCCGACGTGTTCGCGTCCGAGGAGCACACGTTCCGGGTGGTCACGGTCGCGACCGGGCTCGATCATCCCTGGGGGCTCGCCTTCCTGCCGGACGGCCGGCTGCTGGTGACGGAGCGCTCGGGAAGGCTTCGAACGGTGACCGAGGGCCGCCTCGATCCGCAACCCGTCGGCGGCGTCCCGCGGGTGCGCGCGAGCGGCCAGGGCGGGCTCCTCGACGTCGCGCTCCATCCGGACTTCCGCGAGAACGGATGGGTGTACCTCAGCTACGCGGCGGGCCAGTGGCGGCGCGCCGGCACGGAGGTGGCGAGGGGGCGGCTTCGCGGCAACCGGCTCGAGGAAGTCGAGAAGCTGTTCCGCGCCCTTCCGAAATCGGGCGGCGGGCGCCACTTCGGGTCGCGGCTGCGCTTCGCCCCGGACGGGCATCTCTTCGTCACCCTCGGGGACCGCGGCGAGCGGCACCGCGCCCAGGACCCGGGGGACCACGCGGGCAGCATCGTCCGCCTCCGCGACGACGGCACCGTTCCGCCCGACAACCCCTTCGTGGGGGTGGACGGCGCGCTCCCCGAGGTCTACACCATCGGGAACCGCAACGTGCAGGGCCTCGCCTTCCACCCGCAGACCGGCGCCCTCTTCGCGCACGAGCACGGGCCGCGGGGTGGCGACGAGGTGAACGTCGTGCGCGCCGGGATCAACTACGGCTGGCCGGTCATCAGCTACGGACGCGAGTACATGACCGGCATCCCGGTCGGGCAAGGCACCCGCCGCGAGGGGATGGCCCAGCCAATCCACCAGTGGACCCCCTCCATCGCGCCCTCCGGGCTCACCGTGTACGACGGCGACCGGTTCCCCCGGTGGCGCGGCAACCTCTTCGCCGGCGCGCTCAAGCTCCGGCACCTCGCCCGCCTCGTCCTCGACGGGGAGCGGGTGGTGCAAGAGGAGCGCCTGATCGAGGACCGCTACGGGCGGATCCGCGACGTGCGCACCGGCCCCGACGGCCTCATCTACGTCCTGACGGACGCCCCCGCCCCCTACGGCGCCCTCCTGCGCCTCGAGCCCGCCCCCGCCGGATAGCCGGACGTACGGGCGCCCGCCCGTTCGGACCCCGTCGTCGTTCGCCGCGGACGGCCCGCATGGGAACCGCTCGAGGTCGTCTATCATGCCCAATTGGCACTTGCCATCCGCTCAATGACGGCGGAGGGGCGAGAAGTGCGAGGGATGGCGGGGTTCCACGGGGAGAGCGGGCGGATGTACAGGATCGCGTTGTTGGGGGCGGGGAGGATCGCGAAGGTCCACGTGCGAAGCATCGTCGGGCATGACCGGACGGAGCTCGCCTACGTGGTGGACGTGGACCGGGCGGCGGCGGAGTCCATGGCGGCAGAGCACGGCGCGCGGGCCGTGGACGCGGATACCGCGCTCGCGGACCCGGATGTCGCCGCGATCGTCATCGCGTCCTCCACCCCCACGCACTCGGACTACATCGAGGCAGGGGCGGCGGCCGGCAAGCACGTATTCTGCGAAAAGCCCATCGACCTCGACAGCGCCCGGGTGCGCGAGTGCCTCGCGAACATCGAGGGGTCGGGAACCAAGCTCATCGTCGGGTTCAACCGGCGCTTCGACCCCCACTTCCGGCACTTCAAGTCCGAGCTCGACGGGGGCGCAATCGGACGGCTCGAGCAGCTCCTCATCACGTCGCGCGACCCGGGGCTGCCCCCCGCCGAGTACATCCGGGCGTCCGGCGGCATCTTCCGGGACATGACCATCCACGACTTCGACCTCGCCCGATTCCTCCTCGGCGAAGACCCGACGGAGCTCTGGGCGAGCGCCTCCACCCTCATTGACGACGAGGTCGCAGCCCTTGGCGACCACGACACCACCATCGTCGGCATGCGGACGGCGAGCGGCAAGCTCGCGGTCATCAACAACAGCCGCCGCTCGACCTACGGGTACGACCAGCGCATCGAGGCCCACGGCAGCGAGGGAATGCTCGCGGCCGGAAACGTGCCCGAGTCCACCCTGGTGCATGGCGGCGCCCACGGCTTCACCGCCCAGAAGGCCATGCACTTCTTCCTGGAGCGCTACTCCGCCGCCTATCGCGCGGAGTGGGACCACTTCGTGAACGTGCTGGATGGCACGGCCGAAGCCACCCCGACCGGTGCCGACGGCGCGCGCGCGCTCGCGATGGCGGACGCCGCCTACGAATCCCTGGAGACCGGCCGCCGCGTCACCCTCGCCTTCAACTGATTCCCGGTCACTTCCTCGAGACACGTTCGTCGCCGGGAGCGGGCGGGGATCCGTAGCCGCCGCCCGAGGGGGTCTCGAGCACGAAGACGTCGCCGGGGTCCACCTGGCGGTGGTCCTGGCCGGTCATCTCGTCGCGCGTGCCGTCCGTGCGCTCCACCCAGTTGCGCCCGCAGCGGCCGTCCTCCCCGCCCCCGAGCCCGTAGGGCGCGACGATGCGGTGCTGGGACAGCACCGTGAGGTCCATCGCCTCCAGGAACCGGAGCCGGCGCACGCTTCCGCCCCCGCCCCGCCAGCGCCCGGCGCCCCCGCTCCCGCGGTTGATCCCGAAGCTCTCCAGCACCACCGGGTAGCGCCACTCGAGGATCTCGGGGTCGGTGAGGCGGGTGTTGGTCATGTTGGTGTGGACGGCCGACGTGCCGTCATAGCCCGGACCCGCGCCCGCCCCGCCGCACACCGTCTCGTAATACTGGTGACGCTCGTTTCCGAATAGGACGTTGTTCATCGTGCCCTGGCTCTCGGCGGCCACCCCGAGCGCCCCGAAGAGCGCGTCGACGAGGGCCTGGCTCGTCTCCACGTTCCCCGCCGCCACCGCGGCCGGGTACTTCGGGGCCAGCATCGAGTCCTCCGGGATGACGATGTGGATGGGCTTCAGGCACCCTTCGTTGAGGGGGATGTCATCCTCGACCAGACACCGGAACACGTAGAGCACGGCCGAGCGCGCGACTGCCGACGGGGCGTTGAAGTTGTTCGGGAGCTGCCCGCTCGTGCCGGTGAAGTCGACGGTCGCCTCGCGCCGTTCCCGGTCGAAGGCGATGCGCACCCGGATCCGGCTCCCGACGTCCATCGGGAGTTCGAACTCGCCGTCGCGCATCACGTCGATCACCCGCCGGACCTGCTCCTCGGCGTTGTCCTGCACGTGCTTCATGTAAGCGTGCACCACGTCGAGACCGAAGTCGTCAATCATCCGGCGCACCTCCTCGATGCCCTTCGCGCCGGCCGCGATCTGGGCCTTGAGATCGGCGACGTTCTGGTCCGGGTTGCGGGCCGGCCACCGCCCCGCCCCGAGGTGGGCGCGGAGCTCGGTCTCGAGAAAGCGGCCGCCGTCGACGAGCATGAAGTTGTCGAAGAGGATCCCTTCCTCCTCCACCGTGCGCGCGTCGGGGGGCATCGACCCCGGCATGGAGCCACCGATGTCCGCGTGGTGGCCGCGGCTCGCGACGAAGAAGAGGATGCGGGGCGCACCGGGGGGCGTCCCGGGCCCGGAGTCGGACCCGGTGCCGGACGGCGGCCGGACGGCCGTGCCGTCATCGGCTCGCGCGTCGGTTCCGGTGCCGGGGCCGGTGCCGGGGCCCGGGCCACCGGGGTCCGTCGGCTCGACCGGCCCGTCCTCCTCGAATACCGGGGTGATGACCGTCACGTCCGGCAGGTGGGTGCCGCCGTTGTAGGGCGCGTTCACGCAGAATACGTCGCCCGGCTTCATCCGTCCGCGGTTCTCCCGCGCGACCGTGACCACGCTCTCGCCCATCGACCCAAGGTGGATGGGGATGTGCGGGGCGTTGGCGACGAGCATCCCGTCCGGGTCGAAGAGCGCGCACGAGAAGTCGAGCCGCTCCTTGATGTTCACCGAGTGGGCGGTGTTCTCGAGGGTGAGCCCCATCTGCTCCGCGATCGACATGAAGCGGTTGTTGAACACCTCCAGCATGACCGGGTCGCAGTCGGTGCCGGCCGCCGACTCGCGGGCGAGCGGCACGACGCGCTCAAGGACGAGGTCGCCGCTCGCGGCGAGCACCGCCCGCCAGCCGGGCTCCACCACCGTGGTGGCGGTGGACTCGAGGAGGATGGCCGGACCGTCCAGTGCGGCTCCCTCACCGAGCGCCTCGCGCCGATAGACCGGCGAATCGTGCTCCTCGCCATCGAACCGGACCCCGACCCGGGCCACCGGCTCGGGCTTCGCGACCGACTCGAGGGCACCGTCACCTCCCCGGACGGCTCCCGCGGCGAACGAATCGCCGTCCGCCTCCACCCGGCCGATCGCCTCCACCGAGGCGGCCTCGATGACGAGCGCCTTCTCCGGCATGACGAACCCGTATCGGCGGCGGTGGGCGTCCTCGAAACGCGCCGTCATCTCGTTTGCATCGCTCGCGTCCACGAGGTCCGGCATGTCGGTTCCGTCGTACCGCACGTGGGCGCGGCGTAGCACCCGGATGCGCTCCGCCCCGATCCCCTGGGCGGCGAGCTCCGCCCGGGCCTCGTCCGCGAGCTCGTCGAGGACGAGGCCGAGGGACTCCACCCCCGCCCCGTCGAGCCGCACCTCGAGCGCCCGGTCGCGCAGCGCCCGCACGTCCGCGAGCCCCATCCCGTAGGCGGAGAGCACCCCCGCCAGCGGGTGGATCATCACCCGGGTCATGCCGAGCGCGTCGGCCACGAGGCAGGCGTGCTGCCCGCCCGCCCCGCCGAAGCAGTTGAGGGTGTAGCCGGTCACGTCATGGCCGCGCCGCACCGAGATGGCCTTGATCGCGTTCGCCATGTTGTCGACCGCGATGCGAAGGAAGCCTTCCGCCACCTCCACCGCGGACGGCGCGGGCCGCCCGGCCCCCGCCGGGCTCGCCGCAATCTCCGCCGCGAGCGCCTCGAACCGGGCCGTCACCGCCTCGCGGTCGAGGGGCTGATCGCGGCCCGGCCCGAACACCTGCGGGAAGAACTCCGGCTGGAGCTTGCCGAGGAGCACGTTGCAGTCCGTGACGCTGAGCGGCCCGCCCCGCCGGTAGCAGGCCGGCCCCGGGTCCGCGCCGGCCGATTCGGGCCCGACCCGGTAGCGCGCCCCGTCGAAGGAGAGGATCGACCCGCCCCCCGCCGCGACGGTATGGATCATCATCATCGGCGCGCGCATCCGCACCCCGGCGACCAGCGTCTCGAAGGCCCGCTCGTAGGTGCCGTCGTAGTGGGCGACGTCGGTGGAGGTGCCGCCCATGTCGAAGGAGATGATGCGCTTGCGGCCGGCCCGCGCCGCGGTCTCCACCGCCCCGACGATGCCGCCCGCCGGGCCGGAGAGGATCGCGTCCTTGCCCTGGAACCGGCGCGCATCGGTGAGCCCGCCGTTCGACTGCATGAACATGAGGCGCACCCCTTCTCCGAGCTCCGCTCCGACCTGGTCGATGTAGCGGCGAAGGAGCGGCGAGAGGTAGGCGTCGACCACAGTGGTGTCGCCTCGACCGACGAGCTTCATGAGCGGGCTGGTTCCGTAGCTCGTCGACACCTGCGTGAAGCCGATCTCGCGCGCGAGCCGGGCGAGGGCCAGCTCGTGCTCCGGGTACCGGTAACCGTGCATGAGCACGATCGCGGCGGAGCGCATCCCGTCCGCGTGGGCGGCCCGCAACCCCTCCTCGGCCGAAGCGGGATCGAGAGGAGCGATGACCGTTCCGTCGGCGCCGACCCGCCCATCGACCTCGATCACCCGCTCGTAGAGCATCTCGGGCAGGACGATGCGAAGGTCGAAAAGGCGCGGCCGGGTCTGGTAGCCGATCCGGAGCGCGTCCCGGAACCCGCGGTTGACGACGAGCGCGGTGCGGTCGCCCTTGCGCTCGAGCAGGGCGTTGGTGGCGACGGTGGTGCCCATCTTGACCGCATCGACCCCGCGGATCGGCTCCCCGGGGCCGAGGCCGAGAACCTCGCGGATTCCGTGGATGGCGGCGTCCCGGTAGTGCTCCGGGTCGTCGGAGAGGAGCTTGTGGGTGACGAGGGTGCCGCCCGGCCGCCGTGCGACCACGTCCGTGAACGTGCCGCCCCGGTCGATCCAGAACTGCCAGCCGCCGCCCGTCGTCGTTTCGCCGCTCATCGCTCAGCTCCCCGGACAAGTTCGATGAATGAAAGGTCGCCGCGCACTCCGGCGTGCAAGCGGCGGCATTCGAAGGTGGCGAGAAATGTGTGCCGGAAAGGGTCGAGCCGGGAGGCGCCTGCCCCGGCCATCACTCAGTCGAGCGCGAGTATCCGCCACAAGATGGCGGCGGAGAACGCAAGATTGAAACCGACCATCCACTTGAGCAGGAGCAGGCTGGCCTTCATCTCGGCGATGTCGGTGTCATATTGGGCGACGGACTTGGCCGCTTCGCGGGCCTTGTCCTCGGTGGCGCCGGCCTCGATGAGCGCGGCGTATACCTCGCTGTTCATCGTACTCATGTCGTGCTCGCCATCGTCGACTGCCTGACTCCAGCCGATGATACTACTCGTCGAATATTCGGGCGCGGCCCGGAAGCCGTCGGCGAGCCGGGCCGCATCGACCCCGACGGTCGCGGAGCTAGCTGAAGTGCATGGCCCCGTTGATGTCGAGGACCGCGCCGCTCACGTAGCTCGCGGCCGGGGAGACGAGGAAGACGAGCGGGCCCGCGATTTCCTCCGCCTCGGCCATTCGCGCGAGCGGGAAGTAGGAGGTATCGAAGGTCTGGCTCGCGGTCATCGGGGTCCGGACCGGCCCCGGCGCCACCGCGTTCACGAGGACGTTGTGCGGCGCGCCCCGGCGCGAGCACCACCGCACGAAGCTGTGGATCGCCCCCTTGCTCATGACGTAGTGGGGGGCGGAGACCAGGCCGCCGATGCGGCCCGCGATCGACCCCACGAGCGCGATCCGCCCGCCCCCCCGCTCGGCCATCGAGCCCATGAACGCGCGCACGAGATGGAGGGGCCCGTGCAGGTTGATGTCGAACACCCGCTCCGCCACCTCGTCCCAGCCCGCTTCGGTCCAGTCGTCGAAGGGACAGATGGCCGCGCAGTCGATGAGGGCGTCCACCGCCCCGCAGGATTCAGCCCAGGCTTCGACCGCCGCGCGGTCGGTCACGTCGAGGGCGGCGGCCTGCGACAACCGGCCGCGCTCGCGGACGGACTCGGCGACCGCTTCGGGCACCGCGAGGTCCGAGACCATGACATCGGCGCCGAGGCCGGCGGCAAGGCGCGCGGCCGTCGATCCGATGCCGCCGCCCGCGCCGGTGATCGCGATGCGCAAGCCTTCGAGGGTGAACGGGTTGGCCACGGGTCGCTCCTCCGATTGAAGTTCCCGTCCCATCGTGCCACGAATCGCGGCGCGGGGAACCAGTCGGGAAAGATCGCCGATCGTTCCGGGCTATCATCGTTCCAGTCCGTACCACCATCCGCCCATGGTTTCCGGCTGGCCGCGCATCATCCTGCACGCGGACATGGACGCGTTCTTCGCCGCAGTGGAGCAGCTCGACCGGCCGGAGCTGCGCGGCCGGGCGCTGCTCATCGGCGGGACCGGGCCGAGGGGGGTGGTCTCGACCGCGAGCTACGAGGCGCGGCCGTACCGGGTGGGGAGCGCGATGCCGATGGCGGTGGCGCGCCGACGCTGCCCGCACGCGATCGTGCTCCCACCGCGCTTCGAGCGCTACCGCGAGATCTCCCGGGTGGTGATGCGGACCCTCGGGTCCTTCTCGCCGCTCGTCGAGCCGCTCAGCGTCGACGAGGCGTTCGTCGACATGACGGGCTGCGAGACGCTCTTCGGCGAACCGCGGGAAATGGGCGAGGCGGTGCGCCGCGCCGTCCTCGAGGCTACGCGGCTCACCGTTTCCGTCGGCGTGTCCACCACCAAGTACGTGGCGAAGGTCGCGAGCGACCACGGAAAGCCCGACGGGCTGACCGTCGTCCCTCCCGGGGAAGTGACCGGCTTTCTCCACCCCTTGGCGATCGACCGGCTCTGGGGGGTGGGGCCGCGCACCCGCGAACGCCTCGAGGCGCACGGGGTCGGCACGATCGGCGATGTCGCCGCCGCCTCGCGCGATACCCTGGAAGGATGGCTCGGCGGCAGCCTCGGCGCCCACCTGCATGCGCTCGCCAACGGGCGCGACCCAAGGGAGGTGGTTCCCGAGCGGGAGGCCAAGAGCATCGGCTCGGAGAACACTCTCGATACGGATATCGTCGGCGAGGCGGCGATCCGGCCCTGGCTGTTGCGGGCGGCGGACACCGTCGCGCGCCGGCTGCGGGACGAAGGAGTCGCGGCGCGGGGCGTGCGGGTGAAGCTGCGCACCGCCGACTTCCGGCTCCACACCCGCCAGACCCTCCTCGCGAGCCCGACCCGGGGGACGCGCCCGGTCGTGGAGGCGGCCGAGGCGCTGCTCCACGAATTCGACCTCGGCGTGCCGGTTCGTCTCGTCGGGGTCGCAGGTTTCGACCTTTGCGAGGAGGACGGGGAAGAGCAGCGACAGCTCGATCTCTTCGAAGCTCCCTCCGGGGCGCACGACGAACGGCTCGACCGGACGGTCGACGCGCTGCGCAAGCGCTTCGGGGACGGGGCGCTCACCCGGGCCCGGCACCTCGACCGGGACCCTCGCCGCGGAAGCTGAGCGCTTCCGCACGACGGCGGCGGCGACGGCGGGGAGCGAACGCGGCGACGCGCCACCGCGACGCGCCGGCCGCGGCGCATCGCAATCAGGTTCCGGTCGGCGCCCCGGGATGGACGACCGGGAACGCGGGTCCCGCGAGCGGCTCGCCGTCGCGGAGGCCGAGGTCGCGGAACGGCGGCGATCCGAGCCCGCCGAGGTCCCGGAACACCGCGTCGTCGCCCACGAAGCGGGCCGTGAACGCCCGGCGCCGCACCGACTCCGACACGTTCCCGGGCGCCCCGTGCAGGGTGCGGAAGCTGAACGCGACCGCGTCTCCGGGCTCCATCTCCCAACCCGCGAGATCGTATTCGTCCCGCCTTGCGGAGATGTCCGGCACCCGTTCGCTCCGGTCATCCACAAAGAGGTCGGTGCCGTTGAAGCGCATCGGCCGGAAGGTCCGCCCCCAGCGGTGCGACCCCCCCACGTACTCGACGGAGGTCTCGCGCGCGACCGGATCGAGCGCGACCCAGAGGCTCACGGTCTTCTCGCCCGCCATGCAGTAGTAGGGCTGATCGTGGTGCCAGGGCGTCTCGACCGTCGTGCCCGGCTCCTTGACGAGGACGTGCTCGTGGAAGAAGCGGGCCTGGGCGGAGCGCATCAGGGCGGCCGCGATCGCGCCGGCCGGGCTTTCGAACACGAACCGGCGAAACCCCTCGATGCGGTCCCAGTTGCAGTAGTCCTGGAAGAAGGGAGGGCTCCCGTCGTCCGGCCGGACGGTCCGCTCGAAGGGGCTCGGGTCGGCCATCACCGCCGCGACGCCGGACCGGAGCGTCTCGACCCAGTCCCGGAACGCGCCGCGCAGCACGACGACCCCGCGCGCCTGGTACGCCTCGACGTCGCGTTCCGGAACAGGACTGCCCGCACCTCCGGCATCCGCCCCGAACCGGCTGGCGAAAGATGAAGTCTCCACGAGTCGACCGGCTCCGCTGCCTGAATCCCGCGCCCGTCCCCGCCGCGGACGAGAACCGAACCGCCATCCCGTCCACCGGCCGGCGACCGGGGCCGGCCGGGTGCGGCACGCCCGGTTGGCCGCCGATACTACCAGCGAATGCGATGGACCGGCCCGCTCCCGGATCGGTCAGCCGGAACGCGCCGGGAACCTGCCCGCAACCCCGGCCGGGACGACGGCTTCCGTCGGCCGAAGAAGAGCCGCCGGTCTCGATTCGGGAGTCCGGGCAGACCGCCACCCGGCGGCCCGGGGATGCGGCTCCGCCCCCCGGTCCGCCGACGCTCTCCGGCGCCGCCGGTGCCGTTCAGTCCGCCGCCGTCTCCAGCGGCTGCTCCAGGGCGCCGGCCACCCCTTCCGCGTAGGCCGGGTGCACGCGGCGAAAGTGCGCGAGCTGCCGCCACACGATGTCCGGCGAAACCCCCTTCATCGCTTCGGCGATGTTGGAGAACAGGCGCTGCCGCTCGGCGTCGTCGAAGAGCTCGAACAGGGCGCGGACCTGGCTGTAGTCGTCGTTGCCGTGCCGGTCATCGTGGCGGCCGGCGTCCCCCGACAGCGCCAGGGACGGTTCCCGGCAGTCCGAATTCGCGACCGGACCGCCGAAGGAGTTCGGCTCGTAGTACGCGTCGGGATTGCCGCAATCGTTCGCGAAGAACCGCATCGCACCATCCTTGTGGTAGTGCCGCACCGGACACCGGGGCTGGTTGACGGGCAGCGCCTCGTAGTGGGTCCCGAGCCGGTAGCGGTGCGCATCGGGGTAGGCGAACAACCGGGCCTGCAGCACCTTGTCGGGACTGAACCCGATGCCGGGCACCACGTTCGACGGACTGAACGCAGCCTGCTCCACCTCGGAGAAGTAGTTGTCGGGGTTGCGGTTGAGCTCCATCTCCCCGACTTCGATCAACGGGTAGTCGGCGTGCGGCCAGACCTTGGTGAGGTCGAAGGGGTTGAAGGGCGACTTCGCGGCGGCTTCCTCCGACATGATCTGGACGTGCATCGTCCACCGGGGAAACTCGCCCCGCTCGATCGCGCCGAAGAGCGCCTCCTGGTAGGACTCCCGCGATCCGCCAATCACCGCGGCGGCCTCCCGGTTCGTATGGTGCCGGTGCCCCTGGCGGGTCTTGAGGTGGAACTTGACCCAGAAGCGCTCCCCGGCCCGGTTCCAGAAGCTGAACGCATGCGATCCGTAGCCGTTCATGTACATCGGGGCGACCGGCAACCCCCGGTCGGACATCAGGATCGTGACCTGGTGCAGGGACTCGGGCGACAGCGACCAGAAGTCCCACATCGCGGCCGGCGAACGGATATTGGTGCGCGGGTGGCGCTTCTGGGACCGGATGAAGTCCGGAAACTTGAGCGGGTCGCGGATGAAGAAGACGGGGGTGTTGTTCCCCACGAGGTCCCAGTTTCCCTCTTCGGTGTAGAACTTGACCGCGAAACCGCGCACGTCGCGCTCCGCATCCGCGGCGCCCGATTCGCCGGCCACGGTGGAGAAGCGCACCAGCAGGGGCGTTTCCTTGCCGACCTCGGAGAACAGGCCGGCGCGCGTGTACCTCGTGACGTCGTTGGTGATCCGGAGGGTTCCGAACGCGCCCCACCCCTTCGCGTGCACGACCCGCTCGGGGATCCGCTCGCGGTTCTGGTGGGCGAGCTTCTCGATGAGCTGGTAGTCCTGGAGGAGGACCGGGCCGCGGGGTCCCGCGGTCAGGCTGTTCCGGTTGTCGGCGACCGGTGCGCCGGCACTCGTCGTCATCGTGTTCATGATGCGCTCCCGAGCCGTGGGTCGGTTTCCGATGGGTTCGACCACGGAACCTATACGCGCTCCCCCGCCCCTGCGAGGGACCCGTCCCGCGGGCGCCATGGGAGGTCGCATGAGCGACAATACTGCGACCCGGCGACCCGGCGAGGCCGATGCGACTGAAGTGGCGAAACGCGGGATCGGACGCGCCGGGGCCTCGCGTCGCCCCGAACGGACGCGCCCGGTGCTCCGAATCGATGCCCGCGCCGGTGCCGGTGCCGGTGCCGGCGCCGGCGTGGGCGCCGCAACCGCGCGTCAGTCGGACACGCGATAGTCGCGGATGACCTCGGGGTCCGGCTCGGCCCCGAGACCGGGGCCGGTCGGCACCCGGAACCGGCCGCCTTCGACCGGGGAGACGAAGCCCGGATAGAGCGTCGCCTCGAGCCGGGTGTAGAAGCGCTCCGTCCAGCTTCCTCCCGGGCGCCCGGTGAGGGGCATGGCGGCGAGGAGCTGCAGGGTCGCGAGCCAGCCCGGCCCGAAGTAGGGAGAGTGGGGCATCACGGTCACCCCCCGCGCCTCCGCGAGCGCGATCACCTTGCGGAACTCGGTGACCCCGCCCACCTTGGTCACGCTCGGCTGCGGGTAGCGGACCGCGCCCGCGTCCAGCATGCTCCGGAACTCGAAGGCGGTGCACGCGTTCTCGCCGCACGCGAGGTCGACCCCCGACTCGCGCTGAAGCCGTGCGAGGGCCTCGAAGTCCTCGGGCGGGAAGATCGGCTCCTCGAGCCAGTGGAGGTCGTAGTCCCGGAGGCGGAGCGCCATCTCGCGCGCCTCGGCCGGCGTCCACGGACAGTTCGTGTCCACGCAAAGGGGGACTCCCTCGCCCATCGCCTCGCGCGCCGCGGCGACCTCGGGCTCCTCCGTCTCGTGGAGCTTGATGGCCGGATAGCCCTCCGCGAGGGCCTTGGCCACGTTCTCCGCGACGAGGCCGGGGTCGCGGTACTTGAGGAGACTCGCGTACCCCGGAACGAGGGGCGGGGAGGCGGGCCCGCCGAGGAGCTGCCCGAGCGGCATCCCGGCCCGCTTCGCGTTGAGGTCCCAGAGCGCGATGTCGATCCCCGAGAGGGCGAAGATGGTGATGCCGTAGCGGCCGAAGAGGTGCATGGCCTGCTGGAGCTCGCGCATGAGGGCGGCGATGTCGGTCGCGTCCCGGCCGACCACCACCGGGGCGACGCTCTGGTCGAGCATCGCCCGGACCGCCGGCATGCAGTTGTAGCTGAACGCCTCGCCCCAGCCGACCGCGCCCTCCTCGTCCTCGACCCGCACGAGCAGGATGTTGAGCGCGTTCCACGCCCGCCCGCCCCAGGCGGGCGGCGGGCCGCCGCTGTCGTGGGGAATGGCGAGGGGGATCGTCTCGACGCGGGCAATCTTCATCTCTTTCTCCGGCTCCGGGCACGGTTCCGCCTCCGTCCCCGCGAGAAGCCGCGGCCAGAGTCGGACGCGCCAGTGTAGCGGCCCGCGGCCGGTCCGCGATCGGCCATAATCGCGCCGCGACGAGCGGCCGGACGGCCCCGCGACACGCAGCCCCCGCCCCGTCGCGGGGCACCGTCGGCGGGCCGCCCGCGACCCGCCCGAAGATCGGAACCAGGAACAGGAGAGGACCCATGCCGAGCCGCGACGAAGCCATGGCCCGCGCCACCGAATACTTCGACAGCGGCGCCTTCGAGGCGGACCTCGCCCGCCGGGTGGCGATCCCGTCCGAGAGCCAGATCGTCGAAGGGCTGCCCCACTGCGCCCGCTACCTCGACGAGGAGATGGCGCCCGCCTTCGAGGCGATGGAATTCGAGTGCCGCGTCTATCCCAACCCGATCGAGCGGGCCGGCCCCATCCTCCTTGCGACCCGCATCGAGGACGAATCGCTCCCGACCGTGCTCGGCTACGGCCATGGCGACACCGTCCGCGGGATGGAGGCGCGCTGGACCCGGGGCGACGGACCCTGGAAGACGGCGCGCGAGGGCGACCGGCTCTACGGGCGCGGCACGGCCGACAACAAGGGCCAGCACACCATCAACATGGCGGCCCTCGGCGCCGTGCTCGAGACGCGCGGGCGGCTCGGATTCAACGCCAAGTTCATGATCGAGACCGGCGAGGAGAACGGCTCGGCCGGGGTGCACGACGTGGTCCGGGCCAACCGTGACGCCTTCGCGGCCGACGCGTTCATCGCCTCGGACGGCCCGCGGGTCCGAAGGGATCGGCCCACGGTGTCCCTCGGGGCGCGGGGGGCGATCAACTTCGACCTCCTGTGCCACCTCCACGAGGGCGGCCACCACTCCGGGAACTGGGGCGGCGCGCTGCCGGACCCCGGGACGGTGCTCACCCATGCGATCGGGGCCATCGTCGGCCCGAAGGGCCGCATCAAGGTCAAGGAATGGCTGCCGGGTCCGATTCCGAACTCGGTCCGCATGGCGCTCGCGGACGTGGAGCTCGACGGCGGTACGGACGGCCCGGCGGTGGACCCCGAATGGGGCGAGCCAGGGCTCACCCCGGCCGAGAACGTCTACGCCTGGAACTCCTTCGCGGTGCTCACGATGGTGATGGGCGATCCGGCCGCCCCGGCCAACGCGATCCAGCCCCTGGCGCGGGCCCACTGCCAGCTTCGCTACATCGCGGGGACGGACGTCGAGAACGTGGTCCCCGCGCTTCGCCGCCACCTCGACGAGCACGGGTTCGAGGACGTCGAGGTGCTGCCCCCGCCGCCCGAGAACGCGGCCGGATTCGCGGCGAGCCGGACGGACCTCGACGACCCGTGGGCGGCCCGGGTGCTCCGGTCGATCGAGCGAACGACCGGCAGGAAGCCCGCGATCATCCCCCAGATGGGCGGCTCCATCTGCAACGACGTCTTCACCGACATCCTCGGTCTTCCTTCGATCTGGATCCCGCACTCCTACACCTCCTGCCTGCAGCATGCCCCCGACGAGCACATCCTCCTCCCGCTGTGCCGCGAGGCCCTCGGGGTGATGGCCGGCGTCTACTGGGACATCGGCGACGAAGTGGAGGGGGCGCGATGAAGGGCGTCGTCAGCGCCCCGCAGCCGGAGGCGGTCGAAGCGGGCGCCGACGTGCTGCGCGAGGGGGGCAACGCGGTCGACGCGGCCATTGCCTGCGCCCTCGTGCAGACCGCGGTGGACCCGCTCATGTGCGGGGTGGCCGGATTCGGCACGATGCACGTCCACCTGCCCGGACGGGGGGTGCACCGGCTGCTCGATTTTCACGGCCGCGCCCCGCTCGCCGTTCGCCCCGACATGTGGGCTGACCTCGTGCGGGGCGAGGCGGAGGACGGGTTCGGATTCCTCCTCGAGGGCGCGGTGAACGAGATCGGCTACCAGTCGATCACCACGCCGATGACCCTGCGCGCGTTCGACGACGCCCTCGCGCGCTTCGGCACCCGCTCGCTCCCGGACCTCATCGGGCCCGCGATCGAGTGGTGCGAGGACGGGTTCCAGGTCCGGCCCCACGTGAGCGCCTTCTGGAGCATGGGCCCGGATTCCGGCCGGGTCGCGCACACCGAGTACCTCACCCGGTTCGAGGCGGCGCGGAAGATCTACGTCGAGCCCCACGGCGGGATCCCCAAGGTGGGCGAGACGCTTCGCAATCCCGACATGGGACGGACCTACCGTCGCATTGCCGAGCGTGGAGCGGACGACTTCTACGCCGGGGAGATCGCGGCCCGGATCGTCGCGGACCTGGAGCGGGGCGGCGGCCTGCTGACGGGCGAGGACCTGGCCGCGGCCGCTCCGGTCGAATCCGAGCCCCTCCGGGGCACCTACCGCGGCCACCGGATCGCCACCAACCGGCCGCCGGGCGGCGGGGTGATGGTCCTCGAGATGCTGAACATCCTCGAGAACTTCGACCTTGCCGCGATGGGGCACAACTCCCCCGAGTACATCGCGGCGGTCTCGGAGGCGATGAAGATCGCGACCGTCGACAAGGACACCCGGATCGGCGACCCGCGTTTCGTCGAGACGCCGCTCGACGAGCTCACCTCGAAGGAGTACGGAGCGCGGATGGCCGAACGCATCCGCGCGGGCGAGAAGACCCACGTGCCGCGGCTCAACGCCGGAGGGCGCGAGTCGAAGAACACCACCCACGTATGCGTCGTGGACGGGGACGGAAACTGCGTCTCCCTCACCCACTCGCTCGGCCGTCCCTCCGGAATCGTCACCGAGGGGCTCGGCTTCATGTACAACGGCTGCATGGGGGTGTTCGATCCGCGCCCCGGTCGGGCCGGCTCCCTCGCCCCCGGCAAGGCGCGGTTCACCGCGATGTGTCCGACCATCCTCTTCGACGGCGACGAGCCCTGGTACGTCGTCGGCGCGCCGGGCGGAACCTACATCACGATGGGGGTGCTCCAGGCCATCCTCAACACGGTCGACTTCGGGATGAGCGCGCAGGAATCGGTCTCCGCGCCGCGCTTTTGCACCACCTCCGACACGATCGACGTCACCAACCGGATCCTCCGCCGGACGGAGCGGGGCTTGCGCGAGATGGACTACCCGGTGCGCCGCTCGGCGCAGAGCTTCCAGTTCGCCGGGGTCCACGCCCTTCGCCGCACCACCCGCGGCTGGGAGGGCGGCGCCGACCCCGGCCGCGACGGCATGGCCCTCGCGGTGTAGCCCGAGCGTTCGTGCCCGACCGCGCGGCGCGGGCCGGGCCGTGCGCGCCGCGCCGGGACAGGCCCCGGCGCGCGAGCTCGCCACTCACTTCAGGTCGCGTAGCGGGTAAAGGCAATGGTGCTCGCCCGGGCGCGCCAATCCGTCTTCACATTGACGAGCGCAACGCGTCCCCGGTCCACCTCGGTCTGCGCCCGCTCGAGTGCAGGTCGAATCTCGGCCGGGTCCTCCACATGCTCGCCATGGCAACCGAGGGCCTGCGCGATCATGTCGTATCGGGTGTAGCCGAGGTCCCGGCCCGGCTTGTCGCGGTCAGGGTCCCCCGTCCACCCGCCGTTGAGGCTCACCACGATGAGGAGTGGAACGTCGTGCCGCACCGCGGTGTCGAGCTCCATGACGTTCATGCCGAGCGACCCGTCCCCGTGCAGGGCGATGACCTGGGCTTCGGGCTTGGCCAGCTTCGCGCCGATGGCGCACGGCAGTCCGACCCCCATGGTGCCGAATACCCCGGAGTTGATGCGATGGCGCGCGGTATGCGTCGGGATCGCCTGGCGTCCGTAGTTGAGAATCTCCTGACCGTCGACGACCAGTACCGCGTCGCGGTCCATGAACTCGCGGATCTCGGCGCAAAGACGCAACGGGTGGACCGGGACATCGTCGTTCGAAAGCAACCGTTCGTGGTCGCCCGCCCGCCCCGCGTTCCGCCCCGCGAGCCGCTCGCGCCACGTCGCGTAGCGATCGGGATCCCCCTTGCCGTTCGCGCACAGCACCTCGAGCGCGGCGCGGGCATCGCAGACCACTCCGAGGTCGAGGCGAGGGCTCGTGTCGATCTCTCCGGGGTCGATGTCGATTCGCACGAACCGTGCGTCAGGATGAAAACGCGGGGGATCGCCGTGGGCGATGACGTAGTTCATGCGGGTCCCGAGCACGAGGACCAGGTCCGCTTCGCGGAAGGCGGCGGAACGCGCGGTGAGAAAGCTCAACGGGTGATCCTCGCGGATCACCCCTCGGCTCTGGGGAGTCGTGAAGAAGGGAATTCCGAAACGCTCGACGAACGCCTCGAGTGCCGCTTCCGCCTGCGACCAGAGAATGCCTCCACCCGAAACGACAATGGGTCGCTCCGCCGCCTCGAGCCGGCGAAGGATGTCTGCGACCGCTTCCGCCGAAAGGCTCGGGCGGTGGCGGTTCCTGCCGTTCGGCAGCGCCTTCCAGGGGACATCGTCCTCCTCGACCGGGGTGTAGAGCACATCTCCCGGAAGGTCGAGGTACACCGGTCCGGGCTTGCCCGACATGGCGCATTCGAACGCGCGATCGACGAGCTCCGGAATCCGGCGTGGATCGTGCACCCGCTCGGCCCACTTGGTGGCGGGCTTCATCATCGCGAGCTGATCGATTTCCTGAAATGCCCCACGCCCGCACGCTCCAAGCGGGGCGGAGCCACCGAGCGCGACCACGGGGACGCAATCGGCCCAGGCATGCGCAACTCCGGTGATGAGGTTGGTGGTGCCGGGTCCGGACGCCGCCATGCACACCCCCGGGCGGTTCCGGATGCGGGCCCACGCATGGGCCATCATCGCCGCGGCCTGTTCGTGCCGCACGTCGATCCCGCGGATGCCTTCGGCCATGGTGGCGGTTTCCGCCGCCATCATCGGGCCGCCCATGAGGTAGAAGAAGCACTCGACATCCTGGCGCTTGAGCGCCTTGGCCAGGATTTCCGATCCGATGAGAGTCATTTCCAAAGCTCCACTCGGGATTGGGGTTCTTATACATGACTCCGCCGCCCTTCCGGGACCCCGCGAGGCGATGCCGGTGCGAAGAGCCAATCGAAACGGGACTAACCTCCCCCGCCGTACTCGCGCTCGAGGTACTCGGGGCTGAACTTCCCGCTCCGGCGATCCTCGGCAAGCGCCTCCGCGGTGCGCTCCCGCGCCGGGCCGTAGCCCCCGGCGCCGGCCGTCGTCACCACGATCGACGTGTCCGGCCCGACCGCGAGCGAGGAGGGCTTGTTCGCGATCCGCTTCGCTCCGCCGTCGTCGGAGCGAAGCTCGAACCGGCCGGTCGCCCCCGGTCCGCCGCCGAACACGCCCCACGGCGCGTTCACGCAGCGCTCGCCCTGGCCGCTGAAGTTCACCACGTGCCCGATCGGGCGATAGATCCGTTGCAGGCCGAGGCCCCCGCGCCAGGCACCCGCTCCCCCGGAGTCCTCCACCAGCTCGTAGCGCTCGATCATCAGCGGATACTCGTTCTCGAGGGCCTCGATCGGAAGGTTCGACGTGTTCGTCATGTGGACCTGCACCCCGTCGGTCCCGTCGGCGTACGACCGGGCGCCCGCGCCGCCTCCCAGGGTCTCGAGGTAGACGTAGTAGCGCCCGCCCGGGCCGCGCCCGAAAAAGGACGCCGCGGTGTTGGCGCCGTTGCCGGCGGCGATCACCCGGTCCGGCAGCGCGCCCGCGAGCGCCCCGAAGATGGCATCCGCGATCCGCTGCCCGGTCTGCGCCCGGGCGGCCGACGCGGCCGGGAACGCGGCGTTGACGATCGTCCCCTCCGGCGCGCGGATCTCGATCGGCGCCAGCATCCCGTGGTTCTGCGGGCACTCGGGATCGACGAGCACCTTCACCGCGTAGAGGCAGCACGCCTGCAGCCCGGCCATGGTGACGTTGAGGTTGCCCCGAACCTGGGGCGCGGTCCCGTCGAAATCGAACCGGATCCGGTCCTCCGCGATCTCCACCTCGACCCGGATCGCGATCTCCTCGGTCCCCATGCCGTCGTCGTCGAGCAGGTCCTCGAACCGGTACACCCCGTCGGGAAGGGCCGCAATCGAGGCCCGGATCCGCTTCTCCACCGCTTCGACGATGCGCCGGCAACCCTCGCGGATGACCGGCGCGGACCACTTCGCGACAAGCTGCTCGCAGCGTCGCGCCGCGAGGCGGTTGGCGGCGATCTGCGCGTTGTAGTCGCCGCGCCGCTCCTCGGGCACCCGGACGTTGAGGAGGATGAGGTCCATGACGTCGGGGTCGAGCTCCCCGCCCCGGAACAGCCGAATGGGCGGAATGCGCAGGCCCTCCTGGTAGATCTCGGTCATCCCGCCGGCCATCGAACCGGGCGCCATGCCGCCGATGTCCGCGTGGTGCGCGATGTTGGACACGAAGAGGACGAGGTCCCCGTCCGAGAACACCGGCATGACCATGGCGACGTCCGGGAGGTGCGACCCGCGTCCGACGAACGGGTCGTTGGAGATGAACATGTCGCCCGGCCGGATGTCGGTGAGGCCGTACTTCTCGAGAATCACTTCCACGAGGCCCAGCATCGACGCAAGGTGAAGCGGCATGCTCTCGCCCTGCACGATGACCCGCCCCCCGGGGTCGAAGATCGCGGTGGAATGGTCCCGGCGCTCCTTGATGTTGGTCGAATACGCGCTCTTCATGAGCGAGATGTAGGCCTCGTCGGCGATGCTGCCCATTGCGTTTCGCAGCACCTCGACCTCGATCGGCGTCATTCCCATCGCTCACGCCTCCCCGCCGAGCGCAATCACCAGGTTTCCCCATGCGTCCACGCGCATCCGGTCCCCCGGGAACACGATGACGGTCGTGTCGAGCTGCTCCACGATCGCGGGACCCGGGACGGTCTGGCCCGGCGCGAGGTCACTCCGGCGGTAAAGCGGGCTCATGCGGGCCGGGCCCGGCTCGAAGACCGTCTCGCGTTCACCGGTCGGGACCGCGTCGGGCCCCGGTTCCAGACGCGGGAGCGGGGGAGCGGACAGGGCCCCCACCGCCTTTGCCTTGACGCTCACGAGCTGAATCGTCTCGACCGCGGAGGCGAAACCGTACTGCAGCTCGTGGGCGGCATGGAACGCTTCCGCGAGCTCCGCGATCGCGTCCCGGTCGAACACAAGCCCGCTCCACGGCACCTGGATCTCGTAGTTCTGGCCGAGATAGCGGAGGTCGGCGGTCCATTCGAGCGAGCGCCGGGGGCCGGGGATCCCCTCGTTCTCGAACCAGGCCCCCGCCTCGACGGCAATCTCCTCACGCGCCCCGTCCGCCGTCGCGGCGGCGTCCGGGCCCAGGGCAAGGAGCAGGGTCCGCACGAAGTCGTTGCGAAGCCCCGACGCGAGAGCGCCGTCGGCGCAGAGGATGCCCGGGTTGGGCGGCACGATGACGGTGCCGATCTCGAGCTCGCGGGCCACGTCGACGGCGTGAAGCGGCCCCGCTCCGCCGTAGACGAACAGCGCGAACTCGGCCGGGTTGTGGCCGCGTTCGACCGAGATCGACCGGATCGCCTTTACCATCGTGGCGCACGCGACGCGGACGATGCCGAGCGCGGTCTCGTCGGTCTCGAGACCGAGCGCCCCCGCGAGCCGCTCGACCGCCCGGCGGGCCAGCGACCGGTCGATCGGCATCTGCCCGTCCAACAGCGCCGCGTCGTTCAGCCGCCCGAGGACCACGTTCGCGTCGGTGACCGTGGCCTCGGTCCCGCCGGCCGCGTAGCAGGCGGGGCCCGGCACCGCGCCGGCGCTCCGCGGCCCCACCTTGAGCAGTCCGTCCTGGTCGATCCAGGCGATGGAACCGCCCCCGGCCCCCACCGCGTTCACATCGAGGGCCGGGAGGCGCAGGGGGAACCCGGCGAGGGTGCGCTCGTGCACCTCCGTCGGGCGCGCGTCGCGAAGCAGGCTGACGTCCGCGCTGGTGCCGCCGACGTCGAGGGTGACGATGTCGCGAAAGCCGGCCGTCCCGGCGCAGCGCGCGGCCCCCAGCACCCCCGCGGCCGGCCCCGAGAGGGAGGCGCGGACGGGAAAGCGGCGCGCCATCTCGACCGACATGAGACCGCCCGCGCTCTGGCTGACCTTGGGCTCGGTGCGCACGCCGAGCCCGGAGACCTCTTCGGTCAGACGGTCGAGATAGGCGCCCATCGTGGTCAGCAGGGCGCCGTTCAGCACCGCGGTCGAGAACCGTTCGAACTCCCGGAACTCGGGATACACCGACGAGGACGCGATGACCCGGACCGAGTCGGGAAGAGAGGCCGAGAGGACCCGGACCGCCCGGCGCTCGTGCTCCGGCCAGGCGTAGGAGTGAAGGAAGCAGACCACCACGCAGTCCACCTCCGCGCGGAGGATGACTTGCGCGAGCTCGCGAAGCCGCGCTTCGTCGAGGGCGCGGTGCACCGTGCCGTCGGCGAGACGGCGCTCCGGGACCTCGAGGCGGAGCGCGCGCTCGACGATCGGCTTCGGGTAGTCGAGGTGGATGTCGTACACCCTGGGCCGGGTCTGTCGGCCGATCTCCAGGAGGTCGCGGAACCCCTCGCTGGTGACGAGGGCGACCCGCCCCCCGCGGCGCTGGATGAGCGCGTTCGTCCCGACCGTCGTTCCGTGGGCAAGCTGCTCGACGTCCGCGGCGGCGAGCCCTTCCGCGGCCAGCACGTCCCGGATTCCTTCGATGATCGCGCGGTCCGGGCGTTCCGGGGTCGACGGCAGCTTGTGGAGAATCGTCCGGTTCTCGCCGCCGATCGTCACCACGAGGTCCGTGAAGGTGCCCCCTACGTCCACTCCGATGTGCAGGCGCTCCCGCGAATCCGTCATGGAAGCCGGTCCCCTTCGCAGTTGAGCGGCACGCGGGGCGGCGCGCGGCGCGCGGACCGGGGGCTCATTTCGAGCCTGCCGCCATCGCCGCTTCCGGGGCGGCGGCCCGGCGCCTCGACCGGTGGGAGAGCCGCCCGACGAGGTGCTCGGCGACGCTCCGCGCATCGTCGCCGACGCCGTAGAGGATCCCCGACTTGCGCCACGTCATCCAGTTGAGCCCGACGAAGCAGAGCCCCGGGCATGCGCTCACCCCGCCCGGCGCCTCGGGGTAGCCGGACGGGTCGAGGACCGGGGCCTCCACCCACGAGAAGTCGTAGCGGTAGCCGGTGGCCCAGACCACGGTGCCCACGCGCTCCGCGGCGAGGTCGACTTCGCGCACGATGTCCGGGAGCCGCCCGTCCTCCGGCGGGCCGCCCGCGAGCTCCGCCGGGGTCGGCGCCGGCGCGTCGATCGCTTGGTCCGCGATGTGGCGCTCGAACTGCTCGACGATCCGGTCGCAGAACTCGTCCGCGTAGCGCATCTCGGCGTGCAGTCCGCCGTCGAAGCGCGCCCGCTCGTCATCGCAGTGGACCAGCCGCCCGAGGAGGCGTATCCCGCGGCGGTGAAAGTCGTGCAGGCTCAGGGTGTAGCCGCCGTTCCGGCCGGTGAGGTGGGGATCGCCCCGGAACCTCGCCGCGGGGCTCTCGAGCATGTCCGGGGTCCGATCGAGGTACCCCATGTCGCGCTGCCACTCGATGCAGTCGCGCCCGCGCCAGCGCCGCGGGAGCCGTCCCGCCCGGCCGACGCAGAGAAAGACCTCCCGGCCCGCCGCATGTAGCTCCTCCGCGATCTGGCACCCGGTCTGCCCGGAGCCGACGACCATCACCGCGCCCGGCGGCAGCATCCCGGGGTGCTTGTAGTCGTGGGGGGTAAGCTGCTCGAGGCGGGAGGGAAGCCGGGCGGCGACGGCCGGAACGTGCGGGTGCTGGTAGGTGCTGGTGGCGACGACCACGTTGCGGGCCCGGAACGGTCCCTCGCTCGTGGCGACCTCGAACCCGCCGCCCGCGGGCCGGACCGCCCTCGCCTCGACGCCGCACCGGACCGGCGCGTCGAAGGAGCGCGCCCACGCCTCGAAGTGACCGACGAGGTCGTCGCGCGCGAGGAATCCGTCCGGGTCGTCGCCCGCGTACTCCGCCCCCGGAAGCCGCATCGACCAGTTCGGAGTGACGGTGCAGAAGGAGTCCCACCGGTGCTCGCGCCAGCTCGACCCGATGCGCGAGCGCTCGAGCACCACGTGCTCGATGCCGGACCCGGTGAGAAAGAAGCTGACCGCGAGGCCCCCTTGCCCGGCCCCGATGACGAGGACATCGTGGACGCGCGGCGCCCCGCTCCCCCCGATCGCCACCGTCGTCCTACTCGCCGGAGCTGAACTTGATGAAGTCGAGCGGCGGCGGATCGACTCCGGCGTGGGACAGCATGTGGTGGGTCTGGCCCCGGTGGTGGATCTGGTGCTGGAAGAGGTTGGTGAGGCAGCGCCGGAGCGGCAGGCTGAAGTACTCCCCGGTCTCGACCGTGTCGAAGGAGAGGGTCCCGTCGAGCTCGGCCGGGTCGAGGGCGTCGCAGAACCCGACGTACCACTCGTCCTGGGCGAAGTGGGCATCGCGCAGCGGATCGAATTCCTCGTGGAGGATCTCGTCGAGGCGGGTGAACGTCGTCGGCTTCTTCTCCAGGCGCTCGCGGTAGATGAGGTCGGAGAGGAGGATGTGGTTCAGGGTCCCGTGGATGGAGCGAAAGAACCCGCGGCGGTCCCGGACGCGTTCCTCGTGCGAGAGGGGCGCGCACGCGGCGTAGAGACGCCGATTGGCCCAGGCGTTGTACCGCGCCGCGGTGGGAAGGTCGATCAGCATCGGAGGGCCTCCGGTCTGCACTCCCATTTCGCCATTCGAACCAGCATGCGATCACGCTCCGACTCCGGGGCTCCGGAATATACGGGCGGCCTCCGTCCGGTTGCAACGCGGGGGTAACGATGACAGGATCTTTCGCGATGACGAGGTCGCGGGCGGCACGGGAGCGTTCATGGGAGAGCTGATCTACGGGAGCTACGATCAGGAGAGCCTCGACCTCGAATACGACATGCGGATCCGGTGTCCGCACTTCGCCGAGACATTTGCACGGCTGGAAGCGGACTGCACGCGGGTGGTCGAGCGCTTCGACTGCCGCCTCGACGTGCCCTTCGGCGAGAGTGCCCTCGAGCGCCTCGACATCTGGCCGGGCGGCGGCTCTTCGCCCATCCTGCTCTTCATCCACGGCGGCTACTGGCGCGCGTTCGACAAGTCGATGTTCCGTTTCATGGCGGAGCGCTTCGTCGAGGCGGGCGCATGCGTCGTGCTCAACAACTACGACCTCTGTCCGAACGTCACCATGGACACGATCACCGAGCAGAACCGCCGGGCGCTCGCGTGGATCTGGAGCCATGCGGCGGAGATCGGGGGAGACCCGGACCGGATCCACGTGACCGGCCACTCCGCGGGCGGGCACCTCACCGCGATGCTCCTCGCGACGGACTGGGCGCGCTACGGGCTTCCGGGGGCGCCCATCCGGAACGCGTGCGCGGTGAGCGGGCTGTTCGATCTCGAGCCCCTGCGCCGTTCCTACCTGAATGCGGACCTTCGAATGGACGAGGAGACGACCCGCCGCAACAGTCCGATCCACCACATCCCGGACTCCGCTCCGGAGCTGATCGTGGCCGTCGGGGGTGGGGAGACCGACGAGTTCCGGCGCCAGTCCCGGAGCTTCGCCGAAGCCTGGCTCGGCCGCGGCCTGCAAGGCGAGTACCTGGAGGTGCTCGACCTCGACCACGTCAACGTCTCCGCGGAGTACCAGCGGCTCGAGAGCCCGCTGACCCGCGCGCTCTTCGAGCAGATGGATCTCGATCAAGGCTAGCTCGCGCCGCGCGAGCGCACTTCCACCCCCACTATCCCCAAAGAGGAGGACGAACGATGGTAATTACCCGCAGGACCCTTTTGAGCGTGAGCGCCGGCGCCTGCCTGGCGCTTGCAACCGGCGCGCACGCGGACACGATCCAGTGGGACATGCCGAACGAGTACGGCGCGACCTCGCTCCCGGCCAAGGCGGACCGCCTGTTCGCCGAGCGGGTAGCGGAGAAGAGCGGCGGCAAGATCGTCATCACCAACCACTTCGGCGGGGCGCTCGGCTACAAGTCGCGTGACCACTGGAGCGCGGTCGAGGACGGCGCGGTACCAATCGCGAGCACCTACACCGGCGTCTTCTCCGGGATCGACCCCATCTTCGAGCTCCAGAGCCTGCCTTTCGTCGCCACCAATCCCAAGGAGTCGAAGGCGCTCCTCGACGCGATGCGGCCGTGGCTCGAGACGGCGTTCGCAACGGGCGGGCAGAAGTACCTGCTCGGCGCGCCGTGGACCCCGGTCGGAATCTGGGCGAAGAAGAAGATCACCGACGCCGAGGGGCTCAGGAACCTCAAGATCCGTTCCTACGACAAGACCGGCACCCTGACTCTCAAGAACGCGGGGGCGGCGGCAATCCAGTTGAGCTGGGCCGACGTGGTGCCGGCGCTCTCGACGGGCACCATCGAGGCGGTGCTGACCTCGGACGAAGGCGGCCTCTCGGCAAAGTTCCACGAGTACATGGACCACTTCCACCATGTCGGCTTCACCATGGGGACCAACATGATCCACATGAGCCAGGCCGCGTTCGACGACCTCTCGCCCGAGCTCCAGCAGGCGGTGCTCGACGCGGCCACGGAGGTCGAGGCCGAGTCGTGGGCGAACATCAACGAGCACATCGCGCACAACGTCAAGCGCATGGAGGACAACGGGGTCACCTCGGTGACCGACGTGCCCCAGGCCTTCATCGAGCACCTCCGCACGTCCGGAGACCCCGTCACGGCCGATTGGCGCGCCGTGTTCGGCGAAGAGGAGGCGGCCAAGATCTTCGCGCGCTACGACGAGATCCGGGCCCAATAGCGGCCGGCCCGGTCCCGGCGCCCACCGGGCGGAGGCGCGCGCGGCGCCTCCGCCCGGGCAAGTCCGACCCCGTCTCGTGGAACGTCCGAAGAGCTGGCCGGAACGGGCGGTGTGGTCCGTGTCGGTCCTCGCCGTCGCGGCCGCCACGATCATCCTGCTCGGGATGGTCGGGCTCATTCTCGGTGAGATCGTCCTTCGGACCTTCTTCGACAGCTCGACCCACATGATGGACGAGATCGTCGGGTACGGGATCGGAGCGATGAGCTTCCTCGCCCTCGGCTACTCGCTCGAGCACGACGCGCTCATCCGCATGAACCTCCTGCTCTCGCGACTTCGCGACGACGGGCGCGCGCGGCGGGTGGTCGAGATCGTGTGCTGCGTGCTCGCCCTCGTCGCGACCGGCATGGCGATCTGGTACTTCGGCAGCAACGCGTCGCGGGACTTCGCGCGCGGCTACACGAGCGGGACCCTCGCCAACGTCCCGCTCTGGATCCCCAAGGGGCTCATCCTCCTCGGGATGGTGGTGTTCTGGCTGCAGATGGCGGTCTATCTCGCCACGGTGGCGACCGGCCGGCGGAGCCTTCGCTCCGACCGGGCCGTCGAGTTCGGGTTCGAGTAGCGCCGGCCGGCGCCTCGCCCGGGATCACGTCGAATGGAAGCACTCGGCATCGCCGGCGCCACCTTTGCGCTGCTCGTCCTCTACCTCGGCCTCGGCACCTGGATCTTTGTCGCGTTGATGATGGTCAGCGTCTCCGCCCTCGTGCTCCTCCTCGACATGCCGATCAACCGGGTCGGCGCGATCATGATGGGGACGATGTGGCGGACCGCGAGCACCTGGGAGCTGGCCGCGGTCCCCATCTTCATCGTCATGGGCGAGATCGTGTTCCGGAGCGACATCTCCGAGCGGCTCTTCCGCGGGCTCTCTCCCTGGGTGGACCCGATCCCGGGGCGCCTCCTGCACTGCAACGTCGGCGGCTGCACCCTGTTCGCGGCGGTGAGCGGATCGAGCACCGCGACCACCGCCACCATCGGCAAGATCACCGGCTCCGCGCTCGCCCAGCGCGGCTATGACGTCCGCCTCTCGATCGGCTCGCTCGCCGGCGCGGGCAGCCTCGGGCTCATGATCCCGCCGTCCATCTCCATGATCATCTACGGCGTACTGGCCGAGGAGTCCATCGCCCACCTGTTCGCGGCCGGGGTGTTCCCGGGCCTGCTGATCACCGGCCTCTACTCCGCCTACATCATCGTGCGATGCATGATGGATCCGTCGAAGTCGCCCGACGACGGGGTGAAGTACGGCTGGGGGGACCGGCTGCGCGGGCTCCTCGACCTCTTCCCGATCCTCCTCCTCATCGGGATCGTCCTCGGGGGCATCTACACGGGGCTCGTCACCCCCTCGGAGGCGGCCGTGCTCGGCTTCGTGGCCAGCCTCGCGGTGACCGCGCTCCTCAAGCAGCTCACCTGGAAGATCTTCATCGACTCCCTGCTCGGGGCGACCCGCATCACCTGCATGGTCATCACCATCCTCGTCGCGGCGTCGTTCATGTCGTCGGCCATGGGCTACCTCCACGTGCCCCAGGAGATCGCGAAGGGCATCGCGTACCTCGACCTCGGCCCGGTGGGGCTCATCATCCTGCTCGGCGTGTTCTACGTCATCCTCGGCCTCTTCCTGGACGGGCTTTCGATCATGGTGATGACCCTCCCGATCACGCTGCCGCTCATCGGGGCGGCCGGCTACGACGCGGTCTGGTTCGGGGTGTTTCTCGTCATCATGGTCGAGCTCGGGCTCGTGACCCCGCCAATCGGGTTCAACCTGTTCGTGCTGCAGGGCCTCACCGGCCAGAAGATGTCCCTCATCGCGAGAGCGGCCTTCCCGTTCTTCGTGCTCATGGGGGTCGCCGCGATCGTCGTCACCGTGTTCCCGGAGATCGCGCTCTGGCTGCCGCGGGTGCTGTTCGGCGGCGGCTGACGGAGGACCGCGTCGCCGGGCGGCGGAGGCATCGCGATGCACGTCTACGACCCCGCGGACTCGGTTTACCGGATCGACCCCGCCCGCACGGATCTGGCGCGCGAGTTCCGCGCGAACGTGCGCGGCCCCCACGGCGAAGAGCTGCGGAGGGTGCTCCATCGCATGCGGACGACCCCGCTTCGCGCGCGCTGGTGCGCCATCGTCCGCGAGCCCTTCGAGTCGTGGGTGATCGGGCGCTTGAGCGGAGTCCGCGGCGAGCCGCCGGAAGTGTTCGAGGACCGGGTCTTCACGGACCTCGACGAGGTCGAGTGGGAGGTCTTTCGCCGACGCTGGAAGCAGCTCACCGGCGAGGAGCTCGACCTCGAATGAGGCTTCGCGCGCTGCCCCGTGCACGCTCGGCAGCCCCGGCTACGGGCCGCGCGGGTGCGGCACCCCTGCCTTCCGGCGGACCGCGCCCCGAGTGCTGAGCCGATGGCGGACAGCACCACCCGCATCCTCGGCTACGTCGATCGGCTGAGCGTCGCGCCAGGCGACCGGCTCGAGCTCAAGCTGAGCTGTGCGGACGTCGAGCGCTACCGCCTCGACTTCGTGCGGATCGTCTGCGGCGACCCCGACCCGCGGGGGCCGGGCCTCGATCTCGTTCCCGCCCCGAGCCCGTTGGACGGCGAGCATCGCGGCCGCTTCCAGCCCATCGACGCGGGCTCGTACGTGCGGTTCGACGACACGGCCGGGCTGCCGGACGGCGGGAGCGTCGCGGCCGGCGCGTTCATCTGGCCGACCGCCCCGGTCGGACGGCGCGAGACGGTGCTCGGGTGGTGGTCGGAGCCGGACGCATCCGGGTTCGCGCTCGAGATCGACAAAGAGGGCCGGCTGCGGTTCCGGCTCGGCGCGGGCGGGCGGGTGTTCGACGCGACCCCCGCCTCCGTCCTCCTCGAGCGGCGCTGGCATTTCGTGGCCGCGAGCTTCGCCGGGGAGACGGGAACGATCCGCGTCGGCTGGACTCTCCTCGACCCTTGCGCGGGCTTCCCGGTCGATTCGTGGGCGGCGCGCGAAGGAGCCGCGTGGCGCGCACCGCCGCCCGGCACGCCGATCCTCGTCGGTGCGCACTCGGCCCGGCCGTCCCACGGGCGCTGGATGAGCGGCGCGAACTACAACGGCAAGGTCGAGTCGCCGGTGCTCGCCGGGTCGGCGCCCGATCCTTCGAGGCTCCGGGCCATCACCGAGCGGCCAGCCGCGGCCTCGCAGGAGGAGCGCCTGCTTGCCGCCTGGGATTTCTCCTCCGGAATCGAGGGGACGGTGGTCGCCGACCGCGGTCCCGGCGCCCGCCATGGCCACACCGTCAACCTGCCCGCCCGCGGGGTCACCGGCCGGACGTGGGACGGGAGCGTCGCCGACTGGCGCCTCGCCCCGGACCAGTACGGCGCCATCCACTTTCACGAAGACGACCTCCACGACTGTCGGTGGACCACCGACATCGCCCTGGAGGTACCGGCCGACTGGCGAAGCGGCTTCTACGCCGCGCGCATGCGGGCGCCCGGCGCGGCGGGCTACGTCGCGTTCTTCGTCCGCCCCCCGCGCGGCGAGGCGAACGCCCCCATCGCCCTCGTCGCCTCGACCGCGACCTATCTTTCCTACGCGAACACCCACATCAAGTTCGACAGCCTGAACACCGAGAACCTCTACGAGAGCCTGACGCCGATCAGCGAGGACGAGCTCTACCTCAACGAGCACCGCGAGCTCGGGCTCTCGCACTACGACACCCACGCCGACGGGAGCGGGGTCTTCTACGCCTCGCGCCTGCGTCCGATGCTCAACTTCCGTCCCGGGCTCTATACCTTCAACTACCTGAACGACACCCACGTCGTCGCCTGGCTTGCGGCGCGCGGTTTCGACTTCGACGTGGTCACCGACGAGGACCTCCACGCCGAGGGAGAGGACCTGCTGTCCCGCTACCGGGTCGTCATCACGGGCTCGCATCCCGAGTACACCTCCACCCGCATGTGGGACGCCTTCGACGCATATCAACGCTCCGGCGGCCGTCACATGTATCTCGGCGGAAACGGCTTCTACTGGCGCATCGCGTTCAGCGACGAGCATCCCGGAGTCATCGAGAACCGGCGCGGAATCACCGGGGTGCGCACGTGGGAGGGAGAGCCGGGAGAGCACCACCTCTCGTTCACCGGGGAGCCGGGCGGGCTCTGGCGCTCGAACGGCCGCCCGCCGCAGCGGCTCGTGGGGGTGGGCTTCAGCTCCACCATCTTCAACCGCTCGACCCACTACCGGCGGACCGCAGCGAGCCGTCTTCCCCGGTACGCGTTCGTGTTCGAGGGGGTCGGGGACGACGAGCCGATCGGCGACTTCGGGCTTCGCGGCGGCGGGGCGGTGGGGATGGAGATCGACCGCTGGGATCCAGCCCTCGGCGCGCCGCCGAACTCGGTGGTGCTCGCTTCGTCGGAGGACATCGGGATCGGCGGACTGCTCTCGGTCGAGGAGTTCGTCACCACCACCCGCGCCCTCGACGGGGTGCAAAACGGGCGGGTGCGGGCCGACATGGTGTTCTTCGAGACGCCGGAGGGCGGCGCGGTCTGGTCCACCGGCTCAATCGCCTGGGCGACCTCGCTCGCCATCAACGGCTTCGAGAACAACGTCTCGCGCATCACCGAGAACGTGCTCCGCCGATTCCTCGACCCGAACCCCTTCGACCCGCCGGACGGCGGCTTGCCGGAACGCGCGTAGCCCGGAGAATCCGGCTGATCTCGTCGCGTCGAAGGGCAGTTGCGTCCGGGCGTGGCTGCGGGGCGCATTGCACCGTCCCCGCGAAGCAACGCAAGAGCCCATCGCCAGAGTCGCAGTACAATCAGGTCGCCCGGCAACCGGCGCGGTGGGTCAGGACAGTCGTGTCGAATCTTGATACCGTGACTGCGGTCGTGACAGGAGCAGACCATCCACCACCTTGCCGCCATTGCCGTCGTCGGCGCTCTTCTGCTCTTCCCGTCTGTGGCGTTCACTGCCTGCAAGGGACAGGATTTGCGCGAAACGCTGTCGCCGGAAACGATGCGAGAGCTTCGCGCCCGCGCGGCGGACATGGCGTTCCACGGAGGAATCGCATTCGAAGCGCTGCGCGGCGAGGAGCGGCTGACACTGTTCGGCACGCTCCACCTCACCGACCGGGGACTCTTCGTGCCGGAGGAGATCGCCGCCCGCGTCGAGGTGGCCGACCTGCTGCTGGTGGAAGTGCCGTCCGAGGTGATGGCGGAATTCGAACGGACCCTCGCGGCAAACCCGGCACTGCTGTTCGACGTCGCAGGTCCGGGCCTGAAGAGCCGGCTCACGGCCGATGAGTGGGAAAACCTGCGCGGAGCGCTCTCCGTTCTGGATGTCGAACCTGACGTGGGAGACAGGATGTGGCCGTGGGTCGTCTCCCTCATGCTTGCCCAATCGCCGTGCGAAATGGCCGCCACCTTGGCTGGCGCAAAGACTCTCGACGAGCGCGTCGAGGAGCTGGCGCGCGCCGCGGGGGTTGCGGTCAGTGGCCTGGACGAGGATCCCGAAGAGCTCCTCTCCTTCTTCTCTGACCTGTCGGAAGAGGAACAGCTCGACCTGTTGCGATTGTCGCTCGCGCTCTTCGCTCTGGCAGACGGATACCACGTGACCCTCGTCAGTGCATGGAACGACGAGGAGATCGCTCTGGTCTGGGAGCTGACCCGCGCCCATGCCGTCGCGTTGCACGCTGACGCGGCATCCGCGGAGGTCTGGATGAATCGTGTCTGGGAGATACTCGTCGAGGCGAGAAACCGGAACTGGATGACGACGATTCTCGAAAAAAGCCGAGAGGCGCAGGACGTAGTCCTCGCGGTGGGCGCGTTGCATCTGCCCGGCGAGGACGGGCTGCTGCGCCTCCTCGAGCGGGACGGCTTTACGATACGCCGCCTGAGAGTTTTCTGAGGGCATCCTGGCGTGACGCTGCGCCGCCGGGCTTCAGCCGGGTTGCAGCGTAAGCGACATCCTTGCCCCATATCGGAATTCGGGTTGACTACGGGGATTTGTCGAAGTACGGCGTGAGCGTGCGCATCAATTCGAGCCGGGATCGAAGGTCCACGGCAGCAGCTCGCCGCGCCTGCGGCGGTCGCCGAGACGGTGGTCGAGAATCTGGATGCCTTCCGTGGTGGAGACGCGAGTGTACCCGAGGAGGTTCATGGTTGAACGGCACCGAAGACCCCTTCTCCCTCCAGTCTTGTCGGAAATTGAAATTTACGGAGTTGTCGGGGCCGAATCGACCCCAAACCGCGGGTTCTGGTGCCTGTTCGCGGCAAGTCTGAAAAACCAGCGAATTTCGCGATCGCGGCCCCCGGCTGCGTCCTCCCGAGCAACATGGGCCCTGATCACTTACCAAGCTCTTATTGCGACTGCCGGCCGCAGGAAACCAGGGATCAGGCGGCTACGCAACGACGTTTCCGGCGGCCCGAACGTCGATTCGCGGCTTCCGGCGAGCCATCAAGGTCGATTGCGTTTCGTGTCCGTAGCTCGGATGAGCTTGGGCCGGGTGGCCGCGGGCAGTTACCCGCCCGCGGCTCCCACAGATCCGGGCATGCCCAACTCGGGCACCCGGCTCCTCGAACGATGGCCTTGCTGCTCAACGGCACACACTGTGCACGACTCGCGCAGGTGGGAGGGGATAG
>JAPOPW010000034.1 GCA_026712715.1 Immundisolibacterales bacterium | reverse complement strand
GAGCAGGCTCAGGCCGAGGCCGCCGCGCCCGTCGCCGTAGCGTCCGGGGAGGTTGACGTTTCTGACGAAGGTGGCGGAGAGCATTCGGGGACGATTCTTCATGATTGGTTACTCCTTCGGGTACGAATGGTGTACGAGAAGAAGTGTGCCGCCGCGACACGGGAAGAACCAATAACTTCCTTGTTATCATAAGGTTAAAGGACTTCAGGAGTTATCCTGCGAGTCCCTGCAACGTCCAATTCGTGCTCGGCGAGCGGGCGAAGGGTTATCGTGACGCCCTCGTCGAGGGGGCGGCGGCAGCCGAGGACTTCGTGATTCACACCCCACCCGACGTGGTCGTGGAAGTCGAGATCACCCATGCCGACGAGGGCCGGATCGGCCGCTACGCGGATCTTGGGGTGCGGGAGCTGTGGCGGCTGCACGGCCGCAAGGGCACGTGGGACCTCCGGGTCGACTTCCTCGCCCTTCCATTCGGGAGCCCGCCGTGTCCTCTTGCCGCGTCGGAGGTGCTCCCGGGGCTCACCCCCGACGATGTCTGCGAGGCGGCCGAAGGCGTGCGGGCCGGCCTGACCACTGCCGAGCGGATGGAGGCGGTCGCACGAATCGTCCGCCGGCGCCAACGGGCGAGCGTGCGGGTCCGCGAGGAGGAGCCTCCACCGTACGGCCCCGGCTCGAACGTCGGTACGAAGGCCGCGGCGCCCGTCGACCAGACCGCGTAGCCGATCTGGGATCGACGGCTTCCCCGGGGCCGCGGGCATCCTGCCCGTGCGGGAGCTGGCGAGGGTTCGGCCGCTTCGGGCGGGAAGCCCGCGCGCCTCGGGGGCCTCCCGGAAGACGGGCCCGGGCGCAAGGATGGCGACCCCTCACGGTTCGAGGTCCGGGAGCGCCGCGTCGCCGCCGTCCCGGGCCCGGCGGAGCTCGGTGGACGATACGTCGGCCCGGAACTCGGTCTCCGGGACGCCGTCGCAAAGGGCGCGCAGCGAAGCGGGCAGGTCCACCGACTCCAGGGCCGCGAACCCCGCCCCGGTTCGCCGCCCGAACACGAGGAACCGGCACGCGCCGAGGATCGCGATCGCCCTCCGGAGGCCGTCCGGCCCGCCGTAGTAGCGGGGCTCGGCGATGCGAACGAGGGTGTCCACCCCGACTACGAACGTCGCCCCGGGAAAGATCCCGGCCTTCTCCGGGAACGTGGGGGCGCGGGTGAGCCACACCACTTCCGCGGCGGAGAACCCGGCAAGCCGGCGGGCCGCTTCCCCGGGAGATAGCGGCGGCTTGTCGGGGTTCGCGATCGCGAGCTCGTACGCACGCCCCGTGCGGAGCCGGGCCGCGGCCATGTCGAGCATCCCCCGGTGTCCCTCGTGGATCGGGTTGAACGAGCCCGGCAGCAGGCACTCCGGCCCGGCCGGGCCGGACGCAGCGGGCGCTACGCCAGGCACGGCGGCCGGCCGCGGCGGCGCGCGACCGATGCGGATCGCATCGATCTCGCCCGCCCCGAGGGCGTTCCAGACTTCCGACACCGCTCGATCGCCCCGGCCGAGGGCCGCCGCCGCCGCCGCGGGCTCGAGGGCGATCCGTCGGCGCTCGACGGCCATCAGGCGCGGCGCTCCCGGTGGACGACGTAGAGGCCGCCCGCGACGATGAGCGCGCTTCCCGCCCACGTGTTCGCGCCCGGGACGTCACCGAACACGAGGAACCCGAGGACCGCGACCCACAGGAGCTTCGTGTAGGTGAACGGGGACACGAGGGCGGCGGGCGCGAGGGGGAAGGCGCGGACGAGGCACACGTGCGCGCACGTGCCCAGGGTGCCGAGCACGAGGAAGCCGAGCCATTGCGCACCCGACATCGGCAGCCAGACGAAGGGAACGATCAGGCTCGCCCACAGGAACGTCCCGGCCCCGGTGTGGAAGACGGTCGCAAGGGTAGAGTCGGTGCGCGAGACGATCCGGGTCATGAGCTGGAACCCCGCGAACGAGAGCGCGGAGGCGAGGGGGAAGAGGGCCGCGAAGTGCGCGATCCCGCTCCCGGGGCGCATGATGACGAGGACCCCGGCGAATCCGGCCGCCACCGCGAGCCATCGGTGCGCATCGACCCGCTCGCCGAGGAGGGGGGCCGAGAGCAGGGCGACGAAGATGGGGGTCATGAAGTTGAGCACCGTCGCCTCCGCGATCGGCAGCCAGATGAAGCTCGCGAAGAGGAGGGAGATGGTGACGACGAGGAGTCCCGCGCGGACGAGCTGCAGGACAGGCCTTCGCGTGCGGACGAGGGCCGGGAACGGGACCGGCCCGCGCGCCCCGCGCCACGCCGCGTAGAGCGCGATGTGAAGGAAGATGGCCGTCGAGTATCCCCACACGATCTGGACCGGGTGCAGGTCGTCGGTGAGGTACTTCGCGGCCGTGTCGACGACCGCGATAAAGGCGACCGAGAGGCACTGGAATCCGATTGCGTTGAGGTTGGCATTCACGGCGCGGGACGCCGCGACGGGGCCGGTTTCCGGGCACTTCGGACCCGCGGACCGTGACCGGGCCGTGTCATTGCCGCCCGACGGACGCTGTTACCGCGGACGCCGTGATCGCTTCCGGGGCCTGCATTCGGGGCGCGCGGTATCGGGTGCGCTTCGAGCCTGTCCTCAGCCCGGGGTCCCCGGCGCTTCGTCGTTCCCGTCCTCGAGCAGGACCTCGGGGTCCGGCACGCCGTAGTCGCGGCGCGCCCCGTCCGGGGTGACGTAGCCGTCGGCAAGGTCCTCGCGGATGCGCGCGGGGTCGCGCTCGACCACCGGCCCGTATCCGCCCGACCCCGGCACGTCGAAGACGACGAGCGACCCGGCCGGCGCGTCGAACGAGCCCTTGCTGTTGAGGACCCGCTCCGCGCCGTCCGGCTCGACGACCGAGATCCGCGCCGGGGCGCCCGCCGCGCCGCCTTCGATCCCGAACGGTGGCGACTTCGTGCGTTCGCAGCACACCGTCGCCCGCGAGTCGCGCTCGAGGATCCGCCACGTCCGGCGAGCCCCGAGCCCGCCCCGCCACCGGCCCGCCCCGCCCGAGTCGGGCAGCAGACCGTACTCCTCCACCCGCACCGGGAAGCTCATCTCGATGACCTCCACCGGGGTGTTCATCGTGTTGGATATCCCGCTCGCGATCGCGCTGATGCCGTCCCGGTCGGGGCGGGCCCCGAAGCCGCCCTTCACCGTCTCGTAGCTCACGTAGTGCTCTTCGGTGCGGTAGTCCACCCCCCCGAGGGTAAGTACGGCGGAGGTGCCCTGGGAGCACGCCATGACCCGGTCCGGGATGATGGCCGCGAGCGCCCCGAACACCATGTCGCACACCCGGTGCGAGATCTCGTGGTTGGCGTACACCACCGGGGCGGGAAACTGGGCGTTCACCACCGTCGCCTCCGGGGCGAGGACCCGGACCGGCCGCCACGCCCCGGAATTGGGCGGCACCACCCCCGCTGAGTCGATCGCCATCTTGAGCGCGGTGAACACCCCGGACGCGGTGACCGAGAGCGGGGCGTTCATCGGCCCCGCGACCTGGGGGTCGGAGCCCGCGAAGTCGACCGTGAGGGTGTCGCCCCGCTTGACGACCCGAAGCCGGATGTCGAACGTCTCGTCCTGGTTCGCGCCGTGGGTGAAGATGCCGTCGCCGTCGCAGAAGTCCTCGAACGCGCCTTCCCCGTCCGGAATCTCGCGCAGGAGTCCGCGCATCATCGCCTCGGAGTAGTCCATCACCTCCTGCATGATGCGGCGAAGATTCTCGGTCCCGTGCTTGGCCGCGAGGGTGGCGAGACGGTCGCAGGCCCGCCGGTTGGCCGCGATCTGGGCGCGCAGATCGCCGCGGCGCTCGTCCGGGGTGCGGACGTTGGTGAAGATGAGGTCCTCGACGTCCCGGTTCACGGAGCCGGCCCGATGGATGCGCACCGGGGGCAGGCGAAGCCCCTCGCCGTAGACGTCGGTCACGGAGCCGTAGCTGCCCGGGGTGGCGCTCCCGACATCCGGCCAGTGCGCGCGCACGCAGCAGAAGCCGAGCAGGGCGCCGTCGACGAAGGCGGGAGACACGACGTTGACGTCCGGGAGGTGCGAGCCCCCGAAGTACGGGTCGTTGTGGACGAACACGTCGCCCGGATCGATCTCGTCCCACGCGCGGACCACCGCGCGCACCGCGTCCGGCATCGAGCCGAGGTGGATCGGGAGGTCGGGACCCTGCGCGACCATGTTGCCCTCGGCGTCGAAGACTCCGCACGAGTAGTCGCCCGCGACCTTGAGGATCGGCGAGTAGGCGGTCTTGGCGAGGACCACCTTCATCTCTTCGGCGACCGCGTAGAGGCTGTTCTTGACCACCTCGAAGGTGGCCGCATCCGTCCTCGTTCCGACTGGCCGGTTGGCGCCGTTCCCTGCCCTCCGGCCGTTTCCGGCCGGAGCCCGGGCGGGGTGGAGGTCAGCGTTCGTTTCGCTCATCTCAATCGCTCCCGTGTGTCCGGTGGCGGGGGGTTCGCCCCTCCCCGGTTGCGTCCGATTCCGTCCGCACCGGTGTCCGACGCCGCTGCGCGGGAGGCACGGGCGGCGGTGACCAGGATCGCGGCATCATTTCGCACCGTCCGTGTGGTTCCGCGTCATCAGGATGAAGCCCCGCTCGTCAAGGGCGGCGCGCCAGCCGGGCGGTACCACGACGGTGCAGTCCATTTCCTCCACGATGAACGGACCGGGCCGGCCGGACCGCGCGCTCTCGCCCCTGTTCGCGCCCTTGCCCGCCGCGACGCCCGGCCCGGGCCCGGACTGCGCCGCGGGCAGGTCGTGGCGGCCGATGACCGGGCATCGGACCGGTTTCCCGAACCAGACCTCCCGCTCCGGTTCGCCCGGCGCGGCCGCGGCCGCGGCCGGAGCCGACTCGCCGTCCGGGCTCGTGTGGAACTCGACCCGCGGCATCCGGCCAATCGCGGTCACCCGTACGTTGACCATCTGGACCGGCTCTTCCGGGTTCTCGTGGCCGTAGGTCCGAAGGTGCTGGCCGTGGAACCCGCGGGCGAGCGCCTCCAGGGTCGCGCGGGTGACCGTCCCGCCCGCGAGGGGAACGGTGAGCTCGTATGCCTGCTTGGTGTAGCGGCAGTCCGCGGCCCGTTCGACAGCCCGGTCCGGCTCCGGAATCCCGGCGCCGCGAAGCATGGCCTCGGCCTCGCGCTCGAGCTCATGAAGGCGCCGGTTGAGCCCGTCGAGATCGATCGACTCGATCGGACTGTAAAAGGTGTGCGACCAGTCGCGCCGCAGGTCGGTCGCGACGAGCCCGAGGGCCGAGAACCCGCCCGGAATCGGGGGAACGATGACCTCCGGGATGTCGAGCTCTTCCGCGAGCGCCGCGGCGTGGACCGGACCCGCCCCCCCGAACGCCACCAGGCTGAACTCGCGCGCATCGTGCCCGCGCTCGACCGACACGATGCGAAGCGCCTCCGCCATGCCGTGGTTGACCACGCTCACGATCCCGGCCGCCGCCTCCATGATCCCCTGCCCGAGGGGGTCCGCCACGTTGGCGCGGACCGCATGTGTCGCCGCGGCCGCGTCGATGGGGAGCCGTCCGCCGAGGAGGTGGGTGCGGCTCAGGTGCCCGAGCACCACGTTCGCGTCGGTCACCGTGGGCCGGTCGCCGCCCCGTCCGTAGCAGGCGGGGCCGGGCTCCGCTCCCGCGCTCGCCGGCCCGACCCGCAGCGCGCCGCCCGGATCGAGCCAGGCGATGCTGCCGCCCCCCGCGCTCACCTCCGCGAGGTCGATGACCGGAACGCGAATGGGATGGCCGGTTCCGTGCAGCCACCGTCCGACGTTCCCCTGGCCGCCCACCTCGTACTCCGAAGTGGTCTCGATGCGTCCGTTCTCGATGAGGCTCGCCTTGGCGGTGGTGCCCCCCATGTCGAAGGAGATGAGGTTCGCCCGGCCGATCTGGTCGCCGAGGCGCTGGGCGGCGATCACCCCCGCCGCGGGTCCGGACTCCACCGCGGCGGCGGGCATTCGCAGCGCGCCGGCGACGTCGAGGACCCCGCCGCTCGACCCCATAACGTGGAGCGCCGGCAGTTCGAGCTCGCCGAGGGCGGTTTCCAGGCGTTCGAGGTAGGAGGTGAGAACCGGGCCGACGTAGGCGCAGACGGCGGTCGTGCTCGTGCGTTCGAACTCGCGGATCTCGGGCAGGATCTCGCTCGAGAGAAAGACCGGGAGGCCGGGAAGGGCGGCGCGCAGCCGTTCGCCGACGCGCTGCTCGTGTGCGTCGTTGAGAAACGAGAACATGAGGCACACGGCGACCGCCTCCACGCCGTCGAGGTCGCGGATCGAGCCGACGAGCGCGTCGAGCTCCGCCTCGTCGAGAGGGGTCACGATTTTGCCCTGGGCGTCGATGCGCTCGGTGATCTCGAGGCGCTGGCGTCGCGGCACGAGCACCGACGGCGCGTCCTGGAAGAGGTCGTAGAGGTCCGCGCGCGCGGAGCGCCGGAGCTCGAGCACGTCGCGGAACCCGCGCGTCGCGACGAGGGCGACGTTGGCGCCCCTGGACTCGAGCAGGGCGTTGGTGACGATGGTGGTGGCGTGCGAAATGAGGGTGACCGAGTCGGGCGCGATGCGGTACTCGTCCATCGCGGCGCGGGTGCCCTCGATGACCGCCGCCCCGAAGTCGCGCGGCGTCGTCGATACCTTGGCGATCCCGGCCCGGCCGCTCGCCTCCTCGAGCACCGCGACGTCCGTGAACGTCCCGCCGATGTCGACCCCGATCCGCCATCCCATTCGTTCGTCCCTCGTTCCAGCCGCCCCGATCGGGCCGGCGCGCCGTGCGGCTGCACACGTCCATCCGGAGCAGATTGTATTGCCCCGTTCCGCGCATGGCCCACGGTCGCCGGGAGCCTACGCCCCGGCCAGTCTCCGATACACTTCGCTCCCGTGGCTGCGTGCGCGTCCTCCCCGAGCGGCGCGCGGCACCTCGCGGGCGGTGGCACGACCGCCCGGTCGTGACCCCTCCGACCGACAGGGCCCGAACGCCGATGCGCATCCTGACCACGCTGCCTCAGAACGACCTCAATGACGTGCCGGCCGCCGTCGCCGCGGCGGAAGCGGCCGGCTACGACGGCGCGCTCACGATGGAGAATCGCCACGAACCGTTCCTCGCGCTTGGTGTCGCGGCAACCGCGTCGGCGCGGATCGAGCTCGGCACCGCGGTCGCGATCGCCTTTCCGAGGAGTCCGATGGTGGTCGCGAACGCCGGCTGGGATCTGCAGACCGCCTCCCGGGGCCGCTTCGTGCTCGGGATCGGGCCGCAGATCCGCCCCCACATCGAGAAGCGGTTCTCCGCGCCCTGGTCCGCTCCGGCGCCGCGCCTTCGCGAGTACGTGCAGGCGCTCCGCGCCATCTGGCGGTCCTGGGAGACCGGCGAGCGGCTGCGTTTCGAGGGCGAGCACTACACGTTCACCCTCATGACGCCGAACTTCGCGCCCGCGTCCACGGGCCAGCCGATGGTCCCGATCACCATCGCCGCGGTCGGACCGCATTCCCTGCGCCTGGCCGGCGAGGTGGCCGACGGGGTGCGCCTGCACGTCTTTTGCACCCGGCGGTACCTCGAGGAGGTCTGCATGCCGCGGATGCTGGAAGGCATGGCGCGGACCGGGCGCCGGCGCGAATCGTTCGAGGTCACCGGCGGCGGCTTCATCGCGACCGGCGCTACGGACGAAGAAGTGGCGAAGGCCGTCGAATGGGTGCGCTATCGCGTCGCGTTCTACGGTTCGACGCCGGGCTACTGGCCGGTGCTGGACGTGCACGGGCTCGGTGACCTCGGGCGAAAGCTCAACCGGATGACCAAGGAAGGCGCATGGGATCGGATCGCGGCGGAGATCGACGACGACACGGTGCGCCTGTTCGCCGCGGTGGGCCGCCACGACGAGCTCGAGGCGGCCGTCGACGAGCGCTTCGGCGGCGCGGCGGACACCGTCTATGCCAGCCTGTCGATGGACATGCGGCCCGCCCTTCCGCCAGACCTCATCCAGGACATCCGCCGCCTGCCGGCCACCTTCGAAGGCTACGCGACGGCCTGGTGAGCCCGGCCGGGCCGCTCTCGGACGGAGGCGGCCGCATCCGCGGTTCCCCGCGCCAGCCGCCCCCGCGGTCGCCCGAGGGTCGGCCGGGGGACGGGGGCCGGGCTCGGGCTCGGGCCTACGCCCGCGCTTCGTCCGGTTCGAGCCCGGAGGCGATCTCGCGCAGCTTGAACTTCTGGATCTTGCCGCTCGGGGTACGCGGCATCTCGTCGATGATCTCGAGCCGCTCCGGCCAGTACTGCTTGGCGAGCTGCTTCTCCTCGAGGTAACGCTGCATCGACGCGAAGTCGAGCGATCCACCCGGGCGCAAGGTGACGAACAGGCAGCCGCGCTCTCCCATTCGGGGGTCGGGCATCGCGACGATGGACGCATCGCTCACCGCGTCGTGCCGGTAGAGGAGCTCCTCCACCTCGACGACGGGGACGTTCTCGCCGCCGCGGATGATGATGTCCTTCGCACGGCTGGTGATGCGGATGTAGCCGCTCTCGTCCATCGAGGCGATGTCGCCGGTGTCGAACCACCCGTCGTCGTCCGTCGCGAAGGCTTCCGGCCGCTTGAGATAGCCGACGAAGTTGGCTGCGCCCCGCGCCTGGAGATCGCCGGACACCCCCGGCGGCGCCGGCTTTCGTGCCGCGTCCACGACCCGCACCTCCATCCCGTCCCATGACCCGCCGTCGGACCCGAAGACCTTCTCCGGCGGGTCCCCGGCGAGCGTGCAGGTGACGAGGCCGTTCTCGGTCATCCCCCAGCCCGCGACGACGTTCGTCCCCAGGCGCTGCGTCGCGGTCTGCACCAGCACCCGGGGAACCGGAGCGCCGGCGGTGATGAACACCTCGAGCGACTCGGTCGGATAGCGTTCGAGCGCGTCCGCGTGGGCGAGATCGGCGAGGAACGGGGTCGCGCCCATGGTGAACGTGACCTGCTCGTCGTGGATGATGCGGGCCGCCGTGGTCGGGTCCCAGACGTCCTGCAGCACGGTCCGCGCGCCGAGCCGGATCGGCAACAGGAGTCCGTAGAGATAGCCGGTCTGGTGAGCGAGCGGCGAGGCCATGAGAACGACGGTGTCCGACCCGAGTCCGAGGCGGGCGGGGCCGATGCCCACGCAGGCGGCGAGGGTGTTGCTGGTGTGCATCACCCCCTTCGGCTGTCCGGTGGTGCCGGACGTGTAGCAGATCTCGATCACCTCGTTGGGATCGACCCGCCGCTCGTCGAACAGCGCCCGGGTATCGACCTCGTCCTCCCAGCGCCGCTCGATCAAGGTGGATTCGAACCCGTTCTCGCCTTCGCCTCCGAGAACGAAGACGTGCGCGAGATCCGGAAGCCTCCCGCGCAGCCCGTCGATCATCGGCTCGTACTCGAACCCGCGGAAGACGCGGGGGATGACGAGGGCGCGGGGCTCGGCGAACGACAGCATGAACTCGAGCTCGCGGGCCCGGAAGATGGGCATCAGGGGATTCGAGATCGCGCCGATCCGCACGCACGCGAGGTGCAGGGCCGCGAACTCCCACCAGTTGGGGAGCTGGAACGCGACCACGTCTCCCTTGCCGATGCCGTGGGCTGCGAGTCCTGCGCCGATCCGCCGCGAGATCCGGTCGATGTCGCGATAGGAGAAGGTTTGGCGGGTCCCGGTCTCGGTGCGATAGCCGGTGAGGAAGACCTTGTCCGGATGGCTGTCCAGCCCCGCGTCGAGATAGTCGCCGGCGGTGCGGTCCGGCCAGTGGCCGGCCGCGGTGGCGGAATCGATCCGCTCCTGCGTCAACATGACGCGCCAGTCGTCGCGCGCTGCCCCGCCCGAGCTCGTCGCGGCCATCGGGTCTCTCCCTCTCTCGTCGACAGCAGGGTACGGCAAGGGAGTTTACCCTCGGGAGAGGAACCGCGAGAGAGCGGCCCGAGGCCGGCTCGCGCGACCCGGGCGAGACGCGCCGGCGCGGACCGGCGCCGGAATCAGGCCTGCTGGGCCGCGAAACGGAGCCTCGGCCGCGGCTCGCGGATCGGCCAGTGCAGCGCCGCGGCCACCACCCCGAGCGCGATCGCGATCCACCACACGATGTCGTAGCTCCCCGTCGCGTCGTAGACGTAGCCGCCGAGCCAGGCCCCGAGGAAGCTCCCGAGCTGGTGCCCGAAGAAGACGAGGCCAAAGAGGGTCGCGAGGTAGCGGATGCCGAACATCTGGGCCACGAGCGCGGTAGTAAGCGGCACCGTGGAGAGCCACACGAGCCCGATGAGGAAGGAGAAGACGAGGACGCTCACCTCGCTGACCGGACTCAGGACGAAGACCGCGATGATCACCGCCCGCCCGAAGTAGAGCCCCGAGAGCACCGTGCGCTTGCGATACCGCTCGCCGAGCATCCCCGCGATGATGGAGCCGAAGATGTTGCCGATTGCGATGACGGAGATGCTCACGGCGGCGAGGTTGGGCGAGAGTCCCGCGTCGCCGATGTAGGCGGGGAGGGGGGTCTGAATGAATATGACGTGGAAGCCGCAGACGAAGAAGCCTCCGCTCAGGTACCAGAACCCGCCGTTTCTCCCCGCGCTGCGGATGGCCCGCGTCATCGACTGCTCGTCGAAGGATGCGGCCGCCGGGGCCGGGGGGCCGGATGGGCTTCCGGCCGGCCCGAACTGCCGGTGCAGGCGGCCCGCAAACGCGGCGGCGAGGGGAATGAGCGCGGCGCTCGCGACCGAGAGGACGAGCAGCATCCACCCCCAGCCACCGCTCGCGATGAGGAACTGGACCCCGTGCACCACCGTCGCCTGTCCGAGCGCACCCGCGGAGCCGGCGATTCCGAGGAAGAGGCTGCGTCTCGATTCCGGCACCGACCGCCCGACTACGGAAAGCATGATCGGGATGCCCGTCCCGGACATGGCGATGCCGATGAGCACCCCCCCGTTCACCGCGAAGTCGAGGGGAGTCGAGCTGTAGGCGGTGAGGAACAGTCCCACCGCATACAGACCCACGCTCGACGCGATTACCCGGCGATCCCCGAACTTGTCCGCGAGCGCGCCCGCGAAGGGCTGAGCGGCGCCCCAGACGAAGTTCTGGATGGCGAGAGCGAGGGAGAACGACTCGCGGCTCCAGCCGAGGTCGGTGGTCATGGGCACGAGCATGAGCCCGAAGCTCGTGCGGATCCCGTTCCCGACCACCAGGATCACGCTCGCGCAGATGAGCACGATGACCGCGCGGCGAAGGTTCGCGGACGCCTGATCCGAATGGGTCATGGCCATGCCGGCACGACTCCGGTTGCGACGCGCGCGCAATGTGCTAAGCCCGCCGGGAGTGGTCGCGGTCGCGCGACGGCGACCGGGGCGGGATGCTACTCCACCCCCGGTCGAGGACCAAGAAACGATTGATCAACCACGGGGTAACAATTGTTGTTCGATCATCGCGCCGGGACCGGAACCAGGACCGGCGCACGACGCGCGCGGCTCCTGACCCCGCCGCCATTCCGGAGCGACGGGCGCAGGTGTCGGCCACACCCGGGACAAGGCGGTATCCTGCCTCCGCGAGCCATGCGGGGAGGATGAGGAAATGGGGGCACGGGTGCGGATTCCGGCGGGGCACGGCAAGGCCGTGCGGGTCGAGGCGGGCGAGCGGGTACGCCTCATCAACACCCACGGCACCCAGGTCGTGGACGGCTGGGCGTTCAACGCCTACGACCTTCGCGAGTTCATGTCGATGGAGGCGACGCGCGTGTGGAACGGGCGGATCAACGTGATCACGGGCGACGTCTTCGTCACCAACCAGCGCCGCCCCATCCTGACCTTCGAAGAGGACACGAGCCCGGGGATCCACGACACCCTGATGTCCGCCTGCGACCGCTACCGCTACGACCTCCTCGGGTGCGACGGCTACCACCGCAACTGTCAGGACAACATGGTCGAGGGGCTTTCGGAGCTTGGCGTGACCCCGCCGTTCAAGGTGTCCGGCTCCTGGAACATCTTCATGAACATCCCGGTCGGCGAGGACCGGAACTCGCTCGACTACCGCCCGACGGTCTGCTCCCCCGGGGACCACATCGTCCTCCGTGCGGAGATGGACTGCTTCGTCGTCTTCTCGTCCTGCCCGCAGGACATCCTTCCCATCAACGGCGAGGGCGGACAGCCGCCCCGCGAGGCCCACTTCGAGATCCTCGCCTGACGTGGGGAGGACGCCCCCCGATGGGTCCGACCCGGCGTTGCAGTTGAATCTCTCCCGCTCGACAGGCTATGGTCTGACCTGGTTTGACCAGGAACATCCGACGTGGAATCCGTAGTGACCCTCAGCGACGCCAAGGCCCGGTTCTCCGAGATTGTCGAGAAGGCCGTCAACGGCGACGAGTTCATAGTCACCCGCATGGGCAAGCCCGTGGTGCGGATCAGCCGTTTCGTCACGTCCGGTGAACGGCGCAAGCTCGGCGATCTCGCCGGACAGATTCGGATCAGCGAAGATTTCGACGACTGGCCGCCCGATCTGCGAGAAGCGCTCGGAATGGCCGAGCCCGAGTGAGATATCTGCTCGACACGCACGCCCTGCTCTGGGCACGGTCGGCGCCCGAGCGGCTATCCGCGGAGGCGCTCTCCGTTCTGCAGTCGACCGGCAACACCCTGTACGTCAGCATGGCGTCGCTGTGGGAGTGCGCGATCAAGGCCTCTATCGGCAAGCTCGACGTTCCGATCGGCTTCTGGCGAATCGTTTCCGAAGACTACGAGATTCTCGGTATCGAGCTTTCCCATGTGGAAGCGTGTGCAAGTCTGCCCATGCATCACCGCGACCCGTTCGACCGCCTGCTGGTGGCGCAAGCGCAACTGGGAGGGCTCGTACTGGTCACACGGGATCCGGACATCGCCAGGTACGATGTCCTGGTCGTGAGGGCCTGAGCAGATGCCGGGGGTGATCTCTTCGCCCGGTTGACAGGCGGCGGGCCGCGGGTGCACCGTTAGCGACGCGGGGAGCCGTTCTCCGACGACCGGCGGACGCCGCCGGGTGCGCGCACCATCGGCTGGGAGGGCCCTCCGCCGCAGTCGGGTCGGTGATGGACGGAGGGTGGAAGATGGCAGCGCAAGCGACACGGGCGGTCTCTCGCTCTCTCATGCTCGGGTGCGCCTTGATTTCGGCGGCGGTCGCCGGCTCCTTCGTCCCCGCGCGTGCGGAGTTCGCGAACCCGGACGGGGTGGCGGTCATCATCGGCAACCGGACCTACCAGGGCGATATCCCGGACGTGGAGTTCGCCCACCGCGACGCCGAGGCGTTCCGGCGATACGTGGTCGACGTGCTCGGGTTCGACCCGGAGAACGTCATCGATCTCCGTGACGCGACCCAGGCCGAGATGTGGTCCACCTTCGGGAGCCGGGCGACCGCGGATCGGAGCGAGCTCTGGTCGTACCTCGACCCCGATGGCCGGTCGGACGTGGTGGTCTTCTATTCCGGGCACGGAGCGCCGGGGCTCGAGGACAAGCGCGGCTACCTCCTGCCGGTGAACGCCGACCCGAATACCGCGGAGCTGAACGGCTACCCCATCGACGTCCTGTACGAGAACCTGTCCAGTCTCGAAGAAGCCCGCTCGGTCGCGGTGTACCTCGACGCGTGCTTCTCGGGCGGGAGCGGCGGCGGCGGGATGCTCATCCGGTCCGCCTCTCCGGTCTACGTCGGCGCCGACCTTCCCGCGCAGGCCGGGGAGCGCCTCTCGGTGCTGACCGCGGCGACGGGGGAGCAGCTCGCGTCGTGGGATCACGAGGCGGGTCACGGCCTGTTCACGCATCACCTCCTCGACGCCCTCTACGGCAAGAGCGATGCGGACACGGACGGGCGGGTGACCGCCCGGGAGGCGAAGGCGTACCTCGACCGCCACATGACCCGCGCGGCGCGCCGTACCTACAAGCGGCGGCAGCGGGTGAGCTTCACCGGAAACGCCGACACCGTGCTCGCCGCCTTCGCGGGCGGCAGAGGGTTCCCGGACCGGCCGGAGCTGGCCCTCGTCGAGACGCAGCCGGCCACGGAAGACCTCCCGGCGGGCGGGAGCAAGACCGCTCCGGCCACCGGCGCAGGGCAGGTCGCGGTTTCCGCCCCAGCCGCGCCTGCGGCTTCCGCCCCGGCCGTGCCGTCCTCGCTGACGCCGCGGGAGGTCGAGGCGGGGCTCGGACTCCTCCGGCAGGACCGCCGCCTGATCCAGCACGCCCTCAATGCCCTCGACTTCGACGTCGGTGGCGCGGACGGGAAGTTCGGGCCGCGAACGCGGCGGGGGATCCGCGGCTGGCAGTCCTCGAAGGGATACTCGCCGACGGGTTATCTCACGGGCGGGCAGGTGGCTGCGCTGGAGCCGTTCGGGCGGGCGGCGCAGGCACGGGCGAACGTGGAGGCGGAGCGCCGCGAGCGCGAGCGGCTGACCGCGGCCCGGAACGAAGCGGACGCGAAGCGCAAGGCCGCGGACGCGAAGCGGAAGGCGGCGGACGACGACGCGTTCGCATGGGCCAGGACGCTCGGCACGGTGGCGGGGTACGACGAGTACCTCGGCATGTTTCCGGACGGGATCCACGTGGCGGAGGCCCGCCGGGAGCGCGATGCGCTGCGGCATGCCGAGACGCTGAAGCGCCAGGCCGCGGACGACGATGCGTTCGTGCGGGCGAAGGCGGCGAACACCGCGGCCGGCTATCACGAGTATCTGTTGGCGTTCCCCCGGGGCCGCCACGTTGCGGAGGCGCGCGGCTTGCGCGATCGGCGACAGGCGGAGGAGCAGCAGGCGACGCAGGCCCTGAAGGTCTTCGGCACCATCATGGGCGGAATCCTCAACCGCCGCTGACGGGGCGACCGCGGCGCGTCGTGGCAGGCCGGTTCCGCAAACGGCATCCGGCCCTCACCGGCCCGGCCCGGTCGGGCCCGCGGGATTCAACGCGCGCCCATCCCCAGTGACCGCCGCCCGGCCACCCATCCCGTACGGAAGGCCGCCCCGCTGCCTCACTGCCCCGCTCTTTCCGCGCCGCCGATGCAGGATGGGGCGACGGCACGGCCGGACGCGCTACCGCAGGATGGCGTGGCTCGCCCCCTTGACGGTGAGGCCGAGCGCGGGCAGTGCGGTGAGATCGAGCGGAGCCGCCCCCCGTGCACGGCTCCCCGCGCCGGCCTCCGACGCGAGCTCGAATGCGTGGCGAATCTGTGGGGACGGGCTGGGGGCGGCGAGGACCAGCAGGTCGGCACCGAGAATCCGGTCCCGAAAGAGCCGGAGGTCGAGGTCGAGGTCGAGAGCGAGGCTCGCGCCGGGGGGGAGGGCGGCAGCGCGCCGGACCGCCGGAGCCTCCGCCTTGCCGGCCGCCGACGAGAGCGACGGCCGGACCGCGAAGTAGACGTAGACCAGCCGCTCGCCCTCGTTGGCGACGCGATACACCGCCCGGCAGAGGCTCGCGCCCCCCTCGGAGCGAAAGAACCCCGGCCTGAGGGGGGGCATGGGGGTCCCCGCCAGGCGGGCGCGCTCCGTGCGGTCCGCGTCGCGGAAGCCGCCCGGATCGCAGGGCTGCCCGTCCGCCGTCCGTTGCTCCACGAGGCTGAAGACGAGGCTCTCCGGGGCGGGCGCGCCGGCGAGGAGTCCGGACCGGTACCGATCGGCCAGGGGAGCGACGACGGACTGCCGGAGGGCGCGTTCGAGACCCTCGTAGTCTCCCGCGCGACGCAGCATCTCCCAGTCCCGCGGGCCGTTCCACCAGGCGGCTCCGGACGCTGCCCCCGCCACTGCCGCGACGAGAAGGATCGCGGTGGCCGTCCGCCCCGTCCGGCGCCGGGGGCGTGCGGCGGCCGCTCCGCCCGGCGGGGCCGGAACCGGATCCGGGTCCGGTTCGGCGGCGGCGTGCTCTCGTGACGGCGTGGACGGATTCGCGGGCCGGCGCGGGGGAGCGTCCACGTCCCCGGAGTCGCCGGTGGGGCCGCGATGCGAGCCGTTGCCCGTGCCGCTCTCCGCCGCCCGCCGGGCGGCGTCTTTCGGGACGGCGCGTGATGCGCCTCCGCCCGCGCCCGCTTGCGGGTCCGGGGCATCGCCCGGCGCCCGTCCCGCATGCGGTGCCAACCGGCCCGCCGGCGCCGCCTCGAGGTCGGTGAGACCCATGACCCGCTCCCAGGCGAGCACCGACACCATGCCTTCGAAGTCGCCGCCCGGCGCCGGCGGCGCCGCATCGATCGCGGGTGTCCGATCCGCCGCCGGCACCAGCACCACCAGGGGCGGGCCGGCTTGCCGGTGCCGGGTGACGAGGTCGTTCGCGGCGGCGAGCTTCTCGGGGATCCGGCCGCCCCGCCGCACCCGCTGATCGCGGTCGACCTCCCCGGTCGCGAGGAGCGCGAGGTCGGCGGGCTCGTCCGGCCCCGCGAGGCGCCCCTCGGCCTCGAGGAGGTGGGCCAGCAGCACCGGTAGCTGCCAGCTCCGCCCGCCGTCCACCGGCCGGTCCAGATCCAGGCGGTACGCGCCGTGGCCGGTGAGCGCCGCCACCAGGCCGGTGCCCCGCTCGACGAAGCGGGTGTAGTCGCGTGAGATCGCGAGGACCTCGGTGGTGCCGTCGCGGCAGGCGACGGACGGAACGTCCGGGTCCTCGGCGGTAATCTTCTGCACCGCAACCGGCCCCTCCGTGGTCGCGATGAACACCCGGATCCGGTTCACGCGCGGCTTCGTTCGCGGCGGCGGCGGACGGAAGAGCGGCGCGGGGCCGTGCCCCGCGGCACCCCGAATCCGGCAGGCGGACTCCGGCCGGCCTCGCGCGGCCCGGACTCGCGCACCGCGGCGTCCCGTCCGCCGCGGCGGCGGAGTGTCGTCTCGCCGGCGGCCCTCACAGCAGATAGATCTCGCTCGCGGGTTCGGCCACCGCCCGTATCAGCGGGTCGTCCGCCTCCATCACGAGTCGCACGGTGCGGTCTTCGGGCGACGGGAGGGCCTGCTTCAGGAATTCCCCGTCCGCGGTCCGCACGACCATCCGATCCGGTGCGGCAGGCGCCGCGCGTCGGGCGGCGGGCGGGGGCGTTCCGCCCGCCGCGTCGGGCGCGGGGTCCCCGCCGATCCGGTCGTCAGCCGCCCGAACCTCCGCCGGCTGGCGCCCGGAACCGTTTGCATCCGGTCCTGCCCGCACCTGTGCCTCCGCGGCCACCTCCTCGGGCAGCTCGACGAGGAGGTAGACCTGGTCGCGGCCGGCCCGCGACGCGACGAGGCGGACGACGAACCCCCCCGCCTCGCGCCGGAGAATGCCTTCACGCCCCGCCGCGGCGGCCGCGCGCGGCAGGTGCTGGCGGGCGCTCCGGCGGACGAGGAGCGCGAAGTCGTCGCGGAGCGCGGGGTCCGATCGAAGCGCGGCCGAGACCTCGGGCGGCAGCGGCCGGCCACCGCGCAGGGACGCGTGGAGGTGCGCGAAGGGAAGTCGGCGGCCCGGACGCAGCGTTCCGGGCGGCAACTCGTCTCCGGTCGCGGGCGGAGGCTCCGAATCGCCGTCGAGCAGCATCTCGGCGCCGTGGCGGGCCACGAACGCCGCCTCCATTCGTTTTCGTTCCGCCTCGCTCCTTGCGCTCCACGGCCTGCTCATGGTCGTCCTCCCGCCGGTCGTGCCGGGCTCGTGCGCGGCGGGGGCGGCGACCGGATCGGTCCGCCGTCGCCGCGCGTGCTGCAAGCGCCACCGCGTCCTCGCGCCTCCCCGTCCGGTTCCGGCGGCGGCTCGTTCGTCGCCGCGCCGTAGAGCCGGGCGAAGGTGCGCGAGAAGACCGCGCGATCCTCCGCCTCGGCGCGCTCCCACGAGTCCGGCGGACCGAAGGTGAGAAGGACCGCCCCCAGACGTTCGGCGACGCACGGCAAGGTGTCCGCGAGCGCGCCGTAGGCGGGCGCGAGCTCGGGGTCGCTCGGGGCGGAGCGCTCGAAGCCCGCGCGGTTCAGTCCTTCGAATGCCTTGCGGGCTTCCCCGAGAAGCCGGAAGTCGAGCACCGGCCCGACGCCGCTCTCGCTTCCCTCGCCGGGGCCGGTCTTCGCGCGTCCGCGGTCGCGTTCGCCGCCGCCGCCGCCCGCGTCGCCCCCCATCCGGTGCAGGACGAAGAGGCACGCCCTGGCCACCCGGCGCACGTGCACGTCGGCCTTCTTCAGTGCTTCGATCCGGGCGCGATAGCCCGGATCCGGCCCGGCCGCGACCACCGCCGCGAGCTCCGCCGCGCCCGCCTTGCGGCGTAGCGCCTGCGACAGGCGGTTCTGCACCGGACCGAAGCACTCGGCCCGCAGGTACGAGCGGGGCAGGCGCCGCACCCCGTCGTTTTCTCCGACCGGGAGCCGGAGGAGGGTGAGCTCGCGCTGGTTGAGCGCCTTGATCACGGCGGCCGGCTCCTCCTGGAGCAGCGCGAGGGGGTCGAACTCGGCCGCGCCCTCCGGCGTTGCCGCGGACTCGGCCGCAGGGTCAATCTCCCCCGCCTCGAAGTCGGAGCCGATCGACACGTGCCGCTCGAAGCGCCCGCGCTCCGCCCCTTCCTCGAGCACCCGGGCGAGGGCGAGGAAGGCGAGGAAGGTGTTGCGGTAGCCGCGAAAGTCGGTGCCCGCGCCGCCCGCCGGCGTCTCGCCGCCGGCGGGCGCAACCTGGCGGAGCCAGAAGCGAAGGACCGCCTCGTCGTCGATGTCCTCGTCCGTGAAGTCGGCCCCGAGCGACTCTTCGAGGAACGCGATCATCGCGTGGAACTTGCGTTGCGCCTGGGCGGTCGGGAGATGGCCGCCCAGCCACTCGTAGAACCGGCGGGCGAGGTCGCGGGCGGCTCCCGCGACCGTCCCGCGGTCGACGACGGGCGCCGCGAGCGGATCGAGGACATCGACGAGCGCGCGGTAGCCGAGGGTGGAGACGAGCAGCTCCATCATTGCGGCGAGGTCCACCATGCGTCCGTACCGGAGCTCGAACCGGCCGTCCGGGTAGCTGAGGATGACGCCGTCCTCCCCGATGCGGAGCGCGCCGCCCGCCGCGCCGGACCGGCCCTCGTCGTCATGGGTCGCCGGAGGTGGGGCGGGGCTCGCGAAGGTGCCGTTCGATTCGAGGAAGGCGGCCCGGAACGCACCGGCCCGTGCCTCCTCGACGCCCCAGAAGAGCCACTCGAAGCCGGCCCCTGCGTCCGCGCCGCGCCGCCCTCCCGGCAGCCCCTGCGTTGCCAGCCGGGCGGCGCGCGCGAGGTGGGAGAGCTCGAGCAGCATCGGCTCGTAGGCCCGGCCCACGATCCGGGCCGCAAGCTCCATGAGGACCCGTCGCGGGAATTTCGGACCGTTCGGTCCGTCGAGCTCGGCGAGCTGGCGGAAGGTCGCGCGCAGCTCGTCGCTCTGCGCGCCCCGGATGAGCCGGACCCTGGCCCTCTCGCCCATGCACCCTCTCCGCCTCTCGCCGAAAGCCGGAGAATAAGCGCTCGCACGCGCACTGCAAAGATTGCCCCCGTGACCGAACGGCAGGGGCATTCGCGCATCGAGGGCGCGCTCCGGGCCTTCGGGGCGTGCCGCGAACCGGAAGAGGCAACCGAGCGCCGGCGGCCTCGGCGCAGTGTCTCCTCGGCCGCCGGGACGCTGGTTCTCGGGCGCACCATCACCGCCGCGCCTTCCGTGTTCGTGCCGGGGCACGGACGGAACGAGCCCGCGGGAGAGGCCGACATCCTGCCCAAGCTCGACCGTGCCTGGTCGCGGAAATAGCGAGCTATCGAACACGATGCGCCCCGGAATCCCAGCGAGGCTGCGCGTCAGGACGACGAGACCGGTTCGAAGCCACCCATCCTGGTTCAAGACCCGGCTGCTGGGTAGTGGTAGCAGCCTCGTACGTTTCGGTTCCTGAAACCGATTTGCAAACTTGAATCATCTTTATGGATCGGGGCACGTCAAGGAGCCTAGCGGAAGCGTGGGCCGCCGGTGACCGCCACCCACCGGCCGTCGCGAAAGCGAAGAGCAGGGGAGGGCGCACCTTCGATCGCCGTCCACCGTCCGCCGCTTCCGCCGCTGCGGCCGAAGCGGTACCCGGCCGGCCGGCGCGCCGCGTGCGTCTCGTCGCACCGATCGGTGAGGCGGTGGTGATGGCCGCGAAGATGGTGGCGCGGACGGGTTGAATCCGCCGCGCTCTCCCACCGGATCGGCGGTGTTGCCAAGGCCGACCGCGTCTCGAAACGAGGGAGCGCATCCGCCGCGACGAAGCGCGGAACTCCCCGTGCCCCCCGGATCCAGGCCCGAACGAGCGGGTCGCGCTGGTAGCGCCGCCAGCCGCGCATCACCCGCTCGACGTAGCCGAGCGTGTAGCCGTGCGCGACGTAGCGCCCGGCTTCGCGCCGCAGCTCACCGCCCCGGAAGTGCGAGAGGGCGAGCTCCCAGTCGCCGTCGTAGCGGTCGTGGAGTCGTGCGAGGCGGCCAAGGCCCATGCGAAGGTTCGTCACCGGCTCCCAGAGCGCGTCCGCATTGGCCGCGAACTCGCGCTCCGCGACGGCGGGGAGGATCTGCATGAGTCCGATTGCACCGGACGTGCCGACCGTCCGCGGGACGAATTCCGACTCGACCTCGACCACTGCGAGGGCGAGGGGAGCGGGGACCACCCCGTTTCGCACCGCCTCCGCGACGACCAGCCGCTGGACGGCGGCCCGGTCCTCGACGACGGCGGTTGCCGGATCGACGTAGATCGCGGCCCCGGCCGCCAGGGGAAGGACGACGGCGCCCGGGCCGAGCCCGGCCGCGAGGACGAGGGCCGCGCGCCGGATGCCGCGCCCCGTTCCGCTCGACTGCTGCATGAGAGTGCTCCTTTCCCCGCCTTGCGGGTCGGTACCAGTCGTACCCCGCAATGGAAGGTTCTGGCGCGTTTTGCCCGGTCGTGCACGCGGTCCGAACCCCGGCGCGGCGCGGGCCGGTCCATCGAGGCTGGGGGTCTCGTCCTTTCGTTGCCGAAACTGGATTGCGCCCGCAACTTGCAGGGAGGGGCATCATGGAGGCAAGGAGAAGCGTGCGGGCTCGGGGCCGCCCGCTCGCCCCGTCCCCGCGCGGGCGGCTGTCGTCCTTTCCGATGAGCCGCTCGAGCAGCTTCGAAGGCGCGTTTCTGTCCCGCCCGTCGCTCGACGCGGAAATTCCCGGGACGGCGGAGGCGGCGAGTGCCGCTGCGGGGGAAGAGGCCCCGGTGGCCGCGCCGGTCCGGACGCCGGAGTCGGTGGAGGTGTCGCTCGGTCTCACGTTCGAGGACCGGGTGCTGGTTCAGCACGGTCTCTCCTCGCTCGGGGAGGACGTCGGCGGAGCGGACGGGGTGTTCGGCCGCCGGACCCGGGCCGGGATCCGGAGCTACCAGGAGAAGAAGGGTCTTGCCGCGACGGGGCATTTGACGGCGGAGCTCCGCGACGCGCTGGTTGCGCGCGGGGAGGCGCATGCGGCGAAGCTGGGGCAGGAAGAGGCAGCCCGCGAGGCGGAGCGCCTGCGTGTGGACCCGGAGCGCCGCGCGGACGACGAGGCGTTTTTCGAAGCGAAGCGGCTGAACACGCCGGGAGGCTATCGCTCGTATCTGGACCGAGGGGGTCGCCACGAGTCGGAAGCCCGGGTCTTGCTTGCCGAGGTGTCGAAACAGAAGCTGGAGGTAGGGAAGACGTTCAGGGATTGTCCAGGATGTCCGGAGATGGTGGTGGTCCCGGCAGGCAGCTACGAGATGGGTTCCCCGTCGTGGGAGCAATGGCTCACGGAGGAGGGTCCGGTGCATCGGGTGACAATTCGGAAGCCGTTCGCGGTGGGGGTGCACGAGGTGACGCGCGAGGAATGGCGCCGGTTCGTCGAGGCGACGGGCCATTCGTCAGGCGATTCATGCCGGACGCACGCGGGCGGCGAGTGGAAGAAGCGTTCGGGACGAAGCTGGCGCCAACCGGGCTACGTTCAGGACGATGAGCATCCGGTGGCGTGCGTGAGCTGGGAGGATGCGCGGGCCTACGTTCGGTGGCTTTCGCGCGAGGCCGGGGCTGAATACCGGCTGCCGAGCGAGTCGGAGTGGGAGTACGTGGCGCGTGGAGGCACTACGACGTTGCACCATTGGGGAGGCAGTGAGAGCGGCCAGTGCGTTCATGCGAACGGAGCGGACCAGGCACTGAAGCGGCGCTACAGCGATGTGGGATGGAGTCATGCATCGTGTGATGACGGCCATGTTCATACGTCACCGGTCGGGAGCTTCAGCCCGAACCGATATGGCTTGCATGACGTTTCGGGGAACGTCTCGGAGTGGGTTGAGGACTGCTGGCATGAGAGCTATGCGGGAGCGCCGTCGGACGGTCGCGCGTGGACGACGGGAAGCAACTGCAATCTGCGTGTGTTGCGTGGTGGCTCGTGGATCGGCAGTTCGGGGGTTCAGCGATCCGCGCTGCGCAACAGGCGCGAAACCGGGCACCGGTACGACGTTGTCGGGTTTCGTGTCGCCAGGACGTTGGATTGACTCTTGCCTCATTTGCGGGGGTCCAGCGGGTGGAGCCCCTGGCCGATTCCTGGCCATTTCCGGGGTTGCCGCGCCCGCGGTACGAGAGCAGTGCGGAGCTGCCGTATCCTGCGCCTCTTGCCGGCCGCTGAGCCATCATCCGTCTCGGCGACGCTGCCAGGACGACCGCACTCGCGCCTGACGGCGTTGGCGCGATTCCCGGAATTTCGCCCCATTGCTCCCATTGTTCGTTGCGGTAGCCGAGCGCACCGTACGATGATGGGAAGCAAGGGGAGGTCGCCATGTCGAGGATCAACGATGGTTCGGGTCCGGGATTGCGGAGGAAGATGATCGGGCGTCCGGCAGGCGCGGGCCGGTGGCCGCGCGTCGCCGCCGTTCCGGCCATGCTCGCGGCCTGGGCCGTCGGGCTCGGGGCGCCGGCGCCTGCCGCCGGCAAGGCGCCGCAGCAGGCGGACGCGGCCCCGGCGTTGCCGGCGAGCGAGGTCGCGGTCCCTCGTCCGGCGTCGGCTCCGGCGGAGCCGCCGGTCCCCGCCCCCTCGCCGGACCCGGCTCCCGCTCCGGCCGATCCGGAGCCGGCCGGCTCGCCGGCCGTGCGTTTGGCGGCCGGGCTCCTCGACACCATTCCTCCGGGGGCCCGGCTTGCCCTGCGCCCGCTCGACCCCCGCGAGTCCAGATTGCCGCAGGAGGATGGCGCACGGCTCTACGAGGAGGTGCTGAACGCGATCGTCCGCGCCGCCGCGGGCCGGGGCGTCGCGGTGCTCGCGCGCGAGCGTCTTCACGAGGTCTACGGCACGCTCGAGGAGTTCTACCAGGGCGACGTCGAATCCATGCTGCGCGCGGCGCAGGCCGACGTCGAGGTCATCTGCAAGGCGAGCCCGGTCGCCGACGGGGTGAACCTCTCCTGCGGCGCCGTCGACCTCGTCGAGACGGTCACCGTGGCCCACGCGATGGCGCGATTCCCCCTCGAACGGACCGCCGCACCGTACAGCCATGCGGTGGCCGAGATCGCCCGGCGCCTCGCTGACGGCGCACCCGCGGTGGGTCCGGTGGAGCGGGTGATGCTGATGGACGTTTCGATCGGGGCGCGGGGAGACCTCGGCGTCTACCTCGGCCAGCGCCTCGAAGGCGAGGTGGTCCGGCAGTTCGTGGAGCGGGCGCGGCGCGAAGGAGACGAGGCGCGGGTCGCCGCGGTGCTCGGCACGGCCCCGGACACGAGCGGAGAGGTCCCGCGCTATCGCCTCGCCGGCGACTTGTGGCGCCTCGACGACGACCGGGTCCGCCTCGAGGTGCGTCTTCGGCACCGCGGGCGGAGCCTCGTTGCCGCCGGCGCCGACATCGCGACCTCCTCCCTGCCCCCTCGGCTGGCGGCGAGGAGCGGTGCGGGAGGGAGTCCCGGCCGGATGTACGAGGCGGTCGCCGAGGCGGTGGTCTCCGAGCGCCTCGACCGGGCGGCCGCCGTTCGCGCCGCCCGCAATCTCGCCCGCGCCCGGGTCGTCGCCCAGGCGCTCGGCCGGCCGCCTCCGGGCGTGACGGAGGTGAGGTCGGAGGCGGATGCGGTCATGTCCTTCGAAGGGTTCCTCGATGCCGGGATCCCGGTGGACGAAGGCTTCGACGAGGCAGTACCCGAGGGCGAAGACGGCGGTGGGCAGAGAGTCGCCCTTCGCCTCGCGGCCCGGGTCGCGCCGATCGGCCGGGTCATCCGCCCGGCGGTTAGCGCGCGTCTCGACCGTACGGTGTACCGGGCGCTGGAGCCCATTCGGGTAGAGCTGCGGAGCGAGGAGGCGGCCCATCTCGGGCTGTTCGCGTGGGGGGCGGACAACCGGGTGGTGCGGCTCTATCCGCGCGAGCGGGACAGGCTCGTGATCGGCGCCGGAGAGCCCCTCGTTCTCCCGCGCCGCGGGGAGGGGCGGATCCTCTCCGCTCCGCTGCCGGTTCCCGGGAACCGGGAGGACCACGAGGCGTTCGTGGTCGTTGCGTCCCCGAGCCCGATCAACTTCGCCGCCATGGCCCGGGCGGCGGGCGCCAGTCTCACGGATACGATGAGCCAGTCGGTCGAAGGGTCTCGCTTCCTCGCCGCCCTCGCCGGACAGGACCCGGCCCGCATGGCGGTGATCTGGCTCCCCTACCAGGTCCACGATTGAACGAATCCGGCGGGTGCAGCGACGATATCTCCGTCTTGATGCGCCGGTGAACGGAAGGAGGGATGCAATGCTCAAAATGATGCGATCTGTACCTTCGGAGCCGAACGTACCGGCCCCGTGCGCGACCCGCGCCGGAGCCCGCGGCCGCCGTTGCGCCGGCCTGCTCGCCTTCCTCGTTGCGATCTCGGTCCTCGCGGCTCCTTCCCCGGTGCGGGCGGAGTTCGCGAATCCGCGTGGAGTGGCCGTAATCATCGGCAATGCCAACTACGAGCACCGCGACGTCCCGGACGTCACGTTCGCGCACCGCGACGCCGGCGCTCTCCGGCGCTACGTGGTGGACGTGCTCGGCTTCGACCCGGTGAACGTCATCGACCTTCGCGACGCGACGCGGAGAGAGCTCTTCGACGCGCTCGGCACGAAGAGCGATCCACGCAGCCTCCTGTGGAGCTACCTCGACCCGGACGGAGGCTCGGACGTGGTGGTGTTCTACTCCGGGCACGGGGTGCCGGGGTTGAACGACGGGCGAGGATACCTCCTGCCGGTGGACGCGGACCCGCGGGCGGCCGAAGACGACGGCTATCCCATCGACCTCCTCTACCGGAACGTGGGCGGTCTCGCGGAGGCGGGCTCGGTCCGGGTGTACATCGACGCCTGCTTCTCCGGCGGGAGCCACGGAGGCGGCCTCATCCGCAACGCGAGCCCGGTGTTCGTGGAGGCAACGCTGCCGGAGGGAGTGGGGCACAAGGTGACGTCCCTCACTGCCGCGAGCGGAACGCAGATCGCGTCCTGGGACGAGAACGCGCGCCACGGCCTCTTCACCCACCACCTCCTCGATGCGCTCCATGGGCGCGGCGATGCGGATGGGGATGCAAAGGTGACCGCGGCGGAAGCGAAGCGCTACCTCGACCGCCACATGACGCGCGCGGCGCGGCGCCAGCACCGGAGGGTCCAGCAGGCGAGTCTGATCGGGGTGCAGGATGCGGTGCTTGCGACGGCGGCGGCCGGCGGGGCGTTTCCGGCCCGGCCCGGTTCCGAGGCGCCCGCGGAAACCGTCGCCGTGCCGACGAAGGACGACGGCCCGGAGAAGAAGACCGCCGCCGCCATCGAAGCGCCTTCATCATCGGCCGAGACGGCGGAGTCGGTGGAGGCGACGCTTGGGCTCACGTTCGCGGAGCGGGTGCTGGTGCAGCACGGGCTGACGTCGCTCGGCGAGGACGTCGGTCGCGCGGACGGGGTGTTCGGCCGCCGGACCCGCGCCGGGATCCTGAGCTATCAGAAGGAGAAAGGCCTTCCGGAGACGGGGCATCTGACGGCGGAGCTCCGCGATGCCCTGGTCGCGCACGGGCAGGCGTACGCGATGAAACGCCGGCAGGAAGAAGCGGACCGGCGCGCGGACGACGAGGCGTATGCGGAAGCGAGGCGGCTGAACACCCTGGCGAGCTATCGGGCGTACCTGGAGCGAGGGGGGCGTCACGAGGGAGAGGCCCGGACCCGGTTGGCCGAGGTGTCGAAGCCGAAATGGCCGGCAGGGCAAGACCTCCGGGAGTGCGACGACTGTCCGAAGATGGTGGTGGTGCCGGCGGGGAGCTTCGAGATGGGGTCGCCCTCATGGGAAGAGGGCCGCTTTCATGACGAAGGTCCCGTACGCCTGGTGAGCATCGCGCAGCCGTTCGCGGTGGGGGTGCACGAGGTGACGTTCCGGGAGTGGGACGCATGCCGTCGCGACGGTGGTTGTTCGCACCATCCCGACGATCAGGGATGGGGGCGTGGCGATCGACCGGTCATGAACGTGAGCTGGCACGACGCCAGGGAGTACGTGCGCTGGCTGTCGCGGAAGACGGACGCGCAGTACCGGCTGTTGAGCGAGTCGGAGTGGGAGTATGCGGCGCGGGCGGGATCGACGACGCCGTTCCACTTCGGGTCGACAGTCTCGCCCGAGCAGGCGAACTACAACGGGAGCTTCGCGTATGGTTCCGGCCGCACGGGGCGCTTCGGAGGGCGAACGGAGCCGGTGGGATCGCATACCGCGAATGCGTTCGGCCTTCGCGACGTTCACGGAAACGTATGGGAGTGGGTGGAGGACTGCTGGCACGACAGCTATCGGGGCGCGCCGTCGGATGGTGGTGCGTGGACCCGCGACGGTGACGGTGACTGCGACTACCGTGTGTTGCGGGGCGGCTCGTGGGTCAGCAGGCCGGGGAGCCTTCGGTCTGCGGTTCGCGGCAGGAGCGGCTCCGTGCACCGGAACCACTTCAACGGTTTTCGAGTCGCCAGGACGCTGGATTGACTCCCGAGTCTTGCCTTTCATGGAGGATCCGATTGCCCATTGCTTGGCGCCGGTGGACTTGTCGCACTCCGGCCCCGTACGCTCACTGCCTCAAGGATCCCCGCGCATCGCCGCCGCTCCGGCCGCTGCAAGGATTCCCTGCCCCGTTCTTGCGGGGTCCGGTGAGCGGGGCCCCGAAGGTACCTGTCCTTGCACCGCTGTCCTTCACCCTGCGTAAAGCGCGCTCCGAGTTTCGGGTACGCACCGTGGTTCAGTACGAAGCGGTCGTTTCACGCCGGCATCTCCTCTCGCGAGGACGACGGTGGAGCAAACCGCTTCGCGGCCTCCAGGGGAGCTCCCTTCGCTTGCGGCACGACGGCGGGCTTCCGAGAATGAGCTCCCGAACCTTCCATTGACCCGTGTGTCGGCCGCGGCCGGACCGAATCGGAACGTTGAACGGAGGAGACGCCGGATGATGGCGCACGGGACGAAGACGAAGGGAGCTTCCTCCACCGGAGAGTCCAGGGTCCGAGCCGGGCGATGGCGTCCCCGCGTCCGACGCTCGTTCCTCGCCGCCCTTGTCGTCGCCATCGCCCACCTGCCGTCGTCGGCGCCCGCCCTCGCCGACGACTTCGAGCGGCTCCTTCGGAGCGCCGGGTCCGATGGCACGGTGTCGGCCCTCGTCACCGGGTGGCGCCCCGTCACCGGCGACGAGGCCGCCCGGGGGAGCCGCGGCAATGGGCTGGTCGCGATCACCGGCGACGAGTTCGTGAAGCGCCTCGAAGGGACGTCCGCGCGTGTCGCGGTCACCCGGCGGTACGAGAACTTCCCGGTCCTCGCGATGGAGATGGACCGGGCCGCGCTCCGGGCCGCGAAGGAGTATGGCGGCACCGTAGAGGTCTTCGACGACCCGGTGCTCGAGCCGCTCCTCGACGAGAGCGCGAGCCTCGTGGGGGCGCCGCGGGCGTGGAGGAGGGGTTATGCCGGCCGGGGGCTCGCGGTCGCGGTCATCGACGACGGTGCCGACACGCGCCACCCCTTCCTCGCGGGCCGCACCGTCTTCGAGGCCTGCTTCGCCGACGTCTGTCCGAACGGCCGCCCCGAGATGATCGGCCCGGGCGCGGCCCTTCCGGCCGGCTCGCACGGGACCCACGTCGCCGGGATCGCCCTCGGGGGGGCGGTGGACGAGGACCTCGCCGGGGTCGGGCCGGAACTTCGGCTCATCATCATCAGTGTCGCCAACCGGAGCCGGCGCGGGATGAGCGGACGGAACATCCTCGCCGCGCTGGACGTCGTCATCACCCTCGCGCGGCGCTATCCGGGGGTCATCGGAGCGGTCAACATGAGCCTGGGTGCGTCCCGCGACGAGCCGGGGGTCTGCCCGTCGCGCGTGTGGGACCTCGCATCGCGCCTCTTCCGGGAGGTCGGGGTCCCGGTGGTGGTGGCGTCCGGAAACGACTCCGAGGAAGACCGGGCGGCGCCGGTGGGATTCCCTGCCTGCGTCGAGGGCTTCGTCAGCGTTGGAGCGGTCACGAAGGGGAAGGAGGTCGCCTCCTTCTCCAACAGCGGACCGACCCTCGACCTGCTGGCCCCCGGGGTCGACATCCAATCGTCCGTCGTGAAGGACGAGGGAGGAGGCCGGCTGGAGCGTGGATTCGATAGCTGGCCGGGAACGTCCATGGCCGCTCCGCACGTCGCCGGCGCCTTCGCGGTCCTGAAGCAGGCGTCTCCCCACAGCTCGGTGGAGGAGCTGCTGCGGGTGCTCGAGAGCACCGGTCCGCAGATCCCGGACCGGCGAAGCGGCGGCCGGGCGGCCCGGCTGATCGACGTCGGCGCGGCCATCGAACGTCTCGGGCCCGCGGCGGCCGGCTCGTCCGCGGTGCCCGTTCCGCAGTTGACCCTCGAGCCGAAGCCCGGCGGCAGTCCCGGACCCAAGCCGGAGCCCGCGCCGGGACCAGGTACCGAACCCGCAAAGGAGAAGAAAGAATGGAAGGCCATCACCGGCTAGAGACTGGGACGAGAGGCCCCGCCCCCGCCCCCGCCCCCGCCCTCCGCGCGCGCGCGCGGTCCGCCCTGGGCGCATGCCTGCTGCTCACGGGCCTGCTCATCGGATGCGCGCCCCAGACGCCGGCGGACCCGCTGCCGCAGCCCGACCCACCGACGGAGGATGGCAAGGGATGGAAACCCGTTACCGGTTAGCGGCCGGCCCGGAGGCCGGGTGCCGCATGGGCCTTCCCGGGATCGGGGCGGTGGTGCACGCGATGGCATGCCTGCTGCTCGCGGGCCTTCTCGCCGCCTGCCAGGTCCCCGCAGTGGAAGGGGAGTCTCCGGAGGCGGCGGTGCGCGCGGCGGAAGCGGCGGGTCAGCCGGCGACCGGGAAGCTGCCGATCATCGTAAACCTCGCGGTGGGGGACGGTTCGGGCACGGGGGCCGCCGCGCGGGTGATGGAGCGCCTCGCGGCGATCATGCCGGCCGGCGAGCTCGCCGCCGTCCGCACGTTCAGCCTCTTCCCCGTCATCGCCCTCGACGCGGACGGTGAGCTCATCGCCCGCCTTCTCGAGATGCCCGAAGTGGCGTCCATCGAGCGGGACCACGAGCTGCGGCGGCCCGAGCCGCAGCCGGTCCTGCGCGCTCAGTAGCCCTCGCACCCAGTAGCAGGAGGAGCGACCATGGCGGCACGCACTCGATCCGGCCCCCGTCGCGGACCGCGGCGCCGTTCGCGCGCAAGAGCGGCGGCGCGGGCGGGGCTCGCGCTCACCGTCGTCCTCGCCGGCGGGCTGCCCGCGCTCGCGGCGGCAGCCGGCGACGCACCGAAGGAGGGCGACACGGTGCCGGTGGTGGGGCGAGACGACCTCGTCGGCAAGCTCATCCCGATCACCGGCGACCCGCTCGAGACCCGCTCCGTCGACCTCCGGGTCGAGTTCCGGAAGAACTCGGCCGAGCTCGGCGAGAGCGCCGTCGCCCAGCTCCGGGAGCTCGGCGCCGCGCTCGTCTCGGAGGCGCTGGGTCAGGTACCGATCGGGGTGTACGGCCACACCGATTCGAGCGGGCCGGCCGAGTTCAACCGCAAGCTCTCCCAACGGCGCGCCGAGGCGGTCGCGGCCTGGCTGCGAGAGCACTTCACCATCGCCGAGACCCGTTTCCGCGAGGTGCGGGGCCACGGCGAGAAGCGCCCGCGCGAGGACCTGCCCCACGGCGATCCGGCCCAGCGGCGGGTCGAGGTCGTCACCTTTCAACCGCCCGCGAACCGTGCGCCGGGCGATGAGCCGGCTGGCGGGGCTGCGTCCGGGGCGTCCGAACCGCCGGCACCGGCTCCACCGCAGTCGGGCGGGAGCGGCGGGGCCGGCGGCGACGGCGTCGTCGTCAGCGTCCCGGGCGGCGGGTCCCCGGAGCGCATGCCGGAAGACGAGGACGAGGACGACAAGAAGGGAGGGAGCGGCGTCATCGTCATCCAGTGACGCCTGCCCGGCCCCGCGTCCGACCGCGGGCTAAAGGTCCGCAAACGGGAGCGCGGTCGCGCCGTCGCCCAGCGGCAGCCGGACGTCGCCCGGGTGAACCACGTATCCGGGCCACGCCTCCGCCCCGAGATCCTTCCTGAACGTCCGGATCGCGGCCGCCATGCCCGGCCGCGGCGTTGCGGAGAGCTTGGCCTCGACGGGCACGAGCCTGCCTTGCGCCGCCACCACCACGTCCACCTCCGTTCCCGCCTGCGTCCGCCAGAAATGCACCTGCGGGTCGATCGCCCGGTGGGTGAGAGTCTTCACGATCTCCGAGATGACCGCAGTCTCGAGGATGGCGCCGCCGAGGGATCCTCTCTCGCCGCCTCCCCCACGTCGGGCGGTTCGAGGGAGACGTAACGATGGGAACCGCCGAAGAGGCGACGCAGCACGGCGGTCTTCCCGGATTGGCGCGGCCCGGTCAGCACCACCGCGGGAAACTCGGTTGCCGCTCGCCTGAGGATTGGCTCCAGGGACCGCTCGATATAGTTCACGATCGTCCGGCGCTGGAAGTGGAAATCATGCATTCAAAATGCACGATTTTCATCATGAGGCCTCGCCGGTGCGTTTGCAAGCCCGAGCTCGCGGCGTATGAAGTGAAGTCCGTCCCCCCGTCCCGAACCGGTCGATTTGCCGATCCGTTTCGCCCGCCGCTGCCGACCACCGCTCCAGACGCCTCGAGGGGCCCCGATCCTCACGGATGAATCAGGTCTGCAATGCGGCGTCCTGTACGTGAGGTACGAGGCTGCTTCCGACACGACGCGCCGGCGGTTGCGGAACCGTCCGATGGCTCCGAACCCCTGTCGTCGGTCGGAGGCGCGGCCTCGCTGGGGGTGGAAGCGCAAAACGCCGGAGCGGCCCCCGAGGAGGGCCGCTCCGGCGTCGAGGCGGGACGTCGCCGCGTTTCCTAGTTGAAGCGCTTCTTCTCGTCCGGCGACGCCGGGCGGTGCGGGGTCGGGATGAGCTTGTCCACCGTGATGTCGGTGCCCTGCACGTGGACGAGGATCTCGCGCGTCTCGTCGAAGCCCATGTCGCGGAGCAGGATGAACAGCCATTCCTCGAGCTTCATCGCCTTCGCGGTGGTGAGGTACTCGTAGCGCCGGACGGTGGCGGACTTGTTGATGAGGTCGTGGGTCTCGTAGCCGGGGAATTCGTCGGCCATCACCCCGATGATGGTGAGCGCCTCGCGATCGTCGAAGTAGCGCAGGGTCACCGTGTACGGGGTCATCATGCCGTGGCCCGCGCCGGTGTGGGTTCCGCCGCCCGAGCCGCCGGTGACCGCGGTTCCGCTCCCCGCGCCGCTCGCCCGCGGCGGGGAGTAGCGCTCGAGCTTGCGGGCCAGCACCTCGCCGAGGCCGCCCGCGATCTCGCGTGCGCGGTCGCCCACCACCTCGCTGATGCAGATCGAGGACTCCAGGCAGTCCTTCGGCGCCGGATATTCCTCCCGGGGCATCTCGAAGGTGTCGAGGAACTGGTTGGAAGCGGCGTCGTAGAGCTCGCCGTCGATGCGGGTCTGCACCTTGGTCGCGAAGGAGAGCTGCTTGGCCTGCGCGTGGATGCGGAACAGCACCCAGGCGCGCACCTGGTGCGACGCCTTGCCGCTCTTGCCCATGAGCTTGATGGACTCGATGAGCTCGCGCTTGGGACGCCGGTCGGAAATCTCCCAGCCCAGGTCGGCCGCCACCGATTCCTCGTCGATCATCCGGAAGCCGTGGCGCTGCATCGAGCCCTGGAGCTCGGCGATGACCCGCTTGAAGATGTCGCTGGATCGCTTGACCGTGTTCGGATCCTCGTCCTCGCTCATGACGAGCACGGGAATGTTGGTGCCGACGTTGCCCTGCGCACTCGCGGCGGGGGGCACGGTGGCGCATGCGGTGGCGAAGGACACCACGGCCGCGAGGCCGAGCAGTCTGGCGGTGGAAGGCAGGGGCTGTGACATGGTTCGGTTCCTCTCGTGAGTGAATGCGGTAATCGTACAGTGCCGCCAATGGAAGGAACGGGCGTGAAATTGCCGCCCTCCCGCGGTCCCGCCGCGCGCGCTGGCGCGGTCCGGCCCGAACCGTCGCCCGGCCCGGGCCGTGCGAATGCGCCTTCGCGGTTGCGGCCCGAGGCGATGTTTTCGAGAATGGTTTCCGGACCTTCCATTTACGGGCCAGGTACCGGAGGTTCCACTGGCCACCCGCTGCACGGAAGGCAGGCGGATACCTGGCCGCAGACCGCTTCGTGCAGGAGAGAGAACAGCATGGTGAAGAACGTCCGCACGCTCGCCAGGAGCGTCCTGCTCGCAGCCGCCGCTGCGGCCGCGTCCGCTCCCCTCGCCACCGCGCGGGCGGAGTTCGCCAACCCGGACGGCGTCGCGGTCATCGTCGGCAACCGCAACTACGTGAACGACCGCGTGCCGTCGGTGGACTTCGCGCATCGTGATGCGGAGGCGTTCAAGCGCTACGTGCTCGACGTGCTCGGTTACGACCCGGAGAACATCATCGATCTGCGCGACGCCACGAAGGTGGAGCTCGAAACCACCTTCGGCAATGAGCGCGAGCACGGCGGCGAGGGCGATCTCTGGAGCTATCTGAATCCGGAGGGCGGTTCGGACGTCGTCGTCTACTACTCCGGCCACGGGGTGCCGGGCCAGAAGGACGGCCGGGGGTACCTGCTACCGTCGGACGCCCACGCCGACACCGCGGAGATCAACGGATTCCCCATCGACGTGCTCTACGGGAACCTCGCGAAGCTCACGGAGGCGCGCTCGGTCACGATGTACCTCGACGCGTGCTTCTCCGGGGACAGCCCCGGCGGGACGCTGGTTCGCTCAGCCTCGCCGGTCTACGTGGAGGCGAGCCTTCCCGTGCAGACGCACGGGCGGTTCACGGTGCTGACCGCTGCGTCGAAGGCCCAACTCGCGTCCTGGGATGAGGAGGCGGGGCATGGAGCGTTCACCCACCATCTCCTAGATGCCCTGTACGGCAAGGGTGATCGGAATCAGGACGGCCGGGTGACTGCACGGGAGGTGAAGCGGTATCTCGACCGTCACATGACGCGGGCGGTTCGGAGGAAGTTCAAGCGGCGGCAGCGCGCGAGCCTCATCGGGCGGACGGAGACGGTGGTTGCGATCGCATCGGAAGGAACGTATCCAGCCCGGCCGATGCTCGAGTCGGCCGGCGACGAGCGAGAGGGATCGAAGACGCCCGGAGCGGGAACGGCGGCCGGCGGCCCGGCCGATGGCGCGAGCGAGACGTCGCCCCTGCCGGTCGAGCTGGCGGCGGCGCGAGAGATGACCCTGGATCTCGTGCGGGCGGACCGGACCATGGTCCAACGCAGCCTTGCGTCTCTCGGCTTCGACGTCGGCGCCGCGGACGGCAAGTTCGGTCCGAGGACGCGCGGCGCGATCCGCGACTACCAGGCGGCCAACGGCAAGCCGGTGACGGGATTTCTCACTCGCGGGGAGGTCGACGCGCTGGTGGCGGCGGTGGCGGACGCGGAGCGCCGGGAGGCCGCTCGCCGGGCCGAGGAGGCCCGTGTGGCCGCGGCAGCACGGCTCGAGCGCGAGCGCCTGGCCGAAGAAGAGGCACGCCGGGCGGAGGAGGAGCGCCTGGCCCGCGAGCGGCTCGCGGCCGAAGAAAGAGGCCGTGAGAAGGAGCGTCGTGCGGATGAAGCGGCGTTCGCGCTTGCAGAGCAGCTCGATACGATCGAGGGCTTCGAGCAGTACCGGCTCACGCAACCGCAGGGACGCTTCCTGGCCGACGCGTTCCGGCGCGAAACGGAGCTCCGGGAGGAGTCGGCCCGCCGCGAGCTTCAGGAACGCCTGGAGCGCGAGCGGCTCGCCGCGGAGGCGAAGCGGCGCGAGGAAGAGCGTCGGCGGGAAGAGGCGAGGCGCGCGGAACGGGCGGCGCATGCGCGCGCGATTCGCGTCGCCACGGTCGCTGCCTACGACGACTATCTCCGGTCGCATCGGGACAGTCCCGGCGCCGCGGAGATTCGCGGGCTACGTGCCGCGGCGGTGCGACGCGCCGAGGAGCGCACCCCCGGGCGGACGTTCCGGGACTGCCGCGAGTGTCCGGAGATGGTGGTGGTTCCGGCCGGAAGCTACCTGATGGGCTCGCCCCGGACGGAGATGGGCCGCTCCGACGACGAAGGACCGCAGCGCCGCGTATCCATCTCCGAGCCGTTGGCGGTGGGACGATACGAGGTGACCTTCGCCGAATGGGAATCGTGTTTTCGTGCCGGGGCCTGCAAAAGAAACCCCGACGATCAGGGCTGGGGAAAAGGCCGCCGTCCCGTCGTCGGTGTGCGCTGGAAGGACGCGCGCGCGTACGTGAAGTGGCTCTCGCGGAAGACGGGCGAGCCCTACCGCCTGCTGACCGAGGCCGAGTGGGAGTACGCGGCCCGGGCGGGTTCGACTTCCCGGTACTCCTGGGGCCGGAAGGTGGGGAAGGGCCGGGCGAACTGTTCCGGCTGCAAGTCCGAGTGGGACGGACAGAAGCGGACGGCTCCGGTCGGCTCGTTCCCCCCGAACCCGTTCGGCCTGCACGACGTGCACGGGAACGTCTGGGAGTGGACGGAGGATTGCTGGCGCAAGACCTACGAAGGAGCCCCGGTTGACGGAAGCGCCTACCTGGCGGCGGAGTTCGGCGGCAAGTGCGTGTTCCGGACGCTGCGTGGCGGCTCCTGGCTCAATCGTCCCTGGAGCATGCGTTCTGCGAATCGAAGCGGGATCGCCTACGCCATCCATCGCAACGTCGGTCTTCGGGTGGCGCGCGACTTCGATTGAGGGTGCCCGGGTCCCGGCGGGGCGGCGTGCGATGGGTTAAACTGGCGCGATTCACCTGTCCCGGCAACTGGAGAAATCGGCATGGCCGACGCCATCGCGGTCTTCTGGCAACCGCACTGAACCAGTTGTCTCAGGGTAAAGGAATACCTCTCGGTCCGTGGGATCGAGTTCGAATCGGTAAACGTTCTCGAGGACGAAGGCGGGCTTGAGCGCCTGAGGTCGCTGGGTGCCCGTTCGGTCCCGGTCGTGTCCCGGGGGAGCGAGTTCGTCTTCGCCCAGGTCATCAAGGACGTCGTGGACTTTCTCGGCCTGGGCGACGATACCCGGCCGCAGCTCTCTCCCGCCGAGCTCGCCGAACGCTACCGCCGCGTGCTTGCGACCGCCGTCCGCCTCACCCGGCAGATGCCGGACGACCGGCTCGAGAACGAGCTTCCCAATCGGCCCCGTTCGTGGCGGGGCCTGATGCATCACCTGTTCCAGATCCCGAACGCCTTTCTCGACATGGACGCGTCCGGGACTCCCATGCGTTACGAGGACCTCACCGCCCCGCCGCCCGACGAAATCCGCTCGAGCGCCGACATCGCCGCATTCGGCGAGCGGACTCGAGACCGGTTCCACGGGTGGTGGAACGAGGTGGCCGACGAAGACTTCGATCGCGAGATGGAAGTCTATTTCGGCACCACCACCCGGCACGAGATGCTCGAGCGCACGGTGTGGCACTCGACCCAGCACGTGCGCCAGCTCGCCTCGCTGCTCGAGCAGACGGGAGTAGAGCCGGACGCACCGCTCACGGCCGAGGACATCAAGGGGCTCCCCCTCACCGAGAAGGTGTGGGACGAAACCTGAGCTCCTCGTCGGCACTCGGGCCACGAGATCCTCGCCGAGACCATGGAGGACGTCCCGGTGCTGCCCCTCTATGCCGATCGGCTGTTCCTCGCCCATGGCAACCACGTGCAGGGGCTGGTGCAGAATTCCCTCTTCTCCGTCAATACCTACAGGGTGTCGCTCGGCGAGTAGCCGTCCCCGGAAGTCAGCCCCGGCCCCGGCTCCGCTCCCGTCCTACGGGTCGCGGGCCGAGGCCGTCCGGTTCGAGTAATCACGGATGCTGTGCCATGTAGTGCGCAGGCTGCTCCTGATGGGCGTCACGGTGAACGTGATCCTCGCCGTCGCCATCGCCTATACCACGCGGGTGGCGGCGGTCATGCGCTCGGTGGTCGTCACCATCCGGCCGCGTCCGTTCATCGAAGCCTCGCAGGCGATCGGCATGGCGTCGTCCCGGGTGCTGTGGCGGCACGTTCTCCCGGACGGCGCCGCGTTTGCCGCGCCGGCGTTCCTCGGGCCCGGGCGCGCGCTACCGGCCGGTGAACACGGCGTCGCGGCCTTCCCGGAACGCGCGCGTCCCCTCTTCGAGGTCGCGGGTGTCGCCGAGATCGCGGAACGAGTCGGACTCGAGGCGAAGCGCCTCGTCCAGGCTCATGCCGTGGATGCGGTGCATGACCTCCTTGGCCATCCGCTGCGGCAGGGGGGCGCGGCTCGCGAGCCGGGCGGCGTAGTCGAGGGATTCGGCGACGAGGCGCTCGGCGTCGACGATTCGGTTCACGAGGCCGATCCGGAATGCGTGCTCGGCGTCGACGAGATCGCCCGAGAGGATCATCTCCATCGCGCTGCCGAGCCCGACGATCTCCTTCAGGCGCACCAGCGCCCCGTCGCACGCGTGAAAGCCCCAGCGCGTGTCCTGGAGCCCGAACCGGGCTTGCTCCGAGCAGAAGCGGATGTCGGCCGCGAGGGCGAGCTCGAGTCCCCCGGACACCGCGTAGCCGTTCACCGCCGCGACGATGGGCTTGAAGACGGGGAGGTTCCGGGTGATCCCGCCGAACCCCGGGCCGTTCGTGAACCGCCGGCGGAATTCCGGGACCGGGGTGGTGGCGTAGGCCATCGTGTAGGTCTTGAGGTCCGCCCCGGCGCAGAACGAACGGTCCCCGGCGCCGGTGATCACCGCGCACCGGGCGTCGTCATCCGCGTCGAACTCCTTCCAGCGCTCGATGAGCGCGTCGTTCGCCGCGAAGTCCATGGAGTTCATGCGCGCCGGCCGGTTGATGGTGATGAGCCTAACGTGGCCGTGCTTCTCGTAGAGGATGTCGTCGCTCATTTCGGATTTCCTCCCCGGTCGGGGTCGAACGGTCGGGCCGGCTCCTCGAAGTCGGCAGGCCGGAGGCTCCCGGAGCGGGACGGTCAGGGGTCGAGGGCGGGAAGCCGCTTGCCGACCAGCTCGGCGAACGTGCCGAGCACCCGCAGGGTGAGGCCCCAGATGACGTGCCCCTCGAACTCGATTCCCGCGTGCGTGGTTTCCGGCCGGCCGGGACGCACCCATTCGATGGTGGTCGCCGCGCCGGGATCGAAGAGATGGCGGAGCGGCACCCAGAACGCCTCGCTCACTTCGTGGCTGAGGGTGGCCCGCCAGCCCGCCTCGCCGCCGCGCGTGAACCCCGCACCCAGGTGGTAGACGAAGGGGGAGAGGGAGCCGCGCGGACCGATGCGATGGAGCGGCTGGACGGGAAGGGCGCCGACGCATTGCCCGCGCGCGAGGCGAAGCCCGATCTCCTCGAACGTCTCGCGTTCCGCGACCGCCGCGGCATCGGCGTCCCCGGGCTCGGCCCGTCCGCCGGGGAACGCGACCTGGCCCGACCACGGATCGCCGTCGCGCTCGGTGCGCAGGATGAAGCAGGTCTCCAGCCCGTCGCCGTCCCCGGCGAGCGCCATCGCGACGGAGGCGTTGCGCCACTCCGGGGTGAACGGCGGATCGGAGTCCGCCGGCTGCGGGCGTTCGAGGGCCGCGCGGATGTCGTCGAGGATCAGCACGGGGAAGATGGGTGAAGAACGAACGTGGAACGGTGCGTGAAGGGGCGGGCGCCGGAGGCCGTGCGAAAGCGCGGGCCGGGCCGGAGCGCTCAGCCGCCCGCGGCGCGGCGGCGCTCGATCGCATCCCAGACGGCGGCCTCGATGCGGATCCCGTCGAGGCGATCGATCTCCTGGATGCCGGTCGGCGACGTCACGTTGATCTCGGTGAGCCAGTCGCCGATCACGTCGATCCCGACGAATACGAGGCCCCTTTCCCGCAGCACCGGCCCCAGCGCCTCGCAGATCTCGCGGTCGCGCGGGGTGAGGGCGGACTTGCGGGGCGTGCCTCCGGCGTGGAAGTTCGCCCGCGCCTCGCCCGCCGCCGGCATGCGGGCGACCGCGCCGGCCGGCTCGCCGTCGACGAGGATGATGCGCTTGTCGCCCTCCTGCACCTCGGGAAGATAGCGCTGGATCATGAGCGGCTCGCGCCAGAGCTGGCCGCACATCTCGAGCAGCGCGTTCAGGTTTTCGTCGCCCGGCCGGAGGTGGAAGACCCCCGCGCCGCCGTTGCCGTGCAGGGGCTTGACGATGATGTCGCGGTGCTCGTGGCGGAAGGCGTGGATGTCGTCCGCGCGGTTGGTGATGAGGGTCGGCGGCATCAGCTCCGGGAAGTGGGTCGCGAACAGCTTCTCGGGTGCGTTCCGCACGCTCACCGGATCGTTGACGACGAGGGTCGCGGGGTGGATGTGCTCGAGGAGGTGGGTGGCCGTGATGTACGCAAGGTCGAAGGGCGGGTCCTGCCGCATCAGGACGACGTCGAACCGGGCGAGATCGACCGTCTCGAAGGCGCCGAGGGAAGCATGTCCGCCGTGTTCGCGCCGGACCACGAGCGGCTGGGCGTGGGCGGTGAGCCGCCGGTCGCGGAAACTGAGATCCGAGGGCAGGTAGTGGTAGAGGGTGTGGCCGCGGCGCTGCGCCTCGAGGGCGAGGGCGAAAGTGCTGTCGGCGTCGATGTCGACGCCGTTCACATGGTCCATCTGGATGGCGACGGAGAGAGTCACGGACGGGGAGGCTGCACGGTTCGGGAGCGCCCGTGATTCTACCCGCAACCGCGGGGCCGGCCGAAGGCACCGGCAGCGCGGCAGTGCGCTTCGCGGTCCATCGGGCAGCGGCGGGCTCGGTACGATTGAGTCGGCGGCCGCCGCATCGGTCGCCACGGAGCCCGAGGATGGGACATGCTGTTCCGGCGCCGCGGGTGCCCTGCGCAGTCCGAATTGAAATCACGCTTTCCTTTCCGCTTCCTGTCGCCCGGCACGGTCGGCGCAGACGCGGGTCTCCAAGTGTCCCGATTTCCCGTCTTCGGCTGCTGTGCATTGCGGTACCCGTATGCGATCATGGTGCGGCACGGACGCGACGGCTCGTTGGTGCGGCGCCGTGTCCGCGGCGCGGGCGAGGAACCCGCGCGCCGGGCCAAGCGCGCAGGTTGCTGCTTCGACGGAATGCGCGCGGAAATTTTCTCGCGGTTGCGGCGGGCAGGAAACGGGCCCTGGACCGCGCCTTCGGTCCGGAGCCGGCGGGCGCGTCGAGCGCTTTGAGAAGGAGGAGTCGGGCCATGGCGTTCACTGCACCGATTGAACACTTTCGATTTTCGGAGTCCTACCGCAGCGCTTTCGCCGGCAAGCGGGTCCTCATCACGGGGTCGGGCCGCGACGGGGGCATCGGGCAGGCGCTCGCGCTTGCCGCCGCCTTGAACGGCGCCGCGGCGGTGGGGGTCCACTTCCATCGCAGCTATCGGGACGGCTTCGATCTCGTCGACAAGCTGCGCGAGCAGGGCGTCAGGGCCTTCGCGCTCCAGGCCGACGTCACCAACATGCAGGACCTGTGGGCCTCGCGGGGTTACGTCGTCGATCAACTGGAAGGGGGCGGGCCGGACCTCATCATCTGCAATTCCGGACTGTCGGAAGAGGGGTATCGGTTCGGCCGGGCGCTCCCGGAGCGCGAGGGCGAGAGCCGGGCCGAGCGGCGAGCCCGGGTCCGGCAGAGCTTCATCGACCGCCTCGAGGAGTCGCGGATGGTGCTCGACACGAAGATCGACGGCTTCGTGGCGATGACCCACCTCTGGGCGGGAGAGGCGGTCTACCACAACCGTCCGTTGACGCTGATCTACGTGTCCTCCCGGCAGGCGATCGATCCGGGGGTCGGGGTGCCGGGCTACGTCATCGCGAACTGGGCCGTCCTGCCCCTGCCCCTGGTGCTCCAGGCCAACCTCGGTCGTTCCGCGCACCTCGTCGATGCCTGCTGTCTCATGCTGCCGTTCGTGCGAACCGGCATGACCGAACGGTACGCCGGGGAGCCCAGGGTGTTCGAACGATGGCAGCCGCGAATGCTCGAGCCCTGCGAAGCGGCCCATGCCGTCACCCGGCTCCTGGCGAGACCGTCGGCGGAGCTCGATCTCGAAAGCTTCGAGCTGCTGGTGGAAGGCACCGCGACGGCGGCGAGGCTCACCTGGTCGAGGATCAGCCTGGAGGTCAATGACGAGATGTTGGACTGGAGCGTTGCCGCCCCCCTCGTCTATCGGGCTCCGACCGCCGCCGGCACCTGATCGCCACCCGGAGCGCGCCGAGGCGAGCTCGTCATCCCCGTTCCCTTTCGATGGCGTCGAGGCGGCGCTGAAGTGCGAGAAGCTGCGCCCGCAGGGCCAAGATGTCGTCGCGCCCGGCGGCGACCGGGCTCGGCCTTGAATCCTCCGCCTTTCGCTCCGCCTCTCGCTCCGCCCGGCCGGCCCCGTCCGCGGGGGCGTCGTGGTCCCCCGGAGTGAACAGGCGCGTGAAGTACTCGGCGTTTCGTTCACCGAGCTCGCGGAACGTCGCGAGTGCTCCGACCGGATCGAAGGGGCTCGACAGGTGGCGGAGGAGGTCTCGCTGATTCGCGGCGAAGACGTCCATGCTGCGCTCGAGGTACGCCGAGAGGTGTTCCCCCAGTCCTTCGTGGTAGTAGAGCAGGAGGCGCCGGAGATAGTCCGACGACAGCAGGTTGTTTCCCTTGGCCGCTTCCTCCGCGACAATCTGGGCGAGGACCGAAACGGTGATGTCGCGGTCAGTCTTCGCCTCGCGGACGACGAATTCCTCCCCGCGGCGGATCATCGCCTGCAGGTCGGCGAGGGTCACGAACTGCCCGTTGCCGGTGTTGTAGAGCCTCCGGTTGGCGTACTTGCGGATGATCGTGGGTGCGTTGGTCTTCGGGTCCACGGGTGACTTCCCGGTGCGGGCGAGCAGCGTGTCGAAGAAAGTTGTATACGATTCCTCGTTGCAATGCAAAAATCCGACCGGACGGATGGTGCCGGCAGTCGTACCATCTTCCGGTCGTTCGTCCATTCGTTTTCAATGGCTTCAAATCAATTGGTTGAAACCGACCTCCTTCTCCTCGCAACCCTCCCGGTCCGAGATGTGTCGCGCCAGCTTCGGGGGTTGACAGAAACGATACGGCCACTATCATTTTGCATTGCAAAATTTTCCGTTGCGCCGCACCAACCGCGGCGCGCACCTGCCGAGGAGGTTCGAGATGAACGCGAGCGAGAAGAACGGGGCGAAGCAGTCGGTTTTCGGGGTCGCGGGCCCGGAGATGGTGGAGAGCGCGGCCGCGCTTGGTCGTGAGGCGCTCGAAAGGACGATGCGGCTGACGGCGGAGGCCACGGTCCGCGCCTGTCGCGGGGCGGCGGCGGCCGGCACCGCCCAGCTCGAAGCGGCGCAGGCCCTGCGCGGGAAGATGGACGGGGGCGGCGGTGAGTACGTCGCGGCGCTGTCCGCGTCGACCGACGCGGCCGTCACCGGCATCGAGACCTGCATGGAGAAGACGATCGACTACACGCGCGCCGCGGCGGATGCCGGAGTCGAGAGCGTGAGCCGCTCGCTGGCGGCCACGACGATGAACGAGTGGGTCGGAGTGCAGATGGATTCGGCCACCCGTATGATGAACCTGGGGCTTGCGCAGGCCGGAGAGATCGCTCGCATCGTCACCGACACCTCCACCCGTTGCGCGGAGCCGCTCGGGAGGCGGGCCGAGAGCGCCACGAAGCCGTCGTAGGACCCGGCGCGCGCAAGGGTCTGCACGCCGGCCGACCGACCGGCCGGCCGAGGCCGCCGCGACCCTGCGGGCTCCGTCATTTCGTCCCCGGGGGGAGAACGAATGTCGAGCGTATCCGACGAGAGTCGACCGGAGCGGCCCGCCGGGTCCGATGCCGGCGCTGACGCGTCCGCCCGGACCGCCGGGTCCGGGGAGACGGTCGCGGGCGAGTTCGCCGACCGCCTCCACGCGATGATGGCGGACCTCGCCGGCGCATGGGCCGCGGGCGCCGGCAGCGCGGCCGGCGCGGCGGTCGAGGCGATGGGCGAGCTGGCCGGCAAGGTCCGCTTCGAGCCGACCAGGATGGTCGAGGCGCAGATGCAGCTCTTCGAGGACTACCAGCGGCTGTGGATGGGAACGACGGCGCGGCTGCTCCAACAGGCTCCGCCCGCCGAGCCGGTCATCGAGCCCGCCCCCGGCGACCAGCGCTTCCGCGACGCCGAGTGGACCGAGAACCCGGTATTCGACTACATCAAGCAGGCGTACCTGCTCAACGCCGCATGGGCGAAGCGCATGGTGGAGAGCATCGACGGGCTCGACGACGATGCCGCGCAGAAGGTGGACTTCTTCAGCCGGCAGATCGTCGACGCGATGGCCCCCACCAACTTCGCGCTCACCAATCCGGCGGTCATCCGCGAGACGTCGGAGCGCCGCGGGGAGAATCTCCGTCAGGGGTACGAGAACCTCGCCGCCATCCTCGCCAAGGGCAAGGGTCCGCTTGCGGTCGAGCACGTTCCCGCGGACGCGTTCGATATTGGAACGGACATCGCGGTCACCCCGGGCGAGGTGATCTTCCAGAACGAGCTGTTGCAGCTCATCCAGTACGCACCCGCGACGGAGACGGTCTTCAAGCGGCCGCTCCTCATCGTGCCGCCCTGGATCAACAAGTACTACATCCTGGATCTCCGCCCCGAGAACTCGTTCGTCGCGTGGTGCGTCGGTCAGGGGTACACCGTGTTCATGGTGTCGTGGGTCAATCCCGACGAGCGCCATCGCGACTCGAGCTTCGACGACTACCTCCGCGACGGGATCCTCGCCGCGGTAGCCGCCATCGAGCAGGCGACCGGGGAATCGGAGGTCGGCGCGATCGGCTACTGCATCGGCGGCACGCTGCTCTCGATGGCGCTCGCGTGGCTCGGCGCCCGGGGCGACACCCGGATTCGTGCGGCCACGTTCCTCGCGACGCAGGTCGATTTCACGGAGGGGGGCGAGCTGCGGGTGTTCACCGATCCGTCCACCCTGAAGCTCGTGGAAGGGGAGGTGGAGCGCCAGGGCTTCCTCGACGGTGCCTCCATGGCGGCCGCCTTCAACCTGTTGCGCTCGAGCGATCTCGTGTGGCACTACGCGATCGAGAGCTTCCTGCTCGGCAAGACCCCCCGTGCGTTCGACCTCCTGTACTGGAACGCGGACTCCACCCGGTTTCCGGCCCGCCTGCTGTTCGACTACCTGCGGGGCATGTACCAGGAGAACCGTCTCGCCGCCCCGGGCGGGTTCGAAGCGCTCGGCCAGCCGATCGATCTCGCCGACGTGCGCATCCCCGTGTACCTCCAGGCGGCGCGCCAGGATCACATCGCGCCGGCCGCTTCGGTCTACAAGGCGATGAATCTCTTCTCCGGCCCCCGGCGCTTCGTCCTCGCCGGTTCCGGACACATCGCGGGGGTGGTCAATCCGCCGCACAAGGGCAAGTACCAGCACTGGATCAACCCCGGGCGCCGGCGGCCCCGCTCGCTGGACAATTGGCTGCAGGGGGCGGAGGAGCATCCCGGATCCTGGTGGCCCGACTGGCACCGGTGGATGTCGAGGCGCTCGGGCCGGCGGGTGGCGGCGCGCGTGCCGGGAGACGGCGGTCTCGCGCCGATCGAGCCGGCTCCCGGGTCGTACGTCCGCGTGCGGTGCGACACGTGAGCCGCGCCGACTCGTGCTTCTCTCCCGGCCGCCGCCCCGGCGGCGGGGAGTCTTTCCGCAATTCGGCCACCACCGGAGCCAGCTCGGGAGGCTGTCCATGAAGATCAAGATCGACATCGACTGCTCGCCGGAAGAGGCGCGCGCGTTCCTCGGATGGCCGGATGTCGCGGATTTCCAGCGCGCCGCCATGGAGCAGATGCACCGTCGCGCCTCGGAGTACCTCGATACCCTGGAGCCGGACAAGCTCGCGAAGATGTTCATGCCGGCGGGCATGGAGGCGTGGGATGCGATGCAGCGGACCTTCACGCGGTTCGCTGCGGGCGCGGCGGGCGGCAAGCCGGATCGGGAGTGATCGAGCGGCGCGGCGGCCGCCGCCTCTTCGGCCGCGCGGCGCGATGGTCCCTCCGGGTCCGGATTCGCGGCCGGGTCGTCATCCGGCCGACGTGCTGACGAACGCGACCCCCACCACGACGAGGCCGACGCCGGCGAGCACCCTTGCGGTGATGCGCTCGTCGCCGAACGCGGCCGAGACGAGCAGCGTGAACACCGGATAGGTCCCGACGATCGGCGAGACGATGACCACACGGCCGAGCATGAGGGCGGCGAAGAGCAGACCGATCCCGCCCGCGATGCACACCCCGGTAATGCAGAAGTAGCCGACCCCGGCCGGTGGCAGCTTCCGCGGCCACCGTCCCCGGCGCAGGCGATAGGTCGCGGCCAGAATCGCGAGCGAGACCGCGAACGAGCAGAATGCGGCCATGGACGCGTTCGGCAGGAGCTCCATGCCGACCTTTCCGGCTGCGTGGCCGAGCCCCCGGATGACGGCGGTGGCGGTCGCGAACGCCAGCGCCGCGACCACCAGCCGCTGGCGGCGGCTTCCGCGCGGCGCCCACGAGAGGGCCACGATCCCGGACACGCTGAGGAGGGTGCCGGTCGCGATCGCGAGGGTGAGCCGTTCACCGAGGAATGCGATGGCGAGGGCCGCCGCGAACATTGGCGCAGTCGCCGCGAAGGTCGATGTCACGGTCGCGCCGGCCCGCGCGTACGCCTCGTTCGCGAGGTACATGGAGAGGGACGGCTGGATGATGCCGATCACCACGAAGACCCAGAATCCGGCCGTGAACCAGTCCTCGGCGCGCATCCACCACGGCGCGAGCAGGAGATAGACGCCGAAGCAGGTTCCCACCGCGACGACGGCTCCCGCCAGCGGATCGACGTGGGCGAGACCGCGCTTCGCCGCCACGCCGGAGCCCCCGAACGCGACCGCCGAAGCAACGGAAATCAGGACCGGAAGGAGGGACTCGGGGGGGATCGCCGTCCTCCTGACGCCCGGTCGAAAAGGGCCATATTCCTATGAACGGGCGGAGCTTTCGCCCACGCCGGGAGCAGGGGCGCATGCTATCCTGCCGATGGTCCGAATGCGAGCAAGCGAGGGCGAGAAGGTACCCATGAGCACATCCGAAACCCGACTTCGAAGCCAGCTCTGGTTTCACGATCTTGGCGACCCCGACAACACCGCCATCCATATCGAGCGCTACATGAATTTCGGGATCACCCGGGAGGAGCTCCAGTCGGGCAGCCCCATCATCGGCATCGCCCAGTCGGGAAGCGATCTCTCGCCCTGCAACCGCGTGCACCTGCGGCTCTCGGAGCGGGTGCAGGCCGGGATCCGGGCGGCGGGCGGGGTACCGCTCGAGTTTCCGGTTCACCCGATCCAGGAGACCGGCAAGCGGCCCACCGCGGCGCTCGACCGCAACCTCGCCTATCTCGGGCTGGTCGAGGTGCTGCACGGATACCCGCTCGACGGCGTGGTCCTCACCACCGGATGCGACAAGACGACACCCTCGCAGCTCATGGCGGCGGCGACGGTCAACATCCCGGCCATCGTGCTATCGGGCGGACCGATGCTCGACGGCTGGTACAAGGGCCGGCTCACCGGCTCCGGGACGATCCTCTGGGAGGCGCGCAAGCTCTACGCGGCCGGGGAGATCGATTACGAGGAGTTCATCGAGATGGTGGCCTCGTCGGCGAAGTCGGACGGTCACTGCAACACGATGGGCACCGCGTCCACGATGAACTCCCTCGCGGAGGCGCTCGGGATGGCCCTTCCCGGATGCGCGGCAATCCCCGCCCCGTACAAGGAGCGGGGGCAGGTCGCATACCGGACGGGACGGCGCATCGTCGAGATGGTCCGCGAAGACATCACCCCGTCGAAGATCATGACCCGCGAGGCGTTCGAGAACGTCATCGTCGCCAACTCCGCAATTGGCGGGTCGACCAATGCGCCGATCCACGTCAACGCCATCGCCCGCCACGTCGGCGTGCCGCTCGCCATCGACGATTGGCAGCGGATCGGGCACCGGATCCCGCTGCTCGTGAACATGCAGCCGGCCGGAAGCCATCTCGGCGAAGGGTATTTCCGGGCCGGCGGGTTGCCGGCGGTCATGGGGGAGCTGCTGCGGGCCGGCAAGCTTCACGCCGACGCCGTCACCGTGAACGGGCGGACCGTCGGTGAGAACTATTCGGGCTCGCAATCGGAAGACACGGACGTGGTCCGCCCCTTCGATCGGCCACTCAAGGAAGATGCCGGGTTCGTCGTGCTCAAGGGAAATCTCTTCGATGCGGCCATCATGAAGACGTCGGTCATCGACGAGACCTTCCGCCGGCGCTATCTGGAGCGTCCCGGGCAGGAGAACGTCGTGGAGGGACGCGCGATCGTCTTCGACGGCCCGGAGGACTATCACCGTCGCATCAACGACCCGTCGCTCGAGGTCGACGAGGGCTGCTTCCTCGTCATTCGCGGGTGCGGCCCGGTGGGGTATCCCGGCTCGGCGGAGGTGGTCAACATGCAGCCGCCCGACGAGCTCATCAAGCGCGGGATCCGGGAGCTCCCGACGATTGGCGACGGGCGTCAGAGCGGAACCTCCGGGAGCCCGTCCATCCTGAATGCCTCGCCCGAGTCCGCGGTGGGGGGCAGCCTCGCCGTCCTGGAGACGAACGACGTCATCCGCGTGGACCTCGAGGCCGGGTCCATCGACATGCTGGTTCCCGACGAGGAGCTCGAGGCGCGCCGCCGGCGTCTCACCCCCCCGGACCTTCCGAACCATACTCCGTGGCAGGAGATATACCGGGCCCATGTGGGACAGCTCGCGGACGGCGGGGTGTTCGACATCGCCACCAAGTACCAGGACGTGAGGCGGTTCGTGCCCCGTCCCTCCCACTAGCCGCCTGCGGCGCCCGGGTCGGCATCGGTACGAGGCGAAGCGAGCGGGTCCGTCTTGATGGAGTGGCTGGGCGAGTTCGGCAAGTGGTTCGTCGTCGTCGCCCTGGTGCTTGGCGGGCCGCCGTTCTATCGGCACTTCTTCTCGCACGGAAGCGCGGTGCGCCGGAAGCTGACCCGCTCCGAGCGGCGCGTCCGACAGTTGCGGGAGGTCACGGAGCGCTTCGAGCGCCTCCAGGTCGAGCAGCGTTCGGTCGAGGCGCGGCAGGCGGCCCTGGATCGGGACGATCTCGAGCACCTGGCGATGCTGCAGCAGGTCTGCATCGGCCTCGTCGCGCATGCCGAAGCGGAGCGGCTCGCTCCCGGTTCGACGGGGCTCGAACGGGATCTCGAGGCGTTGCTCGACGCCGCCGCGTCGCTCGGGGACGAGTACACCCGCAGCGCTTCGCTCGGCCACATCCTGGAGGTCTACGTTCAGGCCGGCCTCTTCGAGCAGGCCAGAAGCCACGCCAGATGGGTGACCGACGCCACGGTCCGGGACCGGCTCGTGTCCGATCCGAACCTTGCGCCCCTCCTTCGCCCGGAGGGCCCGGCCCCCCTGCTCCTGCGCACGCCGGAAAGAAGTCCGGCACCGGTCGAACCGTCTCCCTCGCCCTCTCGAAATACCGCCGACTGACCCGAACGCATCCTCGCGGCTGGCCCGGGCCGCGCGCGCTGCGCGGACACGACGCCGCGACTCCGGCGCCGGCAGTTTGAACCTGGTCAGGTTTCTGGTCTACTATTTGGTCATGATCAAAGTCAACATCGCCGACGCGAAGACCCATCTCTCCCGCTATCTCGACGTTGTGGAGAGAGGCGAGACGGTCGTCGTCTGCCGGCGCAATGTACCGATCGCGGAAATTCGTCCCGTTCCCGGGCCGCGGACGGAAGAGCGTCCGATCGGAATCGATCGCGGAATGGTCGTTCCGTCCGAGTTCTTCGAGCCGCTCCCGGGCGAAGTGCTCGATGCATTCGAAGGCGGCAGCGAGTCCGGGTGAAGGTCCTGCTCGATACCTGCACGTTCCTGTGGCTGGCGGCTGACGACCCGCGCTTGACCCCGACGGCGCGGTCGGTCGTTCGGAACCCGGAAAACGAGGTCTACCTCAGCTCTCTCTCGGCGTGGGAGATCGCGATCAAGCATCGCCTGGGACGCTTGCCGCTGCCGGAGCCGCCGGCACGCTACGTGGTGAGCCGGCGCAACTGGCTGCAGCTCGAGCCGCTCTCCTTCGACGAGGCGTGCGCCGCGCACGAGGCGCTTCTGCCGCCGTACCATCGTGATCCCTTCGACCGTGGACTCGTCTCCCAGGCCATCCTGAACGGGATGACGATCGTCACCCCCGATCCCGCGATCGCTTCGTATCCCGCGCCCGTCCTCTGGTAGGGTCCGGCGCCGGACCCCTCCTTCCCTCCCGCGGATTCCTCGGGGCGGAACGAACGGCCGTGCTGCCCGCGAGGACGCGCGGAACCGCCACGGTGGAGCGCGACCCGGGAAAGGGGACCGTCCGGGGAGCGCTGCGGGACGAAGGCCGGTCGGGATACTTGCGCAAGCGAGTCGGAAACGCTCGCGGGTACCAGCCGTCCCGGGCGAATTGCCGAGCTCGGGCCAAGTTTCGATAATGCAGGGATTGGATGGCCTCCCTGGCGCGGAAGTCCGGGGCGGTGGTGAATGTGCGGAAAAGAGGTGGCGAAATGACGGAACTCAAGGTCGGTCTGGTCGGTGCGGGGTGGATGGGCAAGGCCCACTCCATGTCGTACCGGACTGCGCGGCTCGCATTCGGCGGAAAGCCGGTGGCCGCCGCGCTGGAAGTCGTCGCGGATGCGAACGAGGAGATTGCGGCACGCGCCGCCGCCGAGATGGGATTCCGGCGTCACGCGCGCGACTGGCGCGAGGTGGTCGAGGATCCCGGGATCGACATCATCGACATCACCACCCCGAACGACCTGCATTTCGACATCGCCATGGCCGCGATCGCGGCCGGAAAGCACATCTACTGCGAGAAGCCGCTCACGAACGACGTGGTTACCTCGTACGAGATGGCGGAAGCGGCCGAGAAGGCGGGCATCACCACCATGGTCGGCTTCAACTACATCAAGAATCCGGTTCAGTTCCTCGCGCGAAAGCTGATCGAGGAAGGAGAGATTGGCTCCGTCACCTATTACCGCGGTCAGTTCAACTCGGATTTCCTCGCCCGTCCCGACATACCGTTCTCGTGGCGCAACGAAAAGGCGCGAGCCGGGTCCGGCGTGATCGGCGACGTGGGCGCCCACTGCTTCGCCTACTTCCGGCACCTGGTGGCCGAGCCGATCGAGGAGGTGATGTGCGACCTTCGCATCGAGATCGGCGAGCGTCCGCGGCCCGCGGATGAAGGGGCCTTCAGCCAGGATGCCGAGGGTGGCGAGGAAATGTTGCGGGTCGACACCGACGACGTCGCGACCGTCCTCATTCGGTTCGCGGGCGGCACGACCGGCCACATGGAGATGAGCCGGGTGGCGCGGGGGCGACGGATGGAGGTCGGGTACGACGTGACGGGCTCCGAAGGCGCGCTCCGCTACCAGTACGACCGGCTCAACGAGCTCCAGGTCTATCGCGAAACGGGGCCGCAGGAGACCAGGGGGTTCCAGCGGATCGAGATGGGGCCGACGGATCCGCGCTATGCGGCGTTCTTTCCGGTGCCCGGAATCGGGGCCGGCTACAACGACTTCAAGGTGATCGAGGCCCAGGCGTTCCTCGAGGCGATCGTGGCCGGCGAGCCGGGCTATCCCGACTTCCGGTTCGGGGCGGAGGTCCAGCGCCTGGTCGATGCGTGCATGCTCTCGGACGCCGAGGGTCGCTGGGTGAAGGTCTCCGAGGTGGGGCCCTGAGCCCCTGAGGCGGTGCGTCAGTCGGCGGCCCCGGCCGGCGCGAACGCGGGCGGGCGCCGCCGGCCGGGCAGCAGCAGGCAGGCCGCGGTGGCGCCGATTGCCGCGATGCCGAACCACACGTACAGCACTTCGAAGTTCCCCCGCGTATCGAATATCCAGCCGGCAAGCATGACGGTGATCCCGGCGGCGCCGAGGGCCAGCACGAACCTGGCCCCGAAGGCGAAGGCGCGCCAGCGTATCGGGGTGTAGTGCGCGATCAGCATGTTTTCCGCCGCGGAGTAGGAAAGATTGAAGCTCAGCACGAGCAGCGCGACGACGAGGAGGGGCAGGTCCGCCAGTGAGGTGATGACGAACAGCAATGGCACCTGCAACCCCCAGAACACGAAGTAGATGGCGCGCGCCGAGAAGCGGTCGGCAAGCCAGCCGCCGAGGATGCTGCTGGCCGACGCCGTGCCGGAAATGATGCCGACGAACAGCCCGATCTCGGTGTAGCTGACCGCAAGCTCCGGTCCGAGTCCCATCTCGAACAGCTTCGGCATGGTATTGGTGAGGCCGGCGTAGACGAACCCCGTGCACGCCATGGTGAAGGTGAGCACGACGAAGATCCGGTACACGGCGCTTCGATCCGCCGCTTCCGGCGCCGGCATCCGGTCGGTCTTCGCATCCGACACCCAGCCGCGCCGCCACGCGAACAGGAGGGCGATTCCGGCCAGGAGGGACAACACGCCGGGGATGATGAAGGCGGCCCGCCACGACACGAAGTCGATCATCACCCCGACGAACACCGGTGCCACGGCGTTTCCGACGTTGCCGAAGACCGCGTTGATGCCGAGGGTCATGCCTCGCTTTCGGGCCGAGGCGACGATCCAGGCGATCCCCACCGGGTGGTAGATCGCCGCGAAGAGACCGATCAGGGTCAGTCCGACGAACAGCATCTCCGGGCCGTCCGCGAGGCCGGTCACCACCGTGCCGATCCCGACTCCGATGAAGAAGACCACCATCACCCCCGCCACGCTCCACCGGTCGCCGAGCCAGCCGGCGGGCAGCGCGGCGACCCCGAACAGGATGAGCCCGAGGCTGGAAAGGCTCAGCAGCTCGCCGTACGGAAGGCCGAACACCTGAGGAAGGTGCAGCACCGCGGTGGCATAGAGCACCGTGCACAGGTGGGTGCACGTGTGACCCGCATTGGAGAATGCGATCGAGGTACGGTATCTGGCCGGCGCGTTCACTGCAGGGTCGGGTTCCGGGACGCGACCGGCGGGCGGTATGCCGGAGGAACGTTCACCGGACGATCTTATCCGAGCCGCCGACTCACCGCGTGTCCGCGCCCACGAGGCCGGCGCGGGCGCCGCGAAGCCGCCGCACCGAGGGCTGGGTCACGGCCACGATCAGGACCACCGCCCCCAGCAGGGCGGCGTTGATCGCGGCGGCGGTGGGGGGCGAGGTCGCGTTCGCGACCGCACCGCCCAGCAGCCCTCCGAGCGGGATCAGGCTGAAGCAGATGCCGTGCATTCCCATTACCCGCCCGCGGAGCCGGTCCGGCACCGCGAGCTGCATCACGGTCATCGACGAGACCAGGAACATCGCGGTGAACATGGCGGCGAACACCGAGCAGACGACCGCGAGCGGATAGCCGGCCGGGTGTCCGGACAGCAGCGCCACGCAGACGTTGAAGGCGAGGAACGAGAGGGCGGCGCACCCGAGCGACGCCAGCATGAGCCGTCCCAGCCGCGGGCTTCGCTGCAGGGTCGCGACCATCAGGGTTCCGGTGACCGAGCCGATTCCGGTGGCGGACAGCATGAAGCCGAACCCCGCTTCGCCCACTTCGAGCAGGCGCGCGAACGCGGGCATGAGCTGCACGTAGGAGATGCCGAAGAACGTGGTCGCATAGGTGAGGAGGATCAAGGTGAGGAAGAGCCGCTCGGCGGCGATGAAGCGCAGGCCGTCCAGGAACTCCCGCCCGGAGTGGCCCGCCGGCGGGCTCGCCTCCTTCGCCGGTGCGAAGGTCGCCATCACCACGGCCATGGTGGCGAACCCGGCCGCGCCGAGCGCGAAGACGACCCAGGTGTCGCTGAGCGCGATGATGACGCCGCCCAGGGCGGGCAGGAACATGCGGGTGCCCTGCCAGAGCATGGCGTTGAGGGCGACCGCGCTCATCATGTGCTTGCGCCCGATGAGGCTCGGGAAGAACGCCATCCGGGCCGGGAAGTCGAAGCCGACGATGAGGGCGATCGTCCCCGCGATGGCGAGCACGTGCCACACCGCCACCACCCCGGAGCCGTCCAGGGCGGCGAGAAGGGCGAGCAGCGCCGCGGTGAAGAGCGAGGTCGCGATGAGCATCCGGCGCCGGTCCACCCGGTCGGCGATGACCCCGCCCGCGAGCGAGGCGATGATGGTCGGAATCGAGGAGGCGGCGCCCAGGAACCCGAGCTGCAGCGGCGAGCCGCTCAGCTCGTAGACGAGCCACCCCTGGCCCATGATGAGGAGCTGGAACGCCCCCACCGAGGCAACCGAGCCGAACCAGTACCGCCGGAAGGGCGGACCGCGGAGCGCCGCGAAGCGGGCGGCGAAACCCGCGCCGAGTCGTGTCCGCTTCACGGAGCACCCGCCGCCGGATTCGCGCCGGCGGGCGGGCGCAGCAGGTTGCATAGTGGCTCGCCGCGCTCGAGACGGAGCAGGTTCTCGACGATCACCGTCCAGCGGCGCTCGAGGAGGCGTGCGCTCCAGCCCGAAGCGTGCGGCGTCATCACCACGTTGGCGAGGGTCTCGAACGGGAAGCGGGACGGCAGGCAACGCTGCCCGCGGCCGCCGGACGGATCCGGGTACCGGTACCAGGTGTCGATGACCGCGCCCCCGATGGTCCCGTCCCGGCAGGCGGCGTAGAGCGCCTCCTCGTCGACGATGGGGCCGCGCGACACGTTCACCACCACCGCGGCGGCGCCGAGCCTGGCGAGGCGCCGGGCGTCGATGAGGCCGCGAGTGGTCTCGGTCAGCGGGCAGGTGATCACCAGGTAGTCGACCGCGGGGAGCATGTCGTCGAGGCGGTCGATGCCGGCAAGGTCGCCGACGAGCTCCGCTCCGGGACCGGACCGGTCCGGCGAGCGGGTGCGGGCGGCCATCCGCACCCCGAACGGGGCGAGGCGCCGGGCGGTGGCCCGCGCGATGCGCCCGTAGCCGACGAATCCCACCGTCTTGCCGTGGAGCTCGCCGTGGAGGGGGGCGCCGAGCGCGAAGCCGTCCCGCCACTCTCCGCGCCGCAGGCCCGAATCCATGCGGGCGATACGGATCTCGCGCTCGAGGAGGGCGGCGACGATGTACTCCGAAATCCCGATCTCGTGTTCGTACACGTTGCACACGGCGCAGCCCGCCGGCACCGCGTCGAGATCGACAGCGTCGAATCCCGCTCCCGGAAGCTGGAGGAGCCGCAGGCGGGGGGCAGGAGGCAAGTCCGCCGTCCAGTATTGGGTAACCGCCGCATCCGCGACCGCGAGGCGGCTCGCGAGGACGTCCGGCGGGTCCGAATGGCGGCCCGGGGTGACCGTCCATCCCGGCCCGAGCCGTTCGGCGGCGGAGGCGCCCTGCGTCTCGTCGCAGCCGTCGAGAATGAGGAGGTTCATGCCGCCGCCCGCGCCTCGAGGAACTCCGCGAGCACCCTTCCGGTGTGGCCGACGGGGGCCACGTGGGCGATCTGGTCCGGGGTTCCTTCCGCCACGATCCGACCGCCCTCGTCGCCACCCTCCGGTCCGAGGTCGACGATCCAGTCCGCTGCGGCGATGACGTCGAGGTTGTGCTCGATCACGATGACGGTGTGTCCGGCCGCCGCGAGCCGATGCAGGACCCGGACGAGCTTCTCCACGTCCGCCATGTGCAGTCCGACCGTCGGCTCGTCCAGGAGGTACACGGCGTGGTTGCGCCGCGCCCGCGGGGCATCGCTCGGCCGCGCCTTCGCGAGCTCGGTGACCAGCTTGAGCCGCTGCGCCTCGCCGCCGCTGAGAGAAGGGCTCTGCTGCCCGAGCCGCAGGTAGCCGAGCCCCACTTCGCGCAGCAGGAGGAGCGCGTGGTGCACGCGCGGATGGGCGGGAAAGAACTCCACCGCCTCGTCCACCGTCATGTCCAGGATCTCGCCGATGCTCTTCCCGCGGAAGCGCACCCCGAGCGTCTCCCGGGTGAAGCGCGCCCCGTCGCACTCCTCGCAGGGAACCCGGGCGTTGGGCAGGAAGCTCATCTCGACCTTCCGCTCGCCCTGCCCGCCGCACGCCGGGCAGCGCCCGCCGCCCGCCGCCTCGCCGGTATTGAAGGAGAACCGGCTCGCCGACCAGCCGCGCAGGCGCGCTTCGGTCGTCTCCGCGAAGATGCGGCGCACGTGGTCCCAGATCTTGAGGTAGGTGACCGGGCACGAGCGCGGGGTCTTGCCGATGGGGGTCTGATCGACCTCGAGGACCCGGGTGACCGGCGCGACGCCTGCGATCCCGTCGCATCCGGGCCCGATGCCGGCTCGGGCGGGCTCCGCTCCGTTGCCGGTTCCGGCTTCATCGACGGGCCGGCCGGACGCTCCGCGCACCGCGCCTTCGAGGCCTTCGCGCAGCACCTCGCGGACCAGGGTGCTCTTGCCGCTGCCGCTCACCCCGGTCACGCAGACGAGCCGGCCGAGCGGGAAGCGTGGGCAGATGCCCTTGAGGTTGTGCCGGCGGGCGTTCCTCACCTCGAGCCATGCCTGCCCATCGCCGCCCGCGAGGCGTACCGGATGCTCGCTGCGCAGCGGCGGAGGCGGCCGCGCGAGCCAGCGCCCGGTCACCGAACGGCGCGCGCGCATTACGCGCGCGAGGGTGCCGGCCGCCACCACCTCCCCGCCTCCCGCGCCCGCGCCGGGTCCGAGGTCCACCACGTGCTCGGCGCGCCGGATCGTCGCCTCGTCGTGCTCCACCACCACCACCGTGTTGCCGTGCGCGCGCAGGTGGTCGAGCGCGTCGAGAAGCAGGGAGTTGTCCCGCGGATGAAGCCCGATGGTGGGCTCGTCGAGTACGTAGCACACCCCGCGGAGGTTGGAGCCGAGCTGCGCCGCGAGCCGGATGCGCTGCGCTTCGCCGCCGCTCAGGGAGGGGGCGGAGCGATGCAGGGACAGGTACCCGAGGCCCACCTGCAACAGGAAGTCGAGCCGCGAGCGAAGCTCTGCGAGGAGGTCTCCGGCGATCGCCTCGTCCCTTCCCGCGAGGGCGAGTCCTTCCACCCAGGCGCGGGCGGCCGCGATCGAGAATCGTCCGACCTCGCCGATGGACCGCTCCCGGAAGCGAACTGCGCACGCTTCGGGCCGGAGGCGGTCTCCGTCGCATGCGCCGCAGGGAACCCCACCCTCCGTCGCAGCCCCGTCCGGCAGCTCCTCGCGCTCGTACTCCGCGACGGTTCGAGGTTCGCTCGGAGGCCGGTTTCGCACGGCCTTGCGCCGGCGCCGGCGACCGCGGGCGGTCGCCGCGGCGGGGGCGGTCGCGGTCGGCTCGACTCCCGTGCCCCGGCAGCGCGGGCACCACCCGTGCCGCGAGTTGAACGAGAAGAGCCGCGGGTCGAGCTCGTCGAAGCTTCGCCCGCATCCGGCGCACGCGCGCGCCGTCGAGTAGCGGCGTTCCCGGCATGCGGACCCGCCGCCCCCTTCCTCGTCCCGCTCGGTCACGATCACCGCGGATCGACCCAGCTCGAAGGCGGTGTCGAGGGCGGTGCGCAGCTCCGTCTCCCGGGCGGGGTCCACGGCAAGCGCCGCGACCGGGAGCTCGATGTCGTGCTCTCGGTAGCGGTCGAGGCGCGGCCAGTCGCCGGTCGGCAGGTGCTCGCCGTCCACCCGCAGGTGCGAGTAGCCCTTGCGGGCCGCCCAGCGGGCGAGGTCCGTGTAGTAGCCCTTGCGGGCGACCACGAGGGGCGCGAGCAGCTCGACCGAGCCGCCGCGGAATTCCTGCATCACGCTCGCGACCACCGCATCCCGGGTGCGGGACTCGATGGGCCGATCGCAGTCCGGGCAGTGCTGGACTCCGAGCTTCGCGAACAGCAGGCGCAGGAAGTGATGGATCTCCGTGGCGGTGGCGACCGTGCTCTTGGCCCCCCCGCGGCTCGTTCGTTGCTCGATGGCGACCGTCGGCGGGATCCCGAGGACCGCGTCCACGTCCGGGCGGGCGGCCGGCTGTACGAATTGCCTCGCGTAGACGTTGAGCGACTCGAGGTAGCGCCGCTGCCCCTCCGCGAACACGATGTCGAACGCGAGGGTGCTCTTGCCGCTCCCGCTGACGCCGGTGATCGCGGTGAACCGGTCGCGCGGAAGGCGCACGTCGATGTCCTTGAGGTTGTGGTCCCGGGCGCGCCGGATCTCGATGGCCTCGGGCGCCGCGTAGCGGGCGGGCGATTCGCGGACCGCGAGCGGCCGGCCGGCCCCGTTCGTCGCGCTCCCGGAGCTCTCCGCGGGTCGCGCCGTCCGCTTCACCGGGCTTCGCGGTGGCCCGATCCTGGCGCCGGTGCCTTCCTCCCACCGCAAGGCATGGGCACGAAGCTCGCGGCCGGTGTGGCTTCGCGGCTCCGCCGCCACCGCCGCGGGCGGGCCTTCGCACACGATCTCGCCCCCGCCGTCGCCGCCTTCCGGCCCGAGGTCGACGATCCAGTCCGCGGCCGCGATCACGTCGAGGTGGTGCTCGATGACGACGACGGAGTCGCCCGCCGCAATCAGCTCCCGGAACGCCCCGAGCAGGGTCGCCACGTCGTCGAAGTGCAGTCCGGTGGTCGGCTCGTCGAAGAGGAACAGCGTGCCGCCGCCGCGTGCCTCGCCGTCGCTGCGGCGGGCGGCTCCCCGGCTGCGGTGCGCACCGGCGAGGTGTCCGGCGAGCTTGAGGCGCTGCGCTTCCCCGCCGCTCAACGAAGGGACCGGCTGTCCGAGAGTGAGATAGCCGAGCCCGACCGCGGCGAGCGGAACGAGCCGCTTCACGATGTCCGGGGAGTCCGCGAACCGCGCGATGGCCTGGTCCACGGTGAGGTCGAGGACCCCCGCGACGGAGAGCCCGTCGGGTGCGATCCTGACCTCCAGCACGTCGGCGCGGAAGCGCCTTCCGTCGCAGTCCGGGCAGCGGAGGTAGACGTCGCTCAGGAACTGCATCTCGAGATGCTCGAACCCGTTTCCGGAGCAGGTGGGGCAGCGCCCGTCCGCGTGGTTGAAGCTGAACCGGCCCGCGGTGTAGCCCCGTTCGCGGGCAAGCGGCTCGGCCGCGAAGAGCTTGCGGATGGGATCGAGGGCTCCGACGTAGCTCGCGGGGACCGAGCGGCTGGTCTTGCCGATCGGAGACTGGTCTACGAGCACCACGTCCGCGATCGCTTCCGCCCCCTCGATCCCGTCATGTTGCCCCGGGGTCTCACGCGGACGGCCGAGCCGCTTGAGGAGTCCGCGGTGGCACACCTCCTCGACCAGGGTCGACTTGCCCGATCCGCTGACCCCGGTCACGCACACCAGGCGGCCAAGGGGAATCCGCACGTCGATGCCCTTCAGGTTGTGCTCCGCCGCGCCGCGGACGAGGAGGTGGCCGCTCTTCGGGTCGGTTCGTGACTGCGGACCGGCCGGGGCGGTATGGGTCTCGGTGACGCCGGCGGCCGGGCCGTGTGCCGCCGTGCCTCCATGTTCCGCATCAATGCGGCGCCGGCCGCTCTTCGGGTCGGTTCGTGACTCCGGACCGGCCGGGGCGGCATGGGTCTCGGCGACTCCGGCGGCCGGGCCGTGTGCCGCCGTGCCTTCCTGTTCCGCATCAATGCGGCGCCGGCCGCTTAGATACGCGCCGGTGAGAGAGTGGGCGCAGCCCTCCAGCCCCGCCGCCGGGCCGTCGTATACGACCTCGCCACCGGCCGCCCCGGGTCCCGGCCCGAGGTCGAGCACCCGGTCGGCAGCCCGGATCACCTTCTCGTCGTGCTCCACGACGAGGATCGTGTTCCCCGCGTCCCGCAGCCGGTGCAGCACCCCGACCATGCGGTCGAGGTCGCGGGGATGGAGTCCGACGCTCGGCTCGTCGAGCACGAACAGGGGGTTGACGAGCGAGGTCCCGAGGGCGGTGGTGAGGTTGATGCGCTGGACCTCGCCCCCGCTCAGGGTGCGGGACTGGCGGTCGAGCGTCAGATAGCCGAGGCCGACGTCGACGAGATAGCGAAGGCGCGAGCGGAGCTCGTCGAGGAGGAAGGCGGTGGCGTCGTCCAGGACCGCGCCCGGGCGAAAGTCCGCGAAGAATTCGAGGCACCGATCGAGCGGCAGGGTGCAGATGTCGTGGATGTCGAGGCCGGGTCCGGCCGCGCCCGGCCGCGCGGCGGACTCCGCCGACCGGTCCACACGGCCCTCGGGACCACCGGACGGGCGCGGCCGGCCGGCGCGGTCCGCCTCGTGCGAGCCCGCACCGCCGCCGGTCTTCACCATCCGCCAGTCGAGCGCTTCGGGCTTGAGCCGGGCGCCTTCGCACGCCGTGCACGGAAGATAGCCGCGGTAGCGCGAGAGGAGGACCCGGATGTGCATCCGGTAGCTCTTGCGCTCGAGCCAGTCGAAGAATCCGCGCAGCCCGAACCAGTGGCCGTCGCGCCGCCGGCCGTCCCCTTCCCGGACCCACGCCCGGTCCGCGTCCGAAAGATCGCGCCACGGCACGTCCGCCGGCACCCCGACCCGTTCCGCCTGCTCGAGCAGGTAACGCTGGTAGGGGAGATAGGTCTTCGTCTGCAGCGGCTTGACCGCGCCGCCGGCGAGACTGCGGCTCTCGTCCGGGATGACGAGGTCGTAGTCGATGCCCATCTCCCGCCCGAACCCGCGGCAGGTATCGCAGGCGCCGATCGGGGAGTTGAAGGAGAAGAGGTTCGGGACCGGGTCGCGCCAGGCGATGTTGCAGCGCGGACACTCGAGGGAGGAGGAGAATCGCCGCACGGTGCCGGGGGCGTCGCCCACCGCCGCTTCCGCCCGGCCGCGGCCGGCCGCGAGAGCGGCCTCGAGGGCCTCGACCAGACGCGCCCGTCCGTCCGGCGCCAGGCGCAGCCGGTCCTGGGTCACCTCGAGCTCGACCGGCTCCGAACCGGGTCGGGGGTCCGGCCCGGACCCGTCGCCAGCGCCGGCCGCGACGGACGCCGATTCCTCTCCCGCCGCCGGGGCCGTCTGCGGCGGAGGCGTCGTCTGCGTTTCCGCCACCGCCACCGCCCGCGCCGAACCGGCCGATGCCCCGTCCGTCGCTCTCGCGACCCGGGTGTAGCCCTGCCGCGCGAGATGGAGCCGGACCTCCTCCTCGGGGAATCCCTCGGGCACCCGGACCCGGAATCGGACGAGCGCCCGCTCTCCGGACGCTTCGCCGATGAGGCGGTCGGCGATGCTCTCCGGAGTGTCGCGGCGCACCTCCTCGCCGCAGCCGCGGCATCGGAGCCGGGCGTGGCGTGCAAAGAGGAGCTTCAGGTAGTCGTTGATCTCGGTCATCGTCCCGACCGTCGAGCGCGACGTGCGGACCTGGTTGGTCTGGTCGACGGCGACGGCGGGCGGAATGCCGTCGATGCGGTCGGCGCGGGGCCGGTCCATGCGATCGAGGAACTGGCGCGCGTACGGGGAAAAGGTCTCGACGTAGCGGCGCTGTCCTTCGGCGTACACCGTGTCGAAGGCGAGCGAGGACTTTCCGGAGCCGCTGACGCCGGTGACGACGATGAGCTCGCGCAGCGGAAGGTCGACGTCGAGGCCCTTCAGATTGTTCTGACGGGCGCCGCGGACGGCGATCACGCCCTCCGGCGCGCCGCGGGGTCGCGACCGGCTATCGTGCATCTGTCACCGGCGTCCGGCTCGAAGGACCCGGGACGCCGGCCGGGCGCGAAGCATCCGCCCGCGGTCGCAGGCCGCGATGCGGACGTCTCTCCCGTCGAAGCTCCCGCGGACCGGCCGGTGCACGCACGGCCCGTCGCCGTGTACGGAACGAGATCCGCGGAAGGGTTTCGGTGAGATGGATCGGCAGGGGGACGCGCTATCCATTTCGCGCATTATCGCGTATCGAGCGAAGCGGGGCGGCTCGCACTTGGGTATTATCCGGCGGCCATGCCCCGCCTCGCCGCCAATCTGAGCTATCTCTTCACGGAGCGCCCGCTTCTGGAGCGGTTCGGGGCGGCGGCGGCCTGCGGCTTCGAGGCCGTCGAGCACCAGTTTCCTTACGGCGAAGCGTCCGAGCGGGCGATACGGGAGCGGCTTCGCGAGCACGACCTCGAGGCGGTCCTGTTCAACCTGCCCCCCGGCGGGGAGGGGGAGCGCGGGCTCGGGGGGCTGCCGGGTCGTGAGGCGGAGTTTCGGGAAGGGCTGGAGCTCGCGCTCCGCTATTGCCGGGCGACCGGGTGTCCCCGGCTGCATGCGATGTGGGGGATGCCGGATGCGGCCACCAGCCGCGAGGAGAGCCGGGCAACCTTCGTCGCCAACCTGCGGGCCGGGGCTCCGCGCGCGGCCGAGGACGGTGTCACCCTGCTCGTCGAGCCGCTCAATCCGCGCGACAACCCCGGCTATCCGCTCAATCGGCAGGCCGACGCGCACGCCCTCGTGGCCGAGGTCGGGGCCCCGAACGTCAAGGTCCAGTTCGACCTCTACCACTGCCAGATCGTCGAAGGCGGGGTGGCGGAGAAGCTGATGGCGTATCTCGGTGACGGCCCGGACAGCAACGTCGGCCACATCCAGATTGCCGGCCCGCCGGCCCGGCTGGAGCCCGATGCGGGAGAGCTCAACTACGCGTGGCTGCTCCCCCTCATCGACGAGCTCGGATACGAGGGATGGGTCGGCTGCGAGTACCAGCCCGCGGCGGGGACCGAGGCCGGCCTCGGCTGGGCGCGTCCCTGGGGGATCCGCCCGCCGCCGCGCGCCGCCGGATAGAGGCGGTGTGCCTTCCGTCGGGTTCATCGACAACCGGGGGCCCGCCGGTCATTCCTTCATCCGGATGGACGGTGATCCGACGAAGGGCGCGGGCCATGGAGTGGCCGAGGCCGGGACCCTGCGCGAGCCGCCCGGCCCGGGGCCGGTGACATGAGCCGCGGCAGCCGGCCGAACGAAGGATTCGCGACCCGGCAGGTGCGCGCCGGGGTCGAGCCCGACCCCGTGACCGGGGCGATCCTCACTCCCATTCACCAGACGACGACCTACGTGCAGCCCTCCGTCGACGGGTACCGGGAGAAGGGCTATTCCTATTCGCGGTCCCACAACCCCACCGTGCATGCGCTCGAGACGAAGCTCGCCGCGCTCGAAGGGGGGGTGGACGCGTGCGCGTTCGGAACCGGAATGGCGGCGATTCACACCGTCTTGCTCGCGTATCTCGGGGCGGGCGAGCACGCTGTCGTGTCGGACGTGATCTTCGGAGGCACCCTGCGCCTGTGCCGGCAGATCCTCGCCCGCTTCGGGGTGGACTTCACCTTCGTCGATACCTCGGACCCCGCCGCGGTGTTGGCGGGCGTGCGTGCCGAGACCCGGCTCATCCTCAGCGAAACCCCGGCGAATCCCACCCTCAGGCTCACCGACATCGCCGCCGTCTCCGAGGTCGCACGCGCCCGCGGCATCCTCCACGTGGTGGACAACACCCTGCTGACGCCCTGCTGCCAGCGTCCGTTCGAGCTCGGCGCCGACCTCGTGGTGCACTCCACGACGAAGTATCTGGACGGGCACAACGCCACCGTGGGGGGAGCGGTGGTCTGCGCGACGAAGGAGCAGGTGGAAGCCGTGCGCTTCGTTCAGAACGCGACCGGGAGCATCATGTCGCCCTTCGTGGCGTGGCTCACCCTGCAGGGTTGCAAGACCCTGTCGGTCCGCATGGACGCGCAGTCTGCGGCGGCCCTGGAAGTCGCGTCGTACCTCGAGAGCCACCCCACCGTCGAACGGGTGCTCTACCCCGGGCTCCCCTCGTTTCCCCAGCACGCCCTCGCGGGCCGCCAGGCCTCCGGCTACGGCGCGATGGTGTGCTGCGAGGTGCGGGGCGGGGCCGCGGCCGGCAAGCGGGTCATGGACGCGGTCGAGCTCTGGAGCCTCGCGGAGAACCTCGGCACGGTGGAATCGCTCGTCACCCACCCGGCCACCATGACCCACGCCAACATCGCACCCGACGAGCGCGCCCGCCTCGGGATCACGGACGGCCTCATCCGCCTCTCGGTCGGCCTCGAGACCCCCGCGGACCTCATCGCCGACCTCGACCAGGCCCTCGCCCGCGCCTGATTCCCCGCCGCCGGCTGGCTCTGCTCTCCGTTCCAGGTGTCGGTCCGCGAGTCGAAGGCGGCCGCTGCCGACCCCGGATCGTGCCATCGCGGCCGACCCGCTGCGGCGCGCCATCCAAACCGATGTCGTCAGGGCGCCGCGCCCTCGGTCGCTACGTGGACGGTTCCGCCCAGGGGTCGTAGGAGCCGACGTTCCAGACGTGGCCCTCGGGGTCGCGGCAGGCGAAGAAGGTGCCGCCGTACTCCGGGTGTTCGAGCGGGGAGACGATCTCGGCGCCGGCCGCCACCGCCCGCTCGTGCACCGCTTCGGGGTCGTCCACCACCAGGTAGGCGGACTGGGAATTCTTGCCTCCCGGACCCGGGACGGACATCAGCTCCCCGTGCGCGTCGTCGCGTTCGCTCCCGAGCATGACCATGCCGTCGCCGAGGACGAGCTGAGCGTGGAGAACGGTCTCGCCGTCCCCCGGCACGACCAGGTTTGTCGAGAATCCGAGCACGCGGCACAGCCACTCGATGGCGGCGGGGGCGTCCCGGTAGCGCATGCCGGGTATGACGGTCGACTTTCCGGCGGTCGGCATGGGGCAGGCTCCCGATCGAGTCAGGCTTCCAGTCTATCCTGCACCTCGGTGTCGGAGATCTGCCCGCTAAACCAGCTGGTCAATGGTCAATTTCCGGTGAGATCACCATGGTGGCGCGCGTGACCGCACTGGAGGCAAAGACCCGTTTCGGTCGACTCCTCGACCGCGTATCGAAGGGCGAGGAGATCATCGTGACCAGACACGATAAACCTGTCGCCCGGATCATTCCGGCGGGCAGGCCCGCACAACAGGAAGTACGCGCGGCCGTCGCCGGTTTGCGGGAGCTGCGCCAGGCGATTGCGACGCAGCGCAAACAGCATCCAGTGCTCACTGCCGCCGAGATCAAGTCTCTGATCGAACAAGGGCGCCGGTGAGCACCGCCTTCGTCGTGGATGCGTCCATGGCGTGCGCTTGGGTCCTGCCTGGCCAAGCCTCTGCCGAAGCCGATGCGCTGTTGGAACTCATCGAGGCCGGCGCGAGCCCCATCGTGCCGTCGTTCTGGTTCCTGGAGGTCGCCAATGGATTGCTCACGGCAGAGCGGCGCGGATTGATCACGGCGGACGAACGGAAGCTGGCGCTGGAACGCCTCTGCGCCTTGGCGTTTACCGTCGACGAGGACGACGCGCGGAATGCGTTGGGCCGCACGTCGGCACTGGCTGTGCAATACGGCCTGTCCGTCTACGATGCCGCCTGCCTGGAGCTCGCGCTGCGGCGCAAGCTGCCGCTCGGTACCCGGGACCGGGCTCTGCGCAACGTGGTGGAGCGTGGCGGAGTCCCACTCTTCGACTGACGCCCGCGGCCCCCCGCCAGCCCGAACGGTGCGGTGGCAGGGGCCCAGTAGCCCATGCCGGGTATGACGGTCGACTTTCCGGGCGGTCGGCATGGGGTAGGCTCGGTCAATCCCGTATCCGTTCGCCGGGACGTCGGTTGCGATCGTAGTGGAGAGCGTGACGAGGCTCCGACCGGTTCGATCGGTGCGGTATGGATGTCGGGATTCCGACGGGGTTGCCGCGCGGGCCGGGGGATCGCAGACTTGGAAGGCGCGCCGTCCCGGGCGCGGTGCGGATCGCACGTGAAGGAGGGTTTCGGTGGCTGTCCCCGCATCGCTCGACACCGTCGCCGTGGTCGGAAACGGACTCATCGGTCACGGCATGGCTCAGATCTTCGCGGCCGCGGGCCGCGAGGTGGTACTCATCGGGCGGCGCGAGGAGAGCCTCGCCGGTGCGATGGAGCGGATCGGCGCGAGCCTCTCCAGCTTCGCGGCGCACGGGCTCCTCGACTCGGCGGAAGTCGCGGCGGCGTTCGCCCGCATCCGTACCTCTACCGACCTCGGTGACGCGGCCGCCGCCCAGCTCGTCCTCGAGGCGGTGCCCGCCGACCAGGCGGTCCAGGACGAGGTCTACGGCGCGCTCGACCGGATCTGCGCGCCCCCGACGGTGTTCGCCTCCGGGAGCGGCCAGCCGGCGAGCGACCTCGTCGCGAACGTGCGCCACCGCGGCCGGGTCATCGCCGCCCACTTCTGGTACCCGCCCCAGCTCATTCCGCTCGTCGAGGTGTGCGCCGGTCCGGAGACCGATCCGGACGTGGCTCCGTGGCTCTGCGAGGTCCTGCGAGCGGCGGGCAAGGAGCCGGTGACCGTCGACAAGGAGATCCCGGGCTTCCTCGGCAACCGGCTCCAGTACGCCATCCTGCGCGAGGCGTGGGCGCTCTGGTCGGAAGGGGCGGCCTCCGCGGAGGCGATCGACACGGTGGTAAAGGCGTCCATCGGCCGCCGCCTGGCAATCACCGGGCCCATCGAGTCCGCGGATGTCGGCGGGCTCGATACCCTGCACGCCTTCGGCGCCTACCTGATTCCCCACCTTCGCAACGACCCGCAGCCCGCCCGGGCGGTCACCGACCTCGTCGAGGCCGGTCATCGTGGCCTGCCGTCCGGGCGCGGGGTCTACGACGGGAGCCGACGCGACGGAGAACGGCTTCTCGCCGAACGCGAGGCCGAGCTGTTTCGCCACCTTGCACGCGACGATGCGAAGCGTGGCTGACGTCCTGACCGCTTCGACCATCGAAACCCGGCCGCGCCCGGATGGCGGGGGCCCGACCGCCGGCGTGGACCCATGCCGTGCCGGCGACGCAGGCGGCCCGGAACGCGGGGAGGGGGCGCCGGGATTGAAGTCGGGAGCCGTTCACCGACGCGAGCTTCGATCGCGGCAGTCCGGACGGACTTGAGGATGGCGGGGGCGGGCGCAAAGCGGCGCAAGATGCACCTGGCCCAGTTCCTGGTGCACGGGCCGACCTGGCACAGTCTCGCGATGTGGCGGCATCCGAAGACGGCGGCCGCGAGCGCCGAACGGGGATTCGCCTGGGACCGCCCGGAGCTCTACCAGCACATTGCCCGGGTCTGCGAGCGGGGGCTCTTCGACACGGTGTTCTTCGCGGATCTCAACTACATCGCCGACACCTACACCGGAAGCATCGGCCCGTCCCTTCGCAACGCCACCCAGGCGCCGGAGCACGACCCGATTCCGCTCCTGTCCTACATGGCCGCGGTCACCGAGCGAGTCGGGGTCGCGTCCACGTTCTCGGTGAGCCACAGCCACCCCTTCTACGCCGCGCGCATGTGGGCCACCCTCGACCATCTCACCCGCGGGCGGGCCGGCTGGAACGTGGTCACCTCCATCAACAGCAACCAGGCGGCCAACTACGGCGAGGAACGCCAGCCGACCGACACCCGCTACGACCGCGCGCACGAGTTCATGGAGGTGTGCCGGAAGCTCTGGGAATCGTGGGACGAGGACGCGGTGGTGATGGACCGCGAGGCCGCCGTCTTCGCGGATCCCGCCAAGGTGCGCCGCATCGAGTACGAAGGCCGGTTCTTCCGGTCGCGCGGGCCGCTCAACGTCACCCGCTCGCCCCAGAACGGCCCCGCGATCTTCCAGGCCGGCACCTCGCCCAAGGGCCAGGACTTCGCCGCGAGGTACGCGGACGCGATCTTCGCGATCCAGCCGCGCGCCGAGGATGCGGCGGCCTACTTCGCCTCGATCAAGGGCCGGATGTCGGATCTCGGGCGCAACCCCGACGAGTGCCGGATCCTGTTCGGGATGCAGCCGATCGTCGGCGCGACGCAGGCCGAGGCGAGAGAGCGCCAGGCGGAGCACAACGCTCTCGTGCCCGTCGAGGGCGGAATGGCGATCCTCTCCGCGCACCTCGACCTCGACCTCTCCGGATTCCCGCTCGACGCGATCATGGCGGAGCGGACCGAGCCCCAGCTCCATCGCATGCGGACCCGGTTCCGCAAGCCGGACGGCACCCCCATGACGGTGGCGGAGGTGGCGGCGCGGCACGGGCAGAGCGTGAGCCTGCCGCAGTTCACGGGCACTCCGGCCGGCGTCGCGGACCAGATGGAGGCGTTCATGGACGAGGTGGGCGGCGACGGGTTCATGCTCTCCGCCATCCACTCTCCGGGGGCGATCGAGGAGTTCGTGGACCTCGTCGTCCCGGAGCTCCAGCGGCGCGGCCGCTACCGCACCGAGTACCGGGGCCGCACCCAGCGGGAGATCCTCCGGCAGGAGGACTGAGCGCAGGGGCCGCGGCCCCCGGTGGCCGCGAGAGGCGGGAGCGTGATGAATCGGCGGCCGCCCCCGCTTATCATCCGGCCGTCGTTCCGAATGCTCGAGGAGAACGCGTGCGCAACCGCTCAGGGCGCCACTTCCTGCAGATCCCGGGGCCGACCAACGTGCCCGGGCGGGTGCTCGAGGCCATCGGCCGGCCCACCATCGACCACCGCGGGCCGGAGTTCGCGGACCTCGGGCTCGCATGCCTCGAGGCGATGCGCCGTGTCTTCCGCACCGACGGCCGGGTCTTCATCTTCCCCTCCTCCGGAACCGGGGCGTGGGAGGCGGCGCTCGTCAACACCCTGTCGCCGGGAGACCGGGTGCTCGTGTACGAGACGGGCCACTTCGCCCGGCTGTGGGCGGAGGTCGCCCGGCGCCTCGGTCTCGTGGTGGAGACGATCGAGGGCGACTGGCGTTCCGGCGTCGACGCGGGTTCCGTCGCGGAGGCCCTCTCCCGGGACACCGGCGAGCCGCCCTTCCGGGCCGTCGCGGTGCTCCACAACGAGACGTCGAGCGGGGCGGCGAGCGACGTGCCGGCGGTGCGGCGGGTCCTGGATGCCGGCAACCATCCCGCCCTGCTCCTCGTGGACACGATCTCCTCCCTCGCCTCCATGCCCTACGAGCACGACGCCTGGGGCGTGGACGTGACCGTCGCGGGCTCGCAAAAGGGCCTCATGCTGCCCCCCGGGCTCGGCTTCAACGCGGTGAGCGAGAAGGCCTGGCGCGCGGGGGAGGAGGCGAAGCTCGCGCGGAGCTACTGGGACTGGCGGGCGATGGACGGTGCCAACGCCGCCGGCTACTTCCCCTTCACCCCGGCGACGAACCTGCTCTTCGGGCTGAAGGAAGCCGTCGCCATGCTGGAAGAGGAGGGGCTGGAGCAGGTCTTCGAGCGGCACCGGCGATTCGCCGCCGCGACCGGGCGGGCGGTCCAGGCATGGGGCCTCGACTTCAACTGCCTCCCGCCGGAGCACCGGAGCGCTTCGCTGACCGCCGTCCGGGTGCCGGACGGCTTCAGCGCGGACGCACTTCGCGCCGTCGTCCTGGAGCGTTTCGACGTCTCCCTCGGAAACGGGCTCGGCAGGCTCCAGGACCGGGTGTTCCGCATCGGCCACCTCGGCGATCTCAACGAGGTGACCCTCATCGGGACCCTCGCCGCGATTGAGATGGGGCTCTCGATCGCCGGTGCGCCGTTTCAGCGGGGCGGGGTCGACGCGGCGATGGACCATCTCGCCGCGGGACCGGGCACCCCGGACTAGCCGCGGCGGGCCCGCGCCGCCCGCCGCCGCGCAGGAAGGAGAAGGACATGACCCCGGAAGAGGTGCTCTCCCATCCGCCGCGGGCGCTGTCGCAGTCCCGGCGGGAGTTCTACTTCGAGAACGGCTACCTCGCCGTCGAGCGCTTCGTCGACGATGAGTGGCTGGAGCGGCTGCGGCGGATCGCCCTCGAGTTCGTGGAACGCAGCCGCGCCGAGACCCGCTCCGGGAACGTCTTCGACGTGGCTCCCGGGCACTCGGCCTCGGCGCCGCGCCTTCGCCGGCTGAAGCGCCCCGACGAGCGGCACGAGGTCTTCTGGAGGTTCGCGACCGGGGCCATTGCCGACGTCGCGGCCGATCTCGTGGGACCGGACGTCGTCTTCCACCATTCGAAGCTCAACTACAAGTGGAACGACGGGGCGGACCAGGTCGACTGGCATCAGGACATCCAGTTCTACCCGCACACGAACTACAGCCCCCTCACCATCGGCGTCTATCTCCGCGATACCGGCTACGACGACGGGGCGCTCGGCTTCATTCCCGGCAGCCACAACGGACCGCTCTTCGATCAGTACAACGACAAGGGACAGTGGGCGGGGTGCCTCGGCCCGGCCGACGCGGCGGCCCTCCTCCCGGAGTCGAGCGCGGTCTACGTCGAGGCGCCGGCCGGGTCGATCACCGTGCACAACTGCCGCACGGTGCACGGCTCTCCGGCGAGCCGCCGCGACGACGGGCGTCCGCTCCTCCTGAACGCCTATGCGTCCGCCGACGCCCTTCCCTATACGCCGCATCCGGATCCGTCCCGGCACGCGGGTAGAATCGTGCGCGGCCGGAGCGCTCGATGGGCGCACCATGACCCGCGCCCCTGCCTCGTTCCCCCGGACTGGTCCGGTGGCTACACGTCCATATTCGCCGCTCAGACCGGAGAGGATGCGAGCGCGAGGGTATCCGAATGAGGAGGAAGACCGTGCAGAAACGATTCAGATCGCCCACGTCGCCGCACTCCCCGCGCCGGAATCGGGGCGCCGGCACGAGGCTCGCGCTGCTTTGCGCGATCACGGGCCTCGCGATGCTGATGGCGGGCTGCACCGGGCTGGTTCCGGGGCTGCCCATCTAGCCCGGGAACACCAACGAATTCCTGCAGCGGCCGCCGATTCCCTGACGCGTGAGTGCCGCTCCCGCCACTGCAACGAGGTGCCGGCACCCCCGACATCCGGCCCATGGGGCGCCGAGCCCCGGGGGCGCTGCCGTCGGGGCGCCGTCCGCTCCCACTCCGCGACCCCGGCGGCGACCGTCTGCGCGATGAGGCTCGGCCCGATGTCGTCGTCGTGAGCCCCGCGTTCGGCCGGGAACAACGGTTGCGCCTTGCGAACTTCGCCACCGCGGTGAGTCCGCTGCATGACGGCGTTGCGGTGGGGGAAGCGGTCGAAGAGGAGCAGCGTCTCGGCGTGCTCGATCGCGGCCTTGATCATCGACCAGCTCACGAACTGGTTGATCCTGCGCCGCTCGGGCGACACCTCGGCGATGAGGTCGACGCTCCAGCGGGCAAATTTCTCGATCGAGAGCTCCTGGAGCTTCAGGTCCTCTGCATGGGAGAGCGGAAGATAGATCCAGAAGCGCTCGATGACGTTGTAGTTCGCGAACTCCCGGTCGGCCTCGCAAGCCTGCCAGGACAACGAGGCGGTAAGGGAGTCGTTCGCGTAGGCCAGCGCCGTGCCGCGATAGACGCCTCGCGGGAACTGGTCGAGGACGATCAGCTTCGCCAGAAACCCCTTCGGCGTGTCCCGGACCGGATCGCGGAAGAAGCGGTCCAGTCCTTCGCGGTGCATCTGTTCGCACCACTCGCGCTGCACCCGAAGAATGGTCGGGTCCTCGGCGCCTCTGGCGAACGGACCGATTCGCCATCTCAGCATCCCCTGCTGCCAGTTCCTGCGCGAAGCATCGGCCGCCGTGCGCAGGCGACCGAGCCAGAAGTCCAGTACCGCCTCCGGGGATCGTTCCGCGATGCCGATGTTGCCGGCGGTTGTCATGTCAAAGGTTGGCGGCAGCGTGGGACGAAAGCTCGGAAGTCTTCATTCGCTTTTTTCTCGCACTACGTGGATTCGGGTGCCTGATGAAAGCGCGGTCAAGAGTCCGGACTGCCCACATCCGGAACCGGAACACCCGACACGCGTACCTCGCGGCCGTGCGCCGCTTCGCTGGGTGGTGCGAAGACCGAGGCCTCGCCCTCGGCCAGGTCGAGCCGGTGGTGGTCGCGGCCTACATCGAGGAGCTGACGCGCGCGCGATCGCCGGCGACCGTCAAGCAGCACCTCGCGGCGCTGCGGATGCTCTTCGACCGGCTCGTCGTCGGCCAGATCCTCCCCTTCGACCCCGCGAGCTCGGTTCGCGGGCCCCGGCACGTCGTCAAGGCCGGCAAGACCCCGGTCCTCTCCGTAACGGAGACCCGGGCCCTCCTCGACGGCATCGACGTCTCGAACCTGGTGGGTCTCCGCGACCGCGCGTTCCTTGGCGTCCTCGTCTACAGCTTCGCTCGGGTGAGCGCCGCAGTCTCGCTCCGGGTCGCCGACGACTACACGCAGGGGCCACGGTCGGTCTTCCGGCTCCACGAGAAGGGCGGGCGGTACAACGTGGTCCCCGCCCGCCGCCTGGCGCAAGGCTGCGTTGACGCCTACCTCGAGGACGCCCGGATCGGCGAGGACCGGCGCGGAACCCTCTTCCGGAGCTGCGAGCCCGGGCGGCGCGATGCGCTCCAGGAGCGGGGGATGTCGAGGGTGGGTGCGTTCAAGATGATCAAGCGCCGCGCCCGGAAGGCGGGGCTGCCGGCCGAGATCTGCGCCCACAGCTTCCGCGGGACCGGGATCACCGAGTACCTGCGCAACGGCGGCGACCACGAGGTCGCGGCCCGGATCGCGGGGCACGAGTCCACCCGCACCACCCAGCTCTACAACCGCCTCCGCATGGAAATCTCGCTCGTACCCTTATCACGAAAAAAACTCCATCACCGTGTCCTGGCATAGTCGGCCAGCATCAGGACGGACTCGCCATGCCCGGTCGAGGCGAGCGCACTCGCGAATCGAACGTCCGCCGTCAGCTCCGCGAACGGACAGGTGTCCGCAGCGGGATATCGGTGGAGCGTTGCGGCCAGGCTCCGCTGCGACTCGTCGCGGGCCCTGACGGGCGCGCCGGCCGGCCGGGTCAGCGAAGGCGGAGCGGGTCGGAGGGGTCGACGCCGGGGGCGTAGGGACGGCGCCGGTCATAGTCGGTGAGCTGGTAGACGAGCCCCAGCCAGTTGTTGACGAGCGCCTTGCCGGTGTCGGTCCAGGTGTTGTCCAGATCCGGCAGCACCTCGTCCTCCGGGAACTCGGGCGCGGCGTCGCCGGCGTTGCGCGCGCGCTCGGCGTCGGCGCGATAGTCCTCGAAGCGCGCCGCCACCCGCGGCGGGAAGTAGTGCACGGGGAACGGTGGGTACTCCTCGCATTCGGCCCGCAGGTAGCGGCCCACCTCGCGCTTGTACTCCTTCAGGAGGCTCTCGCGGTCGTATTCCGGATGCCCCTGGAAATAGACGAAGCGGAAGCCGTCCGGGCTCGTCGCCACCAGCACTCCGCCCTCGTCGCTCTCCACCAGCACCCGCAGCCCGGCCGCTTCCATCCGGTTGCGAGCCACGTCGTTGAACCGCGAATGCGGGGTCTCGAAACGGGTGTTGATCCCGGCGACGAGCGGGTGTGCGCGATCCGTCACCCGGTGCGAGAAGACCCCCCACCGCTTCGCCGGCAGGTGGGTGCGCTGCACCCCGTGCAGCCACTGGAAGACGGCATGGCTCGCGAGGCACGAGCACAGGATCGAGGCCGTGTTGCGCCGGCCCCAGTCGAGCACCTCGATGAGTGGCTCCCAGAACGCCTCGCGGGTGATGTCGGCCTCCGTGACGTTGGCGCCGGTCACGATGAGGGCGTCGAGACCCTCGCGCCGGAGCTCGTCGAACGGTTCGTAGTACTGCTCCACCCGTTCGCGTGCGGCGCCGCTGCGCTCGACCCCGGCCATCGTGAACGGATGCACGAAGAGCTGGGCGATCCGGTTCGACGCGCCGATGAGCCGCAGGAACTGCCGCTCCGTCGCCGCGAGGGCCGCGTCCGGCATCAGGTTGAGGAAACCGATGTGCAGCTCGCGGATGTCCTGGCGCTTCGCCCGCTGGGGATCGAGGATCTCGTGCCCCTCGCGCCGGAGTCGTTCGAACGTGGGAAGGTCGGAGTGGGCGACGAGAGGCATCGGGGGTCGGAACCGTGTTCAGGTGCGGGCGTGCGGGGCGGCGGCAGGGACGGGTCGATGGCGCGGGGTGGCGACGGACCGGGAGAACGCTTCGGACTCGCGGGCGGCGGGGGCGAACGCGCGTTCCGGCCGGGCCAGGGTCAGACGCCCCGCAGCCGTGCGGGCGCCGCGGCGGCCTCCAGGATGCCGGCCACGAGCTCGAGGAAATCGGCTTCGTCGCGCACGGCCTCCGCCGCGCGTGCCTCCACCGTGTAGCCGTGGCGTCTCGCGATGGCCCCGTAGAGCGGCCGCCGGTGGGCGACCAGCGCGGGGAACACCCACTGGACGAAGTCGTCCGGCTCGACCTCGTCCGGCGAACGCAGCCCCCGCTCTTCGAGGTAGGCCGCGAGCTGCGCATCGAAGAACGTCTCCGGGTAGTAGAGCGGCTTCGGATCGGTGCGCTGGCGGCCCACCAGCTCGTCCTCCAGATTCGGGTCCGCCCGCAGGTACAAGATGAGCGTGTGCTCGGCCAGGGCAGGGATCACCGACGGGTCCTCGATTTCGCACACGCTCCCGCCCGCGTCGTTGACGAAGTGGTCGTAGCCGTAGATCTCGCGGCTCTTCTCGATGAAGCGCGGGACGTCCTTCATCGCTCCCACCTCGGCTTCGTGGTGCAGGTGCTGGCGGCGCCGGAACTCCTCCACCGCGAGGCCGCCCCGCGCCGGATTGCCGATCTTGCCGAGGAACGTGGACACCGGCTGGAGGTTGTCGACCGTGATGTTGCTCTTGATGTAGATGGAGTCGGAACGCAGGAGATCGCTCAGGAACCCGACCTTCATCGCCTGATGCTTGATGTTGTCGAGGATCGGCTCGTCGAGGTAGCGGGTGCCGATCCGGTAGTCCCCGGAATAGTGGAACCAGTTGCTCTTCGGCAGCCGGTTGGAGAGCGTGGTCTTGCCCACGCCCGACATGCCGAGCAGGGTCACCGCCTTGTGCGGCCAGTCGAGGAACTCGCGGGCGGTCATGTGCACGGACGGATCCCCTCGCGGAGTGTCCCCGGAACCCGCCGGCCCTACTTGAGGGGCGAATGGGCGGCCGGCAGCAGGATCGTCGAGTGCATTTCCTCGAGGAGCGGCCCCGCCTTCCCCAGGAACTCCTTCCAGCGCGGATCGGCGGCCACCGCCGCCCGCCGCTCGGTGCGCGCGTCCACCGACGGATAAGCCCACAGGTGGGAGACCTCGTTCGGCTGTCCCGCCTCGGTGATCCACGCGCCGACGTTCTTCGAGTACTCCTCGCGCATCGGCATGATGTCGCGGAAGAGCTTCGCCCACTCGCGCACCCGCCCGGGGGCGGTGCGGTAGTTGCGGTACTCGTAGATGTTCCCTTCGCTCTCCGGCGCCTTGAACGCAAGGATCGGGTCGAGGAGCCGGATGTCCTGCCGCACGAGGTGCTCGCGGATGAGCGGGATGTACTCCTTCGCCCACCGTTCGTTCTTCGCGAGCTCCCCCCGCAGCCGCGCCCGTTCGTTGAGATCGGCGTAGCTCCACAGGTGCATCACCTGGTTGAGCGGGCCGATCTCGGTCAGCCAGTAGCCCTCGAGCTTCCCGTAGTCGTCGCCGCGGATCGCGCGGCCGACCTCGCCCGCGTTCTTCGCCACGGCCGGTCCGCTGCCGGCCCGCAGGGTGTAGGTGCGAAGTTCGTGGATCACCTTGTCTCCTCCCGGATGGACGCGCTCGGCCGGCGAGGGCCGAGGGTGCGACAGCATACCGCAGCGGGGCTGCAGGGCGGGCCCGCGAAGCCATGGCGGCGGCTCGTACACTATACGTTCGGTACGGAGGTGATGGGATCGCGGGGGCATGGCGGTCACGGTCGAAGCGGGCGGCACGGCACGGACGACGGACCGGAAGGGGTCCGCGCGGGCGGTCGCGCTCGTCAGCTCCGCCCACTTCACGAGCCATTTCTACCTGTTGCTGCTGCCGCCGCTCTTTCCGCTCCTGCGCGAGGCGTACGGGGTCGGGTATACCGAGCTCGGCTTCGCGATCAGCGTGTTCAGCATCGTCACCGCGTGCACCCAGGCCCCGGTCGGTTTCGCGGTGGATCGGTTCGGGGCGCGCCGGATCCTCGCCGCCGGACTGTTGCTCGAAGGAGCCGCGTTCGTGCTCATCGGGCTCGCGCCGTTCTACGGGACGCTCGTCGCCCTGATGGCGGTGGCGGGGCTCGCGAACGCGGTGTACCACCCGGCCGACTACTCGCTCCTTAACGCGTCGGTGGATCCGCGCCGCATGGGCCGCGCGTTCTCCTTCCACACCTCGGCCGGGATGCTCGGGAACGCGGTCGCGCCCGTCACCATGGTGTTCCTGATGACGCTCATGGACTGGCGCGCGGCCCTCGCCCTGTGCGGCGCCGTCGGGATCGGGGTGGGGTTGGTGGTGATCCTGGGCGGCGGGGTGCTGAAGGATCGGGCGGCCCGGGCAGCGGACGGCACGGCCGAACCGGACGGCGCAGGCGCCGCCGCGTCCGGTGCGACCGGGATCCGGCTTCTTCTGAGCGCCCCGATCCTGCTCGGAACCCTCTTCTTCTTCGGCATGTCGGTCGCCGGCTACGGCATCCAGTCGTTCAGCGTGTCGGCCCTCCACATTCTCCACGATGCGCCCATCGTGGAGGCGACGACGGTGCTTTCCGCCTACCTCTTCGCGTCGCCCGTCGGGGTCCTCGCGGGGGGCTGGGTCGCGGATCGGATCCGGCGCCGCCACGACGCGTTCGCGGCGACCTGCATCGTGATGGTGGCGATCTGCATCGGGCTGGTCGCCGCGCTCCGGCCGTCGCTCCCGGTGGTCGCCGGTCTCTTCGTGGTTGCGGGGTTCTTCTCGGGAATGGTGGCGCCGTCGCGCGACATGCTCATCCGGTCGATGACCCCGCCGAGCGAGATCGCCAAGGTCTTCGGCTTCGTCTCGACCGGCTTCAACCTCGGCGGGATCATTGCCCCGGTGACCTTCGGTTTCCTCCTCGACCGGAGCGACAATCCGGGGATCGTGTTCTGGACCGTCTCGCTGGTGAGCCTCGCTACCGTCTTCACGGTGCTCACCACCGGACGGGCGCGGAGCCGGCCGCGAGGCGGGGGGCTCGGGCGGCGGCGACGGGTGAGCGGCCGGTAGCCGGCCGGAGAGCGGTGGAGGATCCGTCAGAGGCGGGCCATCACCTTGCGCGAGAACGCCTCGATGGTCTGCCGCTGGGTCTCGAGCGACGGCAGCAGCATGACGTGGTCGAGGCCCGCTTCGTCGAGGTGTCGGATGCTCTCCACGAGCTCGTCCGGAGTGCCCGCGAGACAGGTGGTGCGGATGAGGTCCGGGGTCACGAACTCGGCCTCGTCCGGGTGCAGCCAGGTGCAGTGTCCGGCGTGCACCCGGAAGTGGCGGCTTCGCTCCGGGGTCTCCTCCACCAGCCGGCAGTACTCCTTCCAGAAGCCGCGCATGTGGGGAGGCGGCTCGCCGCCGTTCTCCCGGATTTTCTCGTAGATGTAGTGAATCGAGGACACGACGAACGGCCCGCAGTCACGGATGACCCGGTCGGATTCCAGGGTCTCGCCCGGCTCGAGCACGACCGCGGTGGTGAGCGAGCTCAGCCGGAAGCCGGCGGGGAGCTCCCGCCCCGCCTCCGCCGCGCCCCGCGCCGCATGGGCGCGGGCGCGGGTCACGAAGTCCCGGTGCGGGGGGATGGAGACGACGAGTCCGTCGCCGTAGCGCCCGGCGAGCCGCTGCGTCCGGTGGTAGAAGCCCGAGACGTGGATGGGGATTCGGGGCTCGATCTGCATGAACCCGAGGTCGAGCATGTCGAAGCGGATCGGCCGCCGCTCGCCGCCCGGCCCGGCGTATTCCACTTCGGCGCCGTCGAGGAGCCCGCGCAGCACCCGCACGTACTCCTCGAACTCCGCGTAGCGGATGGGAGGCTGACCCATGAGGCGCTGCGCGGTGTTGCCGGTTCCGATCCCGAGGAACGTGCGTCCCGGCGCGAGCCGGTTGATGGTGGCGATGCTGTGGGCGGTGACCGGGGCGGTGCGGGTGCCCGCGACGCTCACCCCGGTCCCGAGGCGGATGGTGCGGGTCGCGCGGGCGGCGAGCGCCATGAAGGCGTAGCAGTCCGACCAGATCATCTGGCTGTCGGGGACCCAGAGGTCCGAGTACCCGAGGTTCTCGGCCTCGACGGCAAGGCCGACGTCGTCGATCTTGGTGATGGCGCAGACGCCGAAGTCCATTCTTTCCCGCTCCTCGTTGACTCCCGGAATCGACTCCCGGCCGGCGTCGCTTCCCCGAGGATGCCGCCCTCGGGTCCGGACCGTGTGGTTGCCGGCAGTCGTTGGGCCCCGCTATTGTGGACCAATCGAGCGGGCCGCAAGGCGAGATCGGGTGGCGGCAAGGGTTCGCGGATCGAGGACGAAGGACGTGGAAAGCTTGAAACGGGCCGATTCGGGCCTCGCACCGGCGGGCGCCGATCCTCGCGAGGGCGGGCTCGACCTGCGTCCGAGCGGGGAGGGCGCGGGGGCGGAAGTTGCCGGGATCGACCTCTCCCGGGAGCTGCCCGGCGACGTCTTCGCCGGCATCGACCGCGCGCTCGCCGATTTCGGGGTGCTCGTCTTCCGCGAGCAGCGGCTGAGCCCGGAACGCCAGCTCGCCTTCTGCGAGCGCTTCGGCCCGGTCGAGGTGAACGCCTTCGACCAGTATGCGCTTTCCGGTCACCCGGGGGTCCTGGTGGTTTCGAACGTCGTCGAGGACGGCCGCAACGTGGGATACGCGGACGCGGGGAGCCACTGGCACACCGACATGTCCTACACCGCGACCCCGCCCCGCTGCACCGCCCTGCACGCCATCGAGGTCCCGAGCGCCGGGGGGCGGAACCTCGGGGACACCCTGTTCGCGAACGCGCGCGCGGCCTGGGAGGCGCTCGACGAAGGCGACCGGCGGCGCATCGAAGGCTTGCGCGCGGTCCACCGCTTCAGCGCCAAGGAGCGCGGGGTCAAGCGGCCGGTCGAACTCACCCCCGAGCAGATCGAACGCTACCCGGACGTCGTCCATCCCGTCGCCCGCACCCATCCGGTGAGCGGTGCGAAATCGCTCTACGTGCGCGAAGGGGAGTGCGTCGGCATCGAGGGGATGCCGGACGAGGAGGCCGTGGCGCTCATCAAGCGGCTCTCCGACCACATCGTCCGGCCGGAATTCCGATACCGGCACCGGTGGCGGGTCGGCGACCTCGTCATCTGGGACAACTGCACCGTGCAGCACATTGCCCTTCGCGACTACGAGTGGCCGCAGCGCCGTCTCATGCACCGGGTGACCGCGGGAGGCTCCGTCCCCGGCTGATCCCGCCCCCGCCCGCATCACGTCCGCGGACCGGAACCCGGGCGCGCCGGGCGGGGCGGCACGACCACCATTCGAACGCAACGGGGTCCGCCGATTCCGGGCGCAGCCCTGGTTCCGGATGAGCGCTCGCGGGGGCTCCGGCTCTCGCGACGGCAGGGCCGCGAGATCGATCCTGCCTGCGGCGTCGGCGTGGACGTGCCGCGGTCGAACGCGGTACCGTGACAGGTTGCGGCCACCATTCACCGGAGGGCACCATGCCTGACCTCGATATCGCCGACTGCATCAACGAAACCTGCCCCTGGTCGGGCAAGCCGGTCCAGGCGGATTCCCTCACCCGCCATGCAGGCGAGGTGGTCGGGTTCTGCAATACCGGTTGCCGGGACAAGTTCGAGACCGCAGTCCGGCACTTCGAGGCGGCAAGGGGTTCGAGAGCCGCCCCGTCACGATTCGCACCACAGCGCTGACCCCAAGGAGAATCCATCCCATGACCACTCCCATCGACGCCCACCAGGTTCTCATGACCGGCGAGAACTCGTTCATCCGCCTGAGCCGCGACGGCGGCACGACGATGTCCGATCGAACGAGCCACTGGCGGGTGCTCTGGTGTCCGGCCGGCGCCGGCCATGCGCTCTTCATGCAGGGGGAGCTGACCGGCGGCGAGGTCCGCATCTACAGCGACGACATCTCCGTCGCCCGCTGGCTGCAACGGACGATCGAAACCCTTCTCCATGCTCCTTTCGCCGACGAGACCGTACCGGTGGTTCCGGCGGTCTTCACCCGGGAGGGCGATCCCCGTTCCACCACCGTGGAGACCATCGAGTCGGACGAGGAGATCATCCGCATGACCTGGTACGACTGCCTGGAGCCGTTCATTCTGAGCGCGCCGCCCGGCACCGGGGGACGGCCGCTCGGAGTCCTGTCCACCTTCACCCCGGCCGGCTCCGCTCAGCTCTCGCTGAACGACGAATTCGGGACCGGCTCGATCTGGCTGGAGAAACGCGGCGAGCACCAGTCGTCGAGCGCCGTTCTCGCCTGGTCGGAGTCCTGGCTCGCGCCCCGCGACTGACGGTACCGGCATCCGCGGACGTGCAGTTCATGACGGTCGACACGGAGGAATGCAAGAAGTGACGAAGGACGACACGCGTACGGTGCTGGTCACCGGGGCCGGCAGCGGGATCGGAAAGGCGAGCTCGCTCGCGTTCGCGCAGGCGGGGTACCGGGTCGCGGCCGCCGACCTCGACGAGCGCGCGGCGGCCGCGACCGCCGACGCGGCCGGCAACGGCGCGATGGCGGTCCGGGCGGACGTCGGCGACGTCGCGGACATCGACCGCATGGTGAGCACCGTGGTCGCCGGGCTCGGCCACCTCGACGTGATCCTCAACAACGCGGGGGTGACCCGGGGCGCGTACATCATGAACATCACGGAGGAGGACTGGGACCGGATGCACCGGGTCAACGCGAAGGGAGTCTTCTTCTGCCTGCAGCGCGCGGCCCGGGAGATGATTCCCCGCCGCGAGGGCCGGATCATCAACATCGCCTCCATTGCGGGGCGCGGGTTCGCCGGCACCTCCAACGCGGCGTACGCGGCGAGCAAGGGCGCGGTCATCAGCCTCACCAAGACGGCCGCCCAGCAGCTCGCCCGTCACAACATCAACGTCAACTCCATCTGCCCCGGGGTCACCATGACCGAGATGGTGTCCGCCCTCGTCTCCCAGCGGGCGGAGAAGGAGGGGATCTCGCTCGATGACGCGATCGCGAAGGCGGTGCGGCCGATCCCGCTCAAGCGCGCGAACGATCCCGCGGACATCGCGGCGATGGCGGTTTTCCTCGCCTCGCCCGGCGCCCGCAACATCACCGGACAGTGCTACAACGTGGACGGTGGCCTCGTCACGAGCTGAGCGGTCGCGCCGCGGTCTCGACGGCGCGCCGTGGACGAGTCCCGCGCGAGAGGACGAACCGGCGGGATCCACCGGGCGATTACCGTGCGCAGGGCGGGATGAGAACCGAGTCGCCCGGGCAGGGTCGGCGCCTCCCGATGCTTCGACCCGATCATCGGCGCGGGCGGGCGTCCGCGCCCGCGCCGACCGGAACGCGAGTCAGAAGGTGACCCGGCAGCCGGCGGGACCGCTCTCGATGCGTACCGCGGTCGGCGGCGCGAAGTGGGTGCCGAGCACCCGGGTCGCGGTGTCGGCGTAGCGTTCGACGAACTCGCGCCGGGTGCGCGCGGCCATCGCGGGGTCCCAGCACACGCGCGACGGCCAGTCCGGCTCCGCCACCAGGAACGGATGGTGGATGAGGTCGCCGGTGATGACCGCATCCTCCGCATCCCCTGCGCCGAGGGCGAGGCTGCAGTGCCCCGGGGTGTGGCCCGGGGTGGACTGAAGGCGCACCCCGTCCTCGATGACGTGGTCGCTCTCCACCATCTCCGCGAGCCCCGCGTCCACGATGGGGAGGATGCTGTCCTTGACCACCTCGGCCTGGATCTCCTCCTCGGTCTCCTTCCAGTGCTCCCACTCGGTGCGATGGAAGAGGTACTTCGCGTTCGGAAAGGTCGGGACGAAGCGGCCGTCCTCGAGCCGGGTGTTCCAGCCGACGTGGTCCACGTGCATGTGGGTGCAGAAGACGTAGTCGACCTCCTCCGGGACCACCCCCGCCGCCGCCAGGCGTTCCGGGAAGTCGGTGCGCATCTGGTTCCAGATGGGCAGGCTCCGGTTGCGGTCGTTGCCGACACAGGTGTCGACCACGATGGTGTGATGCGGAGTCCGCACCACGAAGGTGTGGATGCTGAGCCGCCACTTGAAGTCCTCGGTCGAGAAGTGCGGCACCAGCCAGTCCCGGTACGGCTCGAATCGCTCGTTCGCGATCCCGGCGTAGAGATAGCGCGGACTCACCGTCCAGATCATCTCCTCCACCCGGGCGACCTCGAGATCGCCGAAGCGAACGGGCGCCATCTCGGCCATCGGTGCGCTCACTGCAATGTGTTCCTTCTTGTCGGAATCGGGTTGATTGGTCGACGGGCGAGCGACTGGCGCACCGGCCGTTTCCGTCCGGTCAGAGCCGCTGCTGCGTCTCGGGGGAGAAGACGTGGGCCTTTTCCGCATCGATCTCGAGGCGCATCTCGTCGCCGGGCCGGACACTGACCCGTTCGTTGAACTGTACGCAGATGAGGGTTCCGCCCAGGTGTCCGAAGACCAGCGTCTCCGAGCCCGTCGGCTCCACGACGCCGGCCTTGAACCCGAGACCGCCATCGCTCTCGGCGAGGCGCAGATGCTCGGGGCGGAACCCGTAGATCACCGGCGCGCCGTCTTCGACCGCGGCCCGGTCCGCCAGCGGCAGCCGTGTGCCGTCCGCGCTCTCCACCACCGCGCGGCCGTTGGACCGCCGCACCGACCCTTCGACGAAGTTCATCGAGGGCGAGCCGATGAAGCTCGCGACAAAGATGTTGCGGGGACGGTCGTAGACCTCCAGAGGGTCGCCCACCTGCTCCACGATGCCTTCGTTCAGCACGACGATGCGGTCGGCCATGGTCATCGCCTCCACCTGGTCGTGAGTGACGTAGATGGAGGTCGCCGTCAGACGCTGGTGCAGGTCGCGGATCTCGGTGCGCATCTGCACGCGCATCTTGGCGTCGAGGTTGGAGAGCGGCTCGTCGAACAGGAACACCTGCGGCGAGCGCACGATGGCGCGGCCCATGGCGACGCGCTGGCGCTGTCCGCCGGAGAGCTGGCGCGGGTAGCGCTTCAGGTAGTCCGTGAGGCCGAGAATCTCCGCCGCCTCCTGCACGCGGCGGGCAATCTCCTGCTTGTCGGCGCGGCGCAGCAGGAGGCTGAACCCCATGTTGTCGAACACGGTCATGTGGGGGTAGAGCGCGTAGTTCTGGAACACCATCGCGCAGTCGCGTTCCTTCGGGGGCAGTCCGTTCACCACCCTGCCGCCGAGCAGGATCTTTCCCCGGGTAATCCGCTCCAGACCCCCGATCATCCGCAGCAGAGTCGACTTGCCGCAGCCGGACGGCCCCACCAGCACGACGAACTCGCCATCTTCGATGGTCACGTCGACGCCATGGATCACCTCGACCGAGCCGAAGGATTTCCGGACGTCCTGAAGCTCCACCTTGCTCATCGATCGCTCTCCCGTCTGCCGGCAATCATGCCCGATTGCGGGGCCCCGTACCAACCGGGCATCTCGGTTGTCGCGGGTGCGACCCGGCTCCCGGGCCGGTTCTTCGCACCGAGCGGTTCGCCCGAGAGCCGAGTCCCGCGCATCCGGTCGAGGAATCCCCGCGCGATCGACGCATCTGCTAGGATTCCGCGCGTAGCGACGGTGCGTGGACCACTCCACATGAGGCGGATGCGACATGCGTCCGAGCCGCGCAGATCCACCGTCGCCGGCTGACCGCCACACCAGACGGAGGACGAGAATGGCCAAGATACGCAAGCTCGCGCTCACCTCGATTGCCGCCGGTGCGATGTTCGTCGCAGCCGGTTCGGCAACCGCCGAAGCGCCGGAACCGACCCCGACGTTCGACGACGTCACCGTGACGGTGGCGCTGCACTCGGGCGCCTTCGAGCTCGCCTGGGCGGTGCACAAGGAGCAGATCAAGGCGCTCTACGGCATCAACATGGAGATTGTCGGGATCCCCGTCAACGAGCTGTTCGACAAGGAGATCCTGGAGCTTTCCATGGGCAGCGGCGCGTTCGACCTCGTGCAGTTCAACCCCGGCTGGATGGGCGACTACGTGGATTTCCTGGAGCCGCTCGATCCATACATGGAGCGCTGGGACCCGGCCTGGGAAGACGTTCACGAAGGGTTTCGCGTCTGGGAGAACACCTACCAGGGTACGCGCTACACCCTGACCATGGACGGCGACATCCTGTTCACCTACTACAACAGCGACGTCTACGAGAACCCCGAGGAGCAGGCCGCGTTCAAGGAGAAGTACGGCTACGACCTCGCCCCGCCTGCGACCTGGGACCAGGTGGTCGATATCCAGGAGTTCTTCCGGCGCGACACCGACGGCGACGGCGAGATCGATTCCTGGGGCTACAGCGACCCGATCATCAAGCGGGGCCGCGGCTTCTACTCGTTCCTGCTGCGCTACATCAACTATGCCGGATCGAACCCGCAGTACATGGACCCGGAGACGATGGTGCCCCTCATCAACAACGAGGCAGGGGTCCAGGCGCTCGAGAACTACAAGCGCACAATCGAGCTTGGACCTCCGGGCATGCTTTCCTGGGAGTGGGACGAGGCGCATGCGGCCTTCATGCAGGGCCGGGTCCAGACCCTGGTGCACTGGCCCGACGAAGGGTTGATGACCGACCTCTACACCGCCAACACCGGCGCCGAGATGGGATTCGCAAAGATGCCCGGTGCAATCGTCGGCGGCGAGAAGATGGAGCGCACCATGACCGGTGGCGGCTGGATCATCGGCATGTCCAGGGACAGCCAGAACAAGGAAGCGGCCTACACGCTGCTGCGCCATGTCCTGTCGCCGGAGGTCTCCCTGCATCTCGTGCTGATGCCGGGCACCGACATCTTCCGTACGTCGCAGTTCAACCACCCGGTGATCAAGAAGATTGCGCCGGCGAAGTATCTCGAGGTCTACCAGGAGAGCATCTCGGACAACTTCCCGGAGCTCAGAATCCCGGGCGGCTTCGAGTACTACGACGCGCTCGACGTCGCGGTGCAGAAGGCGCTCGCGGGCGAGCTCTCGGTCAAGGAGGCGCTGGACGAGGCGGCGGCCAACTGGGAGGAGATCACCGACCGGATCGGTCGCGACGAACAGCGCGCGGCCTACAAGGCGGCCATGGGGCTGTAACGGACCGTAGACGGTTCATCTGCTTTCCGGAGGTTCCGCGGGGCCGTGGACGCACGGCCCCGCGGGAGCGGCGGTAGCGGGACAACCGGGATGAACGCCGCCCGAGCCCCGATCGTCGAGGTAGCCGCATCGCTGGCTGAACCGAGCGGGTTCAAGGCGTGGTGCAGGGCGAACTCGTTCGCGCTCGTGCTTCTCGCGCCGACGGTTCTCATCCTGCTCGCCCTCACGATCTTCCCGCTGATCTACTCGGTATACATCAGTCTGTTCGATTACTACCTGCCGAGGCCGCACCGGCGCGCCTTCGTGGGACTCGAGAACTACGGTGCGGTGCTGACCGACGCCCGCTTCTGGGCCTCGATGCGCATCACCGGCATCTTCATGTTCTTCTCCATCAGCATCCAGTTCATCCTGGGCATGGCGCTCGCGGTGTTCTTTTTCGACGAGTTCCGCGGCCGCAGCGCCAAGGCCGTCTACCTTCCGCTGATCCTCGTCCCGATGATGATTGCGCCCGTCGTGGTCGGCTACGTCTGGCGGCTGCTCTACCAGGTGGAGTTCGGGCCCCTCAACTACATGCTCCTCCAGATCGGCATCTCGCGGCTGGAGTTCACCGCGAGCGCCGGGACTGCGCTTCTTTCCATCATCGTGGCCGACATCTGGCAATGGACCCCGTTTGTCACCCTGGTCATGCTGGCCGGGCTGGTGGCGCTCCCCCAGGAGCTCTTCGAGGTGACGGAAATGGACGGCGCGAGCACCTGGCAGCGGCTGCGCTACGTGATGCTGCCCCTGCTCAGCCGGGTCATCGCCATCGTCCTGCTGATTCGGCTCCTCGACTCGTTTCGCGAGCTCGACAAGATCTTCATCATGACCCAGGGGGGGCCGGGCACCGTGACGGAGACGGTGTCGTACTACGCGTTCCTCACGGGGTTCAAGTTCTTTCGCATCGGCTACGCGGCCGCGATGTCGCTGCTGCTGCTCGCGGTCACCGCAATCATCTGTACCGGGATCGCCAAGGTGCTCCACAAAGAACAGATCTTCGAACGCTAGGTACGCCGGACGATGCTCGCCCGCCAATCAGCCCGTTATGTCGCGATCGCGATCGTGGTGGTGGTGTTCTTCTTTCCGATCTACTGGATGCTGATCACCTCCATGAAGCCCCAGGAGGAGGTCCTCTACTACCCGCCGACCTTCGTGCCCCCGGAGTTCACGTTTCGCTACTACGCGGAGGCATTCGATTTCCGCGGCGGGACGGCGCTCATCAACAGCCTCATCGTCACCAGCATCGTCACCGTCATCTCGACCGTGCTCGGGACCCTCGGAGGCTATGCCTTCGCCCGCTACAAGGTCGGCGGGTTCCACCTGCCGTTCTGGATCCTGTCGACGCGGATGATGCCCCAGGTTGCGGCGATCATCCCGCTCTTCCTGCTGATGCAGCAGTTCGGCATGATCGACCGCTACGGCGCGGTCATCGCCGTCCACCTGATTGTGACCCTGCCGTTCGCGATCTGGATGATGCGCAGCTTCTTCCTCGAGACGCCGGTGGAGCTGGAGGAGGCGGCGTTGATGGACGGCGCCTCGAAGTGGCAGCTCTTGATGAAGATCGCGGTGCCGCTCGCGGCGCCGGGCATCGCCATGACCGCGCTCTTCAGCTTCGTCTTTTCCTGGAACGAGTTCCTGTTTGCGCTCGTGCTGACGCGCAGGGTCGCGACGACGCTTCCGGTGGTGATCTCCGGACTCTACTCCCAGCACGGCGTGCTGTGGCCGGTGATGACCGCGGTCGCGGCCATGGGCCTCATCCCGATCTTCATCCTGGCCGTCGTCGCCCAGCGCTACCTCGTGCGCGGACTGACCCTGGGCGCGATCAAGTAGGCTCCAGCCAACCTGGGGCCGACATCGGTGAGCGCCGCGGTTTCGCGGCTCAGACCACCTCCACTTCGATTTCCCCGACGCCTTCCACCCGCCCTGCCAGCCGGTCGCCGCGGGCTACCGGTCCGACCCCCGACGGGGTTCCGGTGTAGATGAGGTCGCCGGCGGCGAGGCTGAAGAGGCCGGAGAGGTACGAGATGATCTCCGGCACCTTCCAGATGAGCTGGCAGAGGTCGCCGCTCTGGCGCTCCGCGCCGTTCACCTCGAGGGTGACGGCGCCCCGGTCCGGGTGGCCGATGGCGGCGGCCGGGCGGGGCTTGCGCTCATGGGAGGCTGCGGAACGGGACCCGGGGATTGAAGAAGTTTGTGGGCGCGGGATCAAACAGGGAAGATGGGCGGAACGACCCGTAATCCCACGGAGGAAACGCCATGTTCTTCACCGCCCCGCCCGTCATCGAGGCGAAGCCGTTCACCCGGGTTCCGCCCGAGCTCGAGCTCACCGACCGGCCGTCGGCCTGGGCGCGACGCCTTGCCCGCGGCCCGGTCGGCGCGTTTCTCGAGGGGCCGTCGTTCGACCGGGACGGGAGCCTCTGGCTCGTCGACATCGCGCACGGGCGCATCTTCCGGGTGGACCCGTCCGGAGGGTGGGAGGTCGTGGTGCAGTACGACGGGCAGCCGAACGGACTCAAGATCCACCGCGACGGGCGGGTCTTCGTTGCCGACTTCGCGAACGGGATCATGGAGCTCGACCCGGTGAGCGGCCGCATCGAGCCGTTCCTCGGCCGCGAGCGCTTCCCGGACTTCAAGGGGTTCAACGACCTCTTCTTCGCCTCGAACGGAGACCTCTACTTCACCGATCAGGGATTGACCGGCCTGCACGATCCCACCGGCCGGGTGTGGCGGCACCGGGCCGCGGACGGCCGCCTCGAGTGCCTGATCGACACCGTCCCGAGTCCGAACGGGCTGGTGATGGCGCGCGACGAGTCGATGCTCTACATCGCGGTGACCCGGGCGAACGCGGTCTGGCGGATGCCGTTCGCCCCGGACGGCCGGCCGTTCAAGGTCGGTCTATTCGTCCAGCTCCAGGGCGGGAGCGGCGGACCGGACGGGATGGCGATGGACGCCGAGGGCAATCTGTCGGTGGTGCAGCACGGGGCGGGGCGGACCTGGCTCCTGAGTCCGACCGGGGACCCCGTCGCCTGCGTCGCCGCCCCGACCGGACCCGGGGTCACGAACCTCGCCTACGGCGGACCCGAGAACCGGACCCTCTACATCACCGAGTCCGGAACCGGCCACGTCCTCACCGCCGAGATGGACGTGCCCGGCGAGCCCATGTTCTCCCATCGCGACGCGCGGTAGCCGAAGGGCGCGAGCTTCTCTCAGCGGACCCTCCGGCGCGGACGCGCGACCGCGGGTAGCGCCCGCGAGCTCCGCTCAGCGGGGGACGAGGCGAAGGCGTCCGAGGGCGCCGTCCGCAAACGCTCCGCGCCGGGTGGGAATGGTCACGTACTCCCCGTTCCGCCAGCGTTCCTCGAAGCTGTCGTAGAGCGGCGACAGCACGTTCCCGGACTGGCCCGTCGAGTGGATGAAGAGCGAGCCGTCGAGGTCCGCGAGATCGTAGATGGCCCGCAAGCTCGGGCCGTGGGTGGAGGCGAAGGGCCGTTCGCTGTCCAGCGGACTGAACTCGAAGGAATTGACGGAGTAGACGCTCCCCGGGGCGGGGCCCCGCAGATTGAAGAGGAACGCGAGCGGGGAGCTCGCGAGCGGGCGGTGCTCGGCGAGGGCGATGTGCTCCTCCCCCCAGCGCCAGGCGGCCGGGTCGTCCCCCTGACGCTTCGCGACGCGGCGGACCGCCCGTTCGAGGGCGCGCGCGAGTACGTCGTCGCAGGTCTCCGGCCGCTCGGTGCCGACATCGTCGCACCAGATCTCGCGCGACTCGAGGACTCGCTGGATGAACGCTCCCTTGCGGCCCCACGCCGCGCGTTGCAAGGCGCCGAGCTCGTCGGCGCTCGCGAGGCGGCCGAACTCCCAGATCCAGGCGTTGAAGACGAGGGGCTCCGGACGGCCCGGGTCCATGTCGCCGTCCCAGCCGTCGAGGAGCGCGCGGGCACGGCGAGCGAGCGGCTCCACCTGCGGTCCGAGCGGGACCCGGCGAAGCCGGGGCAGCAGGGCGCGGGCGAAGTGCGAGACCCGATCCTGCTGGAGGGAGCGGAAGCTGTACACGTCGTGGCGGATCCGAGAGGCGAGCTGGTCCATTATCCGCTCGGCCCGGTACCCGGCCGCCCATTCGAACGTCAACGGGTACGGGTAGTCGCGGGCGGTCACCGCGTGGTTGGCGGCGACGACGGCCCCTCCCGGGGGGTTGTGCACCCGGGGCAGCGCGTCGAAACGGATGAAGCCGGGCCAGTCGTGGTCGGCGTGCCAGCCCGGCCGCGGAACCGTTCCGGGCCGGACACGGTCCGGCCCCACGCGCGGCCGGACCGGGATCCGCCCCGCGACGAGGAACCCGATGTCGCCGTCGACGTCCGCGTACGCGACGTTCTGCGGCGGAGAATGGAAGCGCTCGAAGTTGGCGACGAAGCTCGGCCAGTCGTCCGCCTCCGGAAGGCCGAGACCGGCCTCCAGAGTGCGATCGTCGTCGCGAAGGGCGGTCCAGCCAAGGGCGAGCACGTGGCCGGGCGGCGACGCCCCGGCGGCCGCGGCGGAGGCATCGTCGAGCACCGGGCCGTGTCGCGTCTCGCGCACGCGCAACACGACCTCGTCGCCGTCCTTGACCTCGATTTCCTCGTGGTGGACCTCGAACCGACGGTAGCCGTCCGGGGTCAGGTAGCGGGCGGGATTGCTCGGATCGAGCTTCTCGAGGTAGAGATCCTGGGTGTCCGCCCCCGTGTTTGTAAGGCCCCATGCGGCGCGGCCGTTGTGACCGAGCACGACGACGGGCATTCCGGGGAAGGTCGCGCCGACGACGTCGCGGCCCGGCCAGGAGAGGTGGGCCAGGTACCAGACCGAGGGCACGGAGAGGCCGAGGTGGGGATCGTTCGCGAGGAGTGGCCGGCCGGACGCGCTCCTCGCCCCGCTCACCGCCCAGCTGTTGGAGCCGGGATGGCCGCTCCGGGGCCGGAGCGTGAACCCGCCCGGCCGGGGCGAGGGGTGCGCTCCACCCGGCGGATCCGCGTCTGCCCCGGGGTGCACGTTCGCGGCCGGCAGCGGGGCCCGGACATGAGCCAGGCCCGTACCGGGGGCGGGGTCCGGTGGCGCCTCGCGGCGGAGCGTGCGGCCGCGTCCCGGATGCGAGCCCTCGCGGTCCGGTCCGCGGTCGGAGGGCGCCGCCCGTTCCGCGCGCGGCGGCGCGCGTCCGGGGTCCGGCAGCGGCTCGTATCCTGCCCCCGGCGCGCCGTCTTCGCCCGCCGGAGCGGCGCGGGAAGACGGGTCGGGCCCGGGAAGGAGCACGCCCCGAGGCTTGTCTTCGCGGTAGGGGGTGTAGAAGTCGAGAATCCGTTCCGGCGCCAGGAAGTCCGCCATCCGCAGCCGCATGAGGTCGCGGGCCCACTCGCGCCCCAGGTCGAGCGCCATCACCTTGGCCCATACCGCGGTATCGGCCGCCGTCCAGGGCTCCGGCTCGAAGCCGAGAATCAGGAACTCGGGCGGGAGCGGGCCCGTCCTCGTCTCGAGCCAGGCGTTGACCCCGTTGACGTAGGCGTCGATGCGCCGCCGCGCATCGGGCGCGAGGTGGGCGAGGGCGGCCGTCGCCCGGCGGTACAGACCGAGGACGCGCAGCAGGCGATCCGTGCCGAGGGCGGGAGCGCCCAGCACCTCCGCGAGGCGCCCGGCTCCGATCCGGCGGTTCATCTCCATCTGCCACAGCCGATCCTGGGCGTGGACGAAGCCGAGCGCGAAGAGGGCATCTTCCTCGCTCCGGGCGAGGATGTGCGGGACTCCGTTGCGGTCTCGCACCACCTCGACCGGCGCGTCGAGACCGTATGCGGCGCGCTCACCGTCGATCTGCGGGAGCGAGCCGCGCAGCCACAGGTAGCCGCTCGCGGCTCCGGCCGCGACCAGCACGACGACGGCGAGCACCGCCCGGCGCAGCCACTTCAGAAATGCACGCATGCCGCCTTGCCGCTCACCCGGGCCCACGTTCACGGGACAGACCCGTGAGCTTCGAACGACTACCGCCGGAAAGTCAATTCGATCGGTCGCACCCGGGGCCGGGCCGTGGCCGGCGTTTCGCGCGAATTCCGGTTCGGCCCGCGTTCAGCCCCCCGTCGCTCCCCCGTTCCCCCCCCCCTTCGGATAGACTTCGCGCTTGCCCCCCGACCAGGAATTCCCATGAGCCGCCACGTTCGGTTCGGCATCTTCCTCGCGCCGTTTCACGCCCTCGACGAGAATCCCGTTCTCGCAATCGAGCGCGATTTCGAGCTCGTCGAATGGCTCGACCGGCTCGACTACGATGAAGCCTGGATCGGCGAGCACCACTCCGGCGGCTTCGAGATCATCGCCTGCCCCGAGATGTTCATCGCGGCGGCGGCGGAGCGCACCCGGCGCATCCGGTTCGGGACCGGCGTCGTCTCGCTTCCCTACCACCACCCGTTCATGATCGCGGACCGGATCCTGCAGCTCGACTACATGACCCGGGGACGCGCGATGTTCGGGGTGGGTCCGGGGGCGCTCACCGCGGACGCGGACAAGATGGGCATTCCGGTCGCCGAGCAGCGCCGCCGCATGGACGAGGCGGTGTCGGTCCTCGTTCCCCTCCTGCGCGGCGAGACGGTGAACCGCAAGACGGACTGGTTCGAGCTCCGCGACGCGTGCCTGCAGATGGAGTGCTACACCAAGCCGATGGTGGAGATGGCGGTCGCGTCGGCGCGCTCTCCGGTCGGGGCGCGGACGGCCGGGAAGTATGGCCTCGGCATGCTGTCCATCGGCAGCACGACCGATTCGGGGCTCGCCGCCCACGCGTCGAACTGGGAGACCTGCGAGGTCATCTCGGCCGAGAACGGCCACGTGGCGGACCGTTCCCGCTGGCGGGTGGTCTCGATGATGCACGTCGCGGAGACCCGCGAGCAGGCCGAGCGTGACGTCGAGTTCGGCCTCGAGCGCTGGCTCAAGTACTTCCGCGAGATCACCACCTTCCCGATCGTCCCGGAAGGGGTCGACGACCATCTCGGCTACATGCGCGAGAACGGCATCGCCTCCATCGGCACGCCGGACGACGCGATCGCCGCCATCGAGCGTCTCTGGGAGGGATCGCGGGGCGGGTTCGGCTGCTACATGCTCTTCGCCCACAACTGGGCGGACTGGGCGCAGACGAAGCGAAGCTACGAGCTCATCGCCCGCTACGTGATGCCGCACTTCCAGTCGCGGCTCGCGGCGCGTTCCGAGAGCTACGACGTCTCCGCCGCGAACAACGCGCGCCTCGCCGGCGAGGCGCAGAAGGCGGTGCAGCTCGAGATCGAGCGCCACCGGGAAGAGCGTTCGCGTCGCGGCGAGACCGGCGACTGGCAGACGACGCGGGCGATGTCCGAGCGCACCTGAGCTCCCCCCGCACCGCCACCGCGCCAACCGTTCCACCCGGTCCCGGCATCCGGGACGACACCCGAGGAAAGACGACGATGATCGACCTCTACACGTGGCCGACCCCGAACGGCCACAAAGTCCACATCATGCTCGAAGAAGTCGGGCTCGCGTACAACGTGATTCCCATCAATATCGGCGAGGGTGATCAGTTCACCCCCGAGTTCCTCCGGGTGAGCCCGAACAACAAGATGCCCGCGATGGTGGACCACGACGGGCCGGACGGCGAGCCCGTCACCCTCGCCGAGTCCGGGGCGATGCTCATCTACCTCGGAGAGAAGACCGGCCGGTTCTACCCGTCCGAAGCGCGGGCGCGCCACGTCGTCAACCAGTGGCTCATGACCCAGATGGGGCACGTCGGGCCGATGCTCGGCCAGGTCCACCACTTCCGGAACTACGCGCCCGAGAAGATTCCCTACGCCATCGACCGCTACGTGAACGAGGGGAAGCGGCTCTACAATGTCCTCGATCGGCGGCTCGGAGAAGCCGCGTGGCTCGGCGGCGACGAATACACGATCGCGGACATGGCGACCTTTCCGTGGATCCGCATCCACGAGAACCAGGGGATCGACATCGGGGACTTCCCGCACGTCCAGCGCTGGGTGGACACCATCGCGGCGCGGCCGGCGGTCGAGCGCGGCGTCCAGGTGCTCGCCGACCGGCGCCGGGCCGGCCCCATGGACGAGAAGACGAAGGAGATGCTCTTCGGGTCGAGCCAGTACGAGCGCCGCTGAGCACCCGCGCGAACGGGCTGCGCCCTCCCGCCCGGCGCGCGTTCGCTAGGGCGGGGCGTGCGGCCGCGAGCAGGTCAGGAGGGGCAGGCGGCGGCGCCGAGGATGGCGCCCTGGTCGTGGGCCTGCACGATGACCGCGCAGCCTTCGTTGGGGCCGAGGCGGATGTCGGCGAGCGGAATCTCCACCGGCTTGCCGTCCCAGTAGCCCACCTCGCGGAGCTCGCGCACCACGTGGTGGTTGGTGAGCGTCTTGCCCTTGTTCTCGCCGGCCTCGACCGCGGTGACGTGTCGCAGGTCGTAGCGGGCGAGGAGCACCGCGGCGGCCGGCCGCCCGGACGTCGATTCGAGCGCGACCGTGAATCCGCCGTCCGGTGCGGGCTCCACCGACACCCGCACCGGCTTCGTGCCGGCACCGGAGCGCTCGATGAGCTCCAGCCCCCGGTCGCGCCGCGAGCCGACGGTCTGGACGACTCCGTCGATCACCACCTGCGGGGTGTAGACGCGGGCGTTCCGGATCCGTTCGGCGTACCGCCGCTGGCGCTTGGTGTAGGCGGGGTCGGAGAAGAGGTCCTTCCATTTCCCCGCCGACCCGTACACGAGGTCGTCCCAGTAGTCGACGTGGAACTCGAGGGCGACGAGGTCCGTGCGCTCGACGAGCTTGCCGAGGAGCTCCTCGGCCGGCGGGCACGAGTAGCAGCTCTGCGAGGTGAAGAGCTCGATCACGGTCGGTCCGCCCGCCCGCGCGGGGGATCCCCAGGAAAGGGCGAGGGCGGCGGCGATAAGCGCGGCGAACGACGAGGGAACGAGCCGGCGTCGGGGGAGGATTGCGAACATGGTCCCGTCCTCGGTGAACGCCCGGTTCCGGGAGCGCCCCGCCTTCCATCCGGCTGGCCGGCACGGGCCGCAACCGTCCGGGTTGCGGTTGGGGTGTGAGCCGATGATATCGGATTCCCGGCTCGCGGGGGCGGCGCGCGACGAGCTCGAACGTTTCGCCGATTCGTCGTGGCGAGGGTGCCGGGATGCCGCGTCACCGCGAGCGGATTGGCGTCCGCCGGCCGAGAGGGCGGCGAAACGCGCGTGCCCGGCGCGAGGTCGGTCAGTCCGCTTCGAGAAACGCGGCCGGTTCGCCCCAGCGTTCCCCGAAGACGAACGCGGGAAGCGGCCGCCGCTCGCGGGGCCGCGCCTGCCGCTCGCGCAGGTCCTCGGGGGTATCCTCGAGGGGGGCGGCGTAGCCGATGGCGAGGGCGGTGAGGGGCAGGACGTCGTCGGGGAGGTCGTACGCTTCGCGCACCCGGTCCGCGACGATGCCGCTCATCTGGTGCACCGAAAGCCCCCGGTGCGTCGCCTCCACCGTGAGGCTCGCCGCGGCGAGCCCGAGGTCATGCTCCGCGGCGCGGTTCGGCGACCCGTCGCCCGGCCGCAGCGTCTGCAAGAGCCCGAGGGCGAGCGCCGGCGCGTGCCCGGCCCAGCTCCGGTTGAACGGCACGAGGCACGAGAGCACCTTCTCGAACGCGTCCGGCTCCTCGCGACGCGCCGCGATGAACCGCCAGGGCTGCTCGTTGTAGGACGACGCGGCCCAGCGTGCCGCCTCGAAGAGGGCGAGGAGGTCGGATCCCGCCACGCTCTCGTTCGTGAACGCATAGGGGCTCCAGCGATCCGCGAGGAGCGGGTGGATGGGCCGATCGGCCGGCGCGGGTTTCTTCATTGCTCGCTCCGTCTCACCTCCGGCGAATACCGTCATCGGAGCAGGAAGTGGGCGTGGGCCTGGGCCATGGGGCGGTCGCGCCGGTCCTGCCAGGCGGTCGCGTAGACGTTGGCGACCCGCCGCCCCCGCTTGGTGATCTCGGCCCGGGCGAAGGTGTCGCGCGGGCGGGCGGAGCGAAGGTACTCGACGGTAATGTTGATCGTCTTCGGGAGCGGCTTCACCTCCTCGGTCCAGAGCAGCTCGAAGATGGCCGCATGCTCGAGGAGGGCTCCGAGCGTGCCGCCGTGCAGGGCCGGGAGCACGGGGTTGCCGATGAGCTCGTCCCGGTAGCGCATGCAGGTCGTGATCTCGTCACCCTTCACGTCGACGTCGATGCCGAGGAAGCGGGCGTAGGGAATCGCGTCCGTGATCCGCGCGAAGTCGCGAACCCGCCGCGCCTCGAGGACGATGGCCTCGAGTCCGGTCTCTGCCGGCGTTCCGTTTGTCACGGGCGCACCTGCGAGGTGGTGGCGGCCCGATGAAGAGCGTTCATCGGGCCGCTCCGGCCGTCCGCGCCGCGGTCGCGTTCAGCATGTCGAGGCCCCTTCCCGACTCGAGGCGAAGATCGCGCCGCCGGGGTGTCGAGCGTGTCGCGACTCCTCTCGGGTACGAGGCAGCGTCGGGCCGCCGGCGAGTTCAACATGTCATGGCCCCGCTCGACCTCGAGGCGAAGGTCTCGGCCCCGGGGTGTTCAGCATGTCACGGCTTCGCGTGGGTTCGGGGCGAAGACCGCGCCGCCGGGGTGTTCAGCATGTAGGTCGCGCTCATCGAGGCGAGCGGGTCGTCCGGGTCCGCGTTGAACGCGAATCCGCGGGTGAACGCGACGTTGCGGGTCAGCTTGTAGCACTCCACCCGGCCGGAGAGGTCCTCGCCGGGGGTGGAGGGGCGCAGGTAGTCGATCCGGAGGTCCAGGGTCGCCATCACCAGGAACTCGCCCTGCCGGGCGAGGGCCGCCATCCCGCCCACGGTGTCGAGGAGGGTGGTGACGATCCCGCCGTGCACCACCCCGCTCGCGGGGTTCCCGACCAGGACCGGCCGGTAGGGGATCCGGCCGACCGCGAAGCCCGCTCCGATGTCGACGAGCTCGAAGCCGATCGCGCGCTGGTGCGGAATGCTCTCCATCCATTCGCGGAGGCTTGCCGGCTCGGAGAAATCGGGATACGTCATGGCGACGAGCTTGCGTTTCCAGCGGAAATGCGGCCGGCTCCGGCCCGCGAGGCGCGTTCCCCACGGAAGCTCCGGCCTGCGATCGGGCCGCATTGTAGCGGCGAAACGATATCCCGCGGCTCGCGCCACGGAGGGTCCGATTCAGGACTGCGCCGCCACCCGTCCGGCAGTGGTCCCGCCGTCGTGGTCCGGGCGCCGGGTCCGGGGCCGTTTCGCGCTGGACGGGGTACAGCCCCGCTCCCCCCGATAGAGGGGCTTGGGGTGAGGGCAGGACGACCGTCGGCCCACCGGCGGCGAGATTTCTCGGCCTCGGCCCTCACCCCCGGACCCTCTCCCGCGGGGAGAGGGGAGAAGGCACGCACGCTCCGGGCCGCTGGCCGGCCTGAAATGCCCCTTGGCGGCGGGCCCGCCGTTCCTTGTGCCTGCGCGGGGCGCGTGATAAAGATGGCGGGCGATATCCGGACCCGGTTCCGAGAAGCAATGCAGCATTCGGAGGAATGAACATCATGAAGCTCAAGTCAATCCTCATCGGGGCGGTGGCATCCGCCCTCGCAATGACCGCCGGAACGTCGATGGCGGCCGACTACGGGGAGCGGGAGTTCGTCGTCATTGGCTCGTGGGGCAACATGGACCACTGGCAGCAGCGCGAAGGCCCGTTCTGGATGGACCGCATTCCGGAGGTGTCCGGGGGCGCGCTCACCGCCAACGCGAAGTCGTACACCGAGCTCGGCCTCTCGGGATTCGAGGGGATGCGGATGCTCAAGCTCGGCACCGCCGACGTGGTGTTCGTCGTCTCAACCTACGTCTCGCAGGACAGCCCCGCCCTCGAGGGCGCCGACCTTCCCGGCCTCGTCGACGACCTTGCCACCTACCGCAAGGTCATCGACGCCTACCGGCCGATCATCGAGCGCGAGATCAACGACAAGTACAACGGCAAGCTCCTGGTCATCTATTCCTGGCCCAGCCAGGAGATGTGGTGCAACATGGGCGACAAGAGCGTCACCGACGTTCGCCTCGCCGATCTCGCGGGCAAGAAGATCCGCACCTACTCGACCCCGCTCGGGGACTTCATCGAGGGGATCGGCGGGAGCGCGGTGACCATCGCCTTCGCCGAGGTCGTGCCGGCCCTCCAGAAGGGCGTCGCGGACTGCGGCATCACCGGCACCCTCCCCGCGTACGACGCGAAGTGGTGGCAGGTGGTGACCCACAACATCCAGGTCAAGCTCGGCTACGCGGCCTCGTTCATGGCGATCAACAACGACACCTGGAACGAGCTCACCCCGGACGCGCAGCAGCTCCTGCTCGATGAATCCGCGAAGCTCGAGAAGGAGTTCTGGACGGCCACGGCCAACATGGAAGAGGTCGCCCTTCGCTGCAACACCGAGGGACCGTGCGAGCGCGGCGAACCGGGCGGCATGGTGATCGTCGCTCCGGGCGAGGAGGACAAGGCCGAGGTCAAGCGCATCCTCGAGGACGTCGTCGCGGCCCGCTGGGCGAAGCGCTGCGGCACACAGCAGTGCGTCGACGACTGGAACAGCACGATCGGCGAGGTCCTGGGGGTCGAGCTCTCGCTCTGAGTCCCGTCCGGGCCATTTCCCCACCAGCGTCCAAGAAGGCCGCGCCCCGTCTCGGGGCGCGGCCTTTCGACGGATCGAGCGGAGTTGCCATCAATGTTTGAGCAGATCCACGCGCGCCTCGAGCGGCTCGCCCAGTTCGCGGTCTGGGTGGGCGGGGCGGCGCTGCTCGCCGCCGCCGTCATGGTCACGATCGACGTGTTCCTGCGCAAGCTCTTCTCGATCACGATGAGCGGCTCGGACGAGATTTCCGGCTACGTCTTCGCCGCCGGCACGACCTGGGCGTACTCGTACTGCCTGCTCCACCGCGCCAACATCCGCATCGACGCGGTCTACAACCTGCTCCCGCGGCGGCTCTGCGGAGCCCTCGACATCCTCGGAGTGATGCTCCTTCTCATCTTCAACGCGGTGCTGGCCCGGCACTCCTGGAAGGTGTTCGCGACCTCGTTCGAGCGCGACTCGGTCTCCATCACCACCCTCGCCACCCCGCTCTGGATCCCCCAGCTCTTCTGGGTCACCGGTCTCATCGTCTTCGAGCTGGTGCTTGTCTTCGTGGCGCTGTACGCGGTAGTCCGCTACTTCCAGCGGGACGACGCGGCGGTGAACCGCGTGGTCGGGGTGCCCACCGTCGCCGAAGAGGTCGAGGAAGAGACCCGCGGCGTGGTGGAGGGGGCTTGAGCCATGGCAATCCTGACCCTCGTCGTCCTCCTCGCCCTCGTCATTGCCGCGGTCCCGGTCGCGGCGGTCCTCGGGGTCCTCAGCTTCGTCCTCGACGAGCTCTTCTTCCGCGGCCGGCTCACCCCCGCCATCGGCGAGTTCACCTGGGACAAGAGCAAGGAGTTCATCCTCGTCGCGGTGCCGATGTTCATCCTGCTCGGCGAGATCATGCTGCGGGCGGGAATCGCGCGGCGCATGTACAACGCGGTGGTGCAGTGGCTGTCATGGCTGCCGGGCGGGCTCATGCACGCCAACATCGGGTCGTGCGCCATCTTCGCGGCGTCCTCGGGCTCTTCGGTCGCGACGGCGGCCACCGTCGGAACGGTGGCCTATCCCGAGATCGAGCGGCGCGGGTACAACGAACGGCTGTTCCTCGGCTCCATCGCGGCCGGGGGGACGCTCGGGATCCTGATCCCGCCGTCCATCAACCTGATCCTCTACGGCCTCATCACCAACAGCTCGGTGCCGGAGCTCTACCTCGCCGGCATCATCCCCGGGGTCATCCTGTCGTCGCTCTTCATGGCCGCGATCATCGTGGGTTGCTTGATGCGCCGCGACTGGGGCGGCACCCCGGTGGAGACCACCTGGGCGGCGCGGCTCCGGACCCTTCCCGATCTGCTGCCCCCCGTCATGCTCTTCGCGGTGGTGGTCGGGTCGATCTACGCGGGGGTCGCGACCCCTACCGAGGCGGCCTCGGTGGGGGTGTGCTTCGCGCTCGTCCTTTCCGTGTGGACCCGGACCCTCAACTGGTCGATGCTCAAGGCCGCGTTCGAGGGCACGATGCGAACGACCGCGATGATCATGCTGATCGTGCTCGCGGCGATCTTCCTGAACTTCGTGCTCGGCTTCCTCGGGGTGACCCAGGCCCTCATCCGCATGGTGAGCGAGCTCGGTCTGACCCCGATCCAGACGATGATGCTCCTCGTCGTGTTCTACCTCATCCTCGGCATGTTCATGGAGACCCTGTCGATGATGCTGACCACCGTGCCGGTGGTCTTTCCGATCGTGGTCCAGCTCGGCTACGACCCGGTGTGGTTCGGGATCATGATCACGGTGCTGATGGAGGCCGCCCTCATCACCCCGCCGATCGGGGTCAACCTCTACGTCGTGCAGGGGATCCGGTTGCGGGGCGGCAAGTTCAACGACGTCGCCTACGGCGCGCTGCCCTTCGTGGTGTCGATGCTCGTAATGGTCGGGCTGCTCCTCGCCTACGAGGACCTCGCCCTCTGGCTCCCGACCCTGGTCTACCGCTAGCCGGCCGCTGTCCGGAGCAACCGAACCCGCCGGCCGGCCGCTACTGCGCAGGAGGCGCCGGGGGCCGCTCGAGCTCCCGGCCGGCGAGGGTGACGAGGACGATCTTGCCGATGTGGGCGCTCGACTCGAGGAGCGCATGCGCGGCCGCCGCCTCGTCCAGCGGGAAGGTGCGGTGGATGACGGGGCGGGCCCGGCCGGCCGCAAGGAGAGGCCAGACCCGCTCGCGGAGCGCGTTCGCGATGGGGGTCTTCTCGGCCACGCTTCGCGGGCGCAGGGTCGATCCGGTGACGGTGAGCCGCTTCATCATCACGGCCAGCAGGTTGATCTCGCTCTTGATGCCGCGCTGCGTGGCGATCTGGACGAGCCGGCCTTCCGTCGCGAGGCACTTGAGGCAGCGGGGGAAGTAGTCGCCGCCCACCATGTCGAGCACGAGATCGACCCCGCGGCCCTCGGTCGCGGCCGCGATGCGGCTGACGAAGTCGTCCTGCCGGTAGTCGATGCACTCCGCCGCGCCGAGCTCTTCGCACGCCCGGCATTTCTCCGGCGAGCCGGCGGTCGCATACACGGTGGCTCCGAAGGCGCGCGCGAGCTGAATGGCGGTGGTGCCGATCCCGCTGCTCCCGCCGTGCACGAGAAGGCGTTCCCCGGCCGCGAGCCGGCCGCGCTCGAACACGTTGGTCCAGACCGTGAAGTAGGTTTCGGGGAGCGCCGCCGCCTGAGCGTTGCTCATGCCGTTCGGAATGGGGAGGCAAAGGGGCGCGGAGGCGAGGCAGTACTCGGCGTAGCCGCCGCCCTGGACGAGGGCGCAGACCCGATCCGGCACGCCGGCCGCGCCCGGACCCGCTTCGACGACCTCGCCCGCGATCTCCAGCCCCGGAATGTCCGGCGCCCCGGCGGGCGGCGGATAATTCCCCGCGCGCTGCATGGCGTCGGGGCGGTTCACCCCGGCCGCCGCGACCTGCACCAGCACTTCCCCCGGTCCCGGCCGGGGCACCTTCCGTTCGACCGGAACCAGCACTTCCGGGCCCCCCGGAACGGAAATCTCGATCGCGGTCATCTTGTCTGGGAGCGACATCGTGGAACCTCTCTCGCCGGGTGGTCGAAGCGAAGCCGTAAACTATCGAATCCCGGCCTGCGCGGATACCCGACGTGCTCTATTTCGGATACGGATCCAACATGCCGAGGGCCCGGATCGAAGAGCGGGTCGGCCGCTGCGCGCGGCTCGGCGCCGCGTGTCTTTCCGGCTGGCGGCTCGCGTTTCACAAGCGGGGCGCGGATGGATCCGCAAAGTGCGACGCGTCTTTCACCGGCGATCCTGGCGACCGGCTGTGGGGGGCGCTCGACCGAATGTCCGATGACCAGATGGACGAGCTCGACCGGTACGAGCAGGGCTACGACCGCAGGACGGTACAGGTGCAATTCGATGGCGGCACCGTGTGCGCGGTGCTCTACGTCGCGAGAGCGAGCCGGATTGGTCCGAAGCTCCGTCCGTATCACTGGTACAAGGAGCTGGTCCTCGCGGGCGCTCGGGAGCTCGGTCTCCCGCGTGGCTACGTCGATTCCATCGAGGCGGTGTCCTCCTTTCCGGACCCGTGCCGAGAGCGGGCGGATCGGAACCGGGCCGTACTGAACGAAGGACGACTACCCGGTCCGAAGAAATCACCGGGTCTCTTCGCATGACCGAAAGGCTCGGCGATTCTCTCGACCCTGGGCATGGTGCGGGCACCCTGACCGCAAGGGGCGAACGGCGGGTCGGTTGCCCGGTCTCGTCCTCGTCGCAAGTGGAAGGCCGCGTTGCGATGCTGCCCAACGCTCTTCGTTACGGGGAGGTTCGCCACGCGCGGGCGCTGAGCGCCAGGGTCGCCACCACCCCCCACGTGAGCCCGGTGACCACGCCCGCGTCGAGGATGCCGCGCCAGGGCTGGTCCAGGCGATGCACGATCACGACCAGCACCACGATCGCGACGGTCCCCGCGCACGCGCCGATCTGCTCGCGCCGTGAGCCGCCGAAGAAGCCGGCCGCGAAGAGCGGCGCGAAGATGACCCGGGCCGCGGTCGGCGCGGTGCGGATGAGCATCGCCCGCTCGGCGACGCGCGGCGAGAACCGGCGCTGGAATCCGCGCAGCCCCTCCGACCAGGCCATGAACGGAATGAACGCCCCGATCGCGGCCCAGTGGTACCAGGAGAGCGGCTGCTCGAGCGCGTCGAGGGCAATGGCCGCGAGCCGCACGATCGCCCACGCGAGGATGCCCGCGACCCCGGTCACGGCCCAGATGGCGCCCGCGGTTCCGATTGCGCTGCGAAGCGGTGGTCGTCGAGTCCGGCCCGTCCCGGGGGGCCGCTGCATGGTCACGTCATGGGCCGGGGAATTCGGGTTGCGTGTAGTATGACGCAGCGCCCGCGCCGGGGCGTAGTCCCGGCGTTTTCCGCTTACGCCGAGGGAGGTCAAGGGAGAACGAGATGAGCGAGCTTCGGTTTACCGAGGATCACGAGTGGGTCCGGCTCGAGGACGGTGGCCTTGCCGTCGTCGGGATTAGCGAATACGCCCAGGAGCAGCTCGGCGAGATCGTGTTCGTCGAGCTTCCGGAGGTGGGCGACGAGGTCGAACAGGGGGCGGAGACGGCCGTCATCGAATCGGTCAAGGCGGCGAGCGAGCTGTTCGCCCCGGTCTCGGGAACGGTCACGAGGATCAACGAGGCCCTGAACGACGAACCGGCCCTGGTGAACGAGGATCCGATCGGGGAAGGTTGGTTTCTGCAGATCGAGACGGACCCCGACGAGTCGCTGGATGGTCTCATGACCGAGGACGAGTATCTTCGCTACGTGGAGGGTCTCGGATGATCGTAGAAACCGGAGACGACCGGCTCGGCGACGTAGTCGAGTCCGCCCCCTTCGTCCGGCGCCACATCGGCCCGGACGGTCCCGAAGCGAAGGCGATGCTGGGCACGCTCGGCTTCGCGAGCGTCGAGGAGCTCATCGACGCGGCCGCCCCGGCGGTCATCCGCCATCCCCGCGAGTTCGATCTCGAGCCTCCGCTCGACGAGCCGCAGGCGCAGGCGCGCCTCGCCGAGCTCGCCGGTCGCAACCGGCTGATGACGTCGCTCATCGGGATGGGGTACCACGGGACGCACACGCCGGCCGTGATCCGGCGCAACGTGCTAGAGAACCCGGCGTGGTACACGGCCTACACGCCGTACCAGTCGGAAGTGAGCCAGGGCCGGATGGAGGCCCTGCTCAACTACCAGCAGACGATCATCGATCTGACCGGCATGGAGCTCGCCAACGCGTCGCTCCTCGACGAGGCGACGGCGGCGGCGGAGGCGATGGCGATGGCCCGCCGGGTCGGCAAGGCCAAGTCGAATCTCTTCCTGGTCGACGCCGACTGTCATCCGCAGACCATCGACGTGGTCCGCACCCGCGCGCTGCCCCTCGACCTCGAGGTGGAGGTTCGACCGGCCGCCGAGCTCGACGGACCGTGCTTCGGGATGCTGATCCAGTACCCGGGGTCGAGCGGGGCGGTTCCGGACCTCGCCGGGGCGGTGGCGCGCGCGCGCGCCCACCAGGCGCTGGTCGCGGTCGCCGCCGACCCGCTCGCGCTCGTGATGCTGCGATCTCCGGGCGAGCTCGGAGCCGACATCGTGGTCGGCAGCAGCCAGCGCTTCGGGGTTCCGATGGGATGCGGCGGTCCCCACGCCGCGTTCTTCGCCACCCGCGACGCCTATCGGCGCTCGACTCCGGGCCGCATCATCGGGGTGTCGGTGGATCGGCACGGCCAGCCGGCGTTCCGCATGGCTCTCCAGACCCGGGAGCAGCACATTCGAAGAGAGAAGGCCACGAGCAACATCTGCACCGCGCAGGTGCTGCTCGCCGTCATGGCCGGCTTCTACGCGGTCTACCACGGACCGGAGGGGCTCGCGCGAATCGCCCGCCGCGTGCACCGCACGGCGGTGGTGCTCCGAGAGGGCCTCGCGCGGCTTGGCTTCGAGACCGAGAACGAGACCTTCTTCGACACGCTGACGGTGAAGATTCCGGAGGGGGCGGGCGACGGCGGCCGGGGCGCAACGGCGGCAATCCATGAACGAGCGCGCTCGCGCGGGATCAACCTTCGCGAGGCCGGCGACGCAAGGATCGGGCTTTCGGTGGACGAGACCACCACCCCCGGCGTGATCGCCGGCGTGCTCGCCGCGTTCGCGCCCGCGGGCGCCGGCGTGCCGGACGTCGAGTCGCTCGATCGCGCCGCCCGGTCCTGCCTTCCGGCGGCGATGCGCCGCAGCGATCCGGTTCTCGAGCACCCGGTGTTCCACCGGTACCGCAGCGAGACCGAGATGCTCCGCTACCTCCGGCGGCTCGCGGCCCGCGACGTGGCTCTCGACCGCTCCATGATCCCGCTCGGCTCGTGCACGATGAAGCTGAACGCGACGACCGAGATGCTGCCGGTGACCTTCGCGGGCTTCGCGGACATCCATCCGTTCGCGCCGCCCGACCAGACCGAAGGCTACCAGCAGCTCGTCCGGGACCTCGAGCTCATGCTCTGCGAGTGCACCGCGTTCGCCGGGGTGTCGTTCCAGCCCAACGCGGGCTCGCAGGGGGAGTACGCGGGCCTCCTCGTCATCCGGCGCTACCACGAGAGCCGGGGGGAAGGGTCGCGCGACGTGTGCCTCATTCCCGCATCCGCACATGGCACGAACCCCGCGAGCGCGCACATGGCGGGGCTCGAGGTGGTGGTCGTCGGGTGCGACACGGACGGCAACGTGGACGTTGAAGACCTGAGGGACAAGGCGGCGGCGGCAGGAGACCGTCTCGCCGCGTTGATGGTGACCTATCCGTCCACGCACGGGGTGTTCGAGGCTTCCATCCGCGAGGTGTGCGACATCGTCCACGCGCACGGCGGGCAGGTCTACATGGACGGAGCGAACCTGAACGCGCTCCTCGGCATCGTGTGGCCGGCCGACCTCGGCGCCGACGTCTCCCACATCAACCTGCACAAGACCTTCTGCATCCCCCACGGGGGCGGCGGGCCGGGGATGGGCCCCATCGGCGTGCGCGCCCACCTGACCCCCTTCCTTCCGGGGCACGCGGTCGTCGCCGAAGCCAACCCGTACGATCGCGGCGGAACGTCGATCGGGGCCGTCTCGGCCGCGCAGTGGGGTTCGGCCGGGATCCTGCCCATCTCCTGGGCGTACATGAAGCTGATGGGGCACGAGGGGCTGCTCCAGGCGACCCGGATCGCGATTCTCAACGCGAACTACATCGCGACCCGCCTCGCGCCCCACTACCCGGTGCTCTACCGTGGCCCGGGCGGACTGGTCGCGCACGAGTGCATCATCGATCTGCGCGAGATCAAGAAGGCGTGCGGAATCGCGGTGGACGATGTGGCGAAGAGGCTCGTCGACTTCGGCTACCACGCTCCGACCATGTCGTTCCCGGTGGCGGACACCTTCATGATCGAGCCGACGGAGAGTGAGTCGAAGCACGAGATCGACCGGTTCTGCGACGCGATGATCGCGATCCGAGAGGAGATTCGGGCAGTGGAACGGGGAGTGGCCGACCCCGAGGACAACCCGCTCAGGAATGCCCCCCACGCGATGCGGCTCGCGGGCGAGGACGAATGGCCGCACCCCTATTCGCGAGCAGAGGCGTTCTATCCCGCCCCCTGGTGTCGCGAGGACAAGTACTGGCCGCCGGTCGGGCGGGTGGACAACGTCTACGGCGATCGCAACCTCGTGTGCACCTGCCCGCCGATGGAGGCGTATCTCGACGAAGCGGCGGACTGACCGCGCGGGCGAATCCGGTCCGCCTGTGGCGACGACGGGGCTCCACCGCGCCGCCGCCACAGCCTCGGACTAGCGCCAGTAGAGAAGCGGCACGATG
>JAPOPW010000042.1 GCA_026712715.1 Immundisolibacterales bacterium | reverse complement strand
GCGCGCCTTGGCGAGGGAGACGGCGGGATAGCCGCCGAGGCCAATGTCGCGGCGCCGGCCGTGGATGGTGACGCGCTGGATCCAGGACTTGGAGCCGCCGGGGGCGACGGCAAGATAGAGGGTGGCGCCGTCGCCGTGCAGGCCGGGACGGGAGGCGTTGCGCACGGTGACGGCGGTGAGCTTGCCCATGTGTTGTAACCCAACGTATTTCCCCACGTATTGGGCTGCGATTCTGCGGCACCACGAAACGCCTGTCAAGACGCTGTGATTCGTTATCTATCTGGTAAACAAGGGAAAAGAATGGAAATATGGAGCTTCGAGAGAAACTCTGGAACTACCCTAATGGATTCTCGACCGGAATCCGGATCGCGAAGGGCGGTTTCTCGGAACCGAGGTCAGGACGAGGGAATACGGACAGATTCCTCCTATCGGACTGCTCGAGCAGGTTCGCCTCGGCCTCGCGTTCGCCAACGACGCATGGTCGGGCCTGACGGCGCTCGAGAGCGCCGGGAAGGAAGGTCAATGGACCTTGAGCGAGGCGGAATCCGGAGGACGCGAGCTCGTGGCGAGCGAGCGCGAGACCCTGGAGGCGGCGCAGGAGATCGGAAGTTCCCTCGACCGCGTCCAACGAGCGTACTCCAGCGCGCACGGGGACCGTCCGCCGACCGCCCTCGAGCAGGCGGCGATCGCGGCCGAATCGCTGCGGATGATTGGACCCACGATTCGAACCATCGCCGGATGGCCGGGGTCCGCGGAGACGCCGGATCCGCGCAATCCGGAGGACATTGCGCGAATTGCCGCCTTCGGCGAGGCGTTGCACGGACAGATCCGCACGATTGCCAACCGGCTCATCGCCGGGTGGATCGCGGAGGTCCAGGCTTTCGGGGACGGCCGTAGCCGCTAGCCGCCACTTCCCGTAAGGTGGGAGCAGCGGACGGTACGTGCGATGCGCGCGCGCTCGGACCCTCGGGCGTGGCGGCGGAACCACGTCCGAACACGGTGACGCCGAGGAAGGGGACGAGCGGCGTGAGAGGCATGAAGAAGCTGCTGTTCGGGTTGGGAACGCTTGCCGCGCTCCTGTCGTCGCCCCCCGGATGGACCGACGAAGACCTCGAACGTGCCATCGTGCTCGCGGCCGACGATCGGCGCGCGGAAGCGCGGGCGGTGCTCGATGGCGTGCTGGAGCGCAGTCCGGACCTTCCGCGCGCCCGCTTGCTCGACGGCATCCTGCACGCGCGAGCGGGACTGGTGAACGAAGCCATCGAGGTATTCGATCGGCTTCGGCGCGACCATCCCGACATGTCGGAGCCGTGGAACAACCTCGCGGTCCTGTATGCGGCGCAGGGTCGGTTCGACGAGGCCCGCGAGACCCTGCTTTCCGCGCTGGGCCGAAAGCCCTCCGCCGTCGCGTACGCCAACCTCGGTGACATCTATGCGACCCTCGCCCGGCAGGCGTACGTGCGGGCGAGCGAGCTCGACCCGGACAGCGGCGTCGACCCGGACCGCGGCGTCGACCCGGACAGCCGCCTCGCCCCGAACCCGGGGCCGAAGCCCGGCACGACGTTCGAGCTTCCCGACCGCGCCGGTGCCCCCTTGGCCGCGGCGGAGACTTCGGAACCGGCTCCCCCGCGGGCTCCGGCTGCGGCGGCGGCCTCGGAAACCGGCGCGGCGCAAACGCCGGCCGCCGATCCCGGAGGACTGCTTCCCGCCGTCGTGGTGGCGGGCGCCGGAGACGCCCCGGATCAGCCGCCCGGCGGGGAGTCGAGGGACGATGCGGCGGCGACTCGGACCGTGGCGGCGGCCACGCCGGCTCCGGAACCCGTGTGTCTGCGGACTGGAGAGTTCGAGGATCGGCGGGTGCTGGCCACCGTCGAGGACTGGTTGCGTTCGCACGGTGCGGATGCCATCGTGGTCCGGCGCGAAGGAGCCGGCGCGGTCACGAGCTACCAGGTCTACCTGCCCCCGTTCGCGACTCGCGCCCGGGCTGTCGCGAGGACTCGCGAGATCCAGGCGAACGGGGTGCGCGACGTCGCGGTCATCGGAACCGGACCGCTGGCGAACGGGGTCTCGTTCGGCGTGTTCGGGGTCGAGGAGAACATGCGTCGCCGGATGGCCGCGCTCGCGAAGCTCGGGTACCCCGTCCAGATGAGGGAGAACCGCGGTCCCGCCCGGGGGTACGTCCTGGCCGCCCGCGCGGTCCGGTCCGCGGACGTTCTTCGCGCGGCCTGGGCAAAGGCGTTTCCCGGGCAGTCCATCGAGCTCGAAGACTGCGGCTGACCTGGACTGATGCCGTCGTGGCCCCCTGTCGTTCTTCGCAGCCGTCATCTTCAATGGGTTCGCTCCACCGCGATTCGGCATGGTTCGCGCCGATGGGTTCTCCCGAGATTCGCGGGCTGGTCGTCGCTTGAGGTCCTTTCGCCGCGCGGCGGTTTCGGTCCGGGAACTCGGGGAGGCAGGCACAGTGTCGACCCTTGACCGCGGGTCGCGGCAAGCGGACGATCGTGCCCGCTGACCGTCCCCGCCAAGGAGCGTCTTGATGAGCGATGTGCGCGACGAGTTCGCCGGGCTGCTCGCCAGGTTCACCGCGGCCGTCGAGTCCGGCGACACGGCCGCCTTCGTGGCTCTGTTCTGCGAGGACGGCGTCTACGAAGACATCTTCTATGGAGCGTTCCGGGGACCCGAGCGGCTCGCGGAAATGCTCCGCGAGCACTTTCACGCGCATGCACGCGACTTTCGGTGGGAGATGCGCGAGCCCGTGTGCGACGGCCGGGTCGGGTACGCGAACTACATCTTCAGCTATTCCTCGACGATGGCCCGGAGCGCGGGCCGAAGGGTCGTGTTTACCGGCTGTTCTCGCTTCGTTCTTCGAGACGGACTCATCGAGTCGTACACCGAGTGGGCGTACGGCACGGCCGGGCTCGCGCAGCTCGGCGCGCCGCCTTCCGTGCTGGTGCGCCAGGCGGAGCGCGAGTCGGCCCGAATCCGTTCCGCCGCCGACGGCTCCCGTCACCGGCTGGAGGGAACCACGTGAGCCGCTCCGGAACCGGGGCCTCCCCGAACCTCGAACGCAAGCGCGCGGCGGGCGGCCGGCTGCCGCCTCTCGAGCCCGCGGAGCTGGACGCCGCGCAGGCCCGGGTGCTGGAGGCGATGATGGCGGGACCCCGTGGAAAGTCCGGGTTTCTGGCCCGCGGCCGACCGGTCGGCGGACCGTTCGCGCCGTGGCTGCGAAGCCCGGGCCTTGCCGATCTCGCGCAGAGCCTCGGGGCGTTCGTCCGGTACGGGACGGGTCTCGAACCCCGTCTCTCGGAGATCGCGATCATCGTCGTCGGAGCGGCGTGGAAGGCCGAGTACGAGTTCGCCGCGCACGGACCCATGGCGATCCGGGCCGGCGTCTCGCGCGAGGTCGTGGCCGCCGTCGCATGCGGGGCGCCGCCCCCGTTCGAACGTGACGACGAGCGGATCGTCTACGAATTCGCACGCGAGCTCGTCGAGACGCGCAGGATCGGTGAGGAGCGCTACGCGGCCGCGGTCGGACTGCTCGGCGAGGCGGGAACGGTCGAGCTTGTCGGCATCCTCGGCTACTACACGCTCGTTTGCATGACCCTGAACGCATTCGAGGTGCCGCTCGGCGAAGGCATGGAGCCCCCCTTTGCGGCGTCCTGACCGTTGGTCCCCGGTTCCGGGGCGGCGCGGCCACGCCGCGGCATGAGTCCGAGGGGCGCATCCGCCTCCGTCGACCGGGTCCTCGCGCTGCTTCGCGCCGGCGATCCGGGGCGGGCGGAACGGATCGGCCGGGCGGTGCTCGAACGCGAGCCGGGAAACGCCGATGCCTGGCACCTGCACGCGATGGCTGCGCTCGAATCGGGCAAGCTCGACAGGGCGCGCGCGAGTCTCGAGCGCGCCCTCGCCATCCGGTCCGACCGCTCGGACTACCACTCCAACCTCGGAGCGGTGCTGGAGCGGCTCGGCGACCTGGAGAGCTCCTTGCGTTCGCACGAGCGGGCGCTCGCCCTCGACCGCGCCCCGGTCGACAATTGGTTCAACCTCGGTTTCATTCTGCTCCGGCTGGGCCGGCCGGAGGAGGCGGCGGGGAGGCTCGAGGCCGCGCGCGACCGGGCTCCGGAGGACCCGGAGATCCGCCTCAACCTCGGGCGGGCCCTGGAACGGTCGGGTGACCGCGAGGGTGCCCTGCGCGAGTTTCGGAGTGCGTACGCCGGCGCGAACGGCTCCGGTGCGAAGTGGAAGGACGAGAGCCGCGAGGCATTGCGGCGGTTGCTGGGGGATGTCTACCCGATCGAGGCGGCCCCCGACATCCGGCGGCTGCTTCTCGAGACCGGGGTGTCGCCGGATCTCGGCCCCGCCGCCGCCGCGCAGCTTCGGATCGGGGCGCCGTCGCCGCCCGACGGGGCGGCGGCGGCGCGGTTCCTCGCCGCGCGCGGCCGGCTGCTTCTCGATTACCTTGGCAACGTGGTCAACCTCGACCCGGCCCTGGAACGGGTGTTCGCCGCCGCGCGGGCGCACCGGCTCCGGGAGTGGGAGGCGGTCGGGGCGTCCGAAGCGACCTCTCGGGCCGCCGGGACGGAGGGCCGGCTCACCGCCGCGCTCGCGACGCAGTGCTTCCACAACGAGTACGTGTGGCACGCGAGCGCGGAAGAGGAGGCACTGCTCGCCGCGCCGGCCGCCCGCCTCGCGCACGCCCTCGCCGCCGAGCACCCCGTCGACCCGGAATCCGTGGCGGCCGATCTCCTTCTCGTCGCGCTCTATCGGTTGCCCGGCGCCCTGCCGGGCGGGGAGCGGCTGGCCGCGATCCCGGCGGACGAGTGGTTCGCGCCGATCGCGGAGCTCCTCCGCCACTCCCTGCACGGACCGCGTGAAGATGCCGCAATCGCCCGGGACCTTCCCGTCCTCGCGGAGGTCCGGGACTCGACCTCGCGGGTGGTCCGGGCCCAGTACGAGGAGAATCCGTATCCACGGTGGATTTCGCTTCCTCCCGGTCCCGATCGCGACCTCGGCGAGACGCTCTCGCAGATGTTTCCCGACCGGTCCCTCCGACGAGACTTCGAGGCGGTGCTGGTCGCGGGCGGAGGCACCGGCTACGAGCCGCTGCTCACCGCGCGCCGGAATCCGGAGGCGCAGGTGCTTTCGCTCGACCTCAGCCGCCCGAGCCTTGCGTACGGCGCCCGGATGGCCCGCCGGCTGGGAATCGACAACGTCCGCTTCATGCAGGGCGACCTGCTGGACGTCGCCGCCCTCGGCGAATGCTTCGACGTCATCCTCGCGAGCGGCGTGTTGCACCACATGGCGGAACCGGATGCCGGGCTGCGCGCGCTCGCCGGGGTCCTTCGTCCGCAAGGCGTCATCCGGATCGGGCTCTACAGCGAGCGCGCGCGCGCGCTCGTCGCCACGGCGAAGGCCGCCGCGGCCAGGCTCGGGCTGGACGGTTCCCCGGAGGGAGTCCGGGCGTTCCGGAAGGAGATCCTGGAGCGCGGAGAAGGGGAGCTCGCGGGGCTTCTCCGGAGCGCCGACTTCCATACCGTGAGCACCTGCCGGGACCTCGTGTTCCATGTGCACGAGCGCCGGTTCACGATTCCCGCAGTCGGGCGCATGCTCGCGGCGGCGGGCCTTCGTCCGCTCGGTTTCGAGGCCGGGAGGGAGACGCGAATCCGTTATCGTCGCAGGTACCCCGAGGATCCCTGCATGCGGTCGCTGGAGAGTCTCGCCGCGTTCGAGAAGGACCATGAGGAGGCCTTTGCCGGCATGTATCTCGTGTGGGCCGAGGAGGGACGCGGCGAACCTTGACGGGCTCCCCGGCGATTGCGCCGGCGCGGACTTCGCAAACCCGTTTCAGTACGATCGTCGCGAACAGCGGAAATTCGAAGGAGACGAGAGTCGTGGAATACCGGTACGTGAGCTTCGAGATGGACGGCGGCATCGCCCGCATGACCCTGAACCGCCCCGACGTGGGGAATGCGCTGCACATCGACATGTGCAAGGAGATGATGGACGTCTCCATTCGCTGCGACGAGGACCCCGAGGTCCGGGTCCTCGTGGTGGATGCGGTCGGGCGGATGTTCTGCGCGGGTGGAGACCTCAAGGCGTTCGCGGATCACGCCGACAACCTCGGCCCGATCCTCAAGGAAATGACCATCTGGCTCCATGGAACCTTCTCGCGCTTCGCGCGGATGCGCGCACCGGTGGTCACCGCGGTGAACGGAATTGCCGCGGGCGGCGGGTTCGGGCTCGCGATGTGCTCGGACTACGTGATCGCGGCGGAGTCGGCGGGGTTCGCGATGGCGTTCACCGCCGCCGGGCTCTCGCCCGACAGCAGCTCCACGTGGTTCCTGCCGCGAATCATCGGGCTGCGGCGGACCCAGGAGCTGATGCTGACGAACCGCCGCATCGACGCCCGCGAGGCGCTCGACTGGGGCCTGGTCACCCGGGTGGTGGCGGACGACTCGCTCGCCTCCGAGGCGATGGGAATTGCCGGCAAGCTGGCGAGTGGCCCGACGGAGGCGTACGGATCGGTAAAGCGCCTGCTCGCCGCGACGTTCGACAACGGATTGGAGACGCAGATGGAGATGGAGGCCCGCGAGGTCACCGAGAACGCGCGGGGAGCGGACGGCCGCGAAGGGGTCGGCGCGTTCCTCGCCAAGCGCAAGCCCGGGTTCACCGGGCGGCGCTGAGTCTCGCCGCAAACTGCCGCCCGGCGGAACGCGACCCACGACGAAGTCAGGAGGATCCCGTGACATCGCTACGCGAACACCCGAAGAAGCACGTCGAAGTGCTGGGAAAGAAGATGGCCTTCGTCGAGATGGGGGAGGGCGATCCGATCGTCTACCTCCACGGAAACCCGACCTCTTCGTACCTGTGGCGGAACATCATGCCGCATACGGAGACCCTCGGGCGGTCTATCGCGATCGATCTCGTCGGCATGGGAGATTCCGAACCGCTGGACGACTCGGGGCCGGGCCGGTATCGCTTCGTCGAGCACCGCGCGCATCTCGACGCCGCGCTCGACGCGCTCGGGGTCGGCGCGGCCGGAAACGCGGTGTTCGTGGTGCACGACTGGGGTTCGGCGCTCGGCTTCGACTGGGCGAACCGCCACCGCGACCGGGTGCAGGGACTCGTCTACATGGAGGCCCTGGTGCGGCCGGTGACCTGGGAGGAGTGGCCGGAAGCGCCGCGCCGGGTGTTCCAGGGGTTCCGCTCCGAAGCGGGCGAGGACATGGTGATCGACAAGAACGTCTTCGTGGAGCGGGTGCTTCCGGGCTCCATCCTCCGCGACCTCGCTCCGGAGGAGATGGAGGAGTACCGGCGTCCGTTCCGCGAGCCCGGGGAGTCGCGCCGGCCGACCCTCACCTGGCCGCGCGAGATTCCGATCGAGGGAGAGCCGCCCGACGTGACGGCCATCGTCGGCGACTATGCGGCCTGGCTTGCCGAGAGCGACGTGCCCAAGCTCTTCGTCAACGCCGACCCGGGGGCGATTCTCATCGGACCGCAACGCGAGTTCTGCCGCGGCTGGAAGAACCAGACGGAGGTGACCGTCCGGGGCAGCCACTTCATCCAGGAGGATTCCCCGGACGAGATCGGCGGCGCGATCGCGCAGTTCGTGCGGGGGCTGCGGGCATGACCCCGGCCCGGCCACGCCCACTCGAAGGGGTCCGGGTGCTCGACTTCGGGCGCTTCATCGCGGCCCCCTACTGCGGGATGATGCTGGCCGACATGGGGGCGGAGGTGTTCCGGGTGGACCGGCCGGGAGGGGAGGAGGACCGGCGCTACGGACTCACCGGGCCGAACGGATCGAACTTCGTGTTTTCGAACTTCGGACGCAACAAGAAGGGGATCACCCTCGACGTGCTGCGCCGCGATGCTCCCCGCGAGGTCCTGGCCGGGCTCGTCGCGCGGTGCGACGTGTTCCTGCACAACTTCAGCCCGAGCGCGGTCGGGGCGTTCGCGCTCGGCTACGACGACATCCGCGCGATGCGCGAGGACGTCATCTATGCCGGCATCTCGTGCTATGGCTCTACCGGGCCCTATGCGACGAGGAGCGGCTTCGACCAGATCGCCCAGGTCATGTCGGGGGCCTGCGCCCTCACCGGCTACGACCACGAGCCGCCCATGCGTTCCGCCGTTCCCTGGGTGGACTACAGCACCGGGCTCCTCGCGGCGCTCGGAATCGTGCTTGCGCTCCGGCACCGGGATGCCACCGGGGAAGGGCAGGAGGTGGACTGCGCGCTGCTCCAGACCGCGGTGAGCTACACCTCGCCCATGATCGCGGAGGCACTCGTCGCCGGGCGCGAGCGCCCGCGCATCGCCAACCGCATGCCCTACGTGGGGCCGACCGATCTCTACCGCTGCCGGGACGGATGGGTCTACATCGCGACGGTGACGGACGGGATGTGGCGCAGCCTGATGGACCTCATCGAGCGCCCGGAGCTGGCCGCGGTCCCCGCGTACGCAACGGACGAGGGCCGGTTCGAGGCGCGCTCCGAGATCGATCCGCACGTCGAGGCGTGGATGGCGGAACGGGACGTGGCCGAGGTGGTCGGAGCCATGGAAGCGGCCCGGATCCCCTGCGGGGTGTATCGCACGACCGCCGAGGTGCACGAGGACCCGCATGTCGCCGCGCGGGAGATGCTGGCGTGGGTGGACATGGAGGCCCCGGGGATGGAACGCGTGCCGGTGAGCGGGGTTCCCGTCAAGCTCTCGGCGAGCCCGGGCGCGGTGCGTCACCGGGCCCCGCATCCCGGCGAGCACAACGACGAGTGCTATCTCGGCCTTCTCGGATACACTCCGGAGCGTCTCGGAGAGCTGCGCGCGGCGGGGCTCGTCTGACGAAGGCGCGTTTCGGGAATCGGCGGCCGCGGACCGGGAACGCGGGAGGGCCGGTTCGCTTCCGAATGAGAGCCGAGGGGTCGCGTGCATTGGCGGTGACTTCGATTCGTCGCCCACCGTCGGGGAGCCGGGGTGGCCGGTTCCCGTCCGTGCGCCGGTGGCGATGACGGAGACGATCCCGGTTCCGGTCTGGGTCGCGGCGGCCGCCGCGCTCTTCGTGATCTGGGCATTGCTCGATCGCCTGCTGCTTCCCGGCGTGCGCTGGTTTCTTCGCCGGCGCGTGGACCGCGCTTTCGACGAGCTCAACAAGCGTCTCAAGCTCCGGGTCCCCGCCTTCCACCGGACCCGTCGCCGGGTCCTCATCGAGATGCTGACCCGCGATCCCGCGGTGACGGCGGCGATCGAGAGCCACTCGCGGGAGTCCGGCCGGTCGCGGAACGCGCTGGCTCGAGAGGTGGAGCGCTACGCTCGCGAGATCGTCCCCGCCTTCAATCCCTACCTCTATTTCCGGGTCGGCTACTTTCTTGCCCGCCGCACCGTCCAGGTCCTCTACCGGGTGCGCATGGGGTACTCCGACGACCGGTCGCTCGCCCGGATCGAACCCGGCGCGAGCGTCGTCTTCGTCATGAATCACCGCAGCAACATGGACTACGTGATCGTCGCCTACTTCGCCGCCCAGCGCTCCGCGCTCAGCTACGCGGTCGGCGAGTGGGCGCGAGTGTGGCCGTTGCAGGCCCTGGTCCGTTCGCTCGGCGCGTATTTCGTGCGTCGTGATTCGCGCAACCCCCTGTACCGCCGCGTGCTGGCGCGCTATGTGCAGGCGGCCACCGCGGCGGGGGTGGTGCAGGCGGTGTATCCCGAGGGCGGGCTCAGCCGTGACGGTCGCCTTCGTCGACCGCGCCTCGGCCTCATCAGCTACATGGTTTCCGGATTCGATCCCGCGGGAGAACGCGATCTGGTGTTCGTCCCGGTCGGCATCAACTACGACCGGGTGCTGGAGGATCGCACCCTCGTCCGGGAGCGAGATTCGAATGTGGCCGTGCCGCGGAGCCGCGCCCATGTCGTCCGCACCCTGTTCGGGTTCGTCCGCCGTCAGGCGGCGCTGCGGTTGCGAGGGCGCTGGCATCGATTCGGCTACGCATGCGTGAGCTTCGGCACGCCGATCTCGATGCGAGGCTGGTCGCTTCGCCACGGCATCGACCTTCGGGTCCTCGAGCCGGATGCCCGATTCGAGGCGGTGGAACGGCTGGGCCACGAGCTGCTCGCCGCGATCGGGGGCACCGTCCCGGTGCTGCCGGTGCCGCTGGTCGCAACGGTGTTTCTCCGCGAAGCGAAACGCCCCATGCACGAGCTCGAGATCAAGGCGAAGACCCAGGCGCTCATCGACGAGCTGGAAACGGCCGGGGCGTACGTCCACGTTCCGCGTGCCGACCGCGACTACGCGGTCGCGGCGGGGCTGCGGATGCTGGTCCTGCGGCACTTCGTGGAGGAGTCGGACGGGCTCTATCGGGCCCGCCCCGACGAGGTCGAAATGCTCAGGTACTACGCCAACTCGATAGCCCACCACCTGTCCGGCCCGGACCCGCGGTCCGGAGACGGCGACCGCAGTGGGCGCCCGCAAGCCGTCGGCGCCCGGGGATCCGTGGTCAGCCCGGGGCGGGGCGGCGGCGAATCCGGCCGGGCAGGGCGCGAAGAAACGGCACCACGGACGGAAGGCGAAGAGCGAGGAGGAGGACGAGCACCGCCGCGTAGATGAGGGGCTCTCGCACGTCCGCCTTCACCAGCCACCAGAAGTGAATGACGCCGCCCGCGGCGGCGACGTAGACGACGCGGTGGAGCGCCCGCCAGCGCCGGCCCCCGAGCCGCCGGATCATTGCGTTGGTCGAGGTCGCGGCGAGCGGGACGAGCAGCACGAACGCCGCGAAGCCGACCATGATGTACGGCCGCTCGGTGAGGTCGTCGAGGATCTCCTCGAGAAGGAGCGATCGATCGAGGACGAAGTAGGTGGCAAGGTGCAGGCTTGCGTAGAAGAACGCGAAGAGCCCCAGCATGCGCCGCAGGCGGACGGCCTGGTTCCACCCGGTGAGCCGGCGGAGCGGAGTCACCGCGAGGGTCGCGAGCAACAGCCGCAGGGCCCAGTCGCCGAAGTGGTGGATCAGCGTCTCGACGGGGTTCGCCCCGAGATCGCCCGACCACGCCCCGGCCGCGATCATCCCGAAAGGGACGAGGGCGGCGAGGAAGACGGCCGCCTTGAGCCACCCGAAGCCCGGACGCAAGACAGTGGCGGCGCGCGCCACGGCGCTGCCCTCAGTGGTGCTCGATGAGATCCATGCCGGCGTAGAGGGAAGCGACTTCCTTCTCGTACCCGTTGAACTTGAGGGTCGGGATCTTGCGGGCGAAGAGTCCGCCTCCAAGCCGCCGTTCGCGTGCCTGACTCCAGCGCGGATGAGGCCGTTCCGGGTTCACGTTCGAATAGAACCCGTACTCGTGGGGCGCCTGCCGGTTCCAGGTGGTCGGCGGCTCGTCCTCGGTGAAGGTGATCGACACGATGGACTTGATGCTCTTGTACCCGTACTTCCACGGCACGACGAGGCGGACCGGCGCACCGTTCTGGTTCGGGAGCTCCTCTCCGTAGACGCCGACCGCGAGCAGCGAGAGGGGATGCATCGCTTCGTCGATGCGAAGTCCCTCGACGTAGGGCCAGTCGAGGAAGCCGCGCTTCTGTCCCCGCATCTCCTCCGGCCGGTAGACGGTCTCGAACGCGACGTACTTCGCCTTCGAGGTCGGCCGGAAGCGCTGGAGCACCGAGGCAAGCGACACGCCGGCCCACGGCACGACCATCGACCACGCCTCGACGCAACGGAACCGGTAGATGCGCTCCTCCACCGGGAACGAGCCGATCAGGTCCTCGTAGTCGATGGTGCCCCGATCCTCGCACTCGCCGTGGACCTGAATCGACCAGGGAAGGGGCTTGAACGCCCCCGCGTAACGGGACGGGTCGTCCTTCCCGGTTCCGAACTCGTAGAAATTGTTGTACGTCGTGATGTCCTCCAGCGGAGTGAGGACGTCGTCGACCACCCAGTCGGACTTGACGAGGTCCTCGAGCTTCCGGCCGGCGTGGGCGACCCGCGGCCACAGGGCGGCTGGCGCGGCCAGCGCGGCCAGCCCGAACCCGGCGTTCCCGAGGAGCTCGCGGCGGTTCAGCCAGACATCCTTCGGTGCAATCTCGGACGGGCGCACACCGCCCGGTCCGAATCGGGAATTCTTGATCAACATGGCGTTCGGCCTCTCGAGTGGATGTACCGCCCGGCCGGCGGCGCAATCGATGCCGTCTGCGGCCGCGCCGCGCGGTGGTTGCAGCGAGTCTTTCGCGCGATCATATGCTCCCTCACCCTCGTGTGCACCACCTGAGGGCGTTACGGAACATTTCCATCCAGGGGCTCTCCTCGCTCCAGTCCGGCGGATGCCAGGAGAGCTGAACCGTGCGGAACGTCCGTTCGGGATGGGGCATCAGGACGGTTGCGCGGCCGTCCCGGCTGGTGAATCCGGTGAGCCCCCCCGGCGAGCCGTTGGGATTGGCCGGATAGCGTTCCGCCGGCCGATGGCGGTTGTCGACGAATCGAAGGCACGGCGCGCGTGCGCCGGTGGCGGGTACGGCTCGTCCTTCCCCGTGCGCGACCACCACCGGCAGCTTCGACCCGGCCATTCCCCGGAAGAATATCGACGGGGAATCGAGGATCTCGCACATCACCAGGCGCGCTTCGAACTGACCGGAACGATTCGGGGCGAATCGCGGCCAGTCGTCCGCCCCGGGAATGAGGGAGCGGAGACGGGCCAGCATCTGGCAGCCGTTGCAGACTCCGAGCGAGAAGGTGTCGGGACGGCGGAAGAACTCGCGGAACGTTTCGCGAAGGTCGTGGCGATGGAGCACCGTGGCCGCCCAGCCGCCGCCCGCTCCGAGCACGTCTCCGTAGGAGAAGCCTCCTCCCGCGGCCAGTCCCGCGAATGGTGCGAGCGATTGTCGCCCATCGATCAGATCGCTCATGTGAAGGTCGACCGCGTCGAAGCCGGCCCGGTCGAAGGCGGCGGCGAGCTCGAGGTGACCGTTCACCCCCTGCTCGCGGAGGATCGCGACCCTCGGGCGGTGCGCGCGCGGCTTCGAGGGCTTCGTCGCGGTACACGGAGTGGCCGCGCCCGCGGCCGCGCCGGCGCGGGACGACGTTCCGTACGGAAACGTCAGGCTCGCTCCGAGCCCCGGATCCGTGTCGTCGAGGAGCGCGTCGAATGCCTCCCGGGCGCACTGCGGATCGTCGCGGAGCGCCTGCATTCGATAGCTCGTCTGCGACCAGGCCCGGTGCAGATCGACGCGCGCGGTGTCGAGGATCGTCGTCCCGCGGTGCTCGAAACGAATTCGTGAGCCCGTGCACGCCTCGCCGATCGCGTGGACGTGCGAGGCGAGGCGAGGAACCGCGCGGAGGCGTTCGAGAACCGCGGCGGCGTCGCGGCCGTGTACCTGCAGCACCGCTCCGAGCTCCTCGCAGAACAGCACGCGCATTGGATCCGGCCCGAGCGGCGTGAGGTCGATGCGGACCCCGGCCCGTCCCGCGAACGCCATCTCGCACACGGTCACGGCGAGACCTCCGTCGGAACGATCGTGGTAGGCGAGCACGAGGCCGTCTTCGACGAGGGACTGGAATGAATCGAAGAAACCCTTCAGGACGCCTGCGTCCGCATCCGGGGGCTCGCCCCCCGGTGCGCAGCAGACTTGGGCCAGGGCGGAGCCCCCGAGCCGGCCGCGGCCGAGACCGAGGTCGACGAGAACGAGGCGGTTGCCGGAGTCCTTCGCGAGCACCGGAGTGAGGGCGCGGCGCACGTCGGCGACCGGGGCGAACGCCGACGCGACGAGCGAGAGCGGAGCGCTCACCACCCTTTCGCGGCTCCCCTCACGCCATGCGGTCCGCATGGAGAGGCTGTCCTTGCCGACCGGGATCGGCACGCCGAGCTCCGGACAGAGCTCGAGCGCCGCGGCGCGAACGGCGTCGTGGAGGGCGGTGTCGTCGCGACCGGCATCCGCCATCCAGTTCGCCGACAGCACCGCCTCCGAGAGCGATCCGATCCCGGCCGCCGCGACATTGGTCAGGGCCTCGCCGATCGCCATGCGTGCGGATGCGGCCGGGTCGAGGACGGCGACGGGGGCGCGCTCTCCGACCGCCATCGCCTCTCCCGCGAAGCCGCAATGGTCGGCCGCGGTCACCGCGCAGTCGGCAACCGGAACCTGCCACGGCCCGACCATCTGATCCCGGGCGACGAGGCCCGAGACCGAGCGGTCGCCGATGGTGACGAGAAACGACTTGTCGGCCACGCAGGGAAGGCGAAGCACGCGTTGGAGCGCCGCCGGGACGTCGGTTCCCCCCGGCAACTCGAGCTCCATTCGCGCGGAGACGGGTCCATGGCGGGCTTCGCGCGCGAGCCTTGGCGTGCCGCCGAGGACGAGGTCGACGGGAACGTCCACGGCGGGGCCGTCGCCGCCTTCGTCCTCCAGGGTCAGGTGGGGCTCTTCGGTCACGGTGCCGATGACCGCAAACGGGCATCGTTCGCGTCGGCAGAACGACTCGATACGGGGCCGGTCGTCGGGGTCGAAGGCGATGACGTATCGTTCCTGGGCCTCGTTGCACCAGATCTCCATCGGGCTCATGCCCGGGTCCGCCGTCGGGATCGCCCGGAGCGCGAGCCGCGCTCCGAGCCCGTCGGCGTGGACGAGCTCCGGGACCGCGTTGGCGAGTCCGCCCGCTCCCACGTCGTGGATGGACCGTATCGGGTTGCGGTCAGCGAGCCGTGCGCAGGAGTCGATGACCTCCTGGGCGCGGCGCTGCATTTCCGCGTTGTCCCGCTGGACGGATCGAAAGTCGAGCTCCCGGCGGTGATGGTCGTCGCCAGCCTTCGACGAGTCGTGCCCGGCACGGTCGATCTCCTGACGATGACGTCCGCCGTCGTCCCCGATAGGTTCGTCCCCGGCGGATCCCGGCCTTCGACGACGCACATCTTCGTCGAAGGCTTCGGGCGAGCCGGCGCGGGGAGCGGAGGGGTCCTGCCCGGGGCGCGCCGCGATCGGGTCCATTCCGGAGCCGCTGCCGGAGGAAGCGGCTCCGCCCCCGAGGCCGATGAGCATCGCCGGGCCCCCCAGCACCCCGATCAGCATGCCGGGCCGCAGGGCGTCTTTCGCGACATGGCGCCTGCGGACCCGGCCCATTCCCCCCGCGATCATGATCGGCTTGTGGTAGCCGTACCAATCGCCGCCCCCTGCGTCTCGCGGCTGCTCGAAGGAGCGGAAGTAGCCGCCGAGGGCGGGCCGTCCGAATTCGTTGTTGAAACGCGCCGCGCCGACCGGCGCATCGAGCATGATCTCGAGCGCGGACGCGAGGTGGGGCGCCGCGCCGGGTCCGTCCGCTTCCCACGGTTGCTCGAAACCCGGAATGCGCAGGGCGGAGACGCTGAACCCGACGAGTCCGGCCCGGCTGCCCGCTCCGCGTCCGGTTGCCGCTTCATCGCGGATCTCACCGCCCGAGCCGGTTGCGGCACCCGCGAACGGAGAGACCGCGGTGGGGTGGTTGTGCGTCTCGACCTTCATGAGAAGCCCCGCGGGCTCGCGGACGTGGCGGTAGTCCCCGGTCTCGGGGTCCGGCCCGAACCAGGCCGGGCACCCGCCGTCGACCACCGCGGAGTTGTCCCGGTAGGCGGAGAGCACCCGCCCGGGGTTCACCGCATGGGTGTGCCGGATCATGTCGAAGAGGGAGAGCTCGGACGGGCGTCCGTCCACGGTCCAGGCCGCGTTGAAGATCTTGTGCCGGCAGTGCTCGGAGTTCGCTTGCGCGAACATCATGAGCTCGGCATCGGTGGGAGCGCGGCGAAGCGCGGCGAAGCGCTCGCACAGCCATTGGACCTCGTCATCGTTGAGTGCAAGTCCGAGTCGCCGGTCGGCGTCGCGGAGGGTGAGCTCCGGATCGCTTCGCAAGGAGATCCGCACGAGCGGCCTCGCCCGGGTATCGCCGAACATCCCCGCAGGAGCCGCGAGCTCCTCGAGGGCTTCCAGGCGAGGTGCGTTCGGGGCCGCATCCGCAACCGGAAGGAGCCGCTCGGTCATGCGGTCGTACAGCGGCTCGAGCGCCGAAGCGGCGACGCCGGGTGAACCGGATACCAGCCAGAGCGTACCGCGCTCCACCCTCCGGACACGTGCGAAGCCACAGTTTCCGGCGATGTCCGTCGCCTTGCTCGACCACCCCGAGATGGTCCCTTCGCGAGGAATGACCAGTACGCGAAGAGCATCGGCAGGATCCGGCGGAGCCCGGGCCCCCGAATGCGGCGCCGTCCGGATCGATGGGTCGAGCAGCCGTCCGAGCGCGGACAGCTCATCGTCGTCGAGCGGCACGGCCGCATCGACGAAATATGCCGACCATGCGAAGAGCTCCGTGATCGCGGGGTGTTTCCGCCGCAGCGCGACGAGCGTCTTTGCGAGTCGGAATTCCGGGAGCGCGGCAGCTCCCGGGAGGTAGTGCACGGTCATCGAGAAACGTGCCGCGGCGGGCGCGAGGGGAGGGGTGCGGCACCGGCCGGGCAGTCGTGCCCGCAGCGCGCAACGCCCGTCATCATCGGTTCAACCGGGAGGTCCGACCTTGCCGGTCGGGGTCGTCCGGCTCGTCAGAAACGATACTTGATTCCGAGTGACACGACCGGATACCACTCGAACCTCCCGTACGTTCCGGACAGCCGGTTCTGGCTGTTCGCGAACGAAGCGGTGTCGCACTCGGCAAGGGATGATCCGGGGTCCAGACAGGCAATGTCGCGAAGCGAATATTCCCTGTTCCCGGGCAGGAACGCTCCGACATCCAGGTTCACGTCCAGCCCACCGTCGTTGGTTCGCCATCCGAGTCCGAAGTAGGGAACGGCCTCGAGACCTCCGGTGAGGGAGATGCGTTCCTCGGAATCGAAGCGGAACTCCGGGAACAGCGGCCCCGGCCGGAGACTGCCGGGCTCGTCCGGTCCGAGCGAGTCGAAGTACATGGCGAAGTTGAGACGAAAGCCGTTGCGGAACGGCCGCCACTCGCCGCCGAGTCCGAGCCCCTGCAGACCCGCCGTGCTGGTCTGCACCCACAATTCGCCCGTTGTGCCGCGGATATCGGGGAAGAAAGAGGGTGTGGTCTCGTCGAAGAGATGCTCGGAATGGAATCGGATGCCGAGGGTGCCGATCCAGGGCCGGAACACGGCCCCGCTCCGCGCCTCGGGCGACGACTGTTCCGCATGAGCCGCACCGGCCACGCCGCCCGATACGGCGACGACGGCCAGCAAGGATGAAATGATGCGGTTGTGAAGCTTCATGCCTGTTCCACATGTTCCCGACGCGGCCTTGCGGGCAGGATTCCGGTCCGAGGGGACGGATCGTATCGAGAAATCCGCTCGGTCGTCCACCCTGTTCTTCCCGGGAACTCCCCTACCAAAAGCTTACCGTAATTAGCCGGGATCGAGCTTTCTCCTGTCAAGGTCATTTTTGAAAAGATGAATATAATATATTGATATAGTAAATCATAATCAGGTCAGCTCGTCAAGAAGTTCATCTGCACCCAAATCGGGATATTGGTCGCGTGCGAGCGATTTCCCTCCGTACGGGACGCCTGCGGCGGCATCTCGACCGCTGATCGAAGGCGATCCCGTCCTCGAGAACGCGGCTGCCTTCGTGCCGGACTCGGGTATTCCGGGACGGCTCGGCGAAGCCGGCCATCGTGTCCCGGGCCATGGAACATCGAGCGGATGGGGCTCGTCGCCTTCGCATCCTGCGGCCTCCCCGCCTCGACGAGTCGGTCCGTTCGAGGGAGCCCGGACAACCGATCACCGATTGACATGCGGTTCCGGAGGCATCATAAAGAGAACCTGAAAAGAACCAAAGAGAACGGAGCAGGGGGTCGCAACACCGGCATGAAGCGGACAAGGGAAGAATTGCGACGCCTGATCGGAGCCTTCGAGGGGAGCCGGGAACGGGCTCGGGCCAGCGTTGACGAAGGGGTAATCGACGGTTGGCTCGGAGGTGGACTGGTCCGAGGGCGGGTGCATGCGGTGGCCGGATCGGCCGCCACCGCGTTCGCTGCGGTGGTCTGTTCGCGTCTGCGCGGCCCGGTCTTGTGGTGCACGGCCGGGCACATGGCCTTTCCTCCCCTCTATCCCCCCGGGCTTGCCGATCTCGGCCTCGATCCGTACCGGATGGTGATGGTTCGGGCGGGTGACGAGGCAGCGGCACTCGGGGCGGCGGAGGCAGGACTTCGCGAGCCCGGAGTCGGTGCGGTGGTGGTCGAGGCGGCCGCGGGTCCGTCCTCCGTGCGCGGTCGCCGGCTGCAGCTCGCGGCCGAGGCCGGGGAAGGGCTGGGGCTCGTGCTCCTTGCGGGCGCGGGCGAGATGGGTTGGGCGGAGAGCGGCTGGGAAGCGATCCCCGCGCCGCGCCACCGGGGAGCGCTCCGGTGGCGGTGGACGCTCCGGCGGGTGCGCCGGACGAGGCCGCATGCATGGCTGGTGGAGCGGGACGATGCGACGGGTGCTTTGCGTGTGGTTTCCCCGGCTGGCGACGGAGTGCCTGGCCCCGTCGGTTCGGGGAGGCGGCCGGACGGCGGCGGTGGCGACGGTCGTGAGCGGCGGAACGAAGGTGGAGGCCGTGTCGGAGGCGGCCGAGGCCGCGGGGGTGAGGCCCGGCATGGGGTGGGGCGACGCCCGCGCGCGGTGTCCGTCCCTGCTGGCGAATCCGCCGGATCGCGAGCGTGAAGCGCGGGCCATGAAGGCGGCGGCGCGGTTCGCCGAGCGATACGGACCCTGGGTGGTCCGGGGAATGGACGAGATCCTGGTCGATGTGACGGGGACCGCCCACCTCTTCGGTGGCGAGCCGGCCATGCTGGAAGACTGCCGGCACGTTCTCGCCACCCGCGGATGGTCGATACGGGCGGCGGTGGCGGGTGGACCCCGCGCGGCCCGGGGGCTCGCCCGTTTCGCGGAGACGAGCCTCACCGTGGGCTCGCCGGAGGAGGTGAGAAAGCTTCCGGTAGAGGCTCTCCACCTCGACCCCGGAACCGCGGCGAAGCTGCGCCGGGTCGGGCTGCGGCACGTCGGCGACCTCGCGGGCCGATCCCGACCGGCCATCGCCGAGCGTTTCGGCGAGCGGTTGGTGCGGCGTCTCGATCGGCTGCTCGGGGAGAAGACGGCCGGCTCCGAGCCGCTCGGGGCGTGTCCTCCTCGACCGGAGCTTCGAGCGAGCTGGGAGGACGTGGAGCCGCTGCGGGCTCCCCCTTCGGTCGAAGCGGTGTGCGCCCGGCTGCTGGAGAGGCTCTGTTCCCGGCTCCGCCGGGGAGATCTCGGAGCCCGGAAGATGGTCCTGGTGCTCGAGTTCGACGGGCCGGGGGCGGAACCGCGGCGGATCGAGGTGCGGGCGGGCCGGGGGCTGCGTGCCGCCGGACGTTGGCTCGCCCTCTTTCGCGAGCGTCCCGAAGCCTTCGATCCGGGAAGCGGAGTGGTCCGCCTGGAGCTCGCGGCGGCGGCGGTGGAGCCCTTCGATCCCGTGGCCGATTCCGAACCGCAGGAATTGTGGGAACGTCTCGCGGCCCGTTTCGGGCCCCGCAACGTGGTGCGGTTTCAACCCGTTTCCCGATACCGGCCGGAGACGGCGTTCGAAGTCGAGCCGGTGCTGGCCCGGAAGTCTCGTCGATTTCCGGCTGCGGACGCCAATGCTCTCGCAGAGGCGCGAAAGTCGCCGATTTTCGCGCCTTCGCCGCATCCTGGCGCCCTCGCGACGGAAGTTGGCGAGATCTCCGGGCTGACGCGCACCTCGCGCCGTGTTCCCGCCCCGGGCGCCGCACCGGAGCACCGCTCCGCCGCGTCCGTTTCGGGCTCGGAGGCGACGGCTCCCGAGCGCCTCGGTGCAGGGCCGGCGCTGTCCTCGGGTCCTTCCGGTCTCCGAAGCGGGGTGAGCGGGCGCGGGTCGCTGCCGCGAGGCATCGATATTCTCGGACCGGAGGCAGGCGAGGGGGCCGGGGGGAGCAGGCCGGGGACGGACGGGCCGGGGTGGCCGGTGGAGAGCGGGGAAAACCCCCGGCCGTTGCGGCTGCTCGCCCTTCCGGAGCCCGTCGGGGTGGAGCGGGTGCCGGACGAACCGTTCCAGCCCCCCGCCATTCTTCGCCGGAAAGGCGGCCGTCCGGTCCGCCTGCGCCGCGTCCGCGGCCCCGAGCGGGTCGTTCTCGAATGGTGGTGCGACGGGAATGACGGGAGCGAGGACCGGGGCGGGAACGAAGCCTCTCCCGCGGGGCGCGACTACTGGCAGGTCGAGACCGAAGAGGGGGTGCGCTTGTGGATTTACCGGGAGCTGCATCCCGGCGAAGCGGCGCGCTGGTTCCTGCACGGGCTCTTCCCTTGAGACGGCCCGCGGATGGCGTGTCCCCCGCTCCCCGCCCCCGCACCGTTTCCCGGGCCGGCGGCTCCGGCGGGGGCGTCGCCCGCTACGTGGAGCTCGAGGCGATCTCGAACTACTCCTTCCTGCGGGGCGCCTCCCATCCCGAGGAGCTCGTCCGGCAGGCCGCGGAGCTCGGCCTGGAGGCGCTCGGAGTCGCCGACCACGACTCGCTCGCCGGGGCGGTGCGGGTCCATGCGGCGGCGCGCGCGGCGGGGGTGAGATCGATTGTCGGGGCCCGGCTCGATCTCGTGGACGCGCCGGCCGTGCTCGCCTATCCGCGCGATCGGTCCGCCTACGGCCGGCTGTCCCGACTCCTGACCAGGGGGAAGGAGGGCAAGGCGCGGGCGGGGAGAAGAAGCGGGAGCCGGAATCGGCCGTCCGGCCGGACCCGGGACGAGCCCGGGAGCGGGAACGAGGCCGCGGGGGGGGAAGGGGAAGGGTCCGGAAGCCGGGGGGCCGCGCGCGTATTTCACCGATCTCCTGCCGCGGATGCCGGTTCTCTCGCGACGAACATCGGCGAAACATGCGCGCCGGGTGCCGGCGACCTCCTCGCGGCGGCGCAGGGGATGGTGCTCATCGTGCTGCCGCCGGCCCTCCCGGAAGCGGACTTCGTCCGGACCCTCGCCTCGTGGCGGGCGGCCTTCCCCGGACAGGTGTGGCTCGCGCTTCGCCGTTTGCTCACCTCGCCACCGAACGGCGGCCCGGAAGAACGGGTGACGCGCGCCGCCCGGGCGGCCGGGGTGCCGCTCGTCGCGACCAACGCGGTCCTCATGCACGAGCCGGGCCGGCGTCCCGTCGCCGATGTGCTCGCCTGTCTTCGCGCCGGACGGTGCATCGACGAGATGGGTCTCGACCTTCTCAAGAATGCCGAGCGCCGGCTCAAGTCCGCGGCCGAGATGACCCGTCTCTTCCGGGACCGCCCCGAGGCGATCCGGGCGACCCTGGACATTGCGGGGGAGATCGGCTTCTCCCTCGACCAGCTCCGCCTCGACTACCCGGACGAGACGGGCCCGGACGGACGCCCCGCCATGGCGAGGCTCGAGCGGGCGGTGCACGAGGGGGCGGCCGAGCGATACGGATCCCGGGTCCCCGCCCGGGTAGAGGCCCAGGTCGAGCGCGAGCTCGGGGTCATCGCCCGGCTCGGCTACGCCCCCTACTTCCTCACCGTGCACGACCTCGTCCGCTTCGCGCGCTCGCGCGGGATCCTCGCCCAGGGACGGGGGTCGGCCGCCAACTCCGCGGTGTGCTACGTGCTCGGGATCACCGCCGTCGACCCGGCCCGGAGCGATCTCCTCTTCGAGCGCTTCGTTTCGGAGGAGCGGGGCGAGCCGCCGGACATCGACGTCGACTTCGAGCACGAGCGCCGGGAGGAGGTGATCCAGCACGTGTACGAGCGGTGGGGCCGGCACCGCGCCGCGCTCACCGCGACGGTGATCCACTTCCGGGCCCGGCTCGCGCTCCGCGAGGCGGGCAAGGCGCTCGGGCTCTCCGAGGAGGGGACCTCCGTGCTGGCCGCCCACGCGGGCGGCGAGGTGCCGGGCGACGAGGCGGTGCGAGCCCTCGGTCTCGATCCGCGAGCCCCCCGGCTGCGGCACGCCCTCGCCGTGGCCCGGACCCTCGTCGGGTTTCCACGCCACCTCTCCCAGCACCCCGGGGGGTTCGTCATCGGGCAGGGACGGCTCGACGAGGTGGTCCCCATCGGACCCGCCGCGATGCCCGGGCGCACCGTGATCGAGTGGGACAAGGACGACCTCGAGGCGCTCGGGATCCTCAAGGTGGACGTGCTCGGCCTCGGCATGCTGAGCTGCCTTCGCAAGGGCTTCGAGCTCCTCGCCACCCACCATGGCCGCCGGCTCGATCTCGCCGGCGTCCCCCCCGAGGACCCGGCCGTCTACGCCATGCTCCGCCGGGCCGATTCGCTGGGGGTCTTCCAGGTGGAGAGCCGGGCGCAGATGAGCTTCCTCCCCCGCATGAAGCCCCGCACCTTCTACGACCTCGTGATCGAGGTGGCGATCGTGCGACCGGGTCCCATCCAGGGGGGGATGGTCCATCCTTACCTTCGCCGGCGCGACGGCCGGGAGGAGGTCCGCTATCCGCTGCCGGAGCTCGAGCCGATCCTCGGCAAGACCCTGGGGGTGCCCATCTTCCAGGAGCAGGCGATGCGGATCGCCATCGTCGGAGCGGGGTTCACGCCGGCGGAGGCGGACGGGCTGCGCCGGGCGATGGCGACCTTCCGGCGGGTCGGCACCCTCCCGCGGTTCCGTCGCCGTTTCCTCGGGCGGCTGGTGGAGCGGGGCTGCGCCCCGGAGTTCGCCGAGCAGTGCTGGCGCCAGATCGAGGGGTTCGGGGAGTACGGCTTTCCCGAGAGCCACGCGGCGAGCTTCGCGATCCTGGTGTATGCCTCGGCCTGGCTCAAGTGCCGTTACCCGGACGTGTTCGCCTGCGCGCTGCTCAACAGCCAGCCGATGGGCTTCTACGCCCCGGCCCAGATCGTGCGCGATGCGCGCGAGCACGGGGTGGAGGTGCGCCCGGTCGACGTCAACGCGAGCGAATGGGACTGCACCCTGGAGCCGGTTGCCGGTGGGGGCGGGTACGCGCTTCGCCTCGGCTTCCGGCTGGTGAAGGGGCTCGGCGAGGAGCCCGCCCGGCGGCTGGTCGCGGCGCGCGCCAACGGCTACCGCGAGCCGGACGACGTTTCCCGCCGGGCCGGTCTCGGGGAGCGGGCGACGGCCGCCCTCGCCGGTGCCGCCGCCTTCGGCTCGCTCGAACTCGGGCGGCGCGAAGGATGGTGGGCGGTCGAGCGGATCAAGGGGCCGCCGCTCCCCCTCTTCGCGGCCGCGGGCGAGCCGGACCGGAGCCCGGAGCCCCCGGCCGCGCTCCCGCCCGCGGCGCCGGGCGAGGAGATCGCGGAGGACTACCGATCGACGGGCTTGAGCCTCCGCGGCCATCCGGTGGCCCTGCTGCGCGAGGCGGTGGGAGCGGGGGTCACCTGGAGCGGGGCGCTCGAGCGGACCCGCGACGGCGCCCGGGTCGCGGTGACCGGGGTGGTGCTGGTGCGCCAGCGCCCGAGGACCGCGAAGGGCATCGTCTTTCTCACCCTCGAGGACATGGAGGGAGTGGTGAACGTGGTGGTGTGGGGCCGGGTGTTCGAACGCTTCCGGCGCGCGGTGCAGGCCGCGCGCCTCATGCGGGTCGAAGGACGGGTGGAGTCCTCGGACTCGGTCATCCACGTGATCGCCGATCGGATCGTCGATCTCACGCAGTGGCTCGAGCGCCTCGCGGACGGAGAGGCGGGCGGGGAGGGCACCGCCGGCGTTCCCGCGGAGCCGGACGCCACCTCGCCGGCGAGCCGGTCGCCGCCTG
>JAPOPW010000040.1 GCA_026712715.1 Immundisolibacterales bacterium | reverse complement strand
CCTGCCCGCCGATGGAGGCGTATCTCGACGAAGCGGCGGACTGACCGCGCGGGCGAATCCGGTCCGCCTGTGGCGACGACGGGGCTCCACCGCGCCGCCGCCACAGCCTCGGACTAGCGCCAGTAGAGAAGCGGCACGATGCTCGTGTAGTCGTCCGTCCATGCGCGGACGCGGTCGGGGGAGCCGAGCGGAACCCACCCGGCATCGAGGTCGAGGGACCCGAGGGTGGCCTCATCCCGGGCGAGGACCGTCACGACGGACGATTCCGACCCGCGCGGCGGGGACTCGTCCGTCTCGGCGGACTCGTAGCGCTTGATGCGCCCGGCGAGACCCAGCCGGTCGGCGAGGGCGGCGAGCACGGGCTCCAGATCGAGGTGCCGATTCGAGATGTGGACTGCGAGGATGCCGTCCTCGGCAAGGACCCGCAGATAGGACTCGAACGCCTCTTCGGTCAGCATGTGGACCGGAATCGCGTCGGAGGAAAACGTGTCGAGGGTGAGGATGTCGAGCGAGGCGCGCTCGCGCTCGATGAGGAGCCGCGCATCGCCGATGGCCACCCGGGCTTCCGGCGCGCAGTCGCGAAGGGCTGCGAAGTGCTTGCGCGCGAGGTCCACCACGACGGGGTCGATCTCGTAGATGCGCACCTCGTCGCCGGGCCGCGCGTAGCATGCGAGCGAGCCGGTGCCGAGCCCCGCGAGCCCGATGACGAGCGGCGACGGGCGGCGCACGAGGGCACGGAGCAGGTCGCCGAACGGCGTCTCCGGTCCATAGTAGGTCGTCCGGCTCTCGATCGACCCGTCGGGCCGTGGCCACTCGGCGCCGTGCATCGTGGTCCCGTGGTAGAACGAACGCTTGCCGCCGGACTCGATGACCCGATAGACGCCGAAGAAGGTGCGCTCGCGGGCGACGACCTCTTCAGTGTGCAGCGAGATCCCGGACGGCGCGAGAAAGACGGCGACGAGCGCGCCGGCCAGCAGGAACGGCTTCGCACGCAGGACGAGCAGGGCCGGCGCGGCAAGCGCGACCAGCGCGAACATTCCGGCGACGAGCAGCGGGAGACCGTCGTCGAAGCCCTCGAACACCTCGGCCGCCGTCACGAGCCCGCCGACGACGCACGCGAGCGCCGCCGCGGCGACGAGGAGGTGCCTGCGGCGAAACGCGAATGTCGCCGGGGGCAGGAAGGCGGCGACGGCGGCGAGGGCGATCGGGTACTCGTACACGTCGGCGAAGACGAGCGGTGCGGCCAGCGCGACCAGAAGCCCTCCGGTCAGACCTCCGGCCGAGAGGAGGAGGTAGAAGCGGGTGAGACCGGCCGTCGGCGGGCGAAGGCCCGCCAGGGCGCCGTGGCAGTAGAGAGCCGCGGCCGTGAAGACGAGAAGGTGAACTAGGCCGAACGCGAGGACCGTACGGGTGAGCGTGAAGAGGATCGCGAGGGCGATGAGCACCAGGGGTATCAGCCGCGCAAGGAGGTGGAGGGGGACGAGCTGGCGGCGGGCGAATGCGTGGACGAAGGTGCCGAGGTAGAGGGCGAGCGGCACGGTCCACAGGAGGGGCACCGACGCCAGGTCCGTCGCGAGGTATTGCGTCACTCCGAGCAGCAGCGCGCTCGGGACCGCCGACAGCGCGAGGATGCGGCCGACGGCGAGCGGTTCCGGATGACGGGGCTCCGGGAATGGGGCCGCGGCCGCGAGCGGCGCCGCCGCGCGGCTGCCGGGCAATGCCCGCCAGAGCACGAAGAGGAACGGCGCGAGGACCAGCAGGGCGGCGCTCCAGAGCCAGGCCTGCCGTTCCAGTCCGACGAAGGGCTCGATGAGGAACGGGTAGGCGAGGAGGGCGCCGGCCGAACCCGCGTTCGAGGCGGCGTAGAGGAAGTACGGATCGCGGGATGCGGCTCCCGCGCCGCACCGTGCGAGCCACGCCTGGACCAGTGGGGTTAGGGTCGCGGCCGCCACGAAGGCGAGTCCGAGGGCGCCCGCCAGCGTCCCGAGCAGCCAGAGAACGGGAGGAAGCGCGCCGGGAGCCTCTCCGAAAGGGCGCAGCCCCCCGACGGGTGCGGTCAGGGCCGCGCAGCCCCACAGGGCGGCGAGGATCGCGAGCTGCGCGCGGGGGGAAGCCCTGCGCACCAGGAAGTGCGCCAGCGCGTACCCCGCGAGCAGGGCGGACTGGAAGAACACCATTGCGGTGTTCCATACCGCCGCCGAGCCTCCGAGGACCGGCAGGATGCCGCGCACCGCGAGCGGCTGGACCCAGAAGACGAGCCACGCGGCGGCGAACACGACGAATGCGTAGAACCGGACCGGCGGCGGGGCGCGAAGGGGGGATGGCGCGGACATTCGTTCGGGGTTCGCTTCCGGAATCCGCTCAGGTGGCCATCGTTGCGGCGACGGTGCCCGGAGCGGCGGCTCCCGTGCCGGAGCCGGTAACGGCGCCGCACCCTCGTGGAAATCCGTTCGGCCTCGGGAGAATGGCGGCCTCCAGGGCCGGGACGGCGGGATGCATGTACCGGAACTCCAACGAGTCTGTCCGGATTCGACCGGCCGCGGGCCGATTGAACGGTTCAGGCAGGCGCACCGCGGGATTTCCGGCCGTCATCCGGTTGCCGGACGGCGGCGGTCCGAGGGCGGCACCGGCCGTTATCGGTTGCGCGCGAAGAACGCCTTGCAGCGGGCGACGGCCTCGTCGATGTCGGCTTCGTCGATGTCGAGATGGGTCACGAAGCGGACGGGGTTGCGTGACGAGATGAGGATCCCGTTCGTCCGCAGGTGCTCTCCGAGGTCGGCCCGCCAGCGTTCGTCCATGTCCACGAACACCATGTTGGTGTGGACCTCGCTCCCGTCGAATCCGAATTCCTCGATGTCCTTGAACCCCTCGCCGAGGCGCTTCGCGTTCGCATGGTCGCCCGCGAGACGTTCGACGTGGTGTTCGAGGACGTGAAGACCGGCCGCGGCGATGATTCCGACCTGGCGCATCGCGCCGCCCAGCATCTTGCGGATGCGGCGGGCCTCGTCGATGAAGTCGCGCGGGCCGCAGAGCATCGTTCCCGCCGGGGCCCCCAGTCCCTTGGAGAGGCAGATGGAGACCGTGTCGAAGTGGCGGGTGATGTCCTTCGCGTCGATTCCGAGGGCCACCGCGGCGTTGAAGAGTCGGGCCCCGTCGAGATGCTTGGAAAGTCCGAGCTCGTCCGCGAGCGATTCCGCCTCCGCAAGGTAGTCGAGCGGGAGCACCTTGCCGCCCTGGGTATTCTCGAGGCAAACAAGTCGGCTTCGGGCGTAGTGGAAGTCGTCTCCCGGCTTGACCGCCGCCCGCACCGCGTCGAGCGGCAGGGTTCCGTCCGGCGCGAAGTCGAGGGGCTGGGGCTGGATGCCGCCGAGGGCGGCGGCCCCGCCCGCCTCGGAGCGGTAGCAGTGCGCGCGCTGGCCGGCGATGAACTCGTCGCCCCGCCCGCAGTGGGTGAGCAGGGCGAGGAGGTTGCCCTGGGTGCCGCTCGACACGAACAGGGACGCTTCCATCCCTGCCATCTCGGCGGCCCGAGCTTCGAGCGTGTTGACGCTCGGGTCTTCGCCAAAGACGTCGTCCCCCACCTCCGCCGCCGCCATGAGCTTGCGCATGGCCGGAGTCGGCATGGTCACGGTGTCGCTTCGAAAGTCGATCATCTCCCGCCTGCGCTCCTGTTCCGGTCACTCGTGTCGGCCGCGCGCCAGTATACGAGGTGACCCCCCGGCAGCGGGACCTCGGCCAGGCGGAGAACGCTCCGCACGCCCTCGCCTGAGGCGTGGGAACCGGTCACAATCGCGGTCCCGCGGGTCCGGACCGCCGAAACGGTCGCATGACGGGTGGGCGACGGCACGAGACGGGCTCCGAACGGGCGCCGGTGCGGTGCCGGCGTTTGTTCGATCGCCGCACCCGACGAGGTGCGTGCGAGCTCGCCGTGACCCGTCGACGGCGGTCCGAATTCTGAAGAGGTGAATCGATGAGCGCAGGTTCGAGGCCCCTGCGGGTGGTCGTCGTCGGAGCGGGGATGGTCGGGGTCTGCACGGCCCTTTGGCTGCAGGAGTCCGGGCACGAGGTGACCCTGATCGACCGCGGCGCCCCGGGCCGCGCCACGTCGTACGGCAATGCGGGGATCTTCGCGACCTATAGCTGTATTCCGATCAACTCGCCGCGGCGCTTCGTCGACACCCCCTCGATGCTCTTCGATGCGCACGGTCCGCTCTCGATCCAGTGGTCCTACCTTCCCCGGTTCCTTCCCTGGGCGCTGCGCTTCCTCGCCGCGTGCCGGCCGGGACGGGTGCGGGCGACGGTGCGCGCGCTCGGCGCGATCCTCGCGCACGCGGAGGAAGGCTTCCGTCCCCTCGCGCGCCGAGCGGGAATCGACTCTCTGCTCGGCGAGGCTGGCGCCCTTTACGTCTACGAGTCCGAAGAGAGCTGGCGCCGCGACCGCGGGAACCGGGAACGCCGGCGCGCCAACGGGGTCGCCTTTCGAGAGCTCGACGCGAGCGAGGTCTTTGAGCTCGAGCCCGCCCTCGCCAACGTCGTGCACCGGGGAATCCATTTCGACGACGTGTACCACCTGCGGAATCCGCACGCGGTGGTGGACGGCCTCGCCCGCGCGTTCGTGCAGTGGGGCGGGCGACTCCTTCACGCCGAGGTGAAGTCGATCGCGGGCGGCATTCCCGGCCTGCTCGAGGTCGTGAGCTCGGGCGAACGCCTCCCCGCCGATCGGGTGGTGGTCGCGGCCGGTGCGTGGTCGACACGGCTGCTCGGCCCGCTCGCGGCGGGCATCCCCCTCGATACCGAGCGCGGCTACCACGTGATGTTTCCCGAGGCGGCTTCTCTTCTGAGCCGGCCGGTGGCGCCGGTCGACGGCGGCTTCTTCATGACTCCGATGGAGGGCGGGCTCCGGGCGGCCGGCACGGTGGAGTTCGCGGGGCTCGACGCTCCGCCGCGTCAGGCCCGCGTGGAAGCCCTCACCGCGGCCGCGCGCCGCCTCCTGCCGGACCTCGGCGATCCCGCAGAGAGCTGGCTCGGCTTCCGGCCGACCCTTCCCGACTCGTTGCCGGCGATCGGGCCGCTCCCCTCCGACCCCCGCATCCTGTGCGCCTTCGGCCACCAGCACCTCGGGATGACCCTCGGCGGCATCACCGGCAAGCTGGTCGCCGAGCTCGTCGACGGCGCCCCCCGGCCGAGCGTCGACCTCGCCCCCTTCCGCCCCGACCGATTCGCCTGATCCTCCCTGCGTTTCGAACCCGGGCGATCACGAGCCGGGCGAGCAGCATCGAGCCCCGGGACCGGAAACGGTCGCGCGACTCGCGCCTTGCGTTCCCGCGGTTTTCCGTTCGGTCGGAACGGAGGCGATGGCGAGTGCGGCAACCCGAAGTGGAGGGAGGGCTCCGCCGTGCGAGCTATCCGTCGGCGGCCGTCGCCCGCTCGAGGCGGTTCGCGGCGCTCGTCACCGCCCGGAGCGAGGCCATCACGATGTTGGGGTCCATGCCGACGCCGTAGAGGCCGCCGCCGTCCGGGCTCGCCACCTCGACGTAGGCGACCGCGGTCGCGTTCGCGCCGTGCCCGGTCGCGTGCTCCTTGTAGTCGCGGACGCTCACCGCGACGCCGAGATCCCGCGCGAGGGCGCTCGTGTAGGCGTCGATGGGGCCGTTGCCGTTGCCGGTCACGATGCGGGTCTCGCCGTCCACCTCGAGCGCCCCGGTCACCACCACCCGGTCCGAGGCATGGGTGTCGGGCGCCATGCGGTGCTCCACGAGGTCGAAGCGCCCGTTGCAGCCGAGGTACTCCTTCTCGAAGAGGTCCCAGATCTCCTGCGAGGAGATCTCGAGGCCGCTCTCGTCCGTCACCGACTGCACGATGCGGCTGAACTCGACCTGGAGGGTGCGGGGGAGGTCGAGGTGGTACTCCTCCTGCATGATGTAGGCGACCCCGCCCTTGCCGGACTGGCTGTTGATGCGGATGACCGCCTCGTAGGTGCGCCCGATGTCCTCCGGGTCGATGGGCAGGTAGGGCACCTCCCACACGGGAGTGTTGGAGGCGGCGTTGGCGGTCATGCCCTTCTTGATCGCGTCCTGGTGCGAGCCGGAGAACGCGGTGTGCACGAGCTCGCCCGCGTACGGGTGGCGCGGATGCACGGGGAGCTGGTTGCAGTGCTCCGCCACCCCCCGCAGGTGGTCGATGTCCGAGAGGTCGAGCTCGGGGTCCACCCCTTGGGTGAACATGTTGAGCGCGAGGGTCACCACGTCCACGTTGCCGGTGCGCTCGCCGTTCCCGAACAGGGTCCCTTCGATCCGATCCGCCCCGGCCATGAACGCGAGCTCGGCCGCCGCGACTCCCGTTCCCCGGTCGTTGTGCGGGTGCAGGCTCAAGATGATGCTCTCACGGTTGCGCAGGTTGCGCCCGAACCACTCGATCTGGTCGGCGTAGATGTTGGGGGTCGCCATCTCGACGGTCGCCGGGAGGTTGATGATCATCCGCTTCGCCGGGGTCGGTTCGTAGACGTCCATCACCGCCTCGCAGATCTCGACCGCGTAGTCGAGCTCGGTCCCCGTGAAGCTCTCCGGCGAGTACTCGTAGATCCAGTCCGTCTCGGGACGGGCGCCGGCGAGCTCGCGCACCAGCTTCGCGCCGCTCACGGCAATCTCGGTGATCCCCGGCCGGTCCAGCCCGAACACCACCCGGCGCTGCAGGGTCGAGGTCGAGTTGTAGAGGTGGACGATGGCCCGCCTCGCCCCCGCGACGCTCTCGAACGTGCGGGTGATGAGCTCGGGCCGCGACTGGGTGAGAACCTGGATGGTCACGTCGTCCGGGATCGCGTCGTTGTCGATGAGATAGCGGCAGAAGTCGAAGTCGGTCTCCGACGCCGCCGGGAACCCGACCTCGATCTCCTTGAAGCCCATCTTGACGAGGGTCTCGAACATGCGCCGCTTGCGCTCGTGGTCCATCGGGTTGACGAGGGCCTGGTTGCCGTCGCGAAGGTCGACGCTGCACCACACGGGAGCGTGGGTGATTACCCGGCCCGGCCATTTCCGGTCCGGCAGATCGATGGGTGCGAAGGTCCGATATTTCTCGGTGGGCATCCGGCCGCGCGGCTGGGGGGCCGGCCATGCGGTGGCCCGGGGCGCTTCGCGGGACGGAGTCGATTCGCTCATGTTCTGATTCCTCCAAAACGGAAAAAGCCCGCCCTCGTTTCCGGGGGCGGGCTTCGTAACGATTCGCTCAGCGCAGCACTACGATCCGACCGACCCCCTCCGGGTTCCGGTAAGAGCGAGGATCGCGAGCCGTGCCTTCATGCCGGCCATGCTAGGCGCGCGGACTGTTCGCGTCAACCGCCGCGGCGCTCGACGACCGGCCCCCGAACGGGCGGCCCGCGGCTGACGGTCCGGCCGGGTCAGCGGCACACTCTCCGGCCGGTGCGTCGTTCGCCCGCGGTGCGCGCGCCGGAGGCGCCCGGCGGTCCGCGGGACCCGCCCGGCGGGCCCGCGGATCAATGCGACGGCAGCAGCTCGCGGGTCAGCTCCACCCAGTAGGTGGCGCCGATCGGGAGGATCTCGTCGTTGAAGTCGTAATGGGGGTTGTGGACCATGCAGCTTCCGAGCTCACCCGCGCCGTTCCCGACCATGATGTAGTTGCCGGGGCGCTGGAGCAGCATGAACGCGAAATCCTCCGAGCCCATGACGCGCCCGGCCGCCGCGTCCACGTTCTCCGCCCCCACCACTTTCGCCGCGGCCCGCGCGGCGATCGCGGTCTCCTCCTCGCTGTTGACGAGCGGCGGATAGTTCTTCTCGTACACGGCATCGGCACCGATGCCGCGTGCGGCGCAGATCCCGTCGACGATCCGTTCGAGACCCGTCGCGAACTGTTCGCGCACCGAGTGGGTGAAGGAGCGCACCGTGCCCGCGAACTCGACGGAGTCCGGGATGACGTTGATCGCGTCGCCGCCCCGGATGCGCCCGACGGTGAACGTGGCCGCGTTCTGGGCGTTGATCTCCTGCGCGACGAAGTCGTTCAGGGCTTCGATGATCGCGCACGCGGCGTTGACCGGGCTGCGGGCGAGATGGGGCATCGCCCCGTGGCCGCCGACCCCGTTCACGGTGACCCGCACCGTGTCCGAGCTCGCGAGGAACGGCCCGGCGCGGGTGATGAACTTGCCGACCGGCACGGTCGGGTAGTTGTGCATGCCCCACACCGAGTCCACCGGGAACTCCTCGAAGAGGCCGTCGCGGATCATCTCGTCGGCCCCGCCCGCACCCTCCTCGGCGGGCTGGAAGATGAAGTGGACGGTCCCGTCGAATCCCTGGTGCTCCGCGAGATGGCGGGCCGCCCCGAGGAGCATCGTGGTGTGGCCGTCGTGCCCGCAGCCGTGCATCCGCCCGGGATGCCGCGACGCATGCTCGAAGGTGTTGAGCTCGTTCATCGCGAGGGCGTCCATGTCCGCGCGGAGCCCGATCGCCCGGTTCCCGTGCCCGCACTTGAGGGTCCCGACCACCCCGGTGCGCCCGAGGCCGCGCCGGATCGGGATGCCCCACTGCGTCAGGCGCTCGGCAACCAGGTCCGCGGTCCGGTGCTCCTCGTAGGCGAGCTCGGGGTGGCGGTGGAGATCGCGGCGGATCTCGGTCAGCTCGTCGTGGCGGGAGACGATGTCGTCGATGAGGTTCATGAGAAGGCTCCGGGTACGGCATTCACATGAGGATTCTACGACGTGGCCGTGGCTCGTACCGTTCCCTCCCGGAGGAAGTCGCGCGGGACTGCGGGGCAAACCGTCGAATCGAGCCGGACTCTCGCCGGGAAGGAAGGCGCGGTGCGAAAACGAAGAGCCGGGTTCCCCGAGCGAAGCCGTTCCGGCGAGGCGCGCAGGCTCGGCCGGCGGCTGCGGAGCGGGTCAGTCGGCGCGGCGGTGGCGGAGCTCGCGCATCCCGTTCTCGAGGCCCTTCACGGTGAGCGGGAACATGCGGTTGCCCATGATCTCGCGGGTCATCTCGATCGACTGGGTGTAGCCCCAGACGTTCTCCGGCTTCGGATTGAGCCAGATCGCGTAGGGCCAGGCATCGAGCACCCGGCCCATCCAGACCGCGCCGGCCTCTTCGTTCCAGTGCTCGACGCTTCCTCCGGGGTAGGCGATCTCGTAGGGGCTCATGCTCGCGTCGCCGACGAAGATCACCTTGTGCTCGGGGTTGTACTTGTGCAGTACGTCCATGGTCGGGATGCGCACGGCGTGCCGGCGCCGGTTGTCCTTCCACACCGTCTCGTAGACGAAGTTGTGGAAGTAGAAGTACTCGAGGTGCTTGAACTCCCCGCGGGCGGCGGAGAAGAGCTCCTCGCACACCCTGACGTGGTCGTCCATGGAGCCGCCGACGTCGAGGAACAGGAGCACCTTCACCGCGTTGTGGCGCTCGGGGACCATCTTGATGTCGAGGAGGCCGCCGTTGCGCGCGGTAGAGCGCACGGTGTCGTCGAGGTCGAGCTCATCCTCCGCGCCTTCGCGGGCGAAACGCCGGAGCTTTCGCAGCGCCACCTTGAGATTCCGGGTCCCGAGCTCCACGGTGTCGTCGAAGTTCTTGAACTCGCGCCGGTCCCAGACCTTGACGGCGCGCCGGTGGCGCGACTCGTGCTGCCCGATCCGGACCCCCTCGGGGTTGTAGCCGTAGGCCCCGAAGGGCGACTTCCCGGCCGTCCCGATCCACTTGTTGCCACCCTGGTGGCGCCCCTTCTGCTCTTCCAGGCGCTTCTTCAGCTCCTCCATCAGCTTCTCGAAGCCGCCCATCGCCTCGATGAGCGCCTTGTCCTCCTCGCTGAGCTGGAGCTCGGCCTGGCGGCGCAGCCACTCCTCCGGGATCTCGCCGTGCAGCGCGTCGAAGAGCTCCTCCATCCCCTTGAAATAGGTGCCGAAGCACTGGTCGAAGCGGTCGAAGTGCCGTTCGTCCTTCACGAGCGCCGTGCGCGCGAGGTAGTAGAAGTCGTCCACGCTCAGCATGGAGACGCGGCGCTCGAGCGCCTCGAGCAGGGTCAGGTACTCGTTGATGGCGACCGGAATGTGGTACCGGCGCAGCCCGAAGAAGAAGTCGACCAGCATCGGTACGGATGCGGCGCGCGGATCAGCCGGTGTTGCGGCGATGGAGGAACGCGAGCCGCTCGAACAGGTGCACGTCCTGCTCGTTCTTCAGGAGCGCTCCGTAGAGCGGCGGGATCGCCTCGCGGACGTCCTTGTTCCGCAGGACCACGGGCGGGATGTCCTCCGCGACGAGGAGCTTGATCCAGTCGAGCAGCTCCGAGGTCGAGGGTTTCTTCTTGAGCCCCGGCACGTCGCGCATCTCGAAGAACGCCTCGAGCGATTCGTTCAGCAGATCGCGCTTCAGGCCCGGGAAGTGGACGTCGACGATGCGGATCATCGTCTCCCGATCCGGAAACCGGATGTAGTGGAAGAAGCAGCGGCGCAGGAACGCGTCCGGCAGCTCCTTCTCGTTGTTGCTGGTGATGATGATGATCGGCCGGTGGTTTGCGGTGATCGTCTCCTTCGTCTCGTAGACGAAGAACTCCATGCGGTCGAGCTCCTGCAGGAGGTCGTTCGGGAACTCGATGTCCGCCTTGTCGATCTCGTCGATGAGGAGCACCGGGCGCACGTCCGAGCCGAACGCCTCCCAGAGCTTCCCCTGGACGATGTAGTTGTGGATGTCGTGGACCCGGTCGTCGCCGAGCTGCGAGTCGCGAAGGCGCGCGACCGCGTCGTACTCGTAGAGCCCCTGACTCGCTTTCGTGATCGACTTGATGTGCCACTGGATGAGGGGGGCGCCGATCGCGCGCGCGACCTCCTCTGCGAGCATGGTCTTGCCCGTGCCGGGCTCTCCCTTGATGAGGAGCGGTCGTTCGAGGGTGATGGCGGCGTTCACCGCCAGCATCAGGTCCTCGGTGGCGACGTAGGTGTCGGTTCCTTCGAATCTTCCCTGTGGCATCGGGCGGTCTTCTCTTCAGCGTGGAACGAAGGGGCGACAGTGTAGACGATCGCGGTCGAAGGGCCGGGCCCCGGGCCGGGTCCGAGGGGGGGCGGCTGGGGTAGAATCCGTCCGATGCACGCTCAGGCGACCATCCGCGACGAAACGGCCGGCGCGGTTCCGGCGGAGGGGTTCGAGATGCCGGCCGAGCCGGTCGAGATCGAGCCGCCCGATCTCTCGCCCTGGCGGCGGGGAAACGCCGGCGTCGACTACGTCCACACCATGACTTGCGACCGTCCGGGACCGCACGTCATGGTGAGCGCGATCGTGCACGGCAACGAGCTTTGCGGCGCGATCGTGCTCGACGAGCTGCTGCGGGCCGGGGTGCGTCCGTCTTCCGGGCGCCTCACCCTCGCGTTCATGAACGTCGCGGCGTATGAACGCTTTGATCCCGAACATCCGGTCCTCAGCCGCTACGTGGACGAGGACTTCAACCGCCTGTGGGCGCGCGAGGTGCTCGAGAGCCGGCGCGACAGCGTGGAGCTGCGGCGCGCGCGCGCGCTGCGGCCGGTCCTCGACGGGGTGGACTTCCTCCTCGACCTCCACTCGATGCAGTACTCGTCGGCGCCCCTCGCGCTCAGCGGCGCCGCCCGCAAGGGTCGCGACTTCGCCCGCGCGCTCGGGCTCTCGGCCCACATCGTGCGCGACGCGGGCCACGCGGCCGGGCCGCGGATGCGGGACTACGCCGCGTTCGCGGACGCCGCGAGCCCGCGGGCCGCGCTCCTCCTCGAATGCGGCCAGCATTGGAAGCGCGAGACGGTCGCCCGCGCGCGGCGGGCTGCGCTGCGCTTCCTCGATCACTTCGGCGTGGAGCTGCCGGAGCCGCCCCCGCCGCCGGACGGCGCGGCCGCGCGCCTCATCGAGGTGACGGAGCCAATCACCGTGCGCAGCCACCGCTTCCGCTTCACCGCCCCGTACCGCGGCATGGAGATCATCGACAAGGCGGGGACCGTCATCGGCTTCGACGGCGACACCGCGGTCGCGACCCCCTACGACGAGTGCGTGCTCGTCATGCCCTCGCACCGCGCGAGCCGCGGCACCACCGCCGTGCGCCTCGGCCGCTTCGTCGGCTAGCGGTCGAAGAGAGGGTCGCGCCCGCGCCGACCGGTCCCGGCCCTTCCCGTGCGGTCCGCCGCTGCCGCGGCCCCGATCCCCGGCCGGTTCCTCGGTGGCCGTCCGCGTCCGGGCTAAAGGACCGCGCGGACGTCGCGGCGGTCACGGTGCTCCTCGATGGCGAGGCGGATCAGGCGATCGATGAGCTCGGGGTAGGGGATCCCGCTCGCCTCCCACAGCTTCGGGTACATGCTGATCGGAGTGAACCCGGGCATGGTGTTCACCTCGTTCACGAAGACCCGTCGTTCGCCGCCCCGCTCGACGAAGAAGTCGACGCGGGAAAGGCCGCGTGCGTCCACGGCGCGGAACGCGGCGATCGCGAGTTCCCGGACCCGCTCGGCGGTCTCCGGGGGGAGCGGGGCGGGGATGATGAGCTCGGAGGCGTCGTCGACGTACTTCGCGTCATAGTCGTAGTACTCGCGGCTCGGCACGATTTCGCCCACCACCGAGGCCCGCGGTTCGTCGTTGCCGAGGACCGCGCACTCGATCTCGTGGCAGTCGGGGGCGGCCGCCTCGATGAGCACCTTGGTGTCGTAGGCCGCGGCATCCTCCACCAGGCGGACGAAGTCTCCGGCGCCGTCGATGCGATGCACGCCGACGCTCGAGCCGAGGTTCGCGGGCTTGACGAACATCGGATAGCCGAGGCGGGCCTCCGCCTCGGCCCGGACCCGCTCCGGGTCCCGCCGCCACTCGGACCGGCGGACCACCCGGTAGTCGAGGATCGGGAGCCCTTCCGCTCGGAACGCGCGCTTCATCATCGCCTTGTCCATGGCCGCGGCGGAGCCGAGGACGCCGGCGCCGACATAGGGGACCCCGGCGAGCTCGAGGAGTCCCTGTACCGTGCCGTCCTCGCCGAAGGGGCCGTGCAGAATCGGGAAGACCACGTCGAGGCTCGCCGCGGCGGGCGCCCGGTCGTCCCCTTCAGGTCCGGCGGCTCCGTCGTCGCCGCGGCGGGCGCGAGCTCCGTCCCCCGCCCCGGACCCGGGTGCGAGCGGCCCCACGCCGTGCGCTCCCCGTGCGAGGAGGCGGCCGCCGTCCGGGTAGCCGACGAGGATCGGCAGCGCGTCGTCGCCGCCGTCGCCGTCCCCGGTCAGGACTGGTGGAGGCGTCCCGCCGTCTCCGAGCGCCGGCTCTCGTCCGGCCGCACCGGCGAGGCGACCGCCTGCCGCGCCTCCGGGCAGGCGCCACTCGCCGTCCTTCGCGATGTGGATGAGGGTGACGTCGTACTTCGTGCGGTCGATCGCTTCGTACACCGAGCGGGCGGACGAAAGAGAGACTTCATGCTCGCAGGAACGACCTCCGAATACGAGCCCCACCCGGATCCTGCGCGACATTCCGCTAGTATAGGCGGTCTGACGCCGGGCCATCCGGCCCGGGGGAGCGGCGTTGTTTCGCTCGCTCTTCACGGAGACCCCCAGATTGCCGACCCGCAGATACCGGTCAGTGTCGCAACGATGCCCCTGATATCCCTGATGCGTCGCGGTCCCGGACGGAAGGACGCGGCGGTCGCCGGCCCCCTCCCCTCTCCCGGCGGGAGAGGGGCATTCCTCCCCGGCAGCATGAAAGGGGCCGGAGGGTGAGGGCGAAGGGGACGCGCGCCCGGCTCGCGGGACTGCGCGACGCGATGCGCGAGCACGGGGTCGCGGCCTACATCGTGCCGTCGAGCGATCCGCACCAGAGCGAGTACGTGCCTGCGCGCTGGGCGCGGCGCGAATGGATGAGCGGTTTCACCGGCTCGGCCGGGGACCTCGTGGTGGGGCTCGCGGGCGGCGGGCTCTGGACGGACGGCCGCTACCACCTCCAGGCCCGCCAGCAGTTGCGAGGGAGCGGACTCAAGCTGTTCCCGGTCGGCGAGAAGGACGTTCCCACCATCGAGCGTCACCTCGCGAAGACCCTTCCCCGGGAGTCTGCCGTCGGAGTGGACCCCGCCGTCATCGGCATGCGGCGCGCGCGCCGGATCGCTCGGGCGCTCGCCTCCGACGGGGTGGCCCTCAAGCCCATCGAGGAGAACCTCGTGGACGCGGTGCGGGGTCCGGTACCCGGGCGCCGCTCGCGGGCCCGCGTCGTGCCCCTTGCCACCCAATTCGCGGGCGAGACGAGCGCGTCGAAGCTCCGCCGCGTGCGCCGGGCCATGCGCGAGCGCGGCGCCGACGCGCTCGTCGTCACCACCCTCGACGCGATCGCCTGGCTCTTCAACGTGCGGGGCTCCGACGTCGCCTACAACCCGGTGGTCATCGCCTACGCGGTGGTCACCGCGGACGAGGCCGTCCTGCACGTCGATCGGGCCAAGATCGACGCGGCGGCCGAGGCGCACCTCCGGCGCACCGCACGGATCGAGCCCTACGCGGCGATCCGGCGCACCCTGCGCGGACTCGGCCGCCGCAAGGCCGTGGTCTGGATCGATCCGGATTCGACGAGCCTCATGTGCGGGCGCCTCCTCGACGGGGCGAGGCCGGTGTTCGCGCCGTCCCCCATCGCCCGGATGAAGGCGCGCAAGAACGATGTCGAGCTCGCCGGGATCCGGGCCGCCCACCGGCGCGACGGGGCCGCGATGGTGCGCTTTCTCCATTGGCTCTCGCGCGCGGTGCCGGCCGGCGGGGTCACCGAGATGGGCGCCGCTGCGGCGCTCGAGGGCTTGCGCTCCGAGGGCGAGCACTTCCAGGGGCTGAGCTTCCCGACCATCGCGGGATACGCCGGCCACGGCGCCATCATCCACTACTCGGTGGACGAAGCGAGCGACGTCCCCCTCCGTCCCGAGGGGCTCTTCCTGGTCGATTCCGGAGCGCACTACCTCGACGGCACCACCGACATCACCCGCACCCTGCTCCTCGGCGGCCGGCCGACCGGCCCGCAGCGCGACTGCTACACGCGGGTCCTCAAGGGGCACATCGCGATTGCGACCGCCCGCTTTCCCGCCGGCACCACCGGGGCGCGGCTCGACACCCTCGCGCGCGCCGCCCTGTGGCAGTCGGGCCGGGACTATGCGCACGGGACCGGGCACGGGGTGGGCGCCTACCTCAACGTGCACGAGGGGCCGCAGTCGATCAGCCACCGCTCGACCGAGGTCCCCCTCGAGCCCGGCAACGTGCAGTCGAACGAGCCCGGCTACTACGAGCCCGGGGAGTTCGGGATCCGCATCGAAAACCTGGTCGAGGTGGTGAAGGACGAGACCGTCGCGCCGCGCGACTTCCTGCGCTTCGAGACGCTGACCCTGTGCCCGATCGAGAAGCGTCTCATCGAACCCGAGCTCTTGAGCGCGGACGAGCGCGGCTGGCTCGACGCCTACCACGCACGGGTGCTGGAGACCCTCGGCCCCGATCTCGACCGGGATGACCGGACGTGGCTGGAGCGCGCCTGCGTGCCCCTCGACGCGACCTGATGGACGGTCCGCGGTGACCGCCGTTCCGCGCCCGCGGTTGCGATGAGTCCTCTCCCGCCTCCGGTCTCCGCCCGGCTCGCCGCCGTCCAGTCCCCGATCATCCCGATCGTGATGGACCTCTACCGGCGCCACCCGGGCACGGTATCGCTCGGGCAGGGAGTGGTCGGATACGGTCCACCGCCGGCGGTCGCGGAGCGGATCGCCCGCTTCGGCGACTCTCCCGCCCATCACCTCTACCAGCCGGACGAGGGTATCCCCGAGCTCCGCGCCGCCATCGGGGAGAAGGTGGCGGCCGAGAACGGCATCGATCCGCGGGACCGCGAGATCATGGTCACCGCGGGCGCGAACATGGGGTTCCTGAACGCCCTCATCGCGATCACCGATCCGGGCGACGAGGTGATCCTCCCGCGTCCCTATTTCTTCAACCACGAGATGGCGATCCGGATGGCGGGGGCGGTACCCCGCATCGTCGCCTGCCGGCCGGACCATCAGCTCGATCGCCGGGCCATCGCGGCCGCGGTCGGCCCGCGCACGCGCGCCGTCGTCACCAACTCGCCCAACAACCCGAGCGGAGCGACCTACCCGGAGGCGGACCTCCGGGCGGTGAACGGACTTTGCGCCGAGCGCGGCCTGTACCACCTGCACGACGAGGCCTACGAGTACTTCGTGCACGACGGAGCGACGCATTTCTCGCCGGGCGCGATCCCGGGGAGCTCGCCGCACACCATCGAGCTCTGGTCCCTCAGCAAGGCGTACGGCTTCGCGAGCTGGCGGGTCGGCTACATGGTCTTCCCGGCCGGGCTCATGGAGACCCTGCTCAAGGTCCAGGACACCAACATCATCTGTGCCCCCGCCATCTCCCAGCACGCGGCGCTCGCCTGCCTCGAGGCCGGTTTCGATTGGTGCCGGCCGCGCATCGAGTCGTTCGCGCCCAACCGGGAGCTGCTGCTCGACGCCCTCGACGGGCTCGGCGCGCGGGTCGAGGTGCCGCCCGCGAACGGCGCGTTCTACGTCTTCGTGCGGGTGCGCCCCGATCGCGACCGGGAACTCGACGACATGGCGGTGGTGCGCGAGCTCATCGTCGAGCACGGGGTCGCGGCGGTCCCGGGGTCCGCCTTCGGAGTCGAGGAGGGGTGCTCCTTGCGCCTCTCCTACGCGGTGGCGGATCGCGACGCGATGGCGCTCGGCGCGCGACGGCTCGTGGACGGGCTGCGCGCAATCACGGGACGGACGGAACGATAGATGCGGTTGCGGCGCTTCGCAGTCAGCCTTCGCACGATCCCCACCCGGAAGGAACGATAGCGCCGTCGCGGTGCCGTGCGGCGGACCTTCACGGGAAATCGTGCCGGAAGGCACGACCGGCGGGGTCGGGATGCCATGCATTCGGGCGCCGCGCAACTTCGGACAGGAGGGAATGAAAGTGGCCGTCGAGATACCCTTCCGGCGCGAGCTCGAGTTCGAGTACGGCCGGGTCGACCTCATCTCCGAGCCGGGCGCGGTGCCCGTGCGGCGGGTCGTGGCCCGCAACCCGAGCGCCTTCACCCTGTACGGTACCGGCACCTACATCGTGGGGCGCGGCCGGGTCGCGGTCATCGACCCGGGGCCGGCCCTGCCGGAGCACGTGGAGGCGCTCGCCGCCGCCGTCGAGGGCGAGGAAGTGAGCCACATCCTCGTTACCCACACCCACAACGACCACTCCCCCGCCACCCGGCCGTTCAAGGCGAAGGTCGGGGCGGGCTCGGTCCACGGCTACGGGCCGCACGGCTCGGGGCGTTCGGGCGTGCAGGTCGAGGAAGGGGGCGACATGGAGTTCGTCCCCGAGATCGAGGTGCGGGACGGCGACCGCATCGAGGGGGACGGGTGGTCCTTCGACTGCGTCCACACCCCCGGACACACCTCCAACCACGTCTGCTTCGCGCTGCGCGAGGACCGGATCCTCTTCTCCGGCGACCACGTGATGGGCTGGTCGACGAGCGTCATCTCCCCGCCGGACGGCGACATGGGCGACTACCTGCGAAGCCTCGACCGCCTCCTCGAACGTGACGACCTCCACTACTGGCCGACCCACGGGCCGCGCATCGACGATCCGAAGCCCTACGTGCGGGCATTCATCGCCCACCGGCGTGAACGCGAAGACCAGATCCTCGCCTGCCTGCGCGACGGGGTGGGCCGGATCCCGGACATGGTGCCGCGGATGTACGTCGGGCTCGCGCCGGGGCTCGTCCCGGCCGCCGGTCGCTCCGTGTTCGCGGCCATGCTCCGCCTCGTCGAATGCGGGCGGGTCGTCACGGACGGCGAGCCGGCCGTCGAGTCCGTCTACCGCATCGGAGAGCCCGGAACCGGCTGAGCCGCCCGGCGGGTTCTATACTACTGGCTGCGATCCCAGCCGATAAACGCCCCAACAAGGAGACAACGTGATGAAATTCAAATACATCGTAGCCGCTGCGGCATTGGCCGCGTTGCCCTCGACCGCACTCGCCGAGTGCAAGGTCGAAGGTTCGGGCGAGGTCAACGTGATCTCGAACTTCTTCGAGACCCTGGAGCTGATCGCGAACACCATGAAGGAGTGCGAACGCGACGGGCTCGTGGTCGACGCCAAGCTGACCACCGAGCACCGCTCGGAGACCGAGCAGTCGTTCGCGGCCGGGTCTTCGCCCTTCGACGCGGCGGCGGTCGCCAACAGCTCGATCACCCTCCTCCAGGCCCGGGGCCAGCTCCGCCCGCTGAACGACCTCGTCGACAAGTACCGGGATACCTACGACATCGAGGACCAGATGCTGATCCGCTTCGGCGACGACATCATGGCCATCGCGTTCATGGTGAACGCGCAGCACTTCTACTATCGCAAGGACCTCTTCGAAGAGCACGGGCTCGCGGTCCCCAAGACCTACGACGAGCTTCTCGCCGCGGCGAAGACCCTCAAGGCGGCCGGGATCGAGCATCCCTACGGGGCCGCGTTCGGCAATAGCTGGGAGCTCGCGAACGAGTACGTGAACCTGCTGCTCGCGAACGGGGGGCAGCTCTTCGATCCGGCGACCTCCGAGCCCGCGTTCGAGACGCCGGAAGCGGTGGAGGCGCTCGAGATCCTGGGCGCGCTCTTCGAGTACATGTCCCCGAACTCGATGTCGCTCGACTTCGGCGGCGTCAAGCGGCAGCTCCAGCAGGGCGATATCGCGATGGCGATCCAGTGGGGCGACCAGGCGCCGACGATGGACAACGCCGACGAGAGCACCGTGGTCGGCAAGATCGGCTACGCCCCCGCGCCCGCCACCCGGGAGGGCGGCCCGCCGGCCTCCACCTTCTGGTGGGACGGCTACGTGATTCCGAAGAACCTCGACGGCGACCCGGACGTCACCTTCCAGGTCATCATGCATGCGCTCGGAGCCGAGACCGTCGCGAAGAACAACGACACCACGCTCTGGATCCGCTCGAACTACCAGCCGACCCAGTACACCGCCGCGATCACCGAGACGGTGATGGGCGGGGCACCCCCGTATCCGATGAACCCGCAGTCCTCCCTTGCGCACAGCTCGCTCGGGGAGAACATCTCGGACTTCATCACCGGGAAGGAGTCCGCCGCCCAGTCGCTTGCCGACGCGGCCAAGGCGTACCGGGCCGCGGCGCGGGAGCAGGGTCTCCTCGCGAACTGAGCATTCGGGTCCGCCCCCGGCGCGGCCGCGCCGGGGGCGGACGGACCCGTTCCGCGACCGTCGTTCCGGGGCATCGACGTGAAACGCAAGTCCTTCCTGCTCTTCGTCGCCCCCTCCGTCGTCTCGATGCTCCTCCTCATCGCGATGCCGCTGGCGGGGGTCGTGTACCTCGCCCTTCACCAGTCCTACGTCAAGACGGAGCTCGTCGAGCTCACCACCGAGGTGCCGCTCTTCGGCGGGCTCAAGCGCCAGGTCACCCGGACGGTGCCGCAGCCGGTGCTCGACGAGAACGGGCGGGGAGTCAAGGTGTGGAAGTTCGTCGGCGCCGACAACATCGTGCAGGCGGCGGAGGTCGAGGGGCTGGACGAGATCCTCTCCGGCGCGCGGGAAGTCACCTCGCTCCGTGGCTTCATCTCCGAGCTGCATCGCGAGATCACCAACGTCGACTTCTGGTCGGCGCTCGAGTTCACCCTGCTCTACACCTTCGGCACCACCCCGTTCGTGCTGCTCATCGGCCTCGGCCTCGCCCTCGGGGTCGACCGGGCGTCGGAGCGCTTGCGCGGAACGATGGTCTTCGTCTCCATCCTCCCGATGATCGTGACCCCGGTCGTCTCGTCGCTCGCCGTGTACTGGCTGTTCCTCGACGGGGCGGTGATCGCGTCGCTCATCGAGGCCCTCGGCTTCGGGCGGTTCTACTTCCTCGCCGACCAGCTCACCATCCGCACCGTCATCGTCGCCTACGGCATCTGGTGGGCCGCGCCCTTCGCCTTCATCATCCTCTACGCAGGGCTTCAGACCGTGCCGCGCGATCCGCTCGAGGCCGCGATGATCGACGGCGCGAGCGCGTGGCAGCGGCTTCGCTACGTCGTCATTCCCCACCTCATGCCCCTCCTCGCGGTCATCACGGTGATCCACGTGATGGACGCCTACCGGGTCTTCGAGCCGATCCTGGTCTTCGGCGCGAGCGTGTTCGCCAACTCCGTGCAGTACCTCACGTACTACACGCTCTCCTACGAGGACAACGCCAACAAGGCCGCGGCGTACGCGATCCTGACCGTGATCGGGGTCGTCATCCTGCTGATTCCGGTGCTCGTGCACACGTACCGCGACCAGGCGACCAGACGGTGAAGGCGCGTCTCTCTCCCCTCGCCCGAACCTCGTCGGCGGCGGGGATGGCCGTCTGGTTCGCGGTCGCGACGTTCCCGTTCCTGTGGATGTTCCTCATCTCGTTCCGCAAGGCGGTGGACGCCTTCGCCACCCCGCCCAAGCTCTTCGCCCCCTTCACCTTCGACAACTTCCACCACGTCTGGGTGGAGGATGCGTTCTGGCACTTCGCGATCAACACCACGATCGTGACCGCGGCGACGATGGCCGTCTCGCTCACCATCGGTTGCCTCGCGGGCTACGCCCTCGCGCGCTACGAGGGGAAGCTCGGCTTCTGGCTCCTCATCGCGGCCCTCGTCTTTCGCGCGATGCCCCACGTGGTCCTCCTGACCGCCTACCGTCCCGCCTTCTTCGAGCTCGGGATCTGGAGCCGCTACGAGACTCTCATCGTGGTCCTCGTCGCGATCAACCAGCCCTTCACGATCTGGATGCTGCGCGCGTTCTTCATGGGCATCCCGCGGGACATGGACGAGGCCGCGATGGTCGACGGGTGCTCGCGCTGGGGGGCGTTCCGGAGGGTCGTCGTCCCGGTTATGTGGCCCGGGATCGTGACCGCGGGGCTCTTCTCCTTCCTCCTCGCCTACAACGACTTCATCATCTCGAGCCAATTGATGAACGGCGACATGACCACCATGACGGCCGCCCTCGGGAACTACATGGGTCAGAAGCAGAGCGTCACGCGCCTGATGCACGGCGTCGCGGGGGCGGTGTCGGTCACCATTCCGATCATCATCCTGGTCTACGCGTTCCAGAAGCACATCGTTTCGGGGTTGACGGCCGGCGCCGTCAAGGGATGACATCGGGCCCGCGACAGTCGACCTTGAAGGGAGGGCGCAAATGAGCGCAAGCGACAACCTCGAGCTCGTGCAGAACATGTATGCCGCGCTCAACGCGCAGGATCTCGACGCGCACGACGACTTCTGGCACGAGGACATGATCTGGCACGGACCGCCCGGCTTCGGCGACATCCACGGCCTCGCCGCGTTCAAGCAGGAGGTCATGGTGCCCTTCTACCGGGCGTTCCCCGACTACTTCGCGAAGAACGACATCGAGCTCGCGGACGAGACCCGGGTCGCCGCCACCGGGTACCTGACCGGCACCCACCGGGGTCCGTACCTCGGCTATCCGGCGACGGGACGGAAGATGCGGATGCGTTTCTCGGACTTCTGGCTCGTGAGGGACGGGAAGCTTGCCGAGAACTGGGTCATGGTCGACCACATCGACGTGTTCCGCCAGCTCGGCCTCGATCTCATGGCCGGGATTGCGCAGCGCTGATTGCGGAAGAACGGATTCGGAGTCGGGTTTCCTCCGGCCTCGCGGCGCGGTTCGCGCCGGGACGGACTGAATCCGCCGGGAACGCGAGACGCGCCGCCGCGTCCTCGACAAGGTGCCATCGCGGCACGTTGCGGCGTGGCCGCCCGGCGCCGCCCGATCGCGAGGCCGCGGTGCCGGCGGCCTCGTTTCGAGGGCGGACGCCGAATTTGCGGGGGCGGCGCGCGACCGCCGGCTCAGGACGATGAGGCGCCGCCGCTCAACCGTTGCTGGCGATCCAGGAGGTCGACGCCGAGCTGCTCGAGAAAGTGCAGGTTGTCGATGAAGATCCAGTTCTCGGCGAGCTTGTCGCCCGCGCGGCGGTAGAGATCGACGATCCGCATCTCGGCTTCGAACTCGCCGGCCGAAGCGAGCCCCATGTACCCGCCCTTCGACTTCATCCGCATGGTCGGGTAGCCGAAGAAACCGCCGTAGCTGCCCTCCGCGAATTCGAGGACGTGGCCGTGGTGGGTCAGGAACTCGAGGCCCTCTTCGAACGGACGGCAGTGCTGCTCGAGGTAGCGCTCGTGGGTGTACGCGGCGCCGATCCCGGCCGGTCCCCACCACAGCATGTCGTCGTGCCAGTCGAGCTCGAGATCCGACTTCAGGGTCCGCACCCCGGTCGCGACCAGACGGTCGATCATCCGCTGGATGAGGGCCATCGTGGTCCGTCCCTCCTCCTCGGGATGCGCATCGAAGAGGAGCCCGTCCTGCGTCTGCGGCCCCGGCGTGATGACGGTGGCCCCGGTGCTCTCCGGAAACACCCGGAGCCCGGCCTGGTGCATGACGCTCATGACGTCGACGAAGAGGGCCGTTTCCGCGATCCGGCCCTCTTCGATGCGGTGGAACTCGGCGTAGCGGAGGAAGCTCATCTTGCGGGTCGGCCGGATCCCGAGCCAGGGCGAATCGAACAGGCCGAGGAGGTGCCCCATGCTGCACACCCATTCGGTCCGGTAACCGTCCATGAAGTTGCGCCCGGCGAAGAAGATGTTCTGGCGCCGCTGGAACGGTGTGAACGCGCGCTTGCAGGGCTCCCAGAACACGCGCGCGGCCGCCTCGGGACCGGTCTGCTCGTTGAACGGGTGCATCCCCCGGAAGTGCCAGTCGCCGGTCGTGTAGCGGGCCAGCACGTCCGCGGCGGCCTCGGCGGGGGCCGGGTCGAGGGCGCGATGGAGGTCGAGGACGAGGGCCTTGGATGCCTGGAAGTCCGACATGCGTGTCTCCGAATCGAAGAAGGGGGCGCCAGCGTCGCGTGCAGACGCCGCATCGAAGGGGAGGTTTGCCCGGAACGACGGTGAGCTTCGCCGGGCGGCTAGCCGAGGAGCTGCATCAGGATCCCGAACTCGTTGAACACGGTCCATTCCTTCTGGACCCGGTCGTTCTCGATGAGCCACTGGGTGATGCCCCAGATGTGACACTCGCGCCCGGTCGGATCGCCATAGGGTCCGTGGCCGCGGTGCGCGCCGACCCCTCCCCAGCGGATGGACACGAGGTAGCCGTCCCGGGAATTGCCCATCCAGTAGAGGTCCTCGATGCCGACCGCGATGTTGGGGAACATCGCGACCATCGACAGGACGTGCGAACGAAGCTGGCCCACGCCTCGATAGACCCGTCCCGTCGAGCCCTCGAAGACGACCGAAGGGGCGTACAGGCGATCCATTGCGCTGAAGTCGCGCCGGTTCCAGACCGAGTCGAAGGCGGCGTGGACGAACTCGCGAATGTCGTCGGCGCGGTCCGGAATGGGATGCCGCGCCGGCTTCCCCTGGCCGCGGCCGCGCCGCGGCTCGCCGGCCTCGAAGTTCGGCGCGAAGGGGCCGGTCTCGCGCTCGGACGCGATGCGCCGGGCGGTTTCCGGCACGTCGAGGCCGAGCTGCGCCAGCATGCCGGCCATGTCGTAGGCGACGTGCTCGTCGTGTATCTCGTTGTCGCGCGACACGCAGTTGGCGACGCAGAGCATGCGGACGGGCCGGCCGGTCGGCGGCCCGAAGCGGCTGTAGCCGGTGTTGGTGCCGAGGATCATGGTGCGGTGCGAGGTATGGAAGCTCACGTCCTCGTCGCCGGCCCAGATCACCTCGTCGGCGACCAGCCGGATGTCGGGCATCGCATTGTTGGTGTGCACCGTGTCGGCCACGATCTTCTCGCGGCCGTACTGCAGACCCACGTCGTCCCACACCCGGCAGTCGTGGCTGTAGGTGTCGTAGATGTAGCCGATGTCCTTCTCTTCCCAGATCCGGTGGGTGATGCGCACGATGTAGTCGACGATGTTCCGGTAGCGGGGCTCGAAGCCGCGCATCGGCTGGGTCTCGACGTGCTCCGGGTCGTCGTCCAGGAACCCGTCGGTCCCCCCCCGGCGATAGGCTTCGAGCGAGATCCGGAAGTCGGCGGGCATGTGCTCGTCGCGCAAGGGGTCGAATCGCAGTTGGGTCCGCCCGGACCCTGCGGCGGGATTCGGATCTTCGACCGGACCGGCGCCGGATGCGGATTCGAGTGGACTGCGGTTGGGGGCGGGCACGGGCGTCTTCCTTGGTTTCCTGACTTCGCCGGCGATCTTTTCGCGGGCGGGTCCCGAGCGCAAGCGGCCCGGCCCGCCCGGGCCCGGTGCGGGTCCGGATGCACGCCGGGGGAGGCGTCGCGTCCGGCTCAGGCCGGGACGGCGGACCCCTCCCGTTCGCGGACGAAGCCGAGGAGCACCGCCCCGATCACGAGCAACACGATGACCGAGAGGATCCCGAGTCGGGAGCTGCCCGTGAGGAGACCCGTGATTGCCACCAGGGACGGTCCCAGGATCGCCGCGAAACGTCCGATCATGTTGAAGAAGCCGAAGAACTCGCCGCTCTGGGCCGCCGGCACGAAACGCGCGTAGAGCGAGCGCGAGACGGCCTGCACCCCGCCCTGGACGAGGCCGATCACGACGGCGAGGACGTAGAACTCGATGACCGAGGTCATGAAGTACGCGTAGATGGTGACCCCGACGTAGACCACCACCCCGAAGTAGAGGGTCGGCTTGGGGCCGACTCGTTGGGCTGCGAGCCCGAAGACGAGCGCGGCCGGAAAGCCGACGAACTGCACGATGAGGAGGGCGACGATGAGGCTGTCGGCCGGGAAGCCGAGGGACAGGCCGTAGTCGACCGCCATCCGGATGATCGTGTGGACCCCGTCGATGTAGAAGAAGTAGGCGACGAGGAAGAGCACCGCCATCCGGTGGGTGCGGTGCTCGCGCATCGTCTTCGCGAGCGAGCGAAGCCCGGACCCGACCGCCGAAGAGGGGTCCCCGGTGCGCGGGGGCTCCGGCACGTTCCGGAAGAGCGGGATGGAGAAGACGAGCCACCAGACCGCGACGGTCAGGAACGAGAGGCGCACCGCCTCGGCCGCGCCCGGCAGCCCGAACGTCGAGGGCGAGAGGACCATCGCGACGTTTCCCGCGAACAGGACCCCCCCGCCGATGTAGCCGAGAGAGAAGCCGAAGGACGAGACCTCGTCGTAACGCTCCGGCGGGCTCACGGACATGATGAGGGCGTCGTAGAACACGATTCCGCCGGAGAATCCGACCACGGCGAGAACGTAGACGAGGGCGGCCATCGCCCAGTCGCCCTGGGCCACGAACCACAGGCCCGCCGACATCACGATGCCGAGGGCGGTGAAGACCCCGAGGTACTTCTTCCGGGCGCCGCCCCCGTCCGCGATCGCGCCGAGGATCGGGGCCGCGACGAGGATGAAGACGCTCGCGATCGAGTTTGAGAACCCGAGTTGCGCGGTGCTCACCACCGCGTCGGACCCCGCGCTCCAGTATTCCTTGAAGAAGACCGGGAAGAACCCGGCCATGACGGTGGTCGCGAACACCGAGTTGGCCCAGTCATAGAGCGCCCAGGAGAAAATCGGGCGGTTCCGGAACAGCTCGACAACCCTGCGCACTTCCACCACCGATTCCGTCGCGTGCGGCGAGTGTAGCGCACACGATGCTCGGCCGGGTCCGGGCGGCGGGCGCAAGCGTTCTCTCGGGGGATGGAGCTCCGGGTCCGGCGGGGCATCTGCTCGCGGGAAGGAATCGAGGTCGGAATCGGGTCTTGTCCTTCTCGGCCGGTTCGCTCGGCCGATCACGAAACCCCGCTCTCGTCCCGGTTCTCCCATGTCGAGGCGGGACGACTCGTTACCGATCGGAAATGCAGCGGCCCTTCGGGGGGATTGCAGTCGAGACGGATCGCGAATAGCTTGGAGCGGAGTCAACCCCGGACAAAGGAGGATTCGTCATGCCCCGTTTCGTCATCGAGCGCGACATTCCCGAGATCGGTTCCGCCGAGCGCGAGGCGTTGCGCGACGCGGCCGCGAAGTCGAACGGCGTTCTCGCCGACATGAAGGCGGAGAAGAAGAACATCCAGTGGGAGCACACCTACGTCGCAGGCGACAAGACCTTCTGCGTCTACCTCGCGGACGAAGAAGGGCTCATCCACGAGCACGCGGAGAGAAGCGGCTTTCCGGCGACCGTCGTCACCGAAGTGCGCAAGATGATCGACCCGGTGACCGCCGAAGGCTGACGTTCGCGGCCCGCCCCGACGGGGGCGGTCGTTTTCTCGAACGATCCGGTGATCGCTCCGGAACGCCCGGCGCGCTCTCGCGGCGAACGGAGGCCGGCGGACGACGGGTCGCGTTCCGGCCTCGTCTACCCGGAGACGGTCTCCGCCCACTTCGCCTTGACCGCCTCGCGGTCGACGGCGCCGCTCTCGTCTCGCGGAAGCGAGTCGGTGAACGCGACGTGCTGCGGGCGCTTGAAGCGCGCGATGCGCGAGCCGACGTGGTCGACGACCTGCGCGGCGCTGAGATCGCCCGCGGTCTCCACCACCGCCATGATTCCCTCGCCCCACTTCCGATCCGGAACCCCGAACACGCAAACGCCGCTCGCCTCCGGCAGCTCCATGATGGTGGTCTCGACCTCGGCGGGATAGACGTTCTCGCCGCCCGGCTTGATGAGATCCTTCTCGGGCTTGCGCTTCACGTAGTGGAGATAGCCGTCCGTGTCGAAGCGGCCGACGTCGCCGGTGTGGTGCCATCCGCCCCGGAAGGTGTGCTCGTTGACCTCGGGCTGGTCGAAGTAGCCGTGGAACACGGTCGGTCCGCGGGCCAGGATTTCGCCCGCCGTGCCGGGCGGAACGTCCCGGTCGTAGTCGTCGACCACCCGCACCCGGCAAGCCGGACCTGGAACTCCGGCCGCACCCGGCCGATCACGGAAACGCTGCAAGGTCACCCAGCCCGTCGTCTCGGTCTGCCCGAAGCCGCTCCAGAAGTCGGCTCCCGTCTCCGCGTGCAGGCGTTCGATGGTGTCCGGGGAATCGAGCCCGTTCACGATGCGAAGGGAAGGGAGGTCGCTGCCCTGTTCCTTCGCCTGGTCGAGGACGCTGACCAGGACCGGCGGGAAGTCGCTGATGAACGTGAGGCCGTGCGCGTCGATGAGCCGAACCGCCTCGGCCGGGTCGAAGCGCGGCATCACCACGTTCTGCCCGCCCGCCTGCATGACGGCGAGCCCGCTCCCGAGAGCCGCGATGTGGAAGAGGGGGAGGGCGAGCAGGTTGCCGTCGGCCGGAACGAGATTCATGGCGGCGGCGGTCTGCAGGTTTGCGGTGACGACGTTCGTGTGGGTGAGCACGGCTCCGCGCGGGATCACGTCGACCGCGGCGGTGGGGATGATCGCGAAGGGTTCGTCGGCCGCGACCTCGGGCCGCTCCGCGGTCGCCTCCGGAGACCGGAGACGGTCGAAGCCGATCCAGCCGTCCGGAGGATTTCCGTCGAGCTGGGCCTTGAGGGTCACCCCTTCGAGACCCGCTCCGTCGCCCGGCAGGACTTCGTGGTACGCCTCGTCGATCACGAGCGCGCGGGGGCGGGCGCGCACGCACGAGCGGGCCACCTCGTCCGCCGACAGCCTCCAGTTGAGCGGGTAGGGGACAATTCCCTGGCGTGCGCACGCGAAGTACAGCTCGAAGTACGCGACGGAGTTCTGGGCGATGACGAGCACCCGATCCCCTTTTCCGAGCCCGGCTCCGGCAAGGCCGGTCGCGAGGGCGTCCACGCGCTCGAGCAGGCGGGTGAAGGTCACGGTGTCCCCGTCCTCGGTCACGACCGCGGGCCGCCCGGGATGGCAGCCCGCGTTGCGGACGAGGACGTCGTAGACGGTAAAGCTGTGAACGTGCATGGATGCGTCGCTTCGGTTCGAAGGGGTGAGGAGCGAGGGTGGCGGCTCAGTGGCGAGCGCGGGGACGGAGCACGTACGTTCCGTCCTCCAGAGCGCTGAACGTCTCCAGCACCTGCGGGTGGTCGACGGGCCGCGGGTCATCCTCTCGCAGCAGGTTCTGCTCCGAGACGTAGGCGTTGTAGTGGCCCTGGGCGTTCTCGGCGAAGAGATGGTAGAACGGCTGGTCCTTGGAGGGACGAACCGCGGCCGGAATGGAGTTCCACCACTCCTCGGAGTTCGCGAACTCCGGGTCCACGTCGTAGATGACGCCCCGGAACGGATAGATTCGGTGACGAACGATGTCCCCGATCCGAAAGCGGGCGTGCCGCTCGATGCCGCTGCTCAGCTTGCTCACGAGCACCATTATGGGGGCGATATCCGTGCGTTTCCACCGGTTCAGGCGCGCGGGAAGCGAGGTGAATCGTGGATCTGCCGCAGACCGTCGGGGCGCCGCGGCCGGGGGGTCCGGGATGCTGAAGGCCCCCCGGATGCCCATGCTCCAAGCGGGCTCAGGGCCGGAACTGCTCGGTCAGAATGCGTTCCTCGAGATTGCGTTCGGGGTCGAAGAGCAGGCGCATCTCGATGCCCCGATCCTCGCGGATCTCCACTCGCACCACGTCCCGCGTCTCGCGCGCGTCGGGGCTGGCGCTGACGGGTCGTTTCTCCGGATCCAGCACGTCGAAGCGCACCCGCGCGTCGCGCGGGAGCAGCGCCCCGCGCCAGCGCCGGGGGCGAAACGGGCTGATCGCGGTCAGTGCGAGCACCCCCGCGCTCAGGGGAAGGATGGGCCCGTGTGCGGAGTGATTGTATGCGGAGCTGCCGGCGGGGCTGGCGACCAGGATTCCGTCGCAGATGATCTCGTCCAACCGCACCCGATCGTCGATGGCCACTCGGATTCGCGAAGCCTGGCCGGTCTGGCGGTGGAGTGACACCTCGTTGATGGCAAGAAGCTCGATCGTCGCCCCGTCCAGGCGGGTCGCCTTCATGCGAAGCGGGCTCAACGTGGTCGTGGTGGCACGTTCGAGCCGTTCCTTCAGGCGCTCTTCCTCGAAGGCGTTCATGAGGAAGCCGACCGTCCCCCGGTTCATCCCGAAGATGGGGAGCCCGAGCTGCATGTGCCGGTGGAGCGTGTCGAGCATGAACCCGTCGCCGCCGAGCGCGACGATGACGTCGCACTCTTCGACCGGGTGCTGCCCGTAGCGCCGGACGAGTCCGCGGGCGGCGTCGAGCGCGTGGTCCGCGGCCAGGATCGCGATGCGCTCAGCGGCCATCGGTGCCGGCGAAGTGCTTGTACAGGTTGATGAGCTCCTCTGGCTTGAACCCCACGATGATGATCTCGTTTCCGGGGAAGAGCGTCACGTCCGGATCCTGGGTCAACCGGCCCATCCTGCGGTTGTAGACGATCGTCTCCTTCGATTTGTGGAAGATCGTGAGTCCGAGCGGCGAGCTCGATCGGTCCTCCAGCACTTCGTCGGCGTGGCGCGGTACCGCGATCCGATAGGTGTCCGTCCGCTCGCCGATGGTGATCCGCACTCCGCGTGCGAAGTTCTCGGTCACTCCCTTCTGGATGATGCCCCAGAGGCCCTGATGGTCGTCCGGAGTGACGGCGTGAACGTAGAAGACGTCGTGCTCGCCGACCTCGACGGTTCCTTCGAGCAGATCGCGGATGGTGATGGTCTCCTGCGGGGCGGGCGTCTCCTCCGTGCCGCGGAACTCCGAGGTCCTCGCCCGGGCCGGTGCCGCTTTCTCTCGGGAGGTCGGCGTCCGATCCGTCGGGGGGGAAGCGTCGAGGTTCTTCGCGGGATTCTCGGGAGGATCCGCCATCGCGACGGCCGTGTCGTCCTTCCGGGAGGGCGTCGCGTGGGTGGCGGGTTCGGGTTCGGCAGCCTCCTGCACGGGCGTCTTCACCGGGCTCGAGGACGGGGATTTCGTTTCGACCTCGTTGTCCGTCGGCGGTGTTGCGCCGGAGACGAGCTCGCTGATGTCGTCGTCCGGCTTCTTCAGGAGCTCGGCGTGAGCTTCCGCCGCTTCGCGCGTTCCGGCGGGTGGCGTTCGGGCGACCGGAGCGGTGTCCGGGGTGGCGTCGGCGACGGGCTTCTTCACGGGCTCCCTGGGCGGTGCGGGTGTTTCGCCCGTTCCGGCGGCTCGTGTCGGGGGAATCGGAGTGGTCTCGGCGCCGGCGTCAACGACGGGCTTCTTCACGGGCTCCCTGGGCGGTGCGGGTGTT
>JAPOPW010000063.1 GCA_026712715.1 Immundisolibacterales bacterium | reverse complement strand
TTGCGCAATCGTGTCGAGCATCGTCTTCGCCGCCGTCAACGGGCCTGCGCCCCAGTATGCCGACCCCAACACGGGCTGTCCAGAGGGGAAGTCTCACCTTATGTATCAACAACATGATATGAACCCGAGATCAGCCCTGGATCACCTCCGGTGAACTTGCCCGTGCCATCGAGTTTGCAGAGAGCGCCGACAACCCGGCGGCACGGGCGGACCTGTTGGCAATCGCGATCGACGCGGGCATCGACTGGACGACCTTGACTGGTGTAGGGGTAGAAGAAGACCTTGAAGAGTGACGAACACAAAGATCTGGTGAACGCCGTGTTGGCGAGCCGAGATGAGATTGACCCAGAGCTCGAAACCGCAGTACTGGAGGCAATCGTGGACGCTGAATTCAATTCCGCGGGTGACGGAGATGCGGCGATGCACGCGATCAATGCCGCGTTGACCGCTGCCATTGATCGCGGTGTTGGCTACGTCCACGGAGCAAGTTCATCTGAGGGGCCCGATGACAACGTAGGCGGTGATGGCGAAGACTTGGAGGACGGACCCTGATGCTGAGGCTCCGCCGGCTCGAGATAGAAGGATTCGGGCCCTTCGCCGACCGCGCTGAACTCACTTTCCCCAACGAGAGGGGCGTAACGGTCGTATATGGCGACAACATGCGCGGGAAGACGAGCCTCATGAACGCTATCCGCTATGCGTTCTTGGGCGAAATTCAAGGGCGCGGCGACCGCACACGCGGAATCTTGTCCGCGTGCAATCGCGACCTCGTCGCCGCGCGCAAGTTCGGATTTCGCATCGGACTCGCAGTCCACTATGAGGGCGCGGACTTTGACCTGATGCGCGAGGTCACGGCGATGACGACTGTACCTCAGAGCGATGCGGACTTCACGGCCGTGGTTGCCCTGCGTCGGGGCGGCGTGGTACTGGGACCCGCCGAACGGACGGCGCTGCTTCGTGCGATGTTGCCGAGGGATGTCGCCCGGTTCTTCCTGTTCGATGGCGAACTGCTCGATCAGTACGCTGAACTGCTCATCAGCGAGAGCGATGCCGGCCGGGTCATAAGCGAGGCGATCGAACAGATCCTCGGCGTACCGGTACTCCGGGACGCACGCGATCACCTCATGGTGCTCGCTTCTGCCGCAAGCCGTGCCTCGGCGAAGGAGGCATCCAAGCACCAAAAGACTCAGGCGATCGGCAACGCGCTCGAGAGCGCAAATGACATGAAGGAATTCCACGAGCAGGAGCGTGACCGTAAGGCCGCGGAGCTGGAGGATCTGCTGGCCAAGCGTGACGAAATCGAGACCGAACTGCGCCACCAGGAAGCTTACGCAGCCGCTGTCGAGCGCCTCGATAGGGCACGCAAGGACCGCAAGGCGGCACGAGCCGCCCAAGAGGTAAAGTCGACCGAGCTGAAGGTCGCGATGAAGGACGCTTGGCGAACGGTGCTGGAAGAACCGGTTGCTGACGCCAAGGCCGCAGCGCAAGAGGCCGTCGAAGAAGCCTTTTCGTCGTTCGTGTCCTCGCTCCGACTCCACGCGATCGAAAACGGTCACTGCCGCACTTGTGACCAGGATGTTCCCGAGGATGTCCGCTTGCGTTTGGCAGAAACGTTGCCGTCGCATGCGACCGCAGCCGAGGTTGTGGATTTCGCTGGCAATGCTGCGCTTACGCGGAAGTCTGAGCTCGATGGCTTCCGGCAGAAGGACGTGCGCGGTGAGGTACGACTCATTTGGGAGGCACTTCGGCAAGCGCGCCTCGATGAAGCCGAGGCGGCAGGCCGTATCGTGGACGCGAACAAGATCTTGGAAGATCAGGATCCTGACGAGCTCCGGAATCGCAAGCTGACACTCACTGAGCTTGGCAGCAAGATAGGCGCCACGCGCTACGCCATCGCCGCCGAGCAGAAACGTATTGACGAACAGAATGAGGCCATCGCCCGCTTCGCGCGGCAACTAGAGGCCGCCGGCACTCCGGAACTCGCGGCATTCCAACAACGTGAGAGGGTCTTGGATCGTACCCGGACAGTCTTCGCGGACGCCGTCGACCGCTACAAGACTGCGCTCCGTAGTCGCGTGCAAGAGAGTGCGACGGAGCTGTTTGTCCAGATGACGACGGAGAAGGAAGACTACGCCTCACTTGCCATCAACGAGCACTACGGACTCACGATTATCCACAAGGACGGTCGGGCCGAGGACAGCCGCTCCGCCGGCGCAGAACAGGTCGTGGCGCTCGCGCTGATGGGTGCGCTCCAAGCGAACGCGCCCCTTCGTGGTCCCATCGTGATGGACACCCCGTTCGGTCGACTCGACCCAAAACATACCGCCAACGTCGTCAGGGCGCTGCCGACAATGGCCGAACAGGTTGTCCTGTTCGTTCAGGAAGGCGAAATCGATCGCGACACTATCCGAGAACTACTGGGGAGCCACCTTCTGCACGAGTACCAGCTCGACAAGGAGACGGCCCGCCGCACCCGTGTGATGGAGGCTCGCTGATGCCGGACGAAGACCGCAAGCAGATTGGACTCACGGACGATGGCAAGGCAACCGTGGCACGGCTAACGGACAATCTCGGCTGGTTCGATGAGGCCCAGGACGCGGGGAGGTTCGCATGCGCCCACGGCATCCGCTCGGGCATCGAACCTGGACAAACGGACGCGCCAGTCGAGACCCGTTGGTCGCCTGACCTGTTCGACCCCTCCGGCGAGATCCGAGCACTCCTACGGGCCATGTACCCCGACACAACCATGCCAATCCGGCTGATGGAGTACTTGATCGACGAAGGACTACGTCGCATCGCCGCGAAGATCGATGCGGGAGAAGACGGCCCAACGGAGCTGCTGGGCTGACCTGCTCGGCGACAAGTTCCAACGCACGACTGCGCTGCACCCTCGACATCTAGGCTGAGGGCGTACGGCGTTGCGGATGGCTCGTCTCGTCGGCTCACTCAACAAGGGAACGAATCCACGATTCAGCCCCATCGAACGAGAACCGATGATCGGGAATCTCACCGAGGACGCTTCGGTATCTGGCCTTGAACCGGTCGATCTCGACTTCTTCGGTGGCGAGGTCGACCACGCTCATTTTCTCGCGCGGCAGGTCCCGCAGGGCTTCGGAGAAGAGGGTCCGGGCCGCCAGGTCAGTGGACGGGAAGGAGTAGCCGATGAACGTGATGTTCTCCGCTTCGGCCAAGGTCTCGAACGCGAGGGTCCACACGAGGCGCAGGACGGGCTGGGCGACGAGACCAGACTTGGAGAGCACCGGCGGCACGATGAGCGGTTCGGATTCGAGGTGTTGGTCTATGAGGGAGAATGGATAGCGCGTGCCCCAGTCGCCCTGCCATTCGTGGTGGTGCACAATCGAGTCGAGCGCAAACGGCTCGGTGTGCCCGAGCCGGGGCCGCCAGTTGACACACCCGTGCAGTCTCAGCAGCCGCGGACCGGAGGGTGGCGCACGGTGGCCTACGGGGGAGACGGCGTCCAGCGAGGTCCGGCAGAAGAACCCGTATCCCCATTCGGGAGTCCACACCTCGGTACGCCTGAGCGCTTCATCGAGAAAGTCGTCGTAGTTGAAGGTGATGATGTCAGACTCGTTCGCGGCGCAACGGTCGGCGAATGCGTCGAAGTGATGACTGGCAACGTGGCCCTGTCTGGCTCTGGAGAGACGGAGGAGAAACGCCCGCCTGAGTTCCGTTAGCAGGAGCCTGTACTCGTCGGCGGCGTTCTGGCTGAGGTCATAGGGCATGAGCTGGTCGAGCCGGGTCATCAGGCGCTCAATGTTGATGAACCCGTCGGGGTGCCGGTTCCGCTCCCATTCAAGCAGCCGACTCGCGTTGGGCAGGCCGCGAACTTTGTCTACGAGGCCGTCGTTGTCGAAGTCATCGACAAGGAGGGGCGCATCCGGAACGAACGCACGCGTGAAACCGGCGCCGGTAACGTATACGTATTTCGGCGGAGTTGGCGGCGGCACGTTCCGGCCCGGGTCGCTCGAATCGGACAGCGGACGGTCAGACGGCTGTGGCGGAACCGGGTAGCGTCTGCTCTCTCTCCCACTCCCAAGCGTCGCGGTGAGAGGTAGGCTTGCCGACCTGCTCGATGATTCCGTCCGGCCATCGGCGCTGGTGTTCACGTTCGCGGCGCTGCAGGTCCGTGGTGATGCCGTGATGGACCACCCTTCCGTCAACCTTGAACCGGTACTTGTACGTCTTGACGGGTGCGGCAGCAACTTCCATGAAAGTGAGTATGTGCGGGTAGGTGCACCGGGTCAATCCAGCCTGCTTGTATCACCGGCGGAATGTTGCTGAAGTTCCGGTAGCTGAGCCCTCATGAAGGAGGGCCGGCGGTAGCGGACGATGAGGGGGTCGATGCGGAGCCTCGGAGTCTCCCCGGTTTCGCCGGACGGTCCGGCAGCCTGCCGCGACGAGAAGCGTGAACCATGCAAACGCCCCTCACCCACACCGTCCTGAAGGCCAAGCAGCGGGAGCTGCGCGGCGGGTTTCCGGAGACGATGGGGCTGCGGGTGCACCGGGCGATCAGTTGGATCGGGCGGGCCGAGGCCGCGGGCGACGACGACGCGCGGTTCCTCTTCCTCTGGATCGGGTTCAACGCGGCCTATGCGGACGAGGAGGAGGTCCAGAACGCGGCGGCTCCCGAGCGGGACGCCTTCAAGGATTTCTTCCACCGGGTCGTGGTCCTGGATGCCGGCCAGCGCATCTACGGCGCGATCTGGGACAACTTCTCGGGACCCATCCGGGTGCTCCTCCACAACAAGTACGTGTTCACCCCCTTCTGGAAGCACCACAATGGAGTGGAAGGGTTCGAGGACTGGGAGGAATGGTTCCGGGCGTCGGAGCGTCGCTTCCGGCGCGCCCTCGAGGAGCGGGACACGGTCCGCGTTCTTCGCCTCGTCTTCGACCGGCTCTACGTCCTTCGCAACCAGATCGTCCACGGCGGCGCGACCTGGAACAGCCGGGTCAACCGGGACCAGGTGCGCGACGGCGCCGCGATCCTCGCCTTTCTCATGCCCGTCTTCGTCGACGTCATGATGGACCACCCGCACGAGGACTGGGGACACCCCTTCTACCCGGTCGTGGAATAGGGCCCCGCGGCAGAGGACGAGCCCCAAGCACTGTTCGCCAATCCCCTCGACGCCGTGCTGACTCATCCTGGAGACGCCCGCGGCTCGCTCCTCGTCATCAGCGACACGGGCATCGCCCCTTCCGGCGGCCTCGTGCCATCCTTGGCAACGCGGAATCGAGGAAACGGGTTACGATTGGGGACGGTTTCGATATACACCGAGAACATCCGACAACTTGCCAGGGGCCGGTGCGTGCCGGCCGAACCCAAGACGGCTATCGTGTACGCGGTACCCGCGATGCGCGAGGGAGATACGGGATGAGCAGATGGTTGACCGCGATCGTCGAGCGCGAGGGCGATGGATACGTCGCGTTGTGCCCCGAGGCAGATGTCGCCAGCCAGGGAGACACCGTGGCCGAAGCGCGCGAGAACCTTCAGGAGGCGCTGACGCTGTTCTTCGAGACCGCCTCCGCCGACGAGATCGACAAGCGCCTTCGCGGCGAAGTCTATGTGACCCACGTCGAGGTCGCGGTTGGCTAGGCTGCGCGTTCTTTCCGGGCGCGAGGTCCGCCGGATCCTCGCGTTCCATGGTTTCGTGGAGGTAAGGCGACGCGGCAGTCATATCGCGATGCAGAAGGCCGGCCCGCAGGGTGCAACTACCGTCCCGATTCCCGACCATCGGGAGTTGCGCACCGGAACCTTGATGTCGATTATCCGACAATCCGGGGTGCCGCGTTCGGAGTTCGAGTGAGGACCGCTGGCGGCGCTACAGGCGCGACGAAACGTCCTGTTCGCGAGTAAGGAGAGGCACTCTACTTCCGCGTCGTCCAGGCCGCCAGCGTGCGGACTCCGAGGAGCGGAATGTTGGAGTTGGGGGCGCTGACGTAGACCTCGTTCTCGGCATCCTCCGGTGCCGTTCCGGCCGGCCGACTGAGCTTCGAGGGCTCGGCGGGTGCCCACAGCACGGCATGGGGGTCCAGCAGGAAGTTCGGCGCTACTCGTCCTCGCCGGGGAACAGGTTCGATTCGTGGAACGAATCGATGTCTTCCCGAGGTGTCTCGTCGAAGTCCGGGGTGACCCGGATCTGGCCCTTCAACATCCCGAACTCGCGCTTGGCCCGCCGCTCGCGATAGGGCTCAAGACGCAGGTAAGGATCGCCAGCCTTGGCTATCACGATTTCCTCTCTCTCCCAGGCCAGCCTGCCCAACCGGGAGAGCTGTGACTTCGCCTCACGCATGTTGACCTTCATCCAGTCTGGTTCCTGGCCGAGTCAGCCCAAGTCTCCGTGCGCACCGGGGCATTGGCAAGGCGCCGGGCGCCGGGCGAAGTCGGCGGATTCTTCAAGAAGGTCGCGGCCTTGGATGCCGGCCAGCGGATCTACGATGCGATCTGGGACAGCTTCTCGGGGCCCATCCGGGTGCTCGTCCACAACAAGTACGTGTTCACCCCCTTCTGGAAGCACCACAATGGAGTGGAAGGGTTCGAGGACTGGGAGGAATGGTTCCGGGCGTCGGGGCGTCGCTTCCGGCGCGCCCTCGAGGAGCGGGACACCGTCCGCGTCCTTCGCCTCGTCTTCGACCGGCTCTACGTCCTTCGCAACCAGATCGTCCACGGCGGCGCGACCTGGAACAGCCGGGTCAACCGCGACCAGGTGCGCGACGGCGCCGCGATCCTCGCCTTTCTCATGCCCGTCTTCGTCGACGTCATGATGGTGAACCCGCACGAGGACTGGGGCCGTCCCTTCTACCCGGTCGTGGAATAGGGTCGCGCGGCGATGGAAGAACTCCGAGCGCCGATCGCCAATCGCGCTCGACCGCGTGACGAGCGCGGATCACGCTGCGGCGAAGCGCTCCACCACGATGTCCCCGGCGCGTTCGCGAGCCTGCCAGAGGTCGTAAGCCATCTGCATTCCCAACCATGTCTCGGGCGTCGAGCCAAAGGCCTTCGACAGCCGGATCGCCATCTCCACCGAGATTCCCGTGCGCTCGTTCACGAGCTCGGAGAGCGCCTGTCGCGTGACGCCCAGCCCCTTGGCCGCCCGCGTCACCGAAAGACCCAGGGGCTCGAGGCATTGCCGCTTCACGATACCGCCCGGGTGCGGCGGGTCATGCATCGCCATGACCGGTCTCCCTGGTGATAGTCGACGTAGTCCACATCGACCGCTGAACCATCCTCGAACCGGAAGGTCACCCGCCAGTTGCCCGGGACCGAAACTGCATGGTGACCCTTCAGCGGTCCCTTCAGCTCGTGGAGACGGTATCCAGGTAGATTCATTCCCTCGGGTCCGCGGCTGAGATCGAGTGCGGCCAGGATGTCCCGCAGCTTCTCCACATGGGCCGGGGCCACACGCAGTGCCGTCTTGCCATCGTGGAGCGCCTTGAGCCCACGATGCCGGAACGATGCGATCATCACGCAACTCTACGCTGTCGCCTGTCAGTCGACAATTTGCAGACCGCCCGACGCCCGTTCCCGTGGCAACGCGGCGCCATCGCCGTTTGCCGCCTCAAGCGGCTAACTGATGACGGAACAACGGTGGGCAATTCGGTGGCAGTGGCAAGCGAGGTCCACGCCGCCATGGTCGCGCATGACTTGGTCGTCGCTCCCCTCCCTTCGCATGACCGCGATGGTCGCCGCCGCGCGCGCCCCGTCGAGGCGCTCGGGGACGAGGTCGGCTACATGTTCAGCGGCGCCCGGAGGACGGCCACCGGGAGTTCCCCGGCCCGCGGGACGCGAGGACGGGAATCACGGTTCCGGCGGCGAGAGCCGGCCCGGACTTGACCGGGAACGAAGGGGACGTAGAGTCATCCGCCCATGGCGCAATTTCGGGAAATCGCGGAAGTGGAGGCGACGGGCGATGTCGCGCTCGTCTACGAGGAGATCCGCCGGACGTACGCGGTCCCTTACGTCTCGTCGCTCTTCCGGCACCTCGCCGTCTATCCGGGCCTCCTGCCCTGGGCCTGGCGGATCCTGCGCCCGGCCCTCCTCTCCGGCGCCGTCCAGCGCCTCGCCTGGCAGCGTGTCGACGTCGCCGAGTTGCCGCCGCTGCCACGGCTCTCCCGGGAGGCGCTCGGCCGTCTCGGGGTCGATGCCGCGGGTCTTGCGGCGATCCGGACGGTCTGCGAGTGCTTCACCCGGGTAAGCCCGATCAATCTCGTCGTCGCCGCCTGCCTTGCCCGCCTGCTCGAGGAAGAAAGTCCCGGCGTGGCCCCCATGGTCACTCTGGAGCCGGCCGATCTGCCGGCGCCCTTGCCGGCCATGCCCGGCATGGTCCCTGCCGCGGCGATGACGCCCGAGAACCGGGCCGTGCTCGCGACTTTCGAGACCGATCTTTCCGGCGAGGTGTTCATTCCCGGGCTCTGGCGCATCCTTGCCCATTGGCCGGGCTTCCTTGCCCATCTCTCCGCTTCGCTCGTGCCGCTCCTCCGCGACCCCGCGGTGCTCGACGCCTGCGAACGGATCGCGGACCGGATCACTGCCGTCGCCCCGTCCGTCCTCGCGACGCTTGCGCCTCCGGATGAGCCCGCGCCGCTCCCGCCCGGCAATACCGCGGCCGTCCTCTCGGCGATCCGGACCTATCGCGGCACGAGTCCGCAGATGGTCGGATTCGGAACCCTCATCCTCGAGGCGCTGCCACCGGACCGAGCGGGCCGGGATGACGGAGCGGTCCGCCGGCGACCCGCGATCCCGCCCTACCGTTCCCCGTAGTGACGCCGCCAGATTGGCCCGACGACGCGATGTTCGCGTACCGCCGCCACAATCGGGGAAAGCCGAGGCAACTCGACGTCGCCGCGATGCCAGGCGAGGAGCATCGCGAGGTAGACGTCCGCAATGGACATCGCCTCGCCGAGCAGGAAGGGCCCCTCGACATGCGCGTCGACGAGGGCCAGCGCCTCGTCCATGCGGCGAATCGCGGCGCTCCGCAGCGCGTCGTACCCTTGGCGGTCGTCCGTGAACCGGCACGGATAGCCCCGTCGTATCACCGCCTCGTAGAGGTTCACGTTCGCAAAGATCGTCCAGCGCAGGAACGCCGCATGCGCCGGTGTTCCGGGCGGTGGCGCGAGGCGCTTTTCCGGGAAGCGGAGCGCGAGGAGGATGAGGATCGCCGACGTCTCCGTCATCGTCGTCCCGTCCGGCAGAATCAAGGTCGGCACCTGGCCCCAGGGATTGGTTGCACGGAAGCTCTCCGGCAACGGCGTTCCCGTCTTCGAGTCGAGCTCGATCAGCTCGAACGGCGCGTCCGCCAGGGTCAGCGCCGCCTCGACGACGAACCCGCCGGAGCCCGGCCGGTTGTGGAGGGTGTAGCTCACGAGGTTACCTCTTGCGGTTGTCAAAGTAGTCCGTATCGGCCGCCGCGTGGTTCACGCGGCAAGGGTGCGGACGCCGTAGAGCGAAATGTTGGAGTCCCGGGTGACGAGGATGAGCCCTTCGGCCCGGGCCTGGGCGATCAGCGCCCGGTCGAAGGGGTCGCGGTGATGAGGTGGGAGGCCACCCGCCTGCTCCGCATGGTGGAACGTCAAGGGAAGGGGCTCGAAACCCTGCATCCGGATCGCGGCCTCGAGATCGCCCGGCGCGTCCAGCTTCCCATGCGCGCGCTTGATGGCGATCTCCCACGCGCTGACCACGCTCACGAGGACGTCGTTCTGCGCGTCCTCGAGCGCCGCTCGGGCCGCTCGGGCAAGCTTCGCGGGCTCGGCGAGCGCCCACAGCACGACATGGGTGTCGAGGAGAAGGCGCGCCACTACGCATCCTCGCCGGGGAACAGGTTCGAGTCGTGGAACGAATCGATGACTTCCTGCGGGGTCTCGTCGAAGTCGGGAGCGATCCGAACCTGCCCCTTCCACACCCCCAGCTTGCGCCCGGCTCGCCGCTCACGATAGGGCTCGAGGCGCAGCCAGGGCTCGCCGGCCTTGGCGATCACGATTTCCTCCCCCTCCCACGCCAACCGGCCGAGCCGCGAGAGCTGCGACTTCGCCTCGTGCATGTTGAACTTCATCCGCTTCTCGCCTAGCTAAGTCGGGCTAACTCTTCTTCGGAAGGTTGGCATTGTCAAGGAGCCGAGAGCCTCGTGGCCCGCCCGCTTCGAACGAAGTTTCGTCGTGCGGAGCGGGAGCTGCTCAACTCGACGAGAACGGGTGCGAGAAGCCGAAGTGGCGCTCCAGCACGGTTTCGCCGTGCCTCGTGATTTCGACCTCGCGTGGTTGCCTGGTTCGCTTCACCCAGCCTTCGTCGAAGGCCCGCTCCGCGAGGGCGGCCCCGAGGGAGCCCGCGAGGTGCGGCCGTCGTTCGCTCCAGTCGAGGCACTGCCGCGCGAACATGCGCCGCTTCGAACGGGCGGCATCGAGGTCGATTCCGAGCTCGGCGAAGAAGGTTTCCCCTGCCTCGGTGAGCTGGAAGTCGCGGTCCTCGGGCACGAGCCACCCGTTGTCGACCATGGCGGAGGTCATCGCGACGCCGAGCTCGCCCGCGAAGTGGTCATAGCAAAGGCGCGCACGGTGAATGGCCTTCTGCTCCCTCGACGTCGGCGGCTTCGGCGCCGCCCTCTCCGCCCCCAAGCGGCCGAGTACCTCGAGGGCCTCGGCGACCTCGGGCCCCGCGATCCGGAAGTAGCGATGCCGCCCGTGCCGCTCGCGGGAAAGCAGCCCGGACCGGAGCAGCTTCTCGAGGTGCGTGCTCGCCGTGGCGGGCGCGACCCGCGCGACCCGGGCGAGCTCGGTGGCCGTCAGCGCGTGCCCTGCGACCAGGGCGTCGAGCATGGCAGCCCGGGCCGGCGAGCCGATCGCCACCCCGATCGTGACCATCGATGGTTTCTCATCCATATTTCGTATACGATCGAAATGTGAAATACACGCCGCATCTCACACCTGCGCTCGGCTCAAGGGGAGCATACGCCATGAATGCACAGCCCGGCTGGACCCGCCAGGACCTCGATGCCTACCTCTCCGATCGCTACGTGTCTCTCGACCAGGTCGCGGACAAGACCGGCCTCGACCGCGACCTCCTCGAAGAGCAGGTCGACACCGGATGCATGCCGGGGCCGAGCTACGAGCTTCGCTCCCGCGAGGAGCTCTACGCGTCGATCAATGGCGGCTCCGACACGGTCGAGCTCCGGACCGTCGCGCGGTACTTCGCGAAGGACGTGATCGCGTGGGTCGAATCCATCGCACCCCGCCTCCGCGATTCGTCGCCCGCGGAGCTTGCCCCGGTTCTCAAGTCGGAGCTCCGCGCCGCGTTCCGGGAGGGTCTCATCGAGCACGACGGCGCATCGATCGAGTACGAAGGGTTCATGAGCCTGACGGGTCCGATCGATCCCGCCAAGTTTGACACCCACTTCGAAGAATACATCTGGCCGAACTGGCGGGCCGGTACCTGGGGGATCTGCGTCCATGGCTCGGAGCGCATGCAGAACGTCGCGCGGAAGACCATTGCCGTCAGTCGCCTCGAGCGGCTCACCGATGACGGGACGAAGACGGACTATGCAAAGAGCGAAGCCCGCGAGGTCCACGCCGCCATGGGCGAGTATGACGCGATCGTCCCCCCCTTCTCCCCGCATGACCGCCATGAGAGCAGCCGCGCGCGCCTGGTCGAGGCGCTCGGGGACGAGGTCGGCTACGTGTTCAGCAGCGCCCGGAGGACGGCGACGAAGAGCCCTCGAACCGGCGGACCGCAAGGAGAAGGATTGCATTTCCGACGGCGAGAGCCGGCGCGGACTTGAACGGGAACGAAGCGACCGTAAAGTCAGGCGCCCATGAAGTCGATTCGTGAAGTCGCGGAAGCGGAGGCGTCGGGCAAGATGGCCCTCGCCTCCGAGGAGATCCGCCGGTCGGCGGCGGGGAGGGGAGCACCGCCGTCGCCGGGAGGCCGGATCAGCGTCGTCCCTCCGAGAGTGCCTTCAAGGTGACCACCGCGTGACTGTGCTCGGTCGTCGCCAAAGCATTGGCGAAGCGTTCGTCCGCCGTCACCACCCGGGCTCCGATGCGATGCGCCAGCGCCAGCTAGACGCAGTCGTGGACCGGCCTGTCGAGAGACAACGCGAGGCGAGCCGCATCCGAGCCGTACGTCGTCGCCGGGCTCGAATCCCCGGTCCACCGCGAGAGTCGGCCAACCGAGCGCGTGCGACGCGACGCGACGTGGGGGGACGGGGCGAGACGGGGCGAGCTTACGACACGCTCGCATGACGGCCCGCCGCCCCCCACCGCCGGCTCCGCCGCCCGCGCGGCCCATCGCGACGGTTCTTGCCGCCTGGCGTACTCGGCGGCGCGGCGACGGTCACCGAGGCGCTTCCTGCACGGCGTCCGCCAAGAGGGTCGGATCTGTCACCTGACCGAACTTCACCAGGCTGCCGCAAGGGTCGTACACGTACAACTCGTCCATGCCCCGGGGCGTCTTGACGACCCCGCCCACCCTGATGCGCTTGGCGAAATCGGCCCGCAGCGCATGAATGTCGTTCACCCGGACGTAGCAGGAGGTGTTCTCGGCGACCTGCTTGTCCGTGCAGAGCCAGAAGTGGATCTCGATATGCTCGCGGATGGCGATTCCATAGTTGTTGTCGCCAAAGTCGTGCGTCTCGAATCCGAGCTTGCTGAAGTAGTCGAGGGAGGCCGCGATATCCAGCGTTGCGAGCACCGGGATGGCACGGTCGAAGATGGAAGTCCTGGCCGTCTTCGGTCACGCTCCTTTCATTCTCGGGGGGCGGCCGGTCACTCCCGGCGAGACTCCGGTGCACCCGTCCGGTGAGTGCGGCAGGGAACGGTGAATGTGGCGCGCCGGTCAGGCAATGAGGCCCGGCACGAGGCCCGCGAGGTGGGTCCCCAGTGTCACGTGGTCACCGGCGTCGAAGTGGATGGCGTCAAAGTCGCGGCATTCGATGACCTCGCCGTCATTGATGAATGGCCTGTCGTTGCCGTCGGGATCAGGACCGCTCGGGCCGCAGTGCCGGGGTGCGCCGGCGCGGGCGGCTCAGGATTCTCCGCCCGGGAGGCGCTCGCCCTGGCGGTCGGCGCGGGCGAGGGGGGTCGGGCGTTCGGCAGGGGGGCCGAAGCCGCCGCCGCCCGCCGCGTCGATGCGAAGGACGGAGCCGGGCGGGAGGTCGAGCACCGCCTTGTCGGCGATGGGGCGCCCGTCGACGGCGAAGGCGGCAGGGGCGCCGGCCTCGCCGCCGGCAAGGCCGCGGGCACCGCGGTGGGTCAGGTCCGCGAGCACGGAGAGGCGGATCGGGGTCTCTCCCCCGTTGCGCACCGTGAAGACCTGGCCGCAGCCGCCCCGCCGCGCACCCGCGCCGCCGCTTCCGGCCCGGATCTCCTTCCGTTCGACGACGAGCGGGGTCAGCGACTCCATGATCTCCACCGGGGTGTTGGAGGTGTTGGTCGGATAGCACAGGGCGTGCGGTCCGTCGTTGCCGTGACCTGCGCCGACGCCGCTCGAGACGAAGATGTGCTCGACGAAACGTGCCCCGGGCGCGGTCGCCCCGCTGAACACCACCTGGGGGCGCGGCACCCCGCTCTCCGCGATCACCCGCTCCGGCAACGCTTCGGCGAGGGCGAGGAGCACCGCCGCGCTCAGGAACTGCCCGGTGAGGTGGCGGGCGCTCACCGCCGCCGGGAACGCAGGGTTGAGGATCGAGCCTTCCGGCGCCGCGACCGTGAACGGCGCGGCGGTCCCATGGTTGTTCGGAATCGCCGGCCCGAAGACGCACTTCAGCGGATACACGGTGTGGGCGTAGGTGTAGCAGTAAGGGACGTTGATGCCGAGGGGCTGCGCTGGTGCGGTGCCCTCGTAGTCGACCGCCACTCCCTCGCCGTCCAGGGTGACCCGGCACCGGATCGCGAGCTCTTCGTCGAAGCCGGCCGCGGTCACCTCGCTCGTCCAGGTGCCTCGCGGAGCCGCCTCGATGGCCGCCCGGACGGCCCTCGTCGAGCGGGTCACGATCTCGCCCGCGATCCCTTCGTAGCGTTCCTCTCCGTACTCGCCCGCGAGCTCGAGGACCTGGCGGCTCGCGCGCCGGCAGCACGCGGCCATCCCTTCGAGGTCCCCGATGACCTTGTCCGGCACCCGGACGTTGCTGGTGATGAAGCGCTTGACGAGCGGGTCGCGGCGCCCGCGCCGGGCGTAGCGGGTGACCGGGATGCGGAGGCCCTCCTCGAAGATCTCGCGGCTCAGGGCGGAGTAGAGGGCGCCGCCGATGTCCGGTCCATGGGCCGAGATCGCGACGAATCCGACGAGGGCGCGGCCGGCGAGGATCGGGGCCGCCATGGTGATGTCCTGAAGGTGGCCGGATCCGATCCACGGATCGTTGGTGATGACGAGATCCCCCTCGCGCCAGTCCGCCGCCGGGTACTCGGCGAGGAAGGCGTCGAGGGTCCGGGGCAGGGTGCCGATGAACGATGGACTCGCGATCGCCGACTCGGCAAGCGCCCGCCCGTGCCGGTCGAACACCACCACCGCGAGGTCCTTCGATTCGCGGATGGTGATGGAGTAGGCGGTGCGGATCATGGTCGCCGCCGCCTCGTCCATGATCGAGAGGAGCCGGCTCCAGACGACCTCGATGTCGCCCGGCAAGAACCCGCCCGCCTTCGTCTCCGGATTGTCGGTCGCGGTCATCGTCCCTCTCCGTCGAGATCGATTCTCAGGTTCCCGAACGCGTCGAGCCCGAAACGCGCGCCCGGGGTCACCACGGTGGTGGTCTGGCGCTCGACGACGAGGGCCGGCCCCGGAAGCCGCGCCTCGGGCGAGAGCGACTCCCGCCGGAAGACCGGGACATCGACGAATTGGTCGTCGAAGCGCACCGGGCGGACGACCGGGGTCGCGCCATCGCGCCCGGCGGACGGCTCCGCTTCCGCGGCCGGCGACCGCGGCGCCTGCAACGTCCCCTGTCGCAACTCGAGGCGCCAGCTCACGATCTCCGCCGTCGCCCCCGGATTGTCCCGCCCGTAGTGCTCGCGGTAGGCGGCCGCAAAGGCCGTGTCGAGCGCCTCGCCCGACTCCGGCCCCCACGGCGGACCTCGAAAGGGGACGTTGACCTCGTAGCCCTGGCCGCGGTAGCGCATGTCGACGGAGACCGACGCCTCGACGGCCGCCGCCGCGGGCAGGCCCATGTCGCCAAGCGCCTCCGCGCGCATCTCCGCGATGAGCGACTCGGCGGCCGGCCAGTCGACCTCCTCGACCGGACACAGGCGCGACCTCGCGACGACGCACACCGCGGGGGCGAGGCCGAGCCCGACCGCCGCGCCTACCCCCGCCCCCGGCATGACGAGCACCTCGGGGGAGCCGAGCCGCCATCCGAGCGCCGCGGCGTGCACCGGGCCCGCTCCGCCGAAGGCGACGATTCGGAGCCGGCGCGGGTCCTCGCCCCGGGCCACCGCGTGGAGGCGGGCGGCACGGGCCATCTGCTCGACCACGATGTCGTGGATCGCCATCGCGGCGTCCTCGACCGAGCGTCCGAGCGGGGCCGCGATCTCGCGCTCGATGGCCTCGCGGGCGAGGTCGGGGTCGAGGCGAAGATCGCTCTTCTCGGTCCCGGCGCCAGCCCCGGCGCCGGCCCCAAGGTAGCCGAGCACGAGGTCCGCGTCGGCCACCGTCGGCCGGCGTCCCCCCCGCCCGTAGCACGCGGGGCCGGGCTCGCTCCCCGCGCTCTGCGGGCCGACGGTGACGAGCCCCAGCGCATCGACGGCGGCGATGCTGCCGCCCCCCGCCCCGCTCTCGATGAGGTCCACGGCGCTCGCGGTCACCGGGAGTCCGCTCCCCGGCATGAACCGCGCGAGCCGTGCCACCTCGTAGCTTCGCGCGAGGCGCGGCCGGCCGTCGTGCACGATCGCCGCCTTGGCCGTCGTTCCCCCCATGTCGAAGGAGAGGGCCCGCGGCCAGCCGACCTGCTTCGCGGTCGCCGCCGCGGTCAGCACCCCGGCCGCCGCCCCGCACTCGAGCATCTCGATCGGCCGGCGCTCGGCCGCCGCCGGGGTGAGCCGCCCGCCGTAGGAGGAGAACAGGCTGAGCGAGCCGCCGATACCCTCCTCGTCGAGTCGCCGCTCGAAGGTGCGGAGATAGGCCGCGATCCGGGGATGGACGTAGGCGTTGGCGACGGTGGTCGCGGTCCGTTCGTACTCCCGGATCTCGGGGCAGACGTCGCTCGAAAGCACGACCGGTCCCGCGAAGCCGCCCTCGCGGAGGGCCGCACGAACCGCCCGCTCGTGGACCGGATTCCGGTAGGCGTGGAGCAGGCAGACGGCGACCGCCTCCACCTCCTCCGCCGCGAGATGTCGCGCCAGCTCGCGAACGCGCCCGGGGTCGGGGGAACGCGCGACCCGGCCGTCCGCGCCCAGCCGCTCGTCGACCTCGAAGCGAAGCCGTCGCGCGACGAGCGGAGCGGGAAGCTCGATGAAGAGGTCGTAGACGTCGTAGCGGGACTCCCGGCCAAGCTCGAGGATGTCGCGGAAACCGGCGGTGGTGACGAGTGCGGTCCGCGCCCCGGTGCGTTCGATCACCGTGTTGGAGGTCTGGGTGGTGGCGTGGACCACCTCGCCGACCGCGGCCGGGGCCACCCCGCTCCCCTGGAGGAGCCGCCGCACCCCGGCGATGGCCCCCGACGAGAGGTCTCCGCTCGTCGTGAACACCTTCTCGGAGGCGAGCACCACCCCCCGGCCGTTCATCAGCACGACGTCGGTGAACGTCCCCCCGATGTCGACGCAGACGGAGAGCGGAGCCGAGCCCTCGACCCGCTCCGGCTCCCGCCGCCGCTGCGACCCGGACGCGCCGGAACTCATGCCGGAATTCATCTAGAGCTCATCGAGGGCCCGCTCCGCCGCGCGGAGGGTCTCCTCGATCTCGCTCTCGCGGTGCGCGGTCGAGAAGTAGCTCCGCCCCCCCGCGCGCACCATGACGCCGTGGCGGATGAGCCCGACGTGGAAGCGGAGATTCAGGCCCGCGTCGGCGCGTGCCGCGCTTCGCTGGTCGACGATGGGCCCGCGAGTGAAGGCGATGTCCCAGAGCGGTCCGAAACCGACCACCCGGGCCTCGAGCCCGCGCCGCCGGATGTGCTCGCGGAGCCCTCCCTTCAGGGCCTCAGCGTTCGCATGCAGGTCCTCGATCACCCCGGGCCGGCCAATCTCGCCCAGGGTCGCGAGGGCCGCCGCCGCCGCGAGGGGGTTCCCCGCCTGGGAGGTCGTGACGTACGCGTACCCGGAGGCGGCGTCGCCGCGTCGCGGGTCGGCGTGGTCCATGATCTCCGCCCTTCCGGCCACCGCCGAGATGGGCACCCCGCCTCCGAGCGCCTTGCCGAAGGCGCCGAGGTCCGGCGCCACCCCGAACACCTCGGCCGCTCCCCCCCGCGCATGGCGGAAGCCCGTCACCACCTCGTCGAAGACGAGCGCGATGCCGTGCGCGGCGCAAAGCTCCCGAAGCCCGCCGAGGAACTCGGGGTGGGCGGCGTAGCTGCGCTGCACGGGCTCGACGATGACCGCGGCGAGGGACCGCCACTCGGCGCGGACGATCCGCCGGGCCGTGTCGAGGTCGTTGTACGGAGCGACCCGCACGAGGTCCTCGACCGCTCTCGGGATCCCGGCCGAGCCCGGCACCGCACCCGCCGCCTCCGACCCGGTTCCGATTCCGGAACCACTCGCCCCCTGCGCCGCGTTCCAGAGGCCGTAGTCGCAGTTCCCGTGGTAGGCGCCGTCGAACTTGAGCACCTTCTCGCGCCCGGTGAAGGCCCGCGCGAGGCGAAGGGCGAACATCACCGCCTCGGCGCCGGAGAGGGCGAAGCGCACCCGGTCCGCCCAGGGAACCAGGCCGGTGAAGCGTTCGGCGAGCCGGATCGCGAGGGGGTTGCGGATGCTCACGAACTGCATCGAGCGGGCGGCCTGGCGCTGCACCGCCTCGACGATCGCCGGGTGGCTGTAGCCGAGGATGAGGGAGCCCCCGCCACAGGAGTAGTCGATGAAGCTGCGGCCGCGGCTGTCGACGATGCGCGCCCCGCTTCCCTCGACCGGAATGTGGTCCGTCTCCGCCGGATAGCGGTGCCGGCCGAGCACGCCACCCGGCATGCATCGCTCCGCGACGCGAAGAAGCTCCTCGGTGTCGTCCCGCACCATGCCCGGGCCCGGCCCCTCCCGGGAAGCGGGAGCCGCCCGCGGATCTACTTCGCCGGCCGCCCCGGAAACCGCCCGTTCCGCCATTTCAATCTCCGTGGTCGCCGCGGACGAGGTCCGCGGCCCGTTCGCCGATCATCATCGCCACCGCGTTCGGGTTCGGCGACACGAGGTGGGGCATCACCGACGCGTCCGCGATCCGCAGCCCCGCCACGCCCCTCACCTTCAGCCGCGGGTCGACGACCGCCATCTCGTCCGAGCCCATGCGGCAGGTCCCGGCCGGATGCCAGCTCGTCTCCGCGGTCGCGCGAATGTACGCGACCAGCGCCTCATCGTCGCGCACCTCGGCCCCCGGGCGAAGCTCCTCGGCAATCAGCGCCGGCATCGGTTCCGCGGCCGCGAGCCGCCGCAGCCATCTCGCCCCGCGGAGCGCGATCTCCACGTCCTCGGGGTCGCTCAGGTAGTTCACGCGAATCTCCGGAGGGTCGTCCGGCTCCGGCGAGCGCGCATGCACCGACCCCCGCGACCGCGGGTGGAGCGGCGTCGAGCCGAGCATGAAGCCGGACACCGTATCGATGCCGTGCTCGCCGGTCGTCGCATAGCGGGACCGCCCGCTCAGGTGCGTCACCTGGAGCTTGAGGTCGATCCGTTCCGCGTCCGGACGGCTCCTGACGAGCGCGTGAACCGTCACCCCCGGGGTGGCCATGAGGCCCCTGCGGGTAAGGAGGTAGCGGAGCATCAGCGCGGCCCCTCGCCACCGGTCCCGGAGCGCGTCGTTCACCGTGATCGGGCGCGTGCAGCGGTAGGCGAAGCGGGTGTTGATGTGGTCCTGGAGGTTCGCGCCGACACCGGGGAGATGGCGGACCCGGTCGATTCCGAGTCGGGCGAGGCGCTCACCGTCGCCGATCCCGGACAGCTCGAGGAGACGCGGCGTGTTCATCGCCCCGGCCGAGAGCACCACCTCCCGGGCCGCTCGCACGAGCCGCGACGAGCCGTCCGGGAGACGGCAGGCGACCCCGGCCGCCCGCCCCTCCTCGACCACCACCGACGTCGCCCGGCAATCGAGGACCACCTCGAGGTTCCGCCGGGAACGGGCCGGGCGGAGGTATCCGGCCGCCGCGCTCGAACGGCGCCCCCGGTACGAGGACAACTGGAGGTACGCCACCCCTTCGCAGCTCGCCCCGTTGTAGTCCGGGGTCTCCGGAATCTGAAGAGCGGTGCACGCGCGGTAGAACCCTTCCGTCAGCGCATCGCGGTGGGGCATGTCGCAGACTCCGATGGGACCGCCGCGGCCGCGATGGGCGGGGTCCCCCTGCGGGTAGTGCTCGAGTCTCCGGAAGTACGGCGCCACCTCGTCCCACCCCCAACCGGGGCAGCCCGCGTCGCGCCACCGGTCGTACTCTTCGGCCGCTCCCCGCACGAAGAGGAGCCCGTTTATGCTGCTCGACCCTCCGAGCACCCGGCCCGCGGGAAGGTACATGCGCCGGCCGTCGAGGGCCGGCTCGGGCTCGGTCGACCAGGGCCAGTGGAGGCGCCGGTCGTTGTAGAGCCGCCCGACCCCGAGGGGGATGGGGATCCAGAAACCGTCGTCCTTGCCCCCGGCTTCGAGCAGCAGCACCGAGCGGCGCCGATCCTCGCTCAGCCGGGCCGCGAGAGCGCTCCCCGCCGAGCCCGCCCCGACGACGACGTAGTCGTAGCGATCGCCCTGCATCCCGCGTCCCCCGCCCCGCTCCCCGCCCGCTCGACTCCCGAGCCGTCTCCCGGCTCAGCAGCGAAGCGGCGCGGGCGCCGGAATGGTCGCACGGGGTGAACGCACGCCCTCGTCCGGCCGGTGGCCGATCCGGAAGTCGTTGCGGCCGGTGCGGTCCGCGCCGCGCGCGAGCCAGATCGGCCGCCTGGCAAAGTCCGAGACGCCGATGTCCGAGCTCTGCCCGACGTCCATCTCCCGGTCGTAGAAAGTGGTGCCCGGGAAGTACCGCATGACGTATCCGGCGCGTCGGCTTCCCGAGCGGTTGGGATTGGACCCGTGGACGAGGTGGACGTCGTGGAGGGAAAGCTCGCCGGCCCGCAGGACGTCGTCCCGCGCGGCCCCGGGGTCGAACTCCGAGGGCGCGACCTGCCGGTTGAGGACGAGCTCGTCCCCCCTGGCGTGCTCGTGGCGATAGAGCCGGCGCGGCCCGTGCGAGCCCGGGATGTAGCGCATGCAGCCGTTCGCGGGGAACGAATCGTCTACGGCGACCCAGACCGAACAGGTGGCGAGGGGCCGCAAGGGCCAGTACTGTCCGTCCTGGTGCCACGGCACCTCGCGCCCGACCCCGGCGGGCTTGCAGAAGACCCCGCTGCTCCACAGGATGATGTCCGGCCCGATGACCGACTCCACGAGGTCCAGGATCTCGGCGTCCAGGCAGAGATCCAGGAACTCGCGGCGGAGCTCCGGGTCGCGGTCGTCCGGCCGCGGAATGTGCGGGCCGATGAGGTACTCGGGAGGGACATCCGGGTTGGCGTCGACGAGACGCTCGACGGCGCCGCGCAGACGCTCGAGCCTCGCCTCGCCCAGGTGGAACGACGGCACCACCAGCCCGTCCCGGCGGTAGGTCTCGATCTCGCTCGCCGTCAATCCGGCCATTGCGTCCTGCGCCCCGCTCCGAAGGTGGCTGATTCGACCGTCCCCGGTCCCGGCGCGCCGCGTGCCCCGCGCGACGGGACCTCGTCTCCGATTGTACAATGTCGACAATCGCCCAGGCACCGGTGCAACAACCGTGAGATCTCCCTCGAAGCTCGTGCAATCGACGAAGACGATGACGCCGGGAACGGCGACGGACCGGCCCGGTTCTGCGACGACCGGGAGGCGATGATGGAACCGTCGCGCTGTTTCGACTTCTCGGGGCGGGCGGTGCTCGTGGTCGGGGCGAGCCTCGGCGGCATCGGCTCCGCCATCGCGGCCGGGTTCCGGTCCGCCGGCGCGGCGGTCACCATCACCGGAATCGAGAACGAGCCGGTCGAGAACGAGCGCGGGCGCTACCCTTACGAGCGGCTCGACGTCACCGATACCGGGGCGGTCGAGCGGCTCGCCGCCCGCATCGAGCGGCTCGACGTGCTCGTCAACTGCGCGGGCGGCTCGGAGCGCGGCCAGCCGCCCGGAATCGCGCCCTTCGAGCGCTTCCTCGACCTGAACCTCACCGGCACCTACCGCCTCTGCTTCGCCTTCCTCCCCCACCTCGAAGCGAGCCGCGGGTGCATCATCAACATCGGCTCGATGTACGGTCACGTCGGAAGCCCGAAGGTCCCGGCCTACGGGGCGGCCAAGGCCGGCGTCCACCAGCTCACGAAGTCCCTCGCCATCGCCTGGGCGGAGCGCGGCGTGCGGGCGAACGCCATCGCCCCGGGATTCGTCGCCACCGCCGGCACCGCCGTCGGGCGAAGCGATCCGGAGCACTACGCGGCCGTCGTCGCGCGCACCCCGATGGGCCGATGGGGCGAGCCGGAGGACATTGCGGGGCCGGCCCTGTTCCTCGCCTCGCCCGCCGCCGCGTTCGTGACCGGCGTCACCCTGAACGTGGACGGCGGCTACGCCGCCGGCTGATCCCGTCCCGCCGACCGACCGAACATCCTTCCCATCGAGGGAGACCGAGATGCAGCTCGTACCCGACACGCTCGCCGCAAACCTCGTCGACGGCCAATGGGTGGAGCCCGCCGCCGGCCGTGCAATCGAAGTCGTGAATCCCGCCAACCTCGAGACGATCGGGAACGTCCCCGACCGGAGCCCGTCCGAGGCCGCGCTCGCGGCCGACGCGGCGGGACGGGCCGCCGCCGGATGGGCGGTGACCCCGGCCGTCGAGCGCGAGGCGGTTCTCCTTCGCGCCGCCGCCCTGATGGAGGAGAACCGCGAGGCGCTCGCGCGGCTCATCACCCTCGAGCAGGGAAAGCCTCTCGAGGAGTCCCGGGGCGAGATTGACTACGGGGCGAGCTTCGTGCACTGGTACGCGGCCGAAGCGCGCCGCCTCTACGGGGAGATCGTGCCCGCCCAGGACGCGGCCAAGTACCAGCTCGTCTTCCGCGAGCCGGTCGGGCCGACCCTCCTCGTCAGCTCCGGCAACGACCCCTTCGCGATGATTGCCCGCAAGGGCGCACCGGCCCTCGCGGCGGGCTGCCCCCTCGTCGTCAAGCCGCACCGCGAGACCCCGTTCAGCGCCCTCGCGGCGGCGCATCTCTTCGAGGCGGCGGGCCTCCCGCCGGGGGTGATGAACGTCATCACCACCACCCGCTCGAACGAGTCCTGCCGGACCCTCCTCGAGCATCCCGCGATGCGGCACGTCACGTTCACCGGGTCGTCGGCGGTCGGCCGCCATCTCGGCGGACAGGCGGGCGCGCTCATGAAGGGGATGACGATGGAGCTCGGCGGGCACGCCCCGTTCGTGGTCCACGACGACGCCGACCTCGACCTCGCAGTCGGTGACCTCCTCGCGCGCAAGTTCACCAACGCGGGCCAGACCTGCTCGTGCCCGGCCCGGATGTTCCTCCACGAGTCGATTGCCGAGCCCTTCGTCGAGCGCTTCGTGGCCGGGATGGAGGCGATCGTCGTCGGGGACGGAATGGATCCCGCGACCACCATGGGGCCCCTCCAGAACGAGGGGGCGATCGAGAAGACCGAGCGGCACGTCCGCGACGCCCTCGCCAAGGGCGCCCGGCTCCTCGGGGGCGGCGACGGCGGCAGCGGCGAAGGGAGCGGGCGCCTGCGGAACCTGCCCGGACACTTCCACGCCCCGACGGCCCTCATCGACGCCACCCCGGACATGCTCGTCATGCACGAGGAGACCTTCGGTCCGTTGGCCGCGTTCGTGCGCTTCCACACCGAGGAGGAGCTCTTCCGCACCGTCAACCACGCGACCTACGGCCTCACCGCCTACTGCTACACGCGTGACCTCGCCCGTGCGTTCCGAACCGCGGAGGTCTTTCGCTGCGGCTTCGTCGGGGTGAACGACCGGCGCCCGCAAGGGGCCGAAGTGCCCATGGGAGGCGTCGGCGAGAGCGGCCTCGGACGCGAAGGGGGACACTGGGGCATCGAGGAGTTCACCACCATCAAGTACGTTTCGATTCGGGTCTGAGCCGTACCGTGGTGTCGGACGCCCCGCTCTCGCACGTGGAGCCGCGTGGAGTCCGTCGAGCTGGAATCAACGGGTTGTCCCGGGTTCGAGGAACGGCGGAACCGGAATCGCGGAGTGTCGCCCGACAGCGAAATCGGCCCGGTTCGTCGCCGAATCGCTGTCGAGAGTAGATTGTTGACAGTGATTCGGAGCCTGTGAAACCATCGCCCGCGCATTCGTTACGGACGGCGGGTCCTTCGACCTGAATGTCGGATTCCGGCCCTCACTGCAGTTGCTCGTTCGCACGACGGGTGAACCGGCACGACGTGCGCACCGTCCGGATTCCCAGGCGCGCCGCCCGGCGCGCCCTCGCCACGACTCCCGAACAAGCAGGAGACTCCCGATGAGAAAGCACGCGACGCGACGCACCCTCGCCGTACTGGGAAGTGCGCTCGCCCTGGTGGCCGGCACCGCCACCGCCGAGACCCCCGGAGTGACGGACGACACCATCAAGATCGCCCTCATGGTTCCGCTGACCGGCCCGGCCGGAGCGACCGTGGGCCCCGGCATGTCGGCCGGCGCGCAGGCGGTCTGGAAGGAGGTCAACGAGTCGGGCGGCATCCACGGCCGCATGATCGAGTGGGTCGAGGAAGACACCGGCTGCTCGGCCGAGATCGGCATTCCCGGGGTCAAGAAGGCGATCTACGACCACGAGGTCTTCATGCTCGCGTCGGGCGGGTGCAGCAACGAGATCCTGTCCTACCGCGACATCGTCATCGAGAACGGCGTCCCGTTCTCCGTGTGGGGCGCGACCAACGACAAGATCACCCAGCAGCCGAACTGCTGCATCTTCCGCACCTCGCTTCGGGCCGGTTACGAAGGCGTGCTCCAGGCCGACTTCGCGCGCAGCATCCCGAACGCGGAGCGCTTCGCGATCATCGCCCAGCACGACGCCTGGGGGCAGGCCAAGTATGACGGCGTGATGGCCAAGCTCACCGAGTACGGCATCACCCCGGTCGCCGACGAGGAGATGACCGCGGAGACCGCCGACGCGACCCCGCAGGCCCTTCGCATCTCCAAGGCGAACCCCGACGTCATCATCACCGACCTCTACCCGAAACCGACGACGGTGTTCCTGCGGGCCGCCCATCAGTACGGCCTCACCAAGCTCCCGATCATCCTGCACACCTCGATCAACGACCTCGTGCAGCTCGAGAAGGACGTCGGCATTCCGGGAGCGGTCGACAACGCCTACACCGTGACGTTCACCCGCGACCCGAACGCGCCGGACCTGGAGCCGTGGAAGGCCAAGCTCGCGGCCATCGCGTCCGAGATCAAGCTCACGCCGTACAGCATGTGGGGCGTGACCGGGGCGAGCGTGGTGGTGGAAGCGCTGAATCGCGCGGGCCGCGACCTCACCCGCGAGTCGTTCATCAAGGCGATGGAGTCCATCGAGGGCTTCGAGTCGGAGATGATCTTCGGCCCGATCACCTACTCCATGGACGACAAGGACGGCAACAAGACCGGCATGTTCCAGAAGCTCCACATGGGCAAGCAGATGGACGTCGGCCTCACCTTCAAGACCGTCGAATGACGGGAATCGCGTAGCGGACGGTATCTTTGCAGGCAAGCGCCCGCCCCCGGGGCCAGCCGGGGGCGGGCCGGTCTGCCGAGCCGACCGGACCGCCGTCCACCCGCCCGGCCGGCCGCGGGCCGCCGCCGAGCTCTCCCAACGGGCCTCGCCTCATGTTCTTCGACCTCCTCGCGAGCGGCATCGCCCTCGGAAGCATCTACGGGCTCGTCGCCCTCGGCATGGTCGTCGTGTACAAGGGCGCGCGGGCGGTCAACTTCGCGCACGGCGAAGTCTTCGCGACCGCCGCGTTCATCGGCTACCTGCTGACCGCCAACGGCCTCGACTACTGGGCGGCCCTGCTGCTCGCGATCCTGGCCACGACGATCCTCGGGATCCTCATCGAGCGGGGCGCCTACCGGCCGCTCGCCGACGCAAGCGACCTCTCTCTCATCATCGCGACCATCGCGGTCTCGTTCATGATCAAGGGGGTGGTGCGGACCTCGTACGGAACGCGGGGGGACTTCGTCGTGTACCCGCCCATCTTCTCGTTCGAGCCCCTCATCATCCAGGGAGTGTTCATCCAGCGTCAGCACCTCGTGCTCGGGACCGTGGCGGTGGTGTGCATGATCCTCTTCGGCCTGTTCTTCGCACTCACCCGGCACGGGAAGATGATGCAGGCCGTTTCCGAGGACAAGGACGCCGCGGCCCTCGTCGGCATCAACGTGCGCCTCGTCTTCCTCTGGATCTGGGGCATCGGTTCGCTCCTCGGCGGCCTCGCCGGGGTGCTGATGGCGCCGATCACCCTGGTCTACCCGGACATGGGCCTCTCGATCCTCGTCAAGTCGTTCGCCGCGGCCGTGCTCGGCGGGTTCGACAGCCTGGCCGGGGCGGTGATCGGCGGACTCCTGATGGGGATCTTCGAACAGATGCTGAGCGGGTACGCCGGCACGATGTTCCAGGACATCGCGGGCTTCTCGGTGATCATCCTCGTCCTGCTCGTGCGTCCGAGCGGACTCTTCGGCTCGAAGGAGCAGACGCGCGTCTAGCGCGCCGGCACGTGCGCCTCGAGTCCCAGCAGCGAGACCGACCGGTGACCCTGGACCGTCCACAGCGCATCCTCCGCCTTGCCGCGGTGGCGGGCCTCGCGGTACTCGTGGTCGCCCCCTGGATGGTGAGCCTCTACAAGGTGCACGTCCTCAACGTGCTCATCATCAACATCATCATGGCGATCTCGCTCAACCTCATCATGGGCTATTCGGGGCAGTTCGCGAAGGCTAACGTCGCCTTCATGGGTCTCGGCGCCTACACCATGGGGCTCCTGGTCACCAGGGCGGACTGGTCGTTCTGGATCGCGTGGCCGACCGGGGCGCTCCTCGCCGCCGCGGTGGGCACCCTCGTCGCCCTTCCCGCCCTGCGGCTGCGAGGCCTCTACCTCGCGATCATCACCATCTCCTTCGTGCTCATCGTGCACTGGACGTTCCTGCACGCACGCTTCCTGACCGGGGGGGCGAGCGGATTCTCCGTCCCGCACCCGAACTATGGTGGTCTGCCCATCCCGAACACGCAGGCCACCTACTACCTCTCCCTGCTGACCCTGCTCGGCGCGATCTGGATGGTGCGCAACCTGGTCGCCTCCGGCTTCGGCCGGTCGCTCCTTTGCCTCGCCGAGCAGGAGCTGGTCGCGCCCGCGCTCGGCATCAACGTCTATGCCACCAAGATCGCGGTGTTCGCGCTGAGCGGACTCCTCGCCGGTTTCGCGGGAGGACTCCACGCCGTCACCCTCCAGTTCATCGACCCCCAGAACTTCTGGCTGCTTCAGCTCGTGATCCAGCTCTGCATGGTCGCTCTCGGCGGGGTCGCGAGCCTCCTCGGCTCGGTTCTCGGCGCCTCGATCATGACCCTCCTCATCGAGGTCCTGCGCGCCTTCAAGGGACTGTGGGAATTCGCGATCGGGGCCATCCTGCTCGTGACCATCGTGTTCTTCCCCCGTGGAATTGCGGGGCTCATCGAGCACTTCTTCCCGACCCTTCGAGAACGGCGGCACCGGCCATGACCGCCGCCCTCACCCTCCAGGGCGTGTCGATCAGCTTCGGCGGCATCCTCGCCCTCGACAACGTGTCCTGCGAGGTCCCGGCGGGGCAGCTTCGCGGAATCATCGGACCGAACGGCTCGGGGAAGACCACTCTCCTCAACGTCATCTCGCGCATCTACCCGGTGAGCGCCGGCGCGATCCGCCTCTTCGACGACGACATCACCCGCTGGCCGAACCATGCGGTGGCCCGCCACGGGGTGATGCGCACGTACCAGCGGGTGGCCCTCGTCAACCAGCTCACGGTGCTCGAGAACGTGATGCTCGGGCTCCACGCGACCCGGACGCAGCCGCTCCTCGGGATCGCATTTCGCACCTCCGGTTACCGGCGGCTCGAACGCGAAGCGGTGGATCGCTCCCGGGAGACCCTCGAGTTCATCGGCATCGAGCACCTCGCCGACCGCAAGGGTGACGAGCTCTCCGGCGGGCAGATGCGCCTCGTCGAGATCGCTCGGGCGATCGTGGCCCGGCCCCGGGTGCTCCTCCTCGACGAACCGGCGGCGGGGCTGAGCCTCGTGCGCATCGACGAGATCGCGGCCCTCGTCCGGCGCATCAACGGGGAGCTCGGGGTCACCGTCATCCTCGTCGAGCACGTGCTGAACCTCGTCATGTCCCTCTGCGAGCGCATCTCGGTGCTGGTCTCGGGGCAGCTCCTCGTCGAGTCGGGCTCCCCCTCGGAGGTGCAGGAGGACCCCCGGGTTCGCGAGGCCTACCTCGGACAGGCGCGGGCCCGTGGGCACGGGCACGGGCCCGGCAAGGGCGACGAGGCCTAGGCGGATGCTCGCGCTCGAAGACCTCTTCCTCGGCTACGGTCCGATCGACGTCATCAAGGGCATCAGCCTCGAAGTGGCGGACGGCGAGGTGGTGTGCATCCTCGGCGGCAACGGCTCGGGAAAGAGCACGATCCTCAAGGCCATCGCGGGGTTCCTCGAGCCGCAGTCGGGCGCGGTCCGTTACGACGGCAGGGTGGTCAACCACGTGCCGGCCCACCGTCGCTGGCACGACGGCCTCGTCTACATCCCCCAGGACCGCAAGCTCTTCGGCCGCAAGACGGTCTACGAGAACCTCGAGCTCGGGTGCCTGAGCCGCGGCGAGCCGCAGGCCGAGGTCAAGCGCCGCATCGAGGAGATGCTGGAGCACTTCCCGGTGCTCAGGCAAAAGAGCCGCCTCAAGGCCCTGACCCTGAGCGGCGGCGAGCAGCAGACCCTGTCCCTCGCACGAGCGCTGATGGGCTCGCCTCGGCTCATCCTCCTCGACGAACCCTCGGCCGGGCTGGCTCCGGTGTGGATCGAGCAGCTCTTCGACGTCATGCAGCGCGTGATCGCGAACCTCGCCCTCACGGTGATCATCGTGGAGCAGAACATCCACGTCGGCCTCGACTTCGCCGAGCGGGGGTTCGTCATCCAGAACGGGGTGATCGCGCTCGAGGAATCGTCGGCCACCCTGCGCGGGAGCGAGGAGCTCATTCGCTCCTATCTCGGAGGATGACGGTGGAGCGCTTTCTGGCGGGAAAGGCCGCGCTCGTGACGGGCGCCTCGCGCGGGATCGGGCGCGCGACCGCGCTCGCCCTCGCCGCCCGCGGGGCCGACGTCTGCGTGCACTGCCACGAGCGCCGGGAGCTCGCCGAAGAGGTGGCGGCGGCGATCGAGGCCGGCGGCCGGAGAAGCCTCGTGGTCGCGGCCGACATCGCCGATCCGGACGCGGTCGCCGAAGCGATCGGAACCGTCGGTCGGGCGTTCGGTCGCCTCGACGTGCTCGTCAACAACGCAGGTGCAGTCGCGCCGAACCGGCTGCCGGAGGCGGAGATCGAGGTTGTCCACCGCATCATCGACGTCAATCTCAAGGGTCCGTTCAACTGCATCTCGGCGGCGCTTCCGCTGCTCCGGGCGTCGGGGGGCGTTATCGTGAACGTCGGAGCGCTCAACTCGCGGGCGATCTCGGCCGGCGGGCCGGCCTACGCCGCCGCCAAGGAGGGCCTCGTCGCGATGACCCGCAACCTCGCCCAGGACCTCGGACCTCTCGGAGTGCGCATCAACGCGGTCGCGCCCCCGCTCACCGCCACCGACATGGGCCGTTGGGCGATGGAAGCGGCAGGTTCTCCACACGCCGGCCTCGGAAGCAGGCAGCGGGCGGCGGATCCTCGGGAGGTGGCCGAGGTCATCGCCCTGTTCTGCTCCCCGGGGATGGCCTACGTCTGCGGCGAGACGCTCTACATGGGCGGAGGCTTCGAGTCGCCGTCCACGACGCCCCCGTCATCGGAATGAGGGAGAGCCGTTTGGAAACGAAATGGGAATCGGAGCGGGTGCGCGACCTCGTGCCCTCGGCGACGATCGATCTCGGCGACCGCGTCAAGCGCCTGCGCGCGGAGGGCCGCGACGTGCTCAACCTCATCTCCGGCGCCCCCGAGTTCGACACCCCGGCCGAGATCAAGCGTGAGGCCCACGCCGCTATCGACGAAGACTACCGGTACATGACCTACAGCTTGAGCGCGGGCCTCGAGGACCTGCGCCGTCTGATCGCGGACAAGCTCGCGGGCGAGAACGGGATCGCCGCACGACCGGACGAGATCATCGTCACCGTCGGCACCAAGGAGGGCATCGCCCTCGCAACCTGGGCCTGCCTCGAGGCTGGCGACGAGGTGCTCCTCCTCACCCCGGGATGGGTGACCTACGACGCGCTCATCCGACTCGCGGGAGCCCGGCCGGTGAGCGTTCCGTTGCACCAGTCGTCCCCGCAGATGCTCACCGGCGCCGACCTCGAGTCCCGGATCACGCCAAGGACACGCGCCATCCTCATCAACACGCCCCACAACCCCACGGGCCGCGTTCTCGGCTCCGCCGAGCTCGACGCGATCGCCGACACCGCGCGGCGCAACGACCTCCTGGTGCTCGCCGACGAGACCCTCGAGTACCTCGTCTACACGAACGCGCGTCACCTGAGCATCGCGGCCCGGCCCGGAATGGCACAGCGCACCCTCACATTCAACGGTTTCTCGAAGGCGTTCTCGATGGCGGGCTGGCGGGTGGGGTACGTGCACGGAGCGCCCCCGCTCGTCGCGAACATGCTGAAGGTGCACCAGCACCTCGTGACCTGCGCCAACGTGGTCGCCCAGAAGGCCGCGACGGCGGCGTTCGACGCCGCGGCGAACGGACGCGCCGGCATCCGGGCCGGGCTCTCGGAGCGGCGCGAGCTCGTGTCCCGCGCCCTCGACTCGATTCCCGGCATCCGCTGCCCGGTGCCGGAAGCGGGGCTCTTCTGCTTCCCGGACATCTCCGGGACCGGCATGGACGATCGCGAGTTCGCCGATTTCAGCCTCGATGAAGCCGAGATTGCGGTCCTGCCGGGTTCGGCGTTCGGCGAAGGAGGCGAAGGGCACGTCCGCATCGCGTTCGGGCGGCGCTCGACCGACGCGCTTGGCCGGGGAATCGAGCGGCTCCGCGCCGCTTTGGCGCGGCGGACGGAAGAGGCGGCGGCGCCGAGCGAACCCCGTGCGGCCCGCTGAGTCGCGGACCGCGGTGCATCCCGTCGTCCGGTGACCGTGCGGATGCCAGCCCGCACCGTCGTCGCGGGGGCGGACATCGGAGGGACCTTCACCGACGTCTGCCTCCTCGATCCCGCGACGGGCCGCTCAACGGCCCGGAAGGTGCTCACCACCCACCGCGATCCGAGCGAGGCGGTGCTCGTCGGACTCGACGAGGCGCTCGCGAATGAGGGTCTCGCCCCGGCGGCGGTGACCGTCATCGTTCACGCGACGACCCTCGCCACGAACGCCCTCATCGAGCGCAAGGGCGCCCGCACCGGGATGCTGACGACGCGCGGGTTCAGGGACGTCATCGAGGTCGGCCACGAACAGCTCTACGATCTTTACGACATTCACCTCGATCTCCCCGCGCCCCTCGCGCCACGTGCGTTGCGACGGCCGGTCGCGGAGCGGACCGCGAGCGACGGCGAACGGCTCATGATCCTCGACGTCGAGAGCGCGGACGCGGCCATCCGGTTTCTCGTCGAACGCGGGGTCGAGTCGATCGCGGTCTGCTTCCTCCACGCGTACGCCAATCCGGAGAACGAGCGAGCCGCGGCGGACCGGGTCCGGGCGCTGGCCCCGGAGGTTCCGGTATCGGCCTCTTCCGAGGTCCTGCCCGAGCTCGGGGAGCTGCCGCGATTCTCGACCACCGTGGCGAACGCCTACGTGCAGCCTCTCGTCTCGCGCTACCTCGCGGGGCTCGAGTCGCGTCTCCGAGCGAGCGGCCACCGTGGTGCGTTCACCGTCGTCAATTCGCGCGGCGGCACGATGAGCCCGGGGGCCGCGGCGCGTTTTCCGATCCGGATGCTCGAATCGGGACCGGCCGCGGGCGCCCACGCGGCCGCGGTGCTTGCCCGGCGCCTTCGCATCCGGAACCTCCTTTCGTTCGACATGGGCGGGACGTCGGCCAAGATCTGCCTCGTGCGCAACCACACACCGCAGGTGACGGTGGAGTTCGAGGCCGCGCGCATCGCCCGGTTCAAGCGCAAGAGCGGCCTGCCGGTGCGGATCCCGGTGGTCGACCTCATCGAGATCGGGGCGGGGGGCGGCAGCATCGCGCGGGTGGACGAGCTCGGGCTCCCGGCGGTGGGGCCGAGGAGCGCGGGGTCCGAGCCGGGGCCGGCGTGCTACGCGCGCGGCGGGCACGAGCCGACGGTGACCGATGCCGACACGGTGCTCGGCTACCTCAACCCGGAATATTTCGTGGGAGGGCGGCTCGGGCTCGACACCGATGCGGCGAGGGCGGCTCTCGACGAGCACGTCGGGCGCCCCCTCGGAGTGTCGCCCGTCGAGGCCGCGTGGACGGTGTTCCGCCAGGTGAACGAGCAGATGGCCCGGGCGGCGGCGGTACACGCGTCGGAGCACGGGGTGGACCTGCGGCGCTTCTCCCTTCTCGCGTTCGGTGGGGCGGGCCCCATTCACGCCGCCGCGGTTGCCTGCTCCCTCGGGGTCCGGCGCATCGTCGTCCCGGCGAACCCGGGGGTGCTCTCCGCCCTCGGAGCGGTGCTCGCCCCTCCGCGTTTCGACCTTGCCGCGTCGCACCGCAGCGAGCTCGCACGCCTGGACCTCGACCGGGTGAACGCACTGCTCGCGGATCTCGAGGCGCAGGGCCGCGGTCTTCTCGACGAGGTCGAAGCGAGCGGGCGCCGCGAGGTGGTTCGGCAGGTCGACATGCGCTATCGCAATCAGCGCTACGAGGTGCCGGTTGCGCTGCCGGCCGCGGGCAAGATCGAGCGGGCGAGCCTTCCTGGGGTCGAAGCCGCCTTCCACCGCGCCTACGAGCAGCGCTACGGGCGCATCATCCGCGGCGTCGAGGCGGAGGCGGTGACCTGGCGGGTCTCGGTCGCGGCAAGCGCTCCCGCGACCCTCCGATCTCCACGTCGCGCGACCCCGGCCCGGGACCCGGGCCCGGATCCCGGGCCGCCGTCCGGACGGCGCCCGGCCTGGTTCGGGGATGGATTCACGGAGACGCCGTTCTACCGGCGCGCCCGCCTGCCCCCGGGTGCACGCCTCGAGGGTCCGGCAATCGTCGAGGAGGACGGCTCCACCACCGTCGTGCCGCCCTCGGCGCGGGCCCGCGTCGATGCCACCGGCAACCTCGTGCTCGAGCTGTGAGCAGACTCGACCCCACCGAAATCGGGATCGGCTGGAACCGGTTGCTCTCCATCGTGGACCAGGGCACGGTCGCCCTCAAGCGCACCGCCTTCTCGCGCAACGTGACCGACGCGGACGACTTCTCGAACGCCCTCTTCGACGCGAGCGGGAATCTCATCGCGCAGCCGAGCCAGGGCGAGGTCGCGTTCCTCGGGGTGATGTCCACCGAGGTCAAGGCGTTCCTCGAGCGCTATCCCGCCGCCACCCTTCGGCCGGGCGACGTGCTGCTCTCGAATGATCCGTGGCTCGGGGCGTCGCAGCTCAACGACTACACGATGGTCGCGCCGATCTTCCATCGGCGGCGCCTCGTCGGGTTCGCCGCGTGCTGCGCCCACTCTCCCGACGTCGGCGGGCGGGTCCTCTCGAGCGACTCGAGCGACATCCACGAGGAAGGCTTCATCATCCCTCCGACGTTCCTCTACCGGCGCGGGCGGCCGAACGAGGAGCTGATGCGCTTCATCCGCGCGAACGTCCGGGTGCCGGACATCGTCGTCGGCGATCTCATGGCCCAGGTCGCGTCCAACAACGTCGTCCGGAAGGGGGTGGCGGAGTTCCTCGAGGATACCGGCCTCCCCGATCTGGAGGAGATCGGACGCGAGATGCGCACCCGGAGCGAGCGCGCGATGCGGACCATCGTCGCCGGGCTCCCGGACGGGACCTGGCGGGGCGAGGTCGAGGCGGACGGAGACGAGAAGCCGGTCACCATCCGGGTCCGGATCGACGTCGAGGGCGACTCGATCAGCGTCGATCTCGCGGGCACCTCGCCCCAGTCCGCGCGCGGCATCAACGTCACCTTCAACTGGACGTACGCCGACGTGGTGTACGCGCTCCTGTGCGCGTGCAAGCCCGAGTCTCCGATCAACGCGGGAAGCCTCGAACCGCTTCGGGTGAGCGCGCCGCCCGGGTGCATCCTGAACGCCGAGTACCCGGCCGCGGTCGGCGCCCGGGTGCTGGTCGCGCACTACGTGCAGGCGGCGGTGTTCCGCGCCCTCGAGCCGATCCTCCCCGATCGCGTGATCGCGGATTCCGCCGCCCCGACCTGGGTGCCGGTGCTCTCCGGGGTGAACGGCCACGGCGAACGATTCGTCGAGATCCTCATCGTCCACGGCGGAATCGGGGCGCGGCCAAGCAAGGACGGGATGGTGGTGTCCTACCCCGACCATCCCCCGACCACCGCGGTCGAGATATTCGAGAGCGAGAAACCGATCCTCGTCGAGGCCAAGGAACTCATCGCCGACTCGGCGGGGGCAGGGCGTTTCCGCGGAGGGCCGGGGCAGCAGTTCCGGTTCCGACTGCTCGGGGACGCGCCCCTTCGCGTCGCGATGCGCGCCGACCGGATCCGGCACCCGCCCCTGGGGTTCGCGGGCGGACATGCCGGGCACCCGGGAACGGCCACGCTGAACGATACCGTGCCCCTTCATCCCAAGCGAACCGTCTTCATCGACCCGGGCGACGTCGTCGACCTGCGGACCCCCGGAGGCGGCGGGTTCCACGACCCACGCACGCGGGACCGGGCCGCGGTGGAGCGCGACCTCGACGACGAGCTCGTGTCGGAGGTCGAGGCCCGCGCGCACTACGGCTTCGAGCCCGCGGAGAATCCAGAACCGAACCTTGATTGACCGTCGAGACCGAAGGAGCAGCGACCATGCAGAAAGAGAAGATCGTGACCGCCGGCGCCCCGACCCGGATGGACGACCACGTGCACCCCTTCGCCCAGGGGTGGAAGGTGGGCGACTTCGTCTTCACGGGCGGGATCGCGGCCGAGGACCCGGAGACCGGCAAGATGGTCGACGGCGACATCCGGGACCAGGCGCGACGGTGCATGGAGACCATGAAGGCGATCCTGGAGGCCGCGGGTTCGTCCCTCGACAAGGTGATCAAGGTCACCGTGCTGTTCACGAACTTCGACGACAAGGCGCGCTTCGAAGAGATCTACGGCGAGTACTTCCCGGGCGACAAGCCGGTGCGCACCTCGGCGGCGGTGAGCTATCTCGGGCGGAACATCCTGATGGAGATCGACGCCATCGCGCACGTCTGAGCGGGCGCGGCCACGGACCGACCCCGAATTTCCATTCCCCACCGGAGCGAATCCATGAACGAAGAGACCCTGCTGCGGTCCGCGGTGGTGACCGGCGGCGGCGGCTTCATCGGCCGCGCGATCGCGATTGCGCTCGCCGACGACGGCCACGACATCGCCCTGTGGGACCTCGACGAGGGGGCCCTCGACGCGAGCCGGGCGGCGATATCGGAGGCCCACCCGCGCGCGGTCGTCTCGACGCACGCCCTCGACCTCACCGACGACGGGGCGGTCACCGCGGCGGCGGCGGCGACCGTCGCCCGCCACGGCGGCGTCGACGTGCTCGTCAACTGCGCGGGGGTCTTCTACCTCACCCCCATCGACGACCTCGACATGGCAGCCTGGGACCGGATGCTCAGCATCAACCTCCGGGCCCCGGTGGCGTGCATCCGGGCCTGCCTCCCAAGCATGGTCAAGCGGGGCGGGGGAGCCATCGTCAACATCGCCTCCATCAGCGCGGTCGTCGCGCGGCAGGCGAACCTCGCCTACTCGGCGTCGAAGGCGGCGCTCGTGCGGGTGACCCAGGACCTCGGCCTCGACCTCGCGGAGCACGGCATCCGGGTCAACGCCATCACCCCCGGCTCCACGGACACGCCGATGATCCGCAACTACGACGACCCCGACGCGATGCGCGAGGCGATGCTGCGCGGGAGCCTCGAGAAGTACCGGATAGGAATCCCGCTGGGGCGGCTCGCGACCCCCGAAGACCACGCCGCCGCGGGCGCCTTCCTGGTCTCCGACGCGGCCCGTCACATGACCGGGCAGAACCTCGTAATCGACGGAGGCCAGACCCTCGCCTGACCCGGCGCCGCCCCGCCCCCGCGCGGTCGAGATCGTCGCCCTCTTCTCCGCCGGGCGGCCTCGAGGGGCCGTGGTCGAGCGCCCTGCGGTTCCTGGTGTCGGGCTCGGCGCGAATCAATTTACTTCAACCAGGATGTCCTTTCGCTGCCACTTGCGCGGCAGTACGATAATCACCGCATCCGTACGATGAAACGTGTGAATCATGTTACGGCACTCACCCTTGGACCCGAGTCAGCACGACCATTGCCACCCTGATGCACCGCATCGACGGGCCGCTGGAGTCGAACATGCGGGGCGGCCATTGGCACCGGCAGACCCGCGCACGTCACGGGCGACACCGGATACCCCGCCCCCGCTCCGCCTCGTGGCCACCTCCGAGCACCCTGTTGCCAGGACCCCCGGTTGCGGTTCGGCCCCGGAACGCATGCGCCAGGGCGGGGGAATCAGCGGGCGGAGGCATGGCTCGACGACTTGATCTCGTCAACGCAGTCGGATCATGCCGCGCAAGATACGGCAGCTTCTCGCCGACCTCCGTTCGGCGGGGTTCGTGGAGACCGGATCCGGGGGGAAGGGCTCTCACCGGAAGTTCCTGCACCCGAGATATCCAGGCGCGGTGACGGTGAGCGGGAAACCGGGTGATGACGCGAAGCCATACCAGGAACAGCAGATCAGGCGTGCCGTCGAGGAGATGGGCAAATGAGACCAAGCGACCGCTACCACAAGTGGATCGAATGGAGCGATCAGGATGGCGCCTACCTGGGTCGTTGTCCGGACGTTATCACCGGGATTCACGGGACGGATCCCATCCGACTCTATGACGAGCTCTGCACAGTCATCGATGAAGTCCTGACGGAGCTGAGAGAGTCCGGGAGTGCTCTTCCGGAGCCGCTGACTCGTCCGATGCGAGAAGTCGCCTGACGGCAAGGGATCGTGCCCACGAATCCGTCCCTCCGGGAGTCGCCCGCGGAGCGTTGAAGCCGTGGAGTAGGGCATCGAAACGACGAGAGCGATGAACCTTGCTTGGGGGGTGCAGGCGCGCTCACGAAAACATCGACGCAGGCGTTCGCAGATGGGTAGTGATGTTGTGTGCAGCAGGTAGGAACAGCTAATGACCGCGGACCACCTGATCGGGATCGAACGGTTCGAGGCGGACCTCTGGAAGGTCGCGGACAACCTGCGGGCCAACTCGAACCTCGCGTCGAACGAGTACTTCATGCCCATTCTGGGCCTCATCTTCCTGCGGCACGCGACGAACCGCTACTACGCGGCTGCGGCCGCGATCGACGAAGACAAGGCTGCGGGCAGGATGCCGGATCGCCCCTTGGTCGAGGCCGACTTCACGCGGCGCCGCGCGCTGATGCTGCCCGAGCCGGCGCGCTACGACACGCTGCTGGAGATGCCGAAGGACGGCAATCTCGGCGCGGCCGTGACCGCCGCCATGGAAGCCGTGGAGGACCACTTCCCGCCGCTTGCCGGCCAGTTGCCGAAAGACTACGAGCGCTTCGAGGACGACGTGCTGGAAGAGATGATGCGGACCTTCGATTCCGAGGCGCTGCGCACGGCCTCGGGCGACGTGTTCGGCCGCATCTACGAGTACTTCCTGGCCGAGTTCTCCAAGCAGGGCGCGCACGACAACGGCGAGTTCTTCACGCCGCCCTCGATCGTCCAGACCATCGTGAACGTGATCGAGCCGGATCACGGCGTCGTCCTCGACCCCGCATGCGGTTCGGGCGGGATGTTCGTGCAGTCGAGCCACTTCATCGAGGACGCCGGCGAGGACGCGATGAAGCGGGTCACGTTCTACGGCCACGAGAAGAACGAGACCACCGCGAGGCTCGCCGGCCGCGTGGTCGATACGGCGGTCAAGGAACTGGAAGCCCGGGACTCGGATCGCTGGCCCAACGCGGAGATCGGCAAGGCGCGCCGGTCGCTGGAAAGCGTGCGGGGGTCGGCCGTCGAAGCACTCCGGCGGGCACGCCATTTCGTTCATCAGGCCGACTGGCTGCAAGAACGCTTCCCCGACGCGAGGCTCCGCGATGTCGAAGGCCTGGTGAAGCTGGTCGAACGCGGCGAGATCGAGGCGCATGATTGGAGCCTCACGCCCGGCCGGTATGTCGGCGTCGCGCCCGAGGAGGAGGACGAGGGTTTCGACTTCGAGGAGGCGATGCGGTCCATCCACCTCGATCTCAAGGGGCTGAACGAAGAGGCGGAGAAACTGGCCGCGCGGATCGCCCGGAACTTCGAGGAATTGGGGGTGTGACCACGGCGCCGCCATACACCATCACTTCGGCGATTCTCGATCTGGCCGAACGGATCGGCGAAGCCATCGGTCGCGCGGAGGAAGCGGCGGTCCGCGGGGACCTTCGCCTGCGCCGCGTCAACCGTATCCGCACCATCCAGGGCACCCTCGCGATCGAAGGCAACACGCTCACCGAAGACCAGGTCTCGACCATCCTCGACGGCAAGCCGGTCGTCGCGTCGCTTCGGGAGATTCAGGAAGTTCGCAATGCGATCAGGGCCTATGAGGAGTTCGTGCATTGGAATCCCGCCCGTGAAACCGACCTGCTTAACGCACACGAGGTCCTGATGGCCGGATTGCTGGACGCGCCCGGCCACTACCGGCGCGGCAACGTCGCCGTCGCCGGAGGGGGAGAGGGGCACCACATCGGCCCTCCCGCCGACCGCGTGCCGCATCTGATGGAGAATCTGCTGTCCTGGCTGGACGAATCGGGCGAGCACCCGCTGATCGCAAGTTCCGTATTCCACTACGAATTCGAGTTCATCCATCCCTTCGAGGATGGCAACGGCCGCATGGGGAGGCTCTGGCAGACCTTGATACTGACGCGCTGGAACCGCCTGTTCGCCGATGTTCCGGTGGAGAGCCTGGTCCATGCGCGCCAGAACGAGTACTACGAGGCCATCCGGGCAAGCTCCTCCAAGGTAGAGAGCACTCCGTTCGTCATCTTCATGCTGGAAGCGATTCTTGAAGCCGTCCGGGACTTCCGTACGACCGACCAAGCAGGCGATCAGGTAACCGACCAAGTGGCGCGACTGCTCGCCGAGCTTCGGGACGCCCCGAGGAGCGCTGCTGAAATCATGGCCGCGCTCAGCCTGTCGCACCGCCCGACCTTCCGCAACAATTACATCCGTCCGGCGCTGGAGGCGGGACTGATCGAAATGACCCGTCCGGAGTCTCCGACGGCAAGAAACCAGCGGTATCGGCTCACGGCCGGTGGGCTGGCGGCGATGCGATGAGTCGGATGATGTCTGCGCCAACCTGCCGACGCCACCGTTCACGCGCGGAGAGAAAGAGGCGGTGGCGGCCGAGGTCTACACCCACGTCTGGCAGCAGGCCGTCCGTGGCGAGCTTGCGATGGCGGCGTAGCCATACGCCGATCCACCACGGACGGGCCCCGTAGTCGTCGTTGAACCTGCCGTGACGCGCTCTCCGGCAACGCTTCGGCGACGGCGAACCGTACTCGTCCTACTGGTCCGGCACCAGCCGCGGTACTACCCGTTCCCGAAACGCCGGGGGAGAAGTCTCTCGAAGTCTTCATTGGCCCGGTTCCCCACGAGTCGGTGTTTCCCGGCAACTTGCAGTGACCCGGCAACGGGCGGCAATCACGGCTTGACGGTGAGGCGGCGGGGGACGTTCGCGAGGAGTTCGGGCGCGCCGTCGCGGATGGCGATGCTCTCGGTGACCTCGAGCCCCCAGTCGTCGAACCAGAGGGCGGTCATGAAGTGGAAGGTCATGCCGGCGCGAAGCTCGGTCATGTCGCTTCGCCGGATGCTGAAGGTGCGCTCGCCCCAATCCGGCGGGTAGGAAAGGCCGATCGGGTAGCCGGCGCGGCTGTCCTTCTCGATGCCGTGCTTCTCGAGGGTGCCGAAAAAGGCGCTCGCGACGTCGCGGCAGGTGTTGCCGGCGCGGGCCCGCCCGAGGCCTTCGTCCATCGCCTCGAGGAGGGCCGCTTCCGCCCGCCACACCCGCTCCGGCGGCTCGCCGAGGTAGACGGTCCGGCAAAGAGGGCAGTGATAGCGCCGGTAGCAGCCCGCAATCTCGAAGAACGTGCCCTCCCCGGTGCGAAGCGGCGCGTCGGTCCAGGTGAGGTGGGCGGCGGAGGCGTCCGCCCCAGACGGGAGGAGGGGAACGATGGCCGGGTAGTCGCCCCCCGCGTCCGGCAACCCCTCGATTCCGACCCGGAGGATCTCGGCCGCGATGTCGTTCTTGCGCCGGCCGGGCTCGGCGATCTCCGCGATTCGTTCGTGCATCCGGGTCACGATCCGGCCCGCCGTCCGCATGTAGTCGAGCTCGCGCTCGGACTTGACGGCCCGCTCCCAGTTGACGACCAGGGTGGCGTCCACGAACTCGGCGTCCGGGAGGGAGCGCCCGAGCACCGCGTGGGCGGCCGCCGAGTAGTAGTAATTGTCCATCTCGACCCCGATCCGCATCGCCGCGAAACCGCGCTCGGAGATGAGGGCTGCGAGGTGCTCCACCGGGTGCCGCTCGGTGGTCATGACGTAGTGGTCGGGGTAGGCGACGACGTTGTCGCCGGCCATGAAGACGGTGCGCAGGGCGCCGGCCTCGTCCTGGCCGCGCCCCCACCAGACCGGTTCGCCGGCCGGCGGGACGAGCACGCCCTGGGGGACGTAGAACGACCAGCCGTCGTAGCCGGTGAGCCACGCCATGTTCGAAGGGTCGGTCGCGACGAGCAGCTCGATGCCGGCCGCGTCCATCGCGGCCCGCGTCTTCGCGAGCCGCGCCGCGTACTCCTCGCGGGAGAAGGGAAGGTCGGGTTCAGGCATTGGGGTCGACTCCGCTTGGATACAACACGGTCACTCCGGACCCGGAACCGTTCAATGGGTCAATGTCATGATGAACTTGACCCATTCTTCGATTCAACGCGGCCACGGCGGGTCCGACCCCCGCTGAGCCGAAAGAATCGATGTCGGACCTTGTCGCCATGCGCGCATCCAGGTCTGCGAGCCGCATCGTGCGTTCCGAATTGGCCGGCGAAGCCGCTACCGGCAATGATGCCGCCAGCTTCGTCCCAGTCAAGGGAAGTACCGGAGATGACGACGCCGAAGTTCGCCGTCAGAACCACAGCACCGAGACCGGCGCGGCGGCCATCCGATCACCGAACGGGATTGCCCGCTCATGGTCGTACAGGACCGGACTTGACGCGAATCGGTCGCCGCACGCAGCCGCCAGGCGGCGCAGTCCGGAGAAATCTCCATCGGAAACGGTTGCCGACCCCTTCACTTCGACACCGACAACCCGTCCGCACCCGTCTCCGATGACGATATCGACCTCGTTGCGCTCCTTGTCACGGAAGTGCGAGAGCGCGCACCAGGCAGCGGCCCGGCTCGCGAGCTTGAGGACCTCACCCTGCACGAAGCTCTTCAGCTACGTCGCGAACGGTGTCCGGTTCCGGCCCATGCGGTCGGGCGAGAAGTCTCCATGCTGATTCCGGCGCACAGTAAACAGCGAATACGATGCTATATTCGCACTACAAAAGATGCGATAACTGGAGCCAGCGATGGACATCACCCAGGACATCCGCCCGCTTACCGAGTTCAAGCGCAACACCACACGGTTCATTTCCCGACTCAGGGAAACCGGACGGCCTTCCGTCCTGACCGTGAATGGCAAGCCCGCGCTGGTCGTCATGGACGCCGAGGCGTGGCAAGACTTTCAGGATCGGATCGAGCACGCCCGAACCGTTTCCGCCATCGGCAAGGGTCTTGATGAAGCCCGTGACGGGAAGGGCATGGAGGCGGCTGTCTTCTTCGAGACGCTCGGCGAGGCCGGGACGTGAGGCGATACCGCGTCATCGTCACACCCTCCGCCCAGGACGACATCCGGGAAGCGCATAAATGGATTGCGGCAGAGAACCCAGGTTATGCGCGCACTTCGCTTGACGGCCTTCGGGAGAAGATTCTTGGATTGGAAACTCTGCCGGAATCTCATGCCCTCGCGCCCGAGAGCGGTGCCTTCGACCGTGACATCCGCCAGCTTCTGTACGGACGGGGAACGCCCTGGCGCATCTTCCTCGCAATCGACGGCTCAACCGTCCAGGTCCTTCACGCCCGCCACGGCCGGCGCGACTATTGGCGTCCCTGACTCGGCGAACCAGGGGATGGGTTGGCCCTGTTGGCGACGGACGGCGGGGGCCGAGGTCCCGGGCAGTCCGGACGCGATCAGAGCCAGTCCGGGACCGGGAGGCCCTTCTCCTTCAGGAACTCGGGGTTGAAGAGCTTCGACTGGTACCGGGTCCCGCTGTCGCAGAGGAGGGTCACGATGGTGTGCCCGGGACCGAGGTCACGGGCGAGCCGGATGGCGCCCGCGACGTTGATCCCCGACGAACCCCCGAGGCAGAGACCCTCCTCCCTGAGCAGATCGAACACCACCGGCACCGCCTCCTCGTCCGGGATCCGGTAGGCGTCGTCGATGGGCGCGCCGTCGATGTTCGCGGTGATCCGGCTCTGGCCGATGCCTTCGGTGATGGAGCTGCCCTCCGCGGCGATCTCTCCCGTCTTGAAGTAGCTGTACATCCCCGCCCCCATGGGGTCCGCCGCGGCGGTCACGATCTCCGGGCGCCGCTCCTTGAGGGCCATGCTGATCCCGGCGAGCGAGCCGCCGGTGCCGATCGCGCAAACGAACCCGTCCACCTTGCCGTCCGTCTGCTCCCAGATTTCCGGCCCGGTGCCGAGCACGTGGGCATCCCGGTTCGCGGTGTTGTCCCACTGGTTCGCCCACAGGACCCCGTTCGGCTCGGTCGCGGCGAGCTCCTTCGCACGCCGCTCCGAGACCCGCACGTAGTTGCCGGGGTCGCGGTAGGGGGCGGCGGGCACCTCCTCCAGGGTCGCGCCGCAAAGGCGCAGCATGTCCTTCTTCTCCTGGCTCTGGGTCTCGGGGATGACGATGAGGGTGCGGTAGCCGCGCGCGTTGCCGACGAGGGCGAGGCCGATGCCGGTATTGCCCGCGGTCCCCTCCACGATGAGGCCGCCCGGCTCGAGCTCCCCGCGCTCCTCGGCGTCGCGGATGATGTAGAGCGCGGCCCGATCCTTCACCGAGCCGCCCGGATTCAGGAACTCCGCCTTGCCGAGGATGGTGCATCCGGTGAGGTCCGACGCCCGGCGGAGCCGGATGAGGGGCGTGTTGCCCACCGCCTCGGTCAGTCCGTCCACGATCTTCATCGCCATCTCCTCGACGTGTGCCGGCACGTGCGGCTCCCGTTCCATTCTCCCACAGCGAACGGCGGTTCGGCCGTTCTCCAGGCGGCACGAAAGGTTCATCTCGCGCGAGGAATCGTGAACCGGCCAGCCCGAATACGCCGATTGGACCCGGTGCGGGACGTGGTGTACGGTGCGGCGATGCCGCTTCGCGCGCTCCGACATCCCGCCGTCCGCGCCTGGTTCGAGGCCGAGTTCGCGGCGCCCACGCCCTGCCAGGCGAAGGCATGGCCCGAGGTCAGAAGCGGGGGCCACACCCTCATCGCCGCCCCGACCGGCTCCGGCAAGACCCTTGCCGCGTTCCTCGCGGTCATCGACGAGCTGGCCGAGGAGGCGAGGCGCGGGCTCCTCGACGACGCGGTCCGGATCCTCTATGTCTCACCCCTCAAGGCGCTCTCCTACGACATCGAGCGCAACCTCGAGGCGCCCCTTCGCGGGATTGCGGAGTGGGCCGACCGGCTCGGCGAGCCGCCGGTCGCGATCCGGGCGATGGTGCGAACGGGCGACACCCCGCCCGCCGCCCGCCAGGCGATGGCCCGGCAACCGCCGCACATCCTCGTCACCACCCCCGAGTCGCTCCACATCCTGCTGACCAGCGAGTCGGGCCGAAAGGCGTTGGCGCGCACCCGGACCGTCATCGTCGACGAGATCCATGCCGTTGCCGGGAACAAGCGCGGGGCGCACCTCGCGCTGACCCTCGAACGGCTGGAAGCGCTTCGCGCGGAGGCGGCCGGGGCGCGCTCGACCGGCCCCGGGAACGGGAACGGGACGCGAGCGGAAGCGGACACCCGGACCGGCGAAGCCGGCGGGGACCTTGGCGGCGGCGCCGCACGGGCCGTGAACGGCGCGCGCCCGGACGGACCCGCGCCCGGGAAGGTCACGCAGGCCTCCCTCCCCTTCCCCGACGCCGGATCGGACGGGTCGGCCCCCCCGGCGGACGTGGACGGGCCGCGGCACCTTCGCCGCATCGGCCTCTCCGCGACCCAGCGGCCGATGGAGCTCGTCGCACGCTTCCTCGTCGGAAACCGGGACGAGGCTTCCTGCGCGATCGTCGACGAGGGCTTCCACCGCCGGCGCGATCTCGCCATCGAGCTCCCGTCCTCGCCGCTCGAGCCGGTGATGGCGACCGAGGTGTGGGACGAGGTCTACGACCGCATCGCCGCGCTCGCCCGGGAGCACCGGACCACCCTCGTCTTCGCCAATACCCGACGGCTCGCGGAGCGCGCCGCCCGCGCCCTCGCCGAGCGGCTCGGCGAGAAGGAGGTCGCCTCCCACCACGGAAGCCTCTCGCGCGAGCGGCGCTTCGAGGCGGAGCAGCGCCTCAAGGGCGGCACCCTGACCCTGCTCGTCGCCACCGCCTCGCTCGAGCTCGGCATCGACATCGGCGACGTCGACCTCGTCTGTCAGCTCGGCACGACTCGCAACATCGCGACGTTCCTGCAGCGCGTGGGGCGCTCCGGGCACGGGATCGAGGCCACCCCGAAGGGGCGCCTGTTCCCCTTGAGCCGCGACGACCTCGTCGAGTGCGCGGCCCTGTTCGACGCGGTGCGCCGCGGCGAGCTCGACACCCTGTCTATTTCCGAGCGTCCCCTCGACGTGCTCGCGCAGCAGATCGTGGCCGAGGTCGCGGGCCGGGAGTGGAAGGCGGACGCGCTACTCGCCCTCGCGCGGCAGGCATGGCCCTACCGCGACCTCGAGACCGGAACGTTCGAGGCGGTGGTCGACATGCTCGCGTCCGGGTTCACCACGAGGCGGGGACGCCGCGGCGCCTTCGTCCACTGGGACCGGGTGAACGGCCGGCTCCGGGCGCGGCCCGGGGCGCGGATGGCCGCCCTCACGAACGCGGGGACGATCCCCGAAAACGCCGACTACGCGGTCGTTCTCGAGCCGTCCGGGACGGTGATCGGCACCCTCAACGAAGACTTCGCGATCGAGACCCTCCCCGGGGACATCTTTCAGCTCGGGCTCCACTCATGGCGCATCCTCAGGGTCGAGTCGGACCGGATCCGGGTCGAGGACGCCGGGGGTCAGCCGCCCACCATCCCGTTCTGGATCGGGGAGGCGCCCGCCCGGACCGACGTCCTCTCCGGGGCGGTGTCGAGGCTGCGCGAGACGGTCGGCGGACTCGTCGCCGGCGCGCCGGACCTCGCGGCCGGGATCCGGCGGGCGGTCGGCTGGGCGACCGATGAGGCCGGCCTCCCGGAGGAAGCGGCCCGCCAGCTCGTGGACTACCTCGCGACCGGACAGGCCGCCCTCGGGGTGATGCCGGCCGCGCGGGATCTCGTCATCGAACGCTTCTTCGACGAGTCGGGGGGCATGCAGCTCGTCATCCACTCCCCCCTCGGCGGCCGGATCAACCGAGCGTTCGGGCTCGCCCTCCGCAAGCGCTTCTGCCGGCGCTTCAACTTCGAGCTCCAGGCAGCCGCCACCGAGGACAACATCGTCCTCTCGCTCGGGGAGACCCACAGCTTCGCGCTCGAGGAGGTTCCGGGATACCTCGCGAGCGCGACCGCCCGGGACGTGCTCGTGCAAGCGCTTCTCGACGCCCCCATCTTCAACATCCGCTGGCGCTGGAACGCGAACGTGTCGCTCGCGGTCCCACGCCGCTCGGGCGGCCGCAAGGTGCCGCCCCCGATCCAGCGGATGCAGGCCGAGGACCTCGTCGCGGTGGTGTTCCCCGACCAGATCGCGTGTGCGGAGAACCTCGCCGGAGAACGGGAGGTCCCCGACCATCCCCTCGTCCGGCAGACCATCGAGGACGGCCTGCACGATGCGATGGATGCGGACGGACTGGTGGACCTCCTGCGCCGCATCGAAGGCGGGGAGGTCAGGGTGCACGGGCGCGACCTGCCGGAACCTTCGCCGTTCGCGCACGAGATCCTCAATGCGAAGCCGTACGCGTTCCTCGACGATGCCCCCCTCGAGGAGCGCCGCACGCGGGCGGTGTCCGCGAGGCGGTGGCTCGATCCGGCGAGCGCGGCCGACCTCGGGCGACTCGACCCCGAGGCCATCGAGCGGGTACGGGCGGAGGCCTGGCCCGACACCGACACGGCCGACGCGCTGCACGACGCGCTCGTCATGCTCGGCTTTCTCACCGAGGGGGAGATGCGCGAAGCGCTTCGCGTTCACGGCCTGCCCGAAGGAACGGATCCGAAGGCGGCCGGGGGAGCCACGGGCGATGGCCTCGCACCGTTCCCGTTCCGTGGGGGGGACGGCCCGCATCCCGGCCCACGCCCGGGGGGCAGCGTCGAGCCGCCGAGCGAATTCGACCGGCGAGCGTCGCCCCTCGCATCGGCAATGGAGCGAACGGAACCGCTCGCGACCCTCGTCCGCGAACGGCGGGCCGGCCGGCTCTCGCGGCCGGATGGCGTCACCCCCGCGCTCTGGATTGCCGCGGAGCGTGTCCTTGACGCCGGCGCGGTCCACCCGGACGGATCCCTCGCGCTTGCCCCCGCCCCGGGAATCGCGCCGCCCGCCTCGCCCGACGACGCGCTCCGGGAGCTCGTGCGCGGCCGCCTCGGGGGACTCGGGCCGGTCACCGCGACGCGGCTGGCGGGCGATCTCGGGGTCGGCGGCGGCTCGGTGCGGGCGGCCCTCGCCGCCCTCGAGAACGAGGGTTTCGTGCTCCGCGGCGACTTCACGGGCAACCGGGGACCCCCACGCCCGGGCGACGGTGCCGGACCGGACGCCGAGCGCGAGCCCGAGTGGTGCGAGCGGCGCCTCCTCGCCCGCATCCATCGCTACACGCTCGCGCGGCTTCGCCGGGAGATCGACCCGGTGGAGCCTGCCGACTACATGCGTTTCCTCTTCGCGTGGCACGGCTTCGAGGACCGGAAGGAGGGCCCGGCCGGGCTCCTCGCGGTTCTCGAGCAGCTCGAGGGATTCGAAGCGTCGGCCGCCGCGTGGGAGGACTCCATCCTCGCGGCGCGACTGCGCGGCTACGACCCGAGCTGGCTCGACACGGTGTGCCTGACCGGGCGGGTGGTGTGGCTCCGGCGGACCGGCTCCACCGCCTCGCGCGCCGGCACGACCACCGCATCCCGTATCGCCTTCATCGATCGTCGCCATCTCGCGGTGTGGCGGCCGCCGGCGCAGGGGAACGACGACCGGGACGCGCTCGGCGCCCTTTCCTCGCGGGCGCGCCGGGTCCGGGAGATCCTCCGCACCGGCGGCGCCCAGTTCTTCGACGACCTCAAGGTGCAGTCGGGGCTCCTCGCCACCCAGGTCGAAGACGCGCTCGCGGAGCTCGTGGCGGGCGGCCATGTGACCGCGGACGGCTACGCCGGGCTGCGCGCCCTCGTCCGGCGCAATCGCCGGACCGGCGCGCGCCGCGGCATGGACCCTTTCGGCAATGCCGGAAGGTGGTGTCTGGTCGAAACTCGCCTGCCTCCCGACCACGCGGCCCCCGCCGAGCCTCTCGAACGCATCGCCGACGTGCTGCTCCGGCGCTACGGGGTCGTGTTCCGCAAGGTGCTCGAGCGCGAAGCGGGGCTGCCCCCCTGGCGCGAGCTCGTGCGGGTCCTTCGCCGGCGCGAGGACCGGGGGGAGGTGCGGGGCGGGCGCTTCGTCAACCGCTTCAGCGGCGAGCAGTTCGCGCTGCCGGAGGCAGTCGGCGAGCTCCGCCGCATCCGCCGCGCGGCCCCGGCCGGACGAGTCCTCACCGTGTCGGCCGCGGACCCCCTGAATCTGACGGGCATCGTGACCCCGGGGGACCGAGTGTCGTCCACCGCCGCCCGCGAGGTCGTGTACCGGGATGGCAATCCGGCGGACGACACCAGAACGACGCGTCGGCGCGCATCGTACCGGACGGGAACGCGCGCCCGCTGGACTTCGTCAACCGCACGATAGGGCCCGTTCCGGGCGGCTCGCATCGCGCCGAGGCCGTGTCCCACCCCCGTAATCCGGCCCGCGCCCGGCAATCCGGCCCGCGCCCGGCGCCTCGCGTCGCCGCCGGCCGGGTTCGGAGGCCCGGATGCCAGGGCCTCCAACCATACCGCCGCCGCATGAGGGGCAAGCGGCCGGCGGTTCCATTGCGACGTCGGCCGCGGGGTGTCGCGGCGGGCCTCAGACCATCGAGTAGCCGCCGCTCACGCTGATGGTCTGGCCGGTGATGTGGCTCGCCCCGTCGGAAGCGAGGAAGACGGCCATCTTGGCCACGTCGTCGGGGAGTCCGAGCTTGCGGAGCGGATAGCTCTTCGCGATGCGGGCCTCGAGCTCCGGGTCGAGCTGCCCGGCCGTGCCCTGGGTCTTGGTGTAGCCGGGGCAGACCACGTTGATGTGGATGCCGCTCCGACCCACCTCGCGCGCCACCGCCTTGGAGAACCCGATGATCCCGGCCTTCGCCCCGGAGTAGACGGCCTGGCGAAACTCGCCCACGCGGGCCGCGTCCGACGAGATGTTGACAATCTTGCCGCCTCCCTGCGCGACCATCGGATCAAGGGCGGCACGGGTGCAGTTGATCGTTCCGAGCAGGTTCGTGTTGACCTCGAACGCCCAGTCCTCGGGCGGAGCGTCCATGAACGGCCCGATGCGCCACGCCCCCGCGCAGTTGACGAGCACGTCCAGGCGCCCGTGCCGATCGACGATGCCCCGGACAGTGGCCTGTGCCTGCTCCCAGGAGGAGATGTCGAGGGCGACCCCCTCCGCGGCCGGTCCCGCCGCGGCGGCCACCGCCTTCGCGTTGTCGCCGTTGAGATCGGCGCTCACCACCGTCGCGCCTTCCGCCGCGAGCCGGTGCACGATCGCCTCGCCGATCCCCGACCCCCCGCCGGTCACCATCGCCACCTTTCCGTTCAGTCCGAGATCCATGCCCCTCTCTCCCGTTCAGATGCGGCCCGCGCCGCCCGCTCGTTGAACCGCCGCCGCCCACCAGCATGCGGAAGCGGCGGATCATACCGGAGCCCCGCGGAGCCTTCCCCGCGCCGCACGGCCGGAGAACAGGGTCAGTGGGCAGGCTCTGGCGACCCTTCGTTCGAATCGATTTGATGATTTGATGCTTTCCTGTTCACTGATATGATGCAACGCTCCCAACTGCGATGGCCGGGTACCGCCCATGCGTACCACCCTGACCATAGACGACAACATTGCCCGGCAGCTCAAGGCCATCGTTCATCGATCGGGCAAGTCCTTCAAAGCGGTCGTGAACGAAGCCCTGCGAGCCGGGATCGAGAACAATCGTATCGCCGCCGCGGCTCGACCCTACCGACTGGAGCCGGTCGCGATGGGTGAAGTGGTCGGACCCTTCGATCTCGACAAGGCGCTGCGACTGGCCGATCAGCTCGAAGACGAAGAGGTCGCCCGCGAGATTCAGCTCCGAAAATGATCCTCGTCGATGCCAACCTGTTGATCTATGCGGTCAATCTGAGCGCCCCGCAGCACCAACGGGCCCGAACCTGGATCGAGGAGACCCTGTCCGGCACGACCGTGGTTGGATTGCCGTGGGTCTGCCTGCTCGCATTCGTGCGTATCACGACGCGCCCGGGCATTCTTGCCCGTCCCCTGCAAGTGGACGATGCGGTCGGCCTGGTCCAGTCCTGGCTGGATCAACCCTTCGTCGATCCGGTCGCACCGGGTCACGGTCATTGGCCAATCCTGCGCAATCTGCTCCGCGTATCGGGCGCGTCCGGCAACTTGACGTCGGATGCCCACGTTGCCGCGCTCGCCATTGAATGCGGAGCCACCATCTGCTCCGCAGACTACGACTTCAATCGCTTTCCTGGCGTGCGCCATGTCAATCCGCTGCAAGAGAGCGTACGAAGCGGGCGCTGACCCTACCCGCCTCGACCCCGTCTTGGCGACGCCTCAGGGGTTTCTCCATGGATTGCCGCCGCGATGCAGCATGGGCGGCCAACTCGCTCCGCACCGTCACGGCCCCCTGACGAATATCTGCACCGCCATGAGAGGACTACGCGGTCGAAAACAGCATTGTGCAGGCAGCGGCGATCCGTACCACCTGATAGGGGCCTGAGCTCACCGTAGGGATCTTGCGCACCTCGGAGGCCCTTTCGGGGATAATTCGCTCCGGTTTCCGTTACTTGGGAGGGAGAAGCAAACGTGGGCACGGAGTCGATCGCGGTGCGTGAGGCCCGCGATGCCGACATGGACGCGGTGGCCGGGATCTACGGCTACCATGTCCGGCACGGCGTCGCGTCGTTCGAGTACGACCCCCCGAACGCGACCGAGCTCCGACGACGCCGCGACGAGGTGCACGCGCGCGGGCTTCCCTACGTCGTCGCGGAACGAGACTCGCACCTCCTCGGATTCGCCTACGCCTCGCCCTTTCGTTTGCGACCGGCATATCGATATACCGTCGAGGATTCGGTCTACGTGCATCCGGATTCGGTTCGCGAAGGGATCGGCCGCCGGCTCCTGCAATCGGTGATCGACGGGTGCGAGGCGGCCGGGCGGCGCCGGCTCGTCGCGGTCATCGGCGGGGCGGACGAGCGCTCGATCGCGTTTCACCGCAAGTGCGGTTTCGAGGATGCGGGCCGCCTCGAGGGAGCCGGGTGGAAGCATGATCGCTGGCTCGATCTCGCCCTCATGCAACGCGCGCTGGGAGCGGGGACTTCGACGCCCCCGGGGTGACGGGCGCGGGTTGCGGACCGGCCCACGTGGACGCTGGGCGCGAGCTCGCCTCGCACGCCGGCGGGTACATTCGCATTCCGGTCGGCATCAGCAGTTGCCTGCTCGGTCAGGCGGTCCGCTACGACGGAGGGCACAAGCTCGACCGCTACGTGACCGGGGAGCTCGGGCGCTGGTTCGAGTACGTCCCCTTCTGCCCGGAGGCGCTCGCCGGGCTCGGTATCCCTCGCCCGCCCATCCGCCTCGTCGGCGACCCCGCCGCTCCCCGCGCGGTGCGGGTCGGGAACGAATCGATTGACGTCACCGGGACGCTGGACGCGACGGCGCACCGCGTGGTGCCCGAGCTGGAAGCGCTCCGGGGATACATCTTCAAGCGTGGCTCGCCGAGCTGCGGGATGGAACGGGTCAAGGTCTACCAAGCGCCGGGTCACTCGCCCCGGATGGGCCGCGGACTCTTCGCCCGCGCCGTGATGGAGGCGTATCCCCTCCTCCCCTGCGAAGAGGAGGGCCGCCTGAACGATCCGTCGCTTCGGGAGAGCTTCGTCGAGCGGGTGTTCGCATTCGACCGGTGGCGGCGCGCGATGGACGGCGGGTTCACCCCGGGGCGGCTCGTCGAATTCCACACCCGGCACAAGCTGCTGCTCCTCTCCCACAGCGAGGTCCACTATCGGGCCGCGGGACGGTTGGTCGCGGAGGCGGGCCGCGGGGAACCGGCACGCCTCGCCGAGGAATACCTCCGGATGTTCATGGAAGGCATGAAGCGCCGCGCCACCCGCCGCCGACATGCAAACGTTCTCCAGCACCTCGCGGGGCATCTCAAGCGCCGGATCGATTCGAGCGACCGCCAGGCCCTCGCGAGCCTCGTCGACGAGTACCGCACGGGCGTCGTTCCGCTGGTGGTTCCGATACGACTCCTTCGCCACCACTTCCGGCGCGCCCCGGATCGCTACGTCGAGATGCAGCACTATCTCGAGCCCTGTCCCGACGCGCTCGGGCTCAGAAACCACCTCTGATCCCGAGGATCCGCGCCGCCTGCCCGGCGGCTCCGCCTTGCCGCGGCCGAGCGGGGTCCGGCATACTTCGGCCCGCTCCGGGACTGCATCGTCCCCCCACCCGGTATCAGGAGAACGTCGAGATGTCCGGACCGCTCACCGGCCTCCGGATCGTGGACCTGACGGCCATGATCTCCGGTCCCGTCGCGACCATGATGCTTGCCGACCAGGGTGCCGAGATCATCAAGGTCGAGCCGCCCGCCGGCGATATCGTGCGCCGGATGGGACACGACATCGGCGGCGTCACGAGCTCCTTCGTGAGCTCGAACCGGGGCAAGAAATCGGTCGTGCTGGACCTCAAGAGCGATGCCGGCCGGGAGCTGCTCGACCGTCTGGTGGCGTCGGCCGACGTGTTCGTCCAGAACTTTCGGCCGGGGACGGTGGAGCGGATGGGGATCGGAGAGGACGCCGTCCGGGCGCTTCGTCCCGACATCGTCTATGTCTCGATCAGCGGGTTCGGAGAACGCGGCCCCTACCGCCACAAGCGCGTCTACGACCCGGTGATCCAGGCCCTGAGCGGCCTTGCCGACATCCAGACGGATCGCGATACCGGCCGGCCGATGATGATCCGCACCATCATCCCCGACAAGGTGACCGCGCTCACCGCCGCCCAGGCGATTACCGCCGCCCTCCTGCATCGCGAGAGGACCGGCGAAGGCCAGCACGTGCGACTTGCGATGCTGGACGCGATGGTCGCGTTCCTCTGGCCGGAAGGGCTCGTAAACCTCACCGTCGTCGACCGCGAGCTGCCGGAGCCCCGTTCGCGCCTCGCCCCGGACCTCATCTACCGAACGAGCGACGGGTACATCACGGTGGGGGCGGTCTCGGACTCCGAGTGGCAGGGACTCTGCGCCGCGCTCGAGCGGCCGGACTGGCTCGTGAACGAGCTCTTCACGACCCCGCACGACCGGACCGTCAACGTGGTGAAGCGCCTCGAGCAGACCCAGGCGGTCCTCGAGCAGCGCACGACCGCGGAGTGGCTCGAGCGGCTGGACGAACACCAGGTGCCGTGCGCTCCGGTGCTCACCCAGCCCGAGCTCGTCGACCATCCCCAGGTCGTCGCGAACGAGCTGGTGGAGCTGCGCACCCATCCCGAGATGGGGCCGTACCGGCAGGCCCGGCCGGCCGCCCGATTCGAGGGCTCGCCGTCCCGAATCGCGGGGCACGCGCCGCGCCTCGGCGAGCATACCCGCGAGGTCCTGGCGGGCCTCGGGCTCGAGTCCGGCGAGATCGACACCCTCTACGCGGAACGCGCCGTCGCCTGATCACCCGCGTCGGCGGGGAACGCGAGCCCCTCGCACGAGAAGTTCGGATTCTCGCGCCTGCGCGAGCCGCCTGGCGCCCGCCGGCCGTGGAGTCGGCGAGTCCGCCGGGCGAGGTGGCGGAGCATCGGCGGACGCGAGCTCAATGCTCTCCGGCGGGGAGACGAACGAGCGGTTCCACCACTCCGGGCACGTCCGTGCGGAAGCGCACGATATCGCCATCGAAGATTCCATCGCCCTCGCGTTCGGGCACGCCATCGTCCGGTGCCGCGCTCGTCACGAACACGGTTCGCAGATCGGCCCCACCGAAGCAGAGGGCGGTCGGACGGGTCACCGGAAGCTCGACCACCCGCTCGACGATCCCGTCCGGGGAATAGCGGGTGAGGCGTGAACCGTCCCAGTGCGCGTTCCAGAGGCAGTCCTCGGAGTCCACCGCCATGCCGTCGGGGTAGCCCGCGGCGGCGGGAACCCGGACAAACACTTCGGGCTCGCCCATGCGGCCGGCCGTCGCATCGTAGGTAGCGCGAAAGATCAGCCCTTCGAGGGTGTCGGCGAAGTAGATGCGGTCTCCTCCTCGACTGAACGCCGGACCATTGAAGACCGTGAACGGGGCGTGAACCTCCCGGAGACCGGCACCGCCGCCGAACGAAAACGCGGCCGCTCTCGGTTCGGAGTGCTCGATGTGCTTCGAGCCGAAAACGAACCGGCCCCCCGGATCCGCCGCTCCGTCGTTCGCGATGGTGGACGGGTCCATGAGGCCGACCGCGAGAACTTTCTGGTGGTCGCGACGCGCGAACGAAACCCGGTACAGGGATCGGCCCCCCGCCACCAGGAACTCTCCGCCGCGCAGTCTCGCAACGCAGCCCGCGGGCTCCGGCAGTTGCAAGATCCGGGGTTCGCTCTCGCTCGCGGCGAGACGCATGACCCGCCCCCGGGGAATGTCCACCCACACGAGCGCCTCGCCCTCCGGGACCCACAGGGGACCCTCGCCGAGAACGTTTCCGGCCGGACAGTGGAGCACAACGTCGACCGAGGCGGAGTGGTCCATGTCGGTTCCTCATCTGGTTGCGCAGGAAGCTCGGGTTGCGACCGCGGGCATTCCAGGGTCACGGGCCACCCGAGATCGCGGGCATCCCGTCCGCGGCAAGCTGCACTCAGACTACTGATTTAACGACGTATTCGTCCGCTTGTCCAGCGCGGCTACCGGACTTCCTGCTTGCTGTCCTTGCAGTCACGCACGGGCTCCAGTCCAGCCCGCATGTTGCATGAAGGTGGCGGTCTTGTTTTCTGTCGCGTTGTTTCGCTTTCTTCAGAGCGTTTACGAGAGGTCGGTCGGCGGTTGATGGCCCGGAGTGGTCAGCGTCAACCATTTCTACCGGACCGGCAAATCTAATTGTCGTTGACCTGCGCGACCTGAACTTCGACCTCAAGCGCCTGCAGAAGGCGCACGACGACGGCTCCCACGACACGCGCACGGCGCCCTCCTACGCGCTTGCGCAAGCGGCGGACACCCTGCACGAACTCGGCTTCAAGGGCCTGCGGGCGACCGGCTCCTGCGCAAGCACGTCAACGCGCTCGTCGCCGAGTGGCAGCACCGGGGGCTCGCCGCCGGAACATTGAAGAACCTGACCGCGTACCTGCGCTGGTGGGCGAAACGCATCGACCGCCCGGGCGTGGTGCCGGCCACCGGCAGCGGCGGGCCCGGGACCGAACGAATGGGGGCGACCCGGGATTGACCGTCGCGCGGCGGGCGTCTACCGTGCGCCGCCCACTCTGCCCGGTACGTGCCATGTCCCGCATCCACCTGAGCCCCAACGAGGCGCGCATCATCGGCTGCCTCATGGAAAAGGCGGTTCTGACGCCGGATCAGTGCCCATTGACGCTGAACGCGCTCACAACGGCCTGCAACCAGAAGTCGAGCCGGGAGCCCGTGTTGGCGCTGGACCGAACTACCGTCGAACGCGCGGCGCGCGACCTGCGCGAAAAGTCGCTCGTCACGCGCGACGAGAATTTCAGGAGCGGCGTCGTGAAGTATGAGCAGCGTCTGTGCAACACGATGTTCAGTGAACTGAACTTCTCGGAGGACGAGTACGCGGTGGTCTGCCTCCTGCTCCTGCGCGGCCCGCAGACCCCGGGCGAACTGCGGGCACGCAGCGGACGCCTGCATGTCTTCGCGGACAACGAGGCGGCTACAGAAACGCTGCAGCAACTGATGGATACCGGCCGCGAGGGCGGTGCCGTGGTCGCGAGGCTCGCACGCGTCCCCGGACACCGCGACCACCGGTACGCGCACCTGCTGTCCGGCGAGATCGAATCCGTGTCGGCGGACGACCTGCCGGCCAGGACCCAACCTCGGGGCGGGCGGCTCGCGGAGCTCGAACGCCGGGTCACCGCGCTGGAACTCGAAGTGGCGGCGCTCAAGGGGCGGCCGTCGGATCCTGTCTAGCCCCGGGGGGGGTTGCCGCTGGGTCTGCCCGCTGCCCAGCCTGGGCGCGCCGGAGCCTGCGCCGTCCCGCGGCGCAACCTACTCGCCACCCAATCCCTCGTGTATGGCGCTGGGCCAGGAACGCGTTCGCGCAGTATTCGTTTCAGGATCCTGCCGCTTGAAGTCGCTCGGATGTACGTTGGTTCGTGAAGCGGGGCCGGGAGCCCGCGCCGACGCGCGGGACAAGGTTCTCTTCAAGGAGCGCGAGCCGGCCGGAGCCGCGCACCCTAGAGGTCGTGATCTCGAGAAGCCAGTGCTCACGAAGGGCTCCCGATCACTCGAGCCCCGCGCGATCTCGGGATTCCTCAAGGGGTACGGTCGACGCCGGAACGGGACATCCGGCCCGGTCCGGCTACGGTGCCGCCTTCGTTCACGCGGGCAGGATGCCTGCTTGACGGGTGTTTTTCGGGGTGTCAGGGGAAGCCTAAAGGTTCTCTTAACACACTGATAAACATCATGTTATCGACTCTCTTCTTGTCGCGGCGATACGCTGCAACTCAGCGTAAATCCCGTAAACCGAAGAGTAGGAAGATACATGATCCCTCCCGGAAAAAAGCACTCTGTTCGCCTGTGCGCCACCTTCGTCAGGACCGTCAACGTCCCCGGCCGGTACGGGGACGGGCGCGGATCAGGGGTTTCAGGGCCTTTCGGGACAGCTCCCAAAGTCACTTAACCTATTGATAAAAAGGAATTTATTGCACCTCTTCGTTTCACCTCGGCACACTCCATCTCGAACTTGCAAGGCAACCGAACGAGTAATGGAGTCTGCCATGAATTCCGAAACAACCATCAAACGACCCAGGATGCTGTCCGCCACTTTCGTCAGGACCGTCAACGTGCCCGGCCGCTACGGAGATGGTCGCGGCGGCCTCGGCCTGAGCCTGCTCGTCAGGCCCGCCTCGCGCGGCGGCTTCGCCAAGT
>JAPOPW010000057.1 GCA_026712715.1 Immundisolibacterales bacterium | reverse complement strand
TGGCGCTTGCGGCAGTTTGAAAACGAGAACGCTTCGTGGTTACATTCTGTCACCGTCTGGCTCCTGGTTAGATCCAGCTCAAGCAACTGAATTATAACCGGTTACGGGGCCAGACGGCCTCCTCTTCACGGGATTTCCGGGTTAGGTGTGAGAGAATCGCGCCCGGCGGTTCCGCCCGCCCGTGACGATTCCCATCCTGGAGGAGAGAGAGTGAAGGCTGAGTTCCTGTTCGATTTCGGAAGCCCCAACGCCTACATCGCGCATACCCAGATTCCGGGCATCGAATCCCGAACCGGCGTCGAGGTCGAGTACGTGCCGGTGCTGCTCGGGGGCGTGTTCAAGCTGATCGGGAACGTGTCGCCCGTCGAGGCATTCCGGTCGGTGCCGGCCAAGCTCGAGTACTTCAGCCGGGACATTCGCGACTGGGTCGAGCACCTCGGCATTCCCTACCGCCGCAATCCCCATTTCCCGGTGATGACCCTCGGGGTCATGCGCGGGGCGGTGGCCCTCCTGGGCACCGACCGGTTCGCGGACTACGTCGACACGGTCTATCGGGCGATGTGGGTGGACGAGAAGAAGATGGACGACCCTGCGGTCATCGGGGACGTGCTCGCCGCGGCCGGCTTCGACGCGAAGGCGGTCTTTGCCCGAACCCGGGAGCCGGAGGTCAAGCAGAAGCTCATCGACCTCACCCAGGCGGCCGTCGACCGGGGCGTCTTCGGCTCGCCGGCCTTCTTCGCCGGGGACCGGCAGTTCTTCGGCAAGGACCGCATGCACCTCTTCGAGGCCGCCATCGCGCGCGGTACGTAGCCGGCTCTCCGGTCCATCCCCGCTCGCGGCGGAGGCGGGCGGTCATCGCTGCCGTTTCAGGTTGTCCAGCCAGACTGCGGCAATGATCACGATGCCGATGAAGACCTGTTGCCAGAAGGAAGAGATTCCGAGGATGTTCAACGCATTGGTGATCATGGCCATGATCAGGGCGCCGATCAGGGTCAGCTCCACCCCGCCGACCCCCCCGGTGAAGCTCGTTCCCCCGATGATGACCGCCGCGATCGCTTCGAGCTCGGCGCCCTTGGCGACATGGGGCGGGGTGGAGGCGAGGCGGCCGACCATGATGAGCGCCGCGATGGCGGCGAGGAAGCCGCTCAGGGTGTAGATGAGCACCTTGTGGCGGTCGACCCGGATCCCTTCGAGCCGGCTCACGTGCTCGTTGCCGCCGATCGCGTAGGTGTGCCGTCCGAAGACGGTGCGACGCAGGAGAAGGAAGAGCGCGGCATACACGACGAGCACGATGACGATGGGGACCGGCAGTCCCAGCACCGTGCCGTTGCCGATGAAATCGAAGAACGGCACCAGGACCATGTACGAGACCCCCTTGGTGATCACGAGGGACAGGCCTCGGGCGATTCCCATCATGCCGAGGGTTGCGATGAACGGCGCGATCCGGCCCTTGGTGATGACGATTCCGTTGACGTAGCCGCAGAGCGTCCCTGCGGCCACTCCCGCGAGGGTGGCCGTGACCGGCGAGTAACCGTGCTCGATCAGAAAGCCGATGACGACCGCCGAAAGCGCGAGAATCGAGCCGATGGACAGATCGATGCCCCCCGACAGGATGACGAGGGTCTGACCGCCGGCGAGCACCGCGATGATCGCCACCTGCTTGAGCAGGTTCGAGAGATTGCCGACGGTGAAGAAGTACGGCGACATCATCGAGATGACGAACGCCATCACGATGACCACCCCCACGATCCAGGTCAGGGGGTAGTCCTTCAGTCGCTTGACCAGCTCGATCACGAGCCTTGCCGCCCGGCGCCGCGCGCGTCAGCCATCGACGGTCGGTCGCGGCGTGCGATCGGCCGGCGGCCTGCCCGAGATGATCATCTCCACGATTTCGTCCTGGGTGTGAGCGCTCGTGGCGCAGGTATGGACGTGCCTCCCGCCCTTCAGCACGCAGATCCGGTCCGTGAACCGGTAGACGTCGTGGATGTCGTGGCTGATGAAGAAGATTCCGATGCCCTTCGACTTGAGCTCGCCGATGAGCTGGACGACAAGCTCCGTCTCCTCCATGCCGAGCGCCGCCGTCGGCTCGTCCATGATGAGGATGCGGGCCTCGAAGTACACCGCACGGCCGATGGCGATCGACTGGCGCTGGCCGCCCGAGAGGTTTTCCACGGGCGCACCGAGGTTCCCGATCCGGATTCGGAGGCTGTCGAGAATGCGGCGGGTCTCGCGCAGCATGTACTTGTCGTCGAGGAAGCCGTAGCGGTTCGTCTCTCGGCCCATGAAGAGGTTGGACGGGGCGTCGAGGTTCCCGCAAAGGGCGAGTTCCTGATAGATCGTCTCGATGCCGTGGGCGCGCGCGTCGTTGGGGTCCCGAATCACGACGCGCTCGCCTCCGATATGGATCTCCCCCGCGTCCGGGGTGACCGCTCCGGCCAGGATCTTGACGAGGGTCGACTTGCCGGCGCCGTTGTGACCGAGGATGCCGACCACCTCGCCGGGGTAGAGGTCGACGCTCACGTTCTCGAGTGCGCTGATCCCGCCGAAGTGCTTGCTGATGCCGGACATCCGGGCGAGCGGCGGGTCCCCGGGCACGGTCATCGCGACTGCGCCCGTTCTCGCGGGACGGCCCTTGCCTCCGGCGCTACGCCCGAGTCACAGGCCGCCGGCCCGGACCGGGCGGGGACGGCCATCAGGGTGTGCTCCGTAGCCTGCCGCGGCCGCGCGCGGGGAGGCGGCCCGCCACCCCGGCGCGACCGGACGGAAGGGTGCTTTCGGCCGTCGCCCGAAGCGCTGCGGCCTACTGGATGCCGCGGGCCTTCAGGTACTCGTCGGTCACGTCGTCCTTGAGCATGATGTTCGACGGCACCACTACCCAGGCATCCGGCTGCATGCCCTTGGTGACGAACTCGTAGGCGGTCTTGACGGCCTGATATCCGACCTTGTCGGTATTGCCGTCGATGGTCGCGAGCATGTCGCCGGACTTCAGCGCCTCGAGGGCGGCCGGGATCGCGTCGTCGCCGACGACGATCACCTCGCCCTTCTTGCCGGCGCTGTTGACCGCCTGCACGGCGCCGAGCGCCATTTCATCGTTCGACGCCAGGATTGCGTCGACGTCGGGATGGGCCTGGAGGATGTCCTCCGTCGCCTTGAGCCCCTTCTCGCGGTCCCAGTCGGCCGAGATCGATGCGACCACCTCGATTCCGGGCGCGGCATCGAGGACCTCGTGCATGCCGACGAGCCGCTCCTCGGCCGTCGAGCTGCCGCGGAAGCCTTCGAGGATTGCCACCTTCCCGCTGCCGCCGAGATGTTCGACGACGAACTCGGCCATTCCCTTGTAGGAGAGCCTCTCGTCCAGCCCGACGAAGGTGACCACGTCGGCCAGACCCTCCTCGGCACGGGTATCGGCGGTCACCACCGGAATGCCCAACCGGTTCGCTTCCCGGATCTTGGGGATCAGCGCCTTGGCGTTCATCGGGACCAGGACGAGGGCATCGGGCTGCTTGACCAGCTCGCCTTCGACGACCGCAATCTGACCCTCGATGTCGCCGTTGAACTCGGCCGAAACCCAGCTCAGCTCGACTCCGAGATCCGCGGCCGCCTGCTTGGCGCCCTCACCCATCCGCCAGTAGTAGGGGTTTGTCATATCCTTGACGACAAACGATATCTTGATGTCTTCGGCCGACGATTGGGTAGTCCCGGCCATCAACATCGACGCAGCCAGGACGGCCGTCGTCAACGTGTGGAGCGTCCTCTTGAGGCCCGACTCGAACATGGTGCTGATCCTCTTTTTCGTGCGGTTTCCGATACGCCGGCATGGCGTCCATCGTGGTCCATGCGCAACGGCAACCTACTACACGCTGAGGCAGGGTCACAACCGGGAGCCGGTCGGTGACGGCCCCGTGCGTGTCCGGCCTGCACGTGGCACGTCGCTTTCGCCAAGGCCGCCGCCGCGTGCACGGCGGCGGGCCGTGCTCTCCATTTCCGTTTCGAAACGCGCGCGCGAGCGTCGACCACGCCATCAGCCGGCGCATACGTGCGCGCTCGAGAAGGAGCGCTCGCGCTCTTGCTGGCGGCGCGGCTCATCCTCGCGGAAAGTCACGGGGGATTTCGCGTTGCCATGGAGCTTCGGGGCATCCTGGCGCCCGGGCCCGAACCATTCGCAGACCCTGTCGGGCAAGCGCCGAACACGGGGAAACGCTGACCTAGAGCCCCGCCACCTCCACCCAGCGGCGGTCCGTGGCGGAGAGCTTCACCGCGTCGACGGTGCGCTGGACCTCGAACGCCTCCGCGAAGTCGGGATGGGCCGGCGGTCCGCCCGCGAGCGCATCGAGCAACTCCGCCACCTCGATGACCTTGAGCTCGTTGTAGCCGAGCTGATGCCCTCCGGCCGGGCAGAGGTTCCCGTAGGGCGGGTGCTCGGGGCCCGCCTCGATGCGGATGAACCCGTGGCGACCGGTCGCGCCGTCGGCGGGGTAGAGGTGGAGCTCGTTCATCCGCTCCTGGTTGAAGGCGATGGCTCCCCGCGTGCCCGTCACCTCGAAGGCGAGCTGCATCCTGCGCCCCGACGCCGCCCAGTTGGCTTCGAAGCTGCCGGTGACCCCGGAGTCGAACTCGGCGAGAAACACCGCGCGGTCGTCCACCTCGACCGGCCGCGTCTCGCCCGATCCCGGCGCCACGGGACGGTGAGCGTGGATGGTGGCAAGGGTGCCGTTGACGGATGCGATTGGCCCGAGGAGAAAGCGCCCGATCGAAACGATGTGGCTGCCGAGATCGAACAGGGCGCCTCCGCCGGCCGTATCGGTGCGAAACGAATGGGGTGCGGACGGGTCCGCCATGTAGTTCTCGGCGTGAATCGCGCGGAACGCGACGATGTCCCCGATCTCCCCGCTCGTGACGATCTCGCGGGCGAGCTTCAGCATGGGATTGCGCAGGTAGCCGAATCCCACCATCGTGCAGGTGCCGGCCGCCTCGGCCGCGTCGCGCATCGCGCGCGCCGAGGGAATGTCCACCGCGAGCGGCTTCTCGCAGTAGACGGACTGTCCCGCCGCGATCGCGGCGAGGGCGATGTCCGCGTGGAGCGCATTCGGGGCGGTGATGGCGACGATGCCGACCTCCGGGTCCCCGGCGAGCTCGCGCCAGTCCCCGGTCGAGCGCGGGAAGCCGAGTGCATCCGCAGAGCGCCGGGCCGTCGCCTCGTCGACATCCGCGAGCACCCGGAGCTCGGGTTCAACGCGAAGGTCGAACAGCCCCGCCACGGAGCGGAAGGCGTTCGCATGGCACTTGCCCATGAAGCCCGCTCCGATCAGCCCGATTCCAATCTTCTCCTTCGCCCCTGGATCGGCCATGGTCAGTTTCCTCGAAGTTGCGGTGCTTCGCGCGGTAATTCCGGACCGGCCGGCGGAGCTCGGCCGCGCGAAGCGGGGCGGCCCGCCGGGGCGACCGTGCCCACACCGCGCGGCCGGCCGCGAAGCGGAGTATAGAGCGGGCGAACGGGCGCGGTATGATGCCGGCGTTCATTCTCTGCCGCGGTGATGGAGATGGGTCCGACCTTCGGCGGAGTGTCACCGGTATCCGGTCACCGGAGGAAAGCGAAGATGGAAACGAACCGCCCGCACATCGGTCAGGGGAACGGTGCCCCGAGGCAGGAATTCTCCGTCGCGGAGGCGGGCGTGTCCGTCGCGACCAACGGGGAAGAGAGCGGGGTCGCCTTCTGCGACGGCCGCTACGTCCCGGTGGCGGAGGCCCGAATTTCGGTCCTCGACTGGGGGTTCGCGCGCAACGACACGACCTACGACGTGGTGCACGTGTGGAAGGGCAGCTTCTTCCGGCTCGAAGACCATCTCGACCGCTTCGAGCGCTCCTGCGGGCTCATGCGCCTCGACCCGGGCCTCGAGCGCGAAGCGCTGCGGGAGGTGCTGATGGAGTGCGTCCGCCGGAGCGGGCTTCGCGACGCTTACGTCAAGCTCGCCTGCACCCGCGGGCAGCCGGCGCCCGGCTCGCGGGACCCCCGCACCTGCCGCAACACGTTCTTCGCGTTCGCGATTCCGTTCGTCTGGATTATCCCTCCGGAACGCCAGGAGCGGGGAATCCACCTTATCCTGTCCTCCATTCCGCGCATCCCGCCCGCGAGCGTCGATCCGACCGCGAAGAACTTTCACTGGGGGGACCTCAACCGCGGCCTTTTCGAGGCGCAGGAACGGGGCGGCGACACGGTGGCGCTCTCCGACCTCGACGGCAACGTGTCCGAGGGCCCGGGCTTCAACGTGTTTCGGGTGCAGGGCGGCCGGGTCACCACTCCGGAGGGGACCGTCCTCGGTGGCATCACGCGCCGCACGGTCGAGGAGCTCTGTGCGGAGCTCGGGGTCGGATTCGAGTACGGGACGGTGTCCGCGGACAGCTTGCGCGAGGCGGACGAAGCGTTCTTGTCCTCCACGGCGGGCGGGGTGATCCCGGTCACCCGGATCGACGATCGGATCCTCTCCAACGGCGCGCCGGGACCACTCACGACCCGGGTCCGCGACCTCTACTGGCGCAAGCACGACGAGGGCTGGCACGGAACCCCGGTCGACTATTGAAACGGGCGCGCGGCGCCGGGACGGTCGGGTTCGGGCGGCCGGTCGCCGGCATCGCGGCCGGTGGACCGGCGTTCGGCCGGCGGGCCACAGCTTCGCAGAAGACGGACTCCATAAGGAGGCGGCACGTCCGTCGACGACGGACGGGACATCGGTTGGACGGACGACAGGATGGGAAAACTCGAAGGACAGGCGGCGGTCATCACCGGCGGCGGAAACGGTATCGGCCGCGAGACCGTGCTCCGCTTTCTGCGCGAAGGCGCGAGGGTGGTGGTCGCGGACCTCAATCCGGAGAACGGGGCGCGGACGCTCGAGCTCGCGGCCGGCGAGGGGCACAGAGACGAGGTTCGATTCGTCCGCACCGACGTCACTGCGGAAGCCGAGGTCCGGGCCGCGATCGAGTGCGCCCGCGACGAGTTCGGGCGTCTTGACTGCGTTTTCAACAACGCCGGGATCGGCGGCGCGTTCGGGCCGGTGACGGAGACGCAGGTCGAGGAGTGGGACTTCTCGATGGAGGTGCTCGTGCGCGGCGTCTTCCTCGGCCTCAAGCACGGGGCGCGGGTGCTCAAGCGACAGGGCCAGGGCGGAGCGCTGCTCTCGACCGCGTCGGTGGCGGGACTCGGCGGCGGGGCGGGCTCGCACTGCTACTCCGCGGCCAAGGCGGCGGTCGCTAACCTCACCCGCTCCGTCGCCCTCGAGATGGCGCCGCACCGGGTCAGGGTCAACGCGATCGCGCCCGGCATGATCATGACCGAGCTCTTCCATCGCGGCCGGTCGGACCGCGGGGAGCAGTTCGCGCTCGGACGCCAACCGTGGCCCGATCCGGGCCGGCCGGCCGATATCGCCGCCGCCGCGGCCTTTCTCGCGTCCCCCGATGCGGTCTTCATTACCGGGCAGGTGCTGGTGGTGGACGGCGGCATCCTCGCGAAGGGGCCCGACATCTTCGGCAGCGGCGAGGAGAACCGGATGCTGCGGGCGGCCGGGGTGGACCGCGGAACGACCGGTGAGCCGCTCACGGTTCGCGACGTCTCCGGCCCCGGCACGTGATCCGCCGCTTCTCGCCGGATGGCGGCGGCCGGCGCCCGCCGGCGCGCCGGGCGCCTCGGCGCGGTCGCTCCCGGACTGCGACGCACGGCCCCGGTCCGTGCCGTCGGCAGGCCCGCCCGGTTCCCATGCATTCGTCCCGCGCCGGAGGCAATGATCCGGCGCGTCGCCGCTCCGCCCGGGCGGCACCGCAGATTGCGGAGACCTCGTGGTGACCGCGCCCGTCATGCCGCTTGCGGGGAATCCGCTCCATCGGGCCGGGAACGAGCGGCGCGATCCGGCTTGGCTCGGCGACGCCCTCGCCGGCGAACGGGCGCGATTCCTTCCCGTCCTGCGGCTCAAGGTGCCGGTGACCGCGGGGCCGGACTCCGCCGCGAACCATCGACTCGCGTGGGCGCGGCGCGGTGATTGGATGGAGGAGGCGGGCGATCCGATCCTGCTCGGCCTGGACGGCGACGACCCTCGTTTCGCGGTCGACGTCTCCGGATGTCCGGAACCGGCCGCCGAACGCTTCGGTCTTGGAACCGGGGTCGAGTTCCAGGGTCTTCGCACCGCGGCACCCAGCCTGCCGGTGGGCGATGCGGCCATCGCGACGCAGGCGAGGAGCCTTCTCGGATGGCATGAACGCCACCCTTTCTGCGCCGTCTGCGGCGGCGAGACGACGGTGCGCAACGGAGGAGGGTCCCGCTCCTGCACCGCGTGCGCAGCGGAGCACTTCCCGCGGACCGACCCCGTGGTCATCGTGGTGGTGTCGCGGGGCGGCCGGGCGCTGCTCGGCCGTTCCGGGCGCTTCCCCGGCAACCTATACTCGGCCCTGGCGGGATTCATGGAGCCCGGCGAGTCGGTCGAGGAGGCGGTGCGGCGCGAGGTCGGGGAGGAGGCGGGGATCCGGGTCGGGGAGGTCCGCTACCTGTTCTCCCAGCCGTGGCCGTTTCCCGGGTCCCTCATGCTGGGCTGCCTCGCCGAGGGACTGAGCGACGAGATCGCGGTCGATCCCGAGGAGATCGAGGACGCGCGGTGGTTCACGCGGAACGAGATTGTCGAGGCCCTTGCGGGCCGGAGCGAGGTGCTGAGCGTTCCGCAGCCCATCGCCATCGCCCACCATCTGATCCGGGCTTGGCTGGCGGCTTGATCGTCCTCTTCCACGTCCAGCACCTGCTCGGGATCGGGCACCTCACCCGCACCGCGACCCTCGCCCGCGCGCTCGCCGGGGACGGCTTCGAGGTCACCGTCGCATCGGGCGGCGAGCCGGTACCCGGGATCGACTTCGGCCGGGCGCGCCTCGCGCAGCTTCCCGCCGCACGGGTCGCCGATCGCCGTTTCAAGCAGCTCATCGACGAGCACGGAAGCCCGGCCGGCGATGCGTGGAAGGCCCGTCGTCGCGACCGGTTGCTCACTCTCTACGAGGAGCTGCGGCCGGACGTCGTCGTCACCGAGCTCTTTCCGTTCGGCCGCCGCCAGCTCCGGTTCGAGCTGCTGCCGCTCCTCGATCGCTGCGCCGAGGAGCGCGCGCGCCGCGGACGGCCGCGAATCGTGTGCTCGGTGCGGGACATCCTCGTGGAGTCGCCGAAGCCCGAGCGCAACCGGGAGATGCTCGAGCTCGTGCGCCGGTACTACGACCGGGTCCTCGTGCACGGCGACCCGCGTTTCGTCACGTTCGACGCGACCTTCCCCCACGCGGCCGAGATTGCGGACCGGATCGCCTACACCGGCTACGTGGTGGCGCGGTCCGATGGACCGCCGGCGCGCCCCGGGCGAGACGCCGCGGGGGGAGAGGGCGAGGTCATCGTCTCCGCGGGCGGCGGCGCGGTGGGTGGAAGGCTCCTCGAAGCGGCGCTCGCGGCCCGTCCCCTGACCCGGCTGGCGGATCTCGGCTGGCGCCTGCTGGCGGGAGCGAACCTGCCGGAGTCGGAGTTCCGGTCGCTCGCCTCGCGCGCGCCGGACGGGGTGGTCGTCGAGCGGTTCCGCCCGGACTTCCGGACCCTGCTCGGCGGCGCGCGCCTGTCCATTTCCCAGGGGGGGTACAACACCCTGATGGAGGTGCTGGACGCAGGGGTCCGGGCGGTCGTCGTGCCCTACGCGGGCGGGCTCGAGAGCGAGCAGACCCTGCGCGCGAACCTTCTCGCCGCGCAGGGGCTCATCGAGGTGGTCGGCGAGGACCGGCTCGATGCACGGTCCATTGCCGGCGCCGTGGACCAGGTGCTGCGCAAGCCCCAGCCGGCCGGTCTCGCGAGGGTCGACACCTCGGGCGACACGGCCACCGTCCGCACGCTGCGTGAGCTCGTGCGACGTGGTGGAGCCGGGACCCCCTCCGGTCCGCGGCCGCGCCCGTCGGTCTGAAAGCGGTGCCGGGCCGCGCTCCCGGCCGGCTTCGGCGGCCATTTGCCGGCGAGCGCACTCACCCTCTCCTCCGGATGGGCCGTCCATTCGCGAATCCCGGGCCGGCTCGCCGGCAATGCAGGAACGTCTCCGGAAGCCCCGTCAGGTCACCGCGCAGCGACCCGATCTCGTGCCGGGGTCGAGTGCTCGAGCGCTCAGACGGGATCCCAGTGGAAGACGTCCTGGCTCCGGTCGAGAGGGAAGTAGTGGGCGGCGAGGGCGGGATGGGCATGCTCCGCCACCGCCTCGGGAGTCCAGCCGTCCGATCGCTGCACCGAGCGGAGCGGCCGTGACTGGCTCATGAGGAGGATCTCGTTGTTGCGCACCGCGAAGATCTGGCCGCTCACCCCTGCCGCGGCTTCGGAGAGGAGGAACACCGCGACGGGCGCGATCTTGGCCGGGGTCATCTGCTTGATCTTCTCGACGCGGGCCGCCTGCGCATCGTCGGCGATGGGGATGGTGCCGATGAGCCGGCTCCAGGCGAAGGGGGAGATGCAGTTCGAGCGCACGTTGAAGCGCGCCATGTCGAGCGCGATCGACTTCGAGAGCCCGACGATGCCGAGCTTGGCGGCCGCGTAGTTCGCCTGTCCGAAGTTGCCGACGAGCCCCGACGTGGAGGTCATGTGCACGAACGCGCCCGCCTCGCGGGCGCGGAAGTGGGTCGCGGCGGCCCGCGCCACGTTGAACGAGCCCTTGAGATGCACGCCGATGACCGCATCCCAGTCGTCCTCGGTCATCCGGTGAAAGATGACGTCGCGGAGGATCCCCGCGTTGTTGACCACCCCGTCGAGGCGCCCGAACTCGCCAACCGCCTGGGCGACCATGTTCTCGGCCGCCGCGAAGTCCGTGACGGAGTCGAAGTTGGCGACCGCCTCGCCGCCCGCGTCCCGGATCTCGGCGACCGCCTCGAGGGCCGGCACGCGATCGCCACCCTCGCCCTTCTCGGTTCCCCCAAGGTCGTTCACCACCACCTTCGCGCCGTGCCGCGCGGCCAGGATCGAGATGTCGCGTCCAATCCCGCGCCCCGCGCCGGTAACCAGGATGACCTTGCCTTCGAGCATCCGTTCGCCCATGTCGTCGTTCTCCGTCGTGATGCGCAAACGCTCAGTGGGTGAGGGTGAGAGTCGAGAAGCGCACCGGCAGGATCCGCGTCGTCGTCGTGTCCCCGTCCTCGTCCCGGGTCATGAGCACCAGGGTCTGCTCGTCGAACGGACCGAGCGGCAGCACGAGACGCCCGCCGGGCCGAAGCTGCTCGAGAAGCGCGGGCGGAACGTGCTCGGGTGCCGCCGCCGCGCTGATCTTGTCGAACGGGGCGTGCTCCTTCCATCCGCGCCCGCCGTCTCCGGCCCGCACCGTGACGTTCGCGGCGCCGGCCCGGACGAGGCGGCCGGCGGCGGATTCGGCGAGCTCCGGAATCAGCTCCACGGTGTACACCTCGCCGGCGAGCGAGGCGAGGACCGCGGCGTGATAGCCGAGGCCGGTCCCGACCTCGAGCACCCGATCCTCGGGCTGGATGTCGAGGAGCTCGACCATGAGGGCCACGATGAACGGTTGCGAGATGGTCTTTCCCTGGCCGATGGGAAGTGGCGAATCGGCATAGGCGAACTCCGAAACCTCTTCCGGCACGAACTCGTGCCGGGGCACCGTTCCCATCGCCTGGAGCACCCGCGGCGAGAGCGTGATGCCGCCCCGCTCACCGGCCGCCACCTGGCCGTGCAGCATGATCTGCTCGACCATTTCGGCCCGTTCGGTGCTGCGGTCGTCGTCCCCGGCCATCGCGTCCGTCCCGGCGGCTCCGGATCCTGTGGCAAAGTGTAGCCGCCCGGACGCGATTGCGAAGGCGTGCCGACGAGCGGTGCCGGACGGGGGCCGGAAGCTGCCGGCCGAAGCGCGAGGCACGTCCTTCGCCGGTCGGACGGGAAAGGGATGGGCAGGCGGGCGTCAGCGCGCGGGACCCGTGTCACGAGAATCGAAGCAGGAGGAAGAAGATGAGTCTTGACGGACAGGTGGCGCTCGTCACGGGTGGCGCGCGCGGCATCGGGCGAGCGATCGCCGAGCGCGTGGCGCAGGACGGGGCGGACGTGGCGATCGTCGACGTTCGCGAAACGGAGCTTGCGCAGGCGGTGCAAGCGGTGGAGGCGCACGGGCGGCGCGCGCTCGGCCTCACCATCGACGTCACCGACCGGTCCGCCGTCGAGCGGATGGTCGACACCACCGTCCGGGAGCTCGGCGCCATCGACATCCTCTTCAACAACGCGGGCATCATCAAGGTGCACGACTTCCTCGACATCGAGGACGAGGACTTCGACCGGATCATGGCCGTCAACGCGAAGGGCGTGTTCCTGTGCGGACAGGTGGTCGCGCGCCACATGGTGGAGCGGGGCCGCGGCAAGATCGTCAACACCGCATCCATCGCCGCCCGTCTCGGGATTCCGTACAGCGCGGCCTATGCCGCGAGCAAGGCGGCCGTAATGTCCCTCACCCGCTCGATGGCCGCGTCGCTCGCGAGGACCGGGGTCACCGTGAACGCCCTCGCCCCCGGCATGGTCGACACGGACATGTGGACGCTCATCGACGAGCAGACCGCGAAGCAACGGGGGATGGAGGTCGGGGAACCGAAACGCCGGCGGGTGCGCCGCGTGCCCACCGGGCGGGCCGCGACCCCGAACGACATCGCCGCCGTCGCGGGGTTCCTCGCGTCCGCCGCCTCCGATCACATGAGCGGACAGACCCTCAACATCGACGGCGGCGAGGTGATGAGCTGAGAATTCTCCGGTCCGGGGCGCGCGACCGGGGGCTCAGTCGGCGGCGGCGTGTCTTCCGGCGATCGCTTCGCGCAGCCCCTCGAGCAGTCCTTCGATTCGGGACACGCGGTCGCGGAGCCCGGCCTTTTCCTGTCGCAGCTCCCGGACGTCGTCGCGCAACGTGTCGATCTGCTTCTCGATGCCGCGAATCAGCCGCACGATGAGGGTGGCGAGGGCGGCTCCGACCGCTACGGTCCCGACGAGACTGGAGACTACCCCCATGTCCATGCCCGCATCGTACCATCCGGTTGGCTCTCGACCCTGAATCTGCCGGCATCCTTTCCGGATGAGTTGGACATGCCGTTAAGTGACAAATATCAATGTCCTGAACGGAAATAAATCCCGGCATCGGGAGCGATGACCACGGGTCACGAGCCGCATCCCTATAATCCGCGATCCAGCCCTCCGGCACACTCGAGGAATCCCCCGCGATGCGATTGTCCGAGCCCCGCGTTCCGCCCCTCGATCCCGCCCGGCTCGACGACGAGCAGCGCGAGATCGCGATCAAGGCATCGCCGGGCGATGCCGGACTGCTCAACATCACGAAGACCCTGGTCCGCCATCCAAAGCTCCTCAAGCGATGGAACGTCTTCGCGGGCCACGTTCTCGTCAAGTCGTCGCTTCCGCCGCGCGAGCGCGAGATCGCGATTCTCAGGGTGGGATGGCTTTGCCGGGCGGAGTACGAGTGGGCGCAGCACGTGGTCATCGGCCGGCAGTGCGGGCTCGACGACGCGGAGATCGAGCGCATCAAGGCAGGCCCCGACGCGCCCGGCTGGACCGCGCACGAGTCCGCGATCCTCCGCGCCACGGACGAGCTGCACGAGGACTCGTTCGTCCGCGACGAGACCTGGGCGGCGCTCGCCGCGGTCTGGTCCGAGGAGCAGCTCATGGACTTCGTCTTCGCGGTCGGACAGTATCACCTGGTGTCGATGGCCCTAAACACCTTCGGAGTCCAGATCGATCCCGGCCTCGAGGGCTTTTGAGCGCGCGGGCCGAGCGCCTCCCCCGGGCGACTCGCCGAATCCTTGACCTTCACTCGGCGCGCAACCAGAATCCGGCTGCGTTCGATCAAATCCGTTCTCTTGGGCTTCGCCGGTCCCGGCGGTCCATTTCCCACCCGTCTCCCTGAAGGAGAGAACACCATGTCCATTCCGAGGAAGTCCCTACCCGTGGTCTTCGCGGCCATCGCGATGGCCGCCGGCCTCGCCAGCGGCCCGGCCGCAGCCGAGACGCGGATCCGCGTCCAGTCCGTCATCCCCACCAAGGCGGACGAAGTCGTCATGCTCAACGCGTTCGCCGACGACGTGAAGGCGCTCACCAATGGCGAGGTGGTGATCGAGGTGCTTCCGGCCGGCGCGGTCGTCGGGGTGCGCGAGACGCTCGACGCGGTCGACAAGGGCCTCGTCGAGGGCGGCTTCGCGTGGACCCACTACTGGTCCGGCAAGCACCCGGCGGCCATGCTCTTCGGCTCTCCGGTCGCGGGCGCAGGGGTCGGCATCGACAACATCGCGTTCATTTCCTGGTTCCTCTACGGCGGCGGCAAGGAGCTCTATGACCGGCTCTGGGACGAGATGGGGGTCAACGTCAAGGGCTTCATGCTGCAGCCGGTCGGGCCCGAGGCGCTCGGCTGGTTCCGTGAGCCCATCAACTCGATGGACGATTTCCGCAAGTACCGCTTCCGTACCCCGCCGGGCATTCCGGGCCAGACCTACAAGGACATCGGAGTTGCCTCGGTGGCAATGGGCGGCGGCGACATCCTGCCCGCCCTGGAGAAGGGCACCATCGACGCGGCCGAGTGGTGCTGCCCGAAGCCGGACAGCGTGTTCGGACTGCACAAGGTGCTCAAGCACTATTACCTGCAGGGGCTGCACCAGGTCGTGGTCAACGCGGACATCTACATCAACGGCGATGTCTACCGGAGCCTCACCCCGCACCAGCAGAAGGCCATCGAGGTGGCGGCCAACGCCTCGCTCATCAAGGCCCTCGGCTATCGCATCTTCGAGAACGGCAAGGCGCTCAAGGACCTGACCGAGAACCACGGGGTGCAGCTCCACGATACCCCCGCCGACTACTTCGTCGCCTACATGGATGCGGCCCGCGCCTCGCTCGAGAAGAACGCGGCCGAGAACGAGTTCTTCAAGGAAGTGTGGGATTCGCAGAAAGCGTTCGCGGAGATCGCGGTACCGTTCTGGGCGGGCGCCCAGATGTCGAACGCGAGCCTCGGGATGGCGTTCGCGAAGTCGCAGCAGTAGGTCCGGACCCGGGCCGTCCGCCTCCGGTCGCCTCCTGACGGGGGCGCCGGGCGGCGGGTGGACGCGAAGGGGCGCCGGCCACGGCGCCCCGGTTCCTCGCTGCTCACCGTTGCGCCGGATCCGCCGCATGCGCGCGCCCTCCCGAACATCCGGTTGAAGAATCAGGAACGCCGCGCGTGGAACCGGATCGGACCGAATTCACTGACGAGCTGATCGCGGGGCGGCGCGCCGGGCCTCCGGGCCGGATGCCCGACGACATGCCGCCCTGGATGGGCGCGCTGATATACCGGATCGACGCCGCGAGCCGAATCGCGGGGCGCATCATCTGCTGGATGCTCGTCCCCCTCATGGCGGCGATGGTCTACGAGGTGGTCGCGCGCAAGCTCTTCGTCGCGCCCACCATGTGGGCCTACGACATCTCGCGCATGCTCTGCGGAGCGATGTTCATGCTCGGCGCGGGCTACGCCCTCTCCAAGGGGGTGCACATCCGGGCCGACTTCCTCTACCGCAATTGGCCGCCGCGCCGGCAAGGCATGGTCGATGCGGCCCTCTACGTGCTCTTTTACTTTCCGGCCCTCATCTTCTTCGCGTGGGTTTCGTACGAATACGCCGCCGTCGCCTGGGTCCGCGGCGAGCGCAGCATGGACACCGCGTGGATGGCGCCGCTCGCGCCCCTTCGGACCGCCATGCCGGTGGGGGCCGTGCTCCTCCTCGTCCAGGGCGTGTCGGAGCTCCTGAAGAGCATCTACGCCATTCGCTCGAATCGCTGGCCGCAATGAGCTCGGAGCTCATCGGCGCGCTCATGATCGCGGTCATGCTGCTCGCGATCTTCGTGGGCTTTCCCATCTCGTTCACGCTCATCTTCCTCGGGCTCGCGTTCGGGTACTGGGGTTTCGGGGACCTCGTCTTCTACCTGATGACCCTTCAGTTCAACAGCGTGATGCTGGAGCAGACCCTCGCCGCCGTGCCCCTTTTCGTCTTCATGGGGATCATGATGGAGCAGGCGGGCCTCATGGAGCGGCTGTTCCGGTCCGTTCAGCTCATGCTGGCCTCGACCCGCGGCTCCCTCTACATCGCGGTGCTCTTCGTCTCCACCATCTTCGCGGCCGCGACGGGAATCGTCGGAGCGTCGGTCACCATCCTCGGCATCATGGCCGCGAAGACCATGAACCGTTCGGGCTACGACGTGCGGCTCGCGGCCGGAACGATCACCGCCGGGGGCACGCTCGGTATCCTGATCCCGCCCTCCATCATGCTGGTGGTCCTCGGGCCGGTGCTCGAGGTGCCGGTCACGGACCTCTTCGCGGCGGCAATCGTCCCGGGGCTGCTGCTCGCCTTCCTCTATACCGCGTATTCCCTGGTCCGGTGCTGGCTCAATCCGGAGCTGGGGCCGCCGCTTCCGAAGGAGGAGCACCCCGAGAGCTTCCGGATCGTGCTTCGCGAGTTCTCCCAGGGCCTCGTGCCGCCGGCCGCGCTCGTCGGCTTCGCGCTCGGCTCGATCCTCTTCGGCTGGGCGACCCCGACGGAAGGGGCCGCCTGCGGGGCGTTCGGCGCCCTCGTGCTCACCGCCGCCTACGGCAAGCTGACCTCGAAGCGCTTCTCGGACGCGCTCATCAAGACCCTCGAGATCTCGGTCCTCATCCTGTTCCTGGTGGCCGCCTCGAACTTCTTCGGGGCGGTGTTCTCGCGCCTCGGCACACCCACCATGCTGACCAACATGCTCCTCGACTGGGAGCTGACCCAGGTCCAGGTGCTGCTCATCGTGATGGCGCTCATCTTCCTGCTCGGGTGGCCGCTCGAATGGGTGCCGATCGTGCTCATCATCGTGCCCATCCTGATCCCGCTCCTCGACAAGATGGGGATCAACCTCACCTGGTTCGGGATCCTGGTCGCGGTGAACCTGCAGACGGCGTGGCTGTCCCCGCCGGTGGCGCTTTCCGCCTATTTCCTCAAGGGGGCGGTCCCGGAGTGGGACCTCAAGGACATCTACATCGGCATGATGCAGTTCATGGTGATTCAGCTCATCGGGCTCGTCGCGGTCCTCACGTTTCCCCAGCTCGCCCTCTGGTTACCGTCCCTCATCTACGGTTAGTCTTGCGGAATCGAATTGCGGCGGCGGCGGCGCCCGCCCGCCGCCGCCCTCGCTTCAAACGGAGGAAGAATCATGGCGGCCAACTCCGCACAGGCGCGCGACATCGCCTACCAGGTGCACCCCCAGACCAATCTGCGGCTCCACCAGACGGAAGGCCCGCTCGTGGTGGAGCGGGGCGAAGGCGTCTACGTCTACGACGACTCCGGCACGCGCTATCTCGAGGGAATGGCCGGGTTGTGGTGCGCCTCGCTCGGCTTCAGCGAGGGGCGGCTCGCGGAGGTGGCCTACGAGCAGATGAAGACCCTGCCGTACTACCACACCTTCAACGGACGTTCGCACCCGCAGAGCATCGACCTTGCCGAGAAGCTCATCGCGATCGCCCCGGTCAAGATGTCCAAGGTGCTGTTCCAGTCTTCCGGCTCCGAGGCCAACGACACCGCGATCAAGCTCGTCTGGTACTACCACAACGCCATCGGGAAGCCGAAGAAGAAGAAGATCATCGGCCGCGCGAAGGGGTATCACGGCACGACGGCAGCGTCGGTGAGCCTCTCCGGACAGGCCCTCATGCACGCCGACTTCGACCTGCCCCTCGACCGGTTCCGGCATACCGACCATCCCCACTACTACAAGCTCGCGGAGGCGGGGGAGAGCGAGGAGGCGTTCGCGACCCGCATGGCCGAGCGTCTCGAGGAGATGATTCTCGCCGAGGGGCCCGACACCTGTGCCGCCTTCTTCGCCGAGCCGGTGCAGGGAGCGGGCGGCGTGATCGTGCCGCCTCGCACCTATTTCGAGAAGATCCAGGCGGTGCTCAGGAAGTACGACATGCTCTTCGTCGCGGACGAGGTGATTTGCGGCTTCGGGCGGACCGGCAACCGCTGGGGGAGCGAGACCTTCGATCTGAAGCCGGACATGCTGACCTGCGCCAAGGCCCTTTCGGCCTCGTACATGCCGATCTCCGCCCTGATGATCTCCGAGGCGATCTACGAATCCATGCTGGCGGAGAGCGAGAAGATCGGAATCTTCGGGCACGGCTACACGTACAGCGGCCACCCGGTGACGAGCGCGGTGGCCCTCGAGACCCTGAAGATCTACGAGGAGCGCGACGTCCTGGGGCACGTCCGGCGGGTCGCGCCGTACTTCCAGTCGAAGATCGGTGCCCTTGCCGACCATCCGCTCGTCGGTGAAGTGAGCGGCGTCGGCCTCCTCGCCGGCCTCGAGATCGTGAAGGACAAGGGCACCCGCGAAGCGTTCGATCCGAACGTACGGATCGGGGACCGCATCCAGCGGGCGGCCCTTCGCCACGGGCTCATCTCCCGGGCCCTCGGCGACCGTCTCGCTCTCTGCCCGCCCCTCATCGTCAAGGAGGCGGAGGTGGACGAGATCGCGGGCGCGGTGGGAAACGCCCTCGACGAGGTGTGGTCCGAAGTGCGTCCGGAGGGTCGCGCGGCGGCGGACTAGTCTCGGGTGGCGGATGGCGGCCGCCCGGCCGTCCTTCCGCCACGCGCACCGCGGGTCCGGCGGTGCGCCGGTCCCCCCTGATCCGGGTCGAGTCCGGGGCCGGGCTTCCCGCCCGATTCCAGGCCGCGTTTCGGAATCGATCAGCCGATCGAGGTCTTCATCCAGCCGGAGGTGTTGAGGAAGTCCGCGACGTGGGTCCCGGGCGGGACCAGCGTGTCGCAGGCTTCCCGGAGCGAGTCGTCCAGGGTCATCTCCATGACGGCGAGCAGCTCCTCGAGGTGCGCCATGCTGCCCGCGCCGACGAGCGGCGCGGTGATCCCCGGCTGGTCCTTGCACCAGAGCACGGCGAGCTGGGCGGGGCTCAGTCCGGCGTCGCGCGCAAGCGCGCCGAATGCCCGTCCGATCCGGATGCCCTCGGCGGTGACTCGCGCCGCGTAGAACGCCCCCCGGCGCCCCGCGCGGGTGTTCTTCGGGTACGAATCCGCTTCCGCGTAGGCGCCGGTCAGCATGCCGTGCGCGAGCGGTGACCACGTCAGCAGCCCCACGCCGTGCTCGCGCGCGAGCGGCACCAGCTCGTTCTCGATGCGCCGGTCGAGGAGGTTGTACGGGGATTCCTCGTTCACGAATCGGACGTAGCCCTTCATCTCGCTCAGCATGAGGGCGTGCATCAGCTTCCAGGCAGGGAAGGTGGAGCAGCCCGCGTAGCGCACCTTGCCCTGGCGGACGAGGTCGGTGAGCGCGCCGAGGGTCTCCTCGATGTGGAACCGCGAGTCGTAGCGGTGCACCTGGAGGAGATCGATCCAGTCGGTCCGGAGCGCCTTCAGCGACAGCTCGCACGCCCGGATGATGTTGAGGCGCGAGTTTCCCTGGACGTTCGGCGGCATCCGGGGAACGTGCTCGTCCAGCGAGACGCCGATCTTCCGGGGCGCGTGGTCGATCTTGGTCGAGATGAGGACCTCGTTCCGGCGCCCGCTGTCGGCGAGGCACTTTCCGATGATCGCCTCGCTCGTCCCGCCCGCGTAGAGGTTCCCGGTGTCGATGAGGTTGATGCCGGCGTCGAGCGAACGGAGGATGAGCTTTTCGGCGAGGTCGGGCGGGGTGCCGTCGCCGAAGTCGTCCGAGCCGAGGCAGACGGGAGAAACCTCGACGCCGGTCCGCCCGAGATACCGGTACTCCATTGCGCCGTCCTCCCCATCCGGTTGACCGGGCGCGGTTGCGGCCGGCCCGCGGCTTCACTTGATTCTAGCCCGTAAGCGCCGTTGAACCGGTGGATTGACAGCTTCTTCCTAGTGTACTAGGTTACTAGTACACAACAGCGGAAGACGGAACATGGTGCAGATGGAACAGCTTCGCTTCGGCTACGGCCGCGAGGAGCTCTTTCGCAATGTCGATCTCGTTCTCGAGCCTGGCAACATCTACGGCCTGCTCGGCCTGAACGGGGCGGGAAAGTCGACCCTGCTCCGTCTCATGACCGGTCTCCTCTTCCCCCGCTCGGGGCGGGTCCGGGTGCTCGGCCAGGATCCGGGCCGCCGCCGGCCCGGACTTCTCTCCCGGATCTTCGTGCTCCCCGAGGCGCTCAACGTTCCATCGCTCGACGCAGGGGACTTCGTCGCGGTGCGCGCCCCCTTCTATCCGGGGTTCGACCACGAGCGCATGGCCCGCTGCGTCGAGGAGCTCGAGGTTCCGAAGGGGCGCAGGCTGCCGCATCTCTCGCACGGGCAGCAGAAGAAGTTTCTGCTCTCGTTCGGGCTCGCGTCCGGCGCCTCTCTCCTCGTCCTGGACGAACCGACCAATGGTCTCGACATCCCCGCCAAGGGCCTGTTTCGCCGCCTGGTCGCGGAAGCGTTGAGCGACGACCGAACGTTCGTGGTCGCCACCCACCAGGTGCGCGACGTGGAGTCGCTCATCGACCGCCTCGTGATACTTCACGAGGGCAGGGTCCTCTTCAACCGGAGCCTCGCCGCGGCGAGCGCCAGCCTGCGAACGGCCCGCGAGGCGCATCGGCCGGACGAGGACACCGACGGGCTGATCTATCACGAGCCGGCGGTGGGCGGCTTCGCGACCGTGCGCCGCGACCGGAGCGCGGGCGACCAACACCTGGATCTCGAGCTTCTCTTCAAGGCCGTCATCACGAACCCGGGTGCCTGCGCCGCCATCTTTCCCACGGAGGAACGGACATGAGCGAAGTCTTCTCTTCGCACCGGCTCTGGCTGCTGATTCGAGGCGACTTCGTCGCCGGCTACCGTTCCCTGCTCGTGGTCTTCGGCGCGCTCGCCGGAGTCATCCTGGTCGCCGCGCTCGTCACGCAGGGATGGATTCTGTTCGGCGGGGGCTTCTACCGCACCTTCTTCGGGCTGGCGCTCTTCGCCTGGGGGCTCGTCGCGTCGAGCCGTGCGTTTCGGCCGCTGCACGACCGGACCCGGAACGAGGCATTCCTCCTCGTTCCCGCCTCGAGCCTCGAGAAGACGCTCGCCCGCCTGCTTGCGGTCACCATCGGCCTCGCTTCGTTCCTGCTCGCGTTCACCGCACTCGTGTCGCTGGTCGTCGAGACGCTCAATCTCCTTCTCTCGGGCGGCCGCTACTCGTTCTTCAATCCGTTCGAACCCGCCGTCCTGGAATGGATCCTCGTCTACTTCTTTCTCCAGTCGTTCTACTTCCTGGGCGGCGCATGGTTCCGGCGCGCGCACTTCGTCAAGACCACGCTCGCCCTCACCCTCGCGACGGCGGCATTCGTCGCGTTCACCGCCGTCACCCTGCACGTCGTGTCTGCGGGCTACCGGGTGGATGTCGGGGACGTCCTGTTCGCGCTCGGTCAGTTGGAGGGCGCAGCCGGTATCGGCACGCAAGCGGCCCTTGTCGCAACCGCCCTGCTCGTCGCCGCCGCGTGCTGGTGGATCGCGTGGCTGCGCGTGAAAGAGGTCCAGGTCAGCGATGGAGTTTAGCGAGCCCAAGGGCATCTACCTGCAGATTGCGGACCAGATCCGCGAGCGGGTCGTCGAGGGCGACTGGCTCCCGGGGGAACGCATCCCGTCCATTCGCGAGCTTGCCGTCGAGCTCGGGGTGAATCCGAACACGGTGACGAAGAGCTATCAGCGGCTGACGGACCGGGGAATCATCTCGAGCCGGAGGGGGCTCGGCTACTTCGTGAGCGACGAAGCCCGGGAACGGGCGTTGCGGGAGATGAAGGACGAGTTCCTGCGCGACGAGTTGCCGCGGATCGTTCGAACCATGCAGCTCCTCGAAATCGGGCCCGACGAGCTTGCCGGGCACTTTGCCCGAAACGACCGCTGACCCTTCCGGGTCGGACCCTCGCGCGGAGCATTCCGGTCACAACGGAGAAAACACGCCATGAAGCCAAGCCACAAGGCACTGCTATCGTTTGGAGCCGTACTTGCCGGAGTCGTCGTCGTGACGGCGGTCGCCGGGCGAGTCGCCCTTTCCCGGGCTCATTTCGCGGTGGTCGAGGGATCTCGGGTCTTCGATAGTGCCGAGCTGACGGGGTTCACGGAGGTCGAGATTGCCGGTGGGTGGCAGGTCAACCTCACTCGGGGCGACGAGTGGAGGGTCGCGCTGTCCCGGTCCGGGGAGCGGGAGAGACCGGTCCGGATGCACGTGCTCGGAAATCGCCTCCGGATGGGGGGAGGGCCGCGCTCGTGGTGGCGCGAGGACGACGTGCCCGGGTCGGTGGACATCGTCATGCCCGCGCTCGAGGAGCTGGAGCTCCGGGGCGGGGCCAGCATTACCCTCGCGGGGTTCCGGGGCGATCGCCTCGCGATCGACGTTGCGGGGGCGGTTCAGCTCGAAGGACGCGACGGGCGCTACGAGGAGCTGGATCTGTCCGTGGCCGGGGCAAGCGCCATCGACCTCCGGGGTGTCCCGGTCAGGGACGCCGAGGTCGATCTCAAGGGCGCCTCCGACGTCGTCCTCACCATGAGCGGCGGGGTCCTGTCGGGGTCGGCGGCGGGCGCGGGACGGATCCGGTACTACGGCTCGGTATCCGACGAGCAGGTTGCCGTGGCGGGCATCACCCGGGTCGTTCATCTCGGACCGTGAACGCGGGGTCGCCCGCTCCAACTCCGACGCTGTTCCCCGCCCCCGCCCCCGCCTCGGCCGGTCGCCTTCGCGCGAAACTCGGCGGGCCGCCGCCCCCGATCCCGGTCGGGCCGGCACGGAACCTGCGTCCCGCCTGACGGATCGAAAACGGGGCGGCCCGGGTCCCGGCGCCTTGCGCGGGAGTCCGGCCGTGCTACCCCAGCGCGCCGCCGTCCGCCAGGAAGTCGACGGTACGGCGGGTGCCGCCGAGGTCGAGGGCGACCGCCTCCGGGGCGCTCCGAGCGACGACCGCGCCGCGCCGGAGCACGTAGAGCCGCGTCGCGCGGAGGCGCACTGCCTCGACCGGGTCGCGGGCCTGGAGGACCACCAGGTCCGCGTGGCAGCCGGGCTCGACGCCGTATCCGTCGAGGTGCAGGGCGGCCGCCGCGGTGGTGGTGACGCCGGCGAAGAGGGCGCCGATCTCGTCCACCCCCGTCATGTGGCCGACGTGGGCGGCCATGTGCGCGACCTCCAGCATGTCGTGGCTGCCGAGTCCGTACCAGGGGTCCATGACGCAGTCGTGGCCGAGGGCGACCGGAATGCCGGCTGCGACCATCTCCTTCACCCGGGTCATCCCGCGGCGCTTCGGGTAGGTGTCGTGCCGTCCCTGGATGGTGATGTTGATGAGGGGGTTGGCGATCGCGGTCAGCCCCGCCTCCAGCATGAGGGGCAGGAGCTTGCTGACGTAGTAGTTGTCCATCGAGTGCATGGAGGTGAGATGCGACCCCGCGACCCGGCCCTGCATCCCGCGCCGCTCGGTTTCCCGCGCCAGGGTCTCGACGTGGCGGGACGCGGGGTCGTCCGTCTCGTCGCAGTGCATGTCGACGAGGAGGCCCCGCTCGGCCGCAATCTCGCAAAGCGACTTCACCGACGCCGCGCCGTCGTCCATGGTGCGCTCGAAATGCGGAATGCCGCCGACGACATCCACCCCCCGGTCGAGGGCGCGGACGAGGTTCTCGCGGGAGTTCCGGTACCGGTAGAAACCGTTCTGGGGAAAGGCGACGAGCTGAAGATCGATCCAGGGAGCGAGCTCGCGCCGGAGGTCGACGAGCGCGTCCACTGCCATCAGAGAGTCTTCGGTCACGTCGACGTGGCTGCGAATCGCGAGGCACCCGCGGGCGATGGACCAGTGGCAGAGCTCGCGGGCCCGGTCCTTGACGTCCTCCGGAGTCAAGGTCGGCGCGAGGTCGCCCCAGATCTCGATTCCTTCGAGCAGGGTGCCGCTCCGGTTGATGCGGGGCCGCCCGGCGCTCAGGGCCGAGTCGAGATGGAAGTGGGGGTCGACGAAGGGCGGGGTGACCAGCCAGCCGTCGAGGGCGAGGGTCTCGCGCGCCGGCGCCTCGATCCCCGGACAAACCTCCGCGATGCGGCCGTCTCCGATCGCGATGTCGATGCCCTCTCGTCCGTCCGGAAGGGTGGCGTTGCGGATGAGGAGGTCGAGCATTGTGGTCTCCGTTCGGGTTCGGTCTCGGGGTCAAGTCCGGTCGGCACGGTTCGGGCCGGCGCGGTATCCGGGCCACATCGCGGCTCGCACCGTGCCGCCGCGCGCGAGGCGGTGCACGATCCGCGCCCGGGCGCCGACGCGGAGGATACCGCGCTCGTCGCGTGAGGCCCCCCGCCCGCGGCTGAGTGCCGCCCGCGACCCCTCTCGGCCCGCCGTGGAACCATCGCGAATGGGAGGGTTCCGTGGCCGGCCGCAGCCCGCGCCGCCCTGGTGCGAAGAGCTTCTCCCTGCACGCCGCCCGCGAAGCCACCCGCGATTCGCTTTATACTCGACCGATACGGTCGCCTTGTCGGCTCCGCCCGCGCGGTGACCGTCGATCCGAACAACCAACAAAGGAGCCGCCCCCATGAGACGACTCGCAACATCAGCCCTGACTGCCCTGCTCTCGGGCGCTCTGGTCGCGATTCCCGCGGCCGCCGACGACCTTCCGGAGGTCCGGGTCAAGGTGATCGGGAACTACAGCACGGTCCAGCACGTCGCCAAGGTCGAGCAGGAGTTCTGGAACAAGATCGTTCCGGAAATGTCCAACAACATGGTCTCCGCCGATTACGTCCATCAGGACCTCATGGGCATCAAGGATTTCCAGGTCCTGCGGCTCATCAAGCTGGGGACCACCCAGTTCGGCGTCAGCGACATCAGCAAGATGGCGGGCGACGACCCGACCTTCGAGGGTTGCGATCTCGCCGGCCTCGCCCTCGACATCGGCATGGCCCGAAAGGTCTGCGAAGCCTGGAAGCCGGCGATGGACCGGGCGATGCAGGCGAAGTTCAACGCCAAGCTGCTCGCCCTCGGAACCAACCCGCCCCAGGTCTTCTGGTGCCGGGACGACGTGGCCGGGATCGGCGACCTCAAGGGCCGCAAGATCCGTGTGTTCAACAAGACCATGGCGGACTTCATCCAGGCGATCGGGGGCACGACCATCAGCATGGCGTTCGGCGAGGTCGTGCCGGCCTTGCAGCGCGGCGTGGTGGACTGCGCGGTCACCGGCACCACCAGCGGCAACTCCGCCGGCTGGCCGGAAGTCACCACCCACATCTACCCGATGTACCTCGGCTGGAGCATCAACTTCCAGGCCGTGAACCTCGACGCGTGGAACTCGTTCACGCCGGAGACGCAGGAATTCTTCCTCAAGGCGTTCGCGGTGCTCGAGGACAACATGTGGGCTACCGCCGGGCAGTCCACCGACGAGGCGGACAACTGCAACACCGGCCGCGATCCCTGCACCATGGGGACCAAGGCGAACATGACCATCGTCGAGGTGAGCGACGCCGACCGCGAGGTGCACAAGGGCTTGATGGAGAACGTCGTGCTCGTCGAATGGGGCAAGCGCTGCGGGAGCGAGTGCGCGGCCGAGTGGAACGACACCATCGGCCAGGTCACCGGCCTTCAGATCCCGCTCGACAAGCTCTGACCGATACCGCCGCCGACACCGGCCGGACCGCGGACGGTCCGGCCGGTGTCCGTTCGGCACCGGCAAGCCGATATGGACCGCCTGCTCAGCCTCTCGTACCGGGTCGCCCGGGCCGGAACCTGGTTCGGCTGCGGCCTCCTCATCCTGGCCTCGTTCCTCATCGGAATCGACGTCGTCATCCGCAAGCTCTTCAGCCTCTCCATCGGCGGGGCGGACGAGCTCTCCGGGTACGCGCTCGCCATCGCGAGCGCCTGGGCCTTCGCCTACGCGCTCCTCGAGCGGGCGCACGTGCGCATCGATTCGCTCTACGTGACCCTCCCGCGGTGGGTGCGGGCGACGCTCGACGTACTCGGTCTCGCGGTTTTCGTCGCGGTCATGGCCCTCGTCGCCTGGCGGGCGTTCGGCGTGTTCAGCGAATCGGTCAAGCTCGACGCCCACTCGATGTCGCCGATCGCGACCCCTCTCGTCTATCCGCAGGCGCTCTGGGTGGCGGGGCTCATCCTGTTTGTCCTCATCGGGTGCCTGCTCCTCGTTCGCGTCGTTGTCGCCTTTGTGACCGGCGACACCGCCACCGTGCACCGCCTCGCCGGGTCCCGCTCGGTGACGGAGGAGATCGAGCACGAGACCCAGCATCTCGGCCAGGCCGACGAGCCGGAGCGCGGCGCATGACCGTCACGGCCGGCGAGACGTTCGCGGGGCCGAGCGCCTCGGGTTGCGACCAGTGATCGCCACCAACAATCGTGCGCTCGACGCGCTTCCCCGCCCGGGTAACGGCCAGTGATTGGCACCACGATCGCCATCCTCCTCGGGCTGCTCGCTCTCAGCATCCCGGTCGCGGGGGTGCTCGCGGTCGTCGGGCTGTCCCTCGACTACCTGTTCTCGTTCCTGCCCCTGCGCTTCGCGATCGGCGAGCTCTCGTGGGCGGTCTCGACGGATGTCATCCTCGTCGCGGTGCCGCTCTACATCCTGCTCGGCGAGTTCCTGCTCCGTTCCGGGATCGCGGAACGGATGTACGGAGCAATGACCCACTGGCTCTCGTGGCTTCCGGGCGGGCTCATGCACTCGAACGTCGGGACCTGCACGATGTTCTCGGCCGTGTCCGGGTCATCGGTCGCGACCGCGGCGACCATCGGCACGATCGCGGTCGGGGAGATCCGGCGCTACGGCTACAACGAGCGCTTCTTTCTTGGCACGGTGGCGGCGGGCGGGACCCTCGGGATCCTGATCCCTCCCTCCATCAACATGATCGTGTACGGGGTGCTCACCGAGACCTCCATCCCCCAGCTCTATCTCGCCGGAATGATTCCCGGCCTCATCCTCGCCTCGCTCTTCGCGCTCACCGTCGTCATCGGCTGCGTGGCGAGGCCGGAGTGGGGCGGGCGGCGGCCGGAGACGAACTGGTCGATGCGCTGGCGGAGCCTCCCAGACCTCATCCCGCCCCTCATCATCTTCGTGGTGGTCATCGGCTCGATCTACGGCGGCATCGCGACCCCGACCGAGTCGGCCGCGCTCGGCGTCATCATCGCGATGGCGCTCGCCGCCCGCCGGATTTCCTGGAAGATGCTGCGGGCGGTCGCCGAGGGCACGATGCGCAGCTCCGCCATGATCATGGCGATCCTCATCGGCGCCTACTTCCTCAACTTCGTGCTGAGCTCGGTGGGGCTCGCAGGCAAGGTGAACGATTTCGTCCTGGACGTGGGGCTCACCCCCATGGGCACCCTGCTCGTGGTGGTGCTCTTCTACCTCGTGCTCGGGATGTTCATGGAGACCCTCTCCATGATGATCGCGACCGTCCCCCTCATCACTCCGGTCATCATCGGGCTCGGGTTCGACCCGGTGTGGTTCGGGGTCCTCGTGATGCTGCTGATCGAGACCGCCCTCATCACCCCGCCGGTCGGCGTGAACCTGTACGTGGTGCACGGAGTGCGGGGCCGCGGCCAGCTCCACGACGTGATGATCGGGGCGTCCCCCTTCGTCATCGCCCTGCTCGTGATGATCGTGCTGCTGATCGTCTTCCCGCAGATTGCCCTCTTCGTCCCCGAGGCGCTGATGCGCTGACGCGCCGGGTGGGGGCCGGTCAGCCGCACACCCCGGGGATCGCCCAGGCGATCGCGCGCGCCGCGACCACGAGGTCGTCGAGCCGCACCCGTTCGTCGGGGGTCGGCCACTCGTCGTAGATGCGGATGTCCCCCGGCCCGTACTGGAGGCTCGGGATCCCGGCCGCGGCGAGTATGTTGCCGTCGCCGACGTTGCCGAGGCGGCCGTAGCCCCCGATGTGAGGGGCCTCGCCCGAGGCGCGCTCGTGCCCCTCGGCAAGATGGACCACGAGCGGGTGGTCCTTCGCCATCTCCATCGGGTCCTGGCACCAGCTCGTCTCGGTGCCGGGCGCCGGCAGCTCGAGCTCGTACCGGAACGCGGGGTGGTCGCTCGCGATGCCGTCGAGGAGCCGTTCGACGTCGGCCCGCACGCTCTGCACCGTCTGCCCCGGCACCGTGCGCACCTGAAACACGAGCTCGCAGTCGCGGGTGGACAGCCCGGTGAAGTTCGGCTGGTAGTAGTGCTCCTTGTGGATGACGTCGACGTTGTGCATCGGGAATCCGGACAGGTCCGGGTGGGGGGTAAAGGTCATCCACGAGTCCTCGCCCGCCGGAGTGAGGCTCGGGCCGATGCGGCGCAGGATCTCGCCCTGCTGCTCGACCGGGTTCCAGAACGCGGCCCGGGCCTCGTCGCTGAAGCGGAAGAAGAGGTCGGGGGAGGTGGTGCGCACGCGCGCCATGACGATGCCGACGCAGACATTGGCGATGGTGTTGGCCGAGTGCTCGAGGTTGATGCAGATGTCCGCGGTGACGCCGTGCGCGAGCAGCGCGCGGGTGCCCGCGCCGCCGTACTTGTGGGCGACCACCGGGCAGACGAGCACGTCGCCGGCGAGCCGCGCGCCCGAGCGGATGACCGCGTCGACCGCGCTCACCATCGCCGCGATGCCGCCCTTGTCGTCGTGCGCGCCCATGCCCCAGATCCAGCCGTCCTCGAACTTCGCGCCGTAGGGGTCGACGCTCCAGCCGCTCATCTCGACCCCGGGGTCCATGTGGCCGTTCAGCATGAGGCTCGGGCCGCCGCCGGTGCCGCGGAGCCGGCCGATGGGCTGGCGGCTGACGACCGCGGGGTCGCGCGGACTCGGGACGTCCATCATCTCGACGTCGAGCCCGATGCCGGTCATGTACTCGGCGAGGAAGTCCGCGATCGCCTGCTCCTCGAACGAAGAGCTGGGGATCTGGATGAGGGACCGCTCGAGGTCCAGCACCCGCTCGGGGTCCACGAGCCGTTGGGGGTCGCCGCTTCGGGCTTGCGATGAATCACTGGTCATTTCGATCAACTCCTCGTGAACATTTCACTCCAAGGCTCCCCGCCCGGCGGTCGCGCAAGGCTCCTCGCGACACGGACCGCGAATCGACGGGGTGTCGGAGGTTCCATCCTGGAACAGGATGCCGTGCACGACAATCTTCGACGCCGGGGCCGGCGGGCCATGTCCGTGAGCCGCCGGCGAATCGATGCGGTGCGCTCACCACGCCTTGGCCAGGGCGTCGCCGTGGTAGTCCGCGAGCGGTTGCGGCGGGGCGTGGAACTTGCGCACCTTCGAGTGCGAGACGCCCATGCCGACGAACGCCTCGGCCATCTTGACCCCGGCGACGACCGGATCGATCACCGGGACGCCGGACGCTTCGGTGAGCTCACGGTCATAGTCGCAGAGGCCCGCGCAGGCGAGGATCACCACCTCCGCTCCGTCCTCGGCGACGAGGGTGCGCACCTGTTCGGTGAGCTGCCGGAGAGTCTCCTCGCGCTCGATGACCGCCCGCTCGACGTTGACGTCGATTGCGCGCACCGACGCGCACTTCGCCTCGAAGCCGTAGAGCCGCACCATGTCCTGCTGGTAGGGAATGAACTGATCGAGCATCGTCAGGGTGGAGAACCGGTGCCCGAGCAGGCAGGCCATCGCCATGCTCGACTCCGAGATGGAGCAGACCGGAATGTCCAGGATCTCCTTGAGCGCGAAGACGCCGACATTGCCGAAGCCGCAGAGCACCACCGCGTCCGGGCGGTCGTCCGCGACCCGCCGGCGCACCGCCTCGATGAGGTGCGGCGCGCTCATGTAGTCGCCGTATGCGCAGTCGATGTTGCGGGTTCCGCCCGGCGAGCTGAGCCCCGTGATCTCGGTCCCGGACGCGGCGGCCCGCCGGGCCGTTCGCACGATGACGTCGAGCACGATGTCGGAGGTGTTCGGGTTGACCGCGAGGATTTTCATGTATGTCTGGCTCCGGGTTGCTGCGCCCGCGGCGCGGCGTGTCCAGCCGCCGCACGCCGTTCGCGTCCGGCGCAGGTCGCCCGGGCGACGCGTTCACTCATCGGTGGGGCCGCCTTCGTCATCCGCGGGCGACCCGAGGGTGGCGGCGAAGATCGCGAGCGCGTCGTCCAGGGTGCGCGAGGTGTCGACCGTCTCGCGGGTCTCGGACGCGATCGGGGTGCGGGCGAGGAGCTCGAAGACCGCCGCCGCCCCCCGGTGGAAGTCGGCGGGGAGTCCGGCCGCGGCGAACGTCTCGCTGATCTCGTGCATCTCGCCTACCCAGCGCTCCGCGTCGAGGGGGAGGCGGGGCACCCGCCGGTTCATGTCCGCGAACGCGGCCGGCCGGCTCTCCTCGAGCTCGGCGTGAAAGGGGTCCGAGAGTCCGTAGGTCCGGGCCGCGATGAGGGCCGCCGTATTCAGGGTGAACGCGCCCTTGGTAGTCGCCGCGTACACCATCTTCATCGCCGACGCCCGGCCGAGGTCGCCGCCGAGGCGGCGCACGCTCAGGTTCGGGCCGTCGAGGGCCTCGAGGGCAGCGGTGTCCGGCCCGCTGCAGTAGAAGCGGGTCGGAAGGGCGCTCTTGCCCGGGGCGTTGCCGATGATCCCGGCGTCGATGACGGTCGTCCCGGTCCCCTCGAAGCGGGCGGCGACGCGAAGAGCGGTGGCGGGCGAGATCGCGTTGCAGTCCGCGAACGCCGGGCGGGCTCCGGTACGTCGGAGCGCGGCCGCCGCTTCGTCCGCGAAGCTCTCCGCCGCGGCCGGCGGAAGGATGGACAGGAGGATGTCGGCCGCGTCGACGAGCGTGTCGAGCGATTCGACGAGCTCGAGCCCGGCCGCCCGCGCGAGCGCGTGCGACCGCTCGCTTCGTCCCGCGAGGCAGGTCACCGCCCGGAATCCCCGGGCGATGAGCTCGCGGCCCACCCCGGAGCCCATGTCCCCGGGACTCTGGATCGCGACCGTTCGTACAGTCATGACGTGGTCCTCCGGTCTCCTTCCCGCCGTGCCTCGTCCCGACCCGTCCGCCACCCCACGTTCCCGCCAGGGCCCGCGGCCGCGGCCGCGCTAGAGGAGGAAGACGCCCTTGCCGGTGGTCTGGGTATCGAAGAGCCGGTAGGCGTCGTCCGCCTCGTCGAGGCTCGTGTAGCGCTGCGTGAAGAGGTGGTCGACGTCGATCCCGCGCTCCGCGACGAAGCGCGCACAGTCGGCCTGGCCGAACGCGCTGAACGTCCACGATGCGATGATGGTGAGCTGCTTGCGGATGAGCTCCCGGGAGACGTCGACGGTCATCGTGCCGCCCTCGCCGACGAGACCGACGGTGCCCCAGGTCCGGGTCGAGCGAATCGCGCCGAGCCGCCCCGCTTCGCTCCCCGAGCAGTCGATGGCGATGTCGACGCCGCGCCCGCCGGTCAGCTCCTTGACCGCCGCCACCGGATCGTTGCTACCGGGGTCGACGACCTCGTCCGCCCCGAGTTCCTTCGCGAGCGCGAGGCGCTCCGGCACCGTGTCGAGGGCGATGACCCGCGCCCCCATCGCGTGTCCGAACTGGGTCGCGCTCAAGCCCACCGGACCCTGGCCGAAGACCGCGATGGTGTCCGAGCCGGTCAGGTTCACCCGCTTGAGCGCGCCGTAGGCGGTACCCGTACCGCAAGCGATGGCAGCCCCCGTCTCGAAGGAGAGCTCGTCCGGCAAGGTCACCAGGGTCGAGGCCGGCACTTTCATGTAGTCGGCGTGCGCGCCGTCTCCCGTCGCGCCGTACACGATGGATCCGTCGGGGCAGAGCTGCTGCCACCCGACCCGGCAGTGCTCGCAGGTGCCGCATCCCTTGTAGTGGTGCACCATCACGCGCGCGCCGTCCGGCGCCTGGCTTTCGGTCACCCCGGCGCCGCGCGCCACGACGACGCCGCACGGCTCGTGCCCGGCGATGTTGGGCTCGCCGTCCCCGCCGAGACCGAGCGCACGCGTAGCCTCCGCCCGCGAGGGCCGGTAGAACTTGAGGTCGCTGCCGCACATCCCCGACGCCTTGATCTCGATGACGACCTCGCCCGGGCCGGGGGTCGGGTCGGGGAACTCCTTCAGCTCGAGCCTGCGCTCGCCCAGGAATACCACTCCACGCATCGCTTGGGTCTCCTTGGTTGTCGGAACGTGCGCCGATCACGGGCCGTTCGCCGCGGCGATTCCCCGCCCGCCGGCTGCCACAGGACCGTTCCCGGCCGCGAAGGCCACGGTATCCAACCGGGCGCTCGCCCGCAATGCGTCTCGTCGCACCCACCGCGCGGCCTCAACCCGATTCGCCCGCCGGCTGCCTCCGTTCAGCGCGTACGCCACGGCAGAGCGGAGAATCACCGAAAGACACGTTTCGGCCTTCCTTGCGAACCTGACGACTCCTCCAACCATCGAACACGCAAAGTTGATCCCGGGTCCGAGGCCGCCACCGGAACTGCCGAACGCGCGTGAATCGGCCACCTCCGAAACACCGAAGCCATGGAGTGAACCGTATCTGGTTTTCCGGAGGCCGTCCCGCGTGAGTCGCGCGGCCGGGGCGGGGACGCAGGTGGCGTGCCCGATGGCCGGGAGCTACCATTCGGCCCCACTCGAATTCCACAACATCCACCTGGAGTGAACGAAATGAACAAATGGACGGTAGCGGCGGGATCGATGGTCCTTGCCGCATTCGGCACCTTGCTGGCCGCCGGCACCGCGGCGGCCAGCCCTTACGAAAAGTACGCGGGCTCAACCATCGTCGTGAGCTGGCCCGCCCTCAGCCATTTCAGGAAGGCGGAGACCCTGGTCCAGGAGTTCACCGACGAGACCGGCATCGAGGTCGAGATCGACGCCCTCCAGTACCTGAAGCTCCGTGACCGCCAGCTCCTCGAGATGTCGAAGGAGGAGGGCGAGTACGACGTCGTCTCCTGGGTCGTCATGTGGAAGGGCGAGTACGTCTCGAAGGGGCTGCTGACTCCCCTGAGCCAGATGTTCACGAGCGGCGCTCTCGTCGACCCCGAGTACGACGTCGACGACATCGCGGACGCCTACCTCCAGAACGGTGGGGTCGTGGGCGGAAAGAAGGGCTACATGCCCGGCAAGTCGGGCGGCCTCTACGGCGTCCCGTTCGGGGCCGAGACCTCGATCCTCGCCTACCGGATGGACCTCCTCGAGCAGGCCGGGGTTGCCCCGCCGACGACGTACGACGAGCTCCGCGCCGCGCTACCCGTCATCAAGGACAAGACCGGCGTCGGCGCCTTGACCTCGCGTGGCAAGACCGGCCACCAGGTGACGGCGGGCTGGCTCCTGCACCTCGCGCCGCTCGGCGGCAAGATCTTCGACGACGCGTGGAACCCCGTCTTCAACAACGCGGCGGGGGTCGAAGCGGCGCAGATCATGCGTGAAATCACGCAAACCGGGCCGACGGGAATTCCGTCGTACGGGTTTTCCGAGGCGTCCGCCGCGTTCCTCCAGGGCGACGCCGCGATGTACATCGACACCCTCAAGATCGCGGCGATGTCGCGCGACCCGAAGCTCTCGAAGGTCGACGGCAAGGTCGGGTTCGCCCTGCATCCGGTCGGGTCGCGCTGCGGCTCCGAGACGGGCGGCTTCGCGGTGGGGATCCCCGCCAACAGCCAGAACAAGGAGGCGGCGTTCCTCTTCATCCAGTACATCACCTCCAAGGCGGGGGACCGGCGGATGGTGGAGCTCGGGGGCGACCCGGTGCGGATGTCGACCATCGCCCACTTCGCCGACCAGTTCGCGGAGTACCCGGTGGTGCTCGAGCAGCTTCCGTGCGCGGACCCGGACTGGCGCCCGCTCATCCCGGAGTGGAACGAGCTCAACATCGACGTGCTCGGCCAGGCCTTGACGCAGGTGATCACGACCGACGAGCCGATTCAGCCGATCATGGATGCGGCGGCCGAGAAGGCGCGGGCGATCATGGAGCGCGAGGGCTACTACGCCTGGACGCGGTACCGCGGGCAGTAGCGGGCGGGCTTCCGGCCTGACGGCGGGGGAGGGGGTCGCTGCCGCCTCCCCCGCCCGCGGGTCCCCGTCCCGCGGCACCCATGGCCGAAACCGCCACCGGCCGAATTCCCGGGCATCCGCGCCCGAGGCCGCGCCCGCGCTTCGACTCGCGGGCACTGACCCCCTATTGGTTCATCCTCCCGGCCGTCGCGGTGATGGCGGCCGGTCTCGTCTACCCGGTCCTCGACGCCCTCTATCTGTCGTTCTTCAACTGGAAGATCGCGACCCCGTTCTCGAAGGCGGAGCACGTCGGGCTCGCGAACTACGTCCGCATGCTCGCCGACCCGGACGTGCGCGAGTCGCTGTGGGTGACGATCCGTTTCGGGTTCTGGACGATCACCATCGAGATGGTGCTCGGGGTGGCGCTCGCCCTCATGCTGGAGAAACCGATCCGGGGAGCGAGCGTGTTCCGGACCATCTTCATCCTGCCGCTCATGGTCTCACCGGTGGTGGTCGGCCTCATCTGGCGGTACCTCTTCGACGCGCGGGTCGGCTGGATCAACTACTACCTGGGACTCTGGTTCGGGATCGAGCCCCAAGTGTGGCTCGGGGTCCCGGACCTCGCGTTCTTCGCGATCGTCCTCACCGACATCTGGCAGTGGACGCCGTTCATCTTCATCATCGTCATCGCGGGCCTGCAGGCGCTGCCGAGCGAAGTGCTGGAGGCGTCGCGCATCGACGGCGCCAACTGGTGGCAGCAGACGTTCCTCGTCAAGCTGCCGATGATCCGCTCCATCCTCATCATCGCCCTGCTGATGCGCCTCATCGACGTCTTCCGGGCGCTCGAGGTCATGTACATCATGACCGGGGGCGGACCGGGGAGGGCGACGGAGCTCCTCTCGCTCCACATCTACAACCGCGCCTTCGACGCGCAGCTCCTCGGGTATGCGTCCGCCATCGCGGTGCTGCTCATCGTCATCGTCTTCGGCTTGAGCGCCGCCATCCTCGCCCACGGGAACCCGATGAACGAGAAGACGGATGTGTAGCCTGCATGTCGCCCCAATCTCCTGCTGCGGGCGCCCGTCCACTCGCGGTGGCGAGACGTACTCCCTCAAGCCACTTCGAAGTGGTGTCGACTACGTCTTCAGCCAGCGCGAAGCGCTCTTTCGATCCGTGCGCCCCGTCACCGCGTCGCCTCGACGCCCGGACCCGAAGTACGCAACGAGTCGTTCGGGTGAGGCACCAAGCGCGAAGAGTTCGCAGAACGTTTCGCGCTGGCGACGTAGATTGGTGAGACATGCAGGCTGAGCGGCGGTTGGAGAGCCCCGCCGCGGTCTGGAGCCGCTATGGCGCCATCATCGTCCTCGCGGGTATTTGTCTGCTCCCGATCTGGGTGATGGTCGGCACCTCGTTCAAGAACGAGGTGCTCATCTTCGACGGGCGCCCGGTGTGGTTCTTCTTCGTCCCGACCCTCGACAATTACGAGTACATCCTGACCCGGGGGAAGTTCGACCGCTATCTCGTCAATTCGATCATCGTGGGGACGGCGTCCACCTTCTTCACCCTCTTCTTCGGGGGCCTTTGCGCCTACGCCCTCGCGCGAACGGAGTTCCGGGCGCGGCGCTTCGTCGCCAACGCGACCCTGCTCGTTCGCATGGTGCCCCCTGCGGTCCTCGCCGTGCCGGCGTTCGCGATGGTGACGATGTTCAGCCTCAAGAACGACCTCGCGGTGCTGACCTTCTTCTATACCGCCCTCAACCTGCCCTTCGCGATCTGGCTCCTCTTCGGCTTCTACAAGCAGATCCCGATGGAGATCGAGGAGGCCGCGATCGTCGACGGGGCGACCGCCTGGCAGGTGTTCTACCGGGTGCTGCTCCCCCTCATGAAGTCGGGCTACGCGGTGGCCGGGATCTTCGCCTTTCGCATCGCCTGGAACGAGTTCATCCTCGCGCTGCTGCTGACCGGGCGAAGCACCCGCACCCTCCCGGTGGGGGCGGCCGGCTTCATCACCGACACCGGGGTCGAGTGGGGGCGCATCATGGCCATGGGGACCCTCATCGCGATCCCGCCGCTGGTCTTCACCTTCTTCGCCGCGCGCCAGATCATCTCCGGCATGACGGCGGGGGCGGTCAAGGGCTGAGCCGCCGCGCCGGTACCCCCGGCCCGCCCTCGCTCGCTCACCCGTCGCACCCGGGACCCCTGACGCCCGGGGTGACCGGGGAATCGGCATGAGGGCTCGAAGGCCCCGTCGATGGCCTGCGGCGCGATTCCGGGCCCCGTGACGACGTGGTTGCCGTTCTCTCTTCTCGGCCCCTCGGTGATGCGGGCTGCCGTCAACGCCGCAAGCGTTCGATTCGAGCCCGGAAGTCCGCCGGGTCTTCGCACTCGAGCAAGGCGTCGATGATCGCTTCGTCCGCGACGCCGGAGACCTCCGAAGATGCCAGGAGCGTGCGCCGGAGTGCGGCCATGACTTCGGCCCGTCCTTCAGCCCGACCCTCCGTGCGGCCCTTGGCCCGTCCTTCGGTCCATCCGCGGGCGTGTCCCTCCCTGCGGTGCGCGCGAAGCCAGAGCGTGTCGTCGGGGCCGGTGCCGTCGCGGGCGCCGAGCGTCCGCCCCACCCGGTCGAGGACCCGGCTGGTGAGCGCCGAGCGAACCGGCTCGTTCAACGCCGTGTGGATCTCGTTCGCCGTCCAGCCCGGAAACGCCCGGCTCTCGCGCGCGGACCGGTATTCATCGCCCTCGAGGAGGTGGATGGTGAGACCGGGCCGCTTCCCCGTGGGACAGCTCGGCGACTCGCGCTCCGGCACCTCCACCCACGCCTCCGAGAAGCCCCATTCCTCGTAGAACCACAGCTTCCCGCGATGGACGTCCGTGGTGTGGTCCACCTCCAGTACCACGTCCGGGAAGTCGTGCTTCCCCACTACCATGCCTCTTGCGTCCGGCAGCCGGGCACGTTCCGGATACAGGTACACCGACTGATCGGCCTGGAGAATCCGCCGCCGTTCGCCGTGCTCGTCGAGAAGCTCGAGGTCCATCGAACCGAAGCACGTGATCGGCGAGCCGCGTACCGAGGCGATGACCTCGCCCAGGGCGGGGATGCGATGGGACGCGAACTCGTGGATGGCGCTCGTCGGCTCGCGCACCACCCAGGCGGTTTCGGTGGCGGCGTCCCAGATTTCGAACCGGCCCTCGTAGGTGGCAATCTCGTCGCACTTGAGGGTGACCGTCCCGCAGCCGGGAAACTCCGGCCGCCCGCGCCGGATAGTCGGATACGCTCGCGACCGGCCGCCGCGGCCGGCCGTCTCGGGGCGTGCTTCGACTTCCATCTCGGACCTCCCTCGGACCTCCCTGCCGCTCGTTCGTGCCCCGAATCATAACGCCGAGCGGCCCCGGTCCCCGCGCGGTACGGCAACGAGATCCGCCCCCGTGCGTTCGATGCCCCGGTGATTCCCGTTCAGGGAGCGGACGCGCGTTCGTGGGTCGGCAATTCGGCCGGAGAGCGTGGAATTCATCACTGCCCGTGCTGACTTTCCGAGCAACTGTCCGCGTTCCTCGTTCCGACGCGGACGCCGAAGCTCGTTTCGGTGGACGTTTCGCCCTGAATTCATCTCCAACTGTTCGTGGCCGCTCTTGAAGTCTTCGCTACCGAAGCCCATCGCGGGCCTCGCGGCGCCGTGTCCGCGATTCCGGGTTCCGCATGGCGGCCCGGTGCCGGTGCCGTTGCGAGGCGAGTGAAGCGCCGACCATCTGCTCGATGTCTTCCGGTTCGATTCCGATGTCCGCCAGAAGCGCCGGGCTCAAGCGGCGCAGCTCCCGCACCGTGCAGCGCCGGTCCCGTGCGTCGCGCAGTCCGTGCAGGGCACGGACGACGACACGCTCGATACTCGCGAGCACGGTCTCGACGTGCCGCGTGCAGCGCGCACGAAGGTCGCCGGAACTCGCCCCGCCGTGTTCGAGCGCGAGCCGCCCCCGAGGCCCGGCGGCGGGCTCCGCAGTCGCGAGGCCAGTGGCGAGACGGCCCGCTTCGAACGTGCTGGATGAGGCTGCGTTCATGATAGTATTCCTCCGGTCAGGAAAGTTCGAACGGGAAAGCTCCCCGGTGCGTATACGTGCCAATATATGTCCGATATTGGGGATGAACAACGCATGATCGCTAGGTCTTCAATAAAGAAATACTTTCCAATGTGAAGCAGCGTCTTCCTTCCCTCAACGCTCTTCGGGCCTTCGAGGCGGCGGGCCGGCACAGGAGCTTCAGCCGGGCGGCGGAGGAGCTTCACGTGACCCCCGCGGCGGTCGGGCAACAGGTGCGGGCGCTCGAGTCCTATCTCGGGGAAGCCCTCTTCGTGCGCCTGAACCGGACCGTGGACCTCACCGTCGCCGGACAGACCTTGCTGCCCGGGGTAAGCGACGGATTCGACCAGCTCGCGCGCACCATGGAGGCGTTCTACCGGCGTACGGTTCGCCGCCCTCTGACGGTCAGCGTCGAGCCCGATTTCGGTGCGAAATGGCTGGTGCGCCGCCTCGATCGTTTTCGCGAGCGGCATCCCGGAATCGAAATCAGGCTCGACGCGACCGCACGCGTCGTCGACTTCGCGCGCGAGGCCGTGGATCTCGCCATTCGCTACGGCGACGGAAGCTACCCGGGGTTGCGGTGCGACGTTCTGTTCGAGGAGGACGTGTTCCCGGTTTGCAGCCCGGCTCTGCTGGAAGGCCCGCATCCCTTGAAGCAACCGGGAGACCTCGAATGGCATGCGCTCCTTCGCCAGGAATGGGCGGCCGGGAATCCCACGTGGCCTGACTGGGCGATGTGGCTGCGGGCGGCCGGAGTCGAGAACGTGGACCCGAACCAGGGTCCCGAGTTCTCATTGGGAAGTTACGGGCTGATGATGAACGCGGCGCTCGCCGGCCAGGGGGTCGCGCTCGCGAGCAGCGTGCTCGCAGCCGACGACATCGAAGCCGGACGACTGGTGAAGCTGTTCGATCTCTCCATGCCCCAGAGCCTTCGCTACTACCTCGTGGGTCCGGAGGCGACGGCGGATGAGCCGATGACCACCGCGTTTCGCGAGTGGATCGGCAGCGAGGCGGCCGGGGAGGTCGCTCCGTGACGGGGCGCCCTTCGGTCGTCGTCGTCGGGGCCGGAATCGTCGGCGCGACGATCGCCTACCATCTGGCGTCCGCGGGCTCGGCGGTGGCGATTGTCGAGAGGTCGCAGCCGGCTTCGGGCGTGACGGCCCGGTCGTTTGCGTGGATCAACATCGTTCACGGCAACTCCCGCGCCGTCGCGCGCCTTCGCAATGCGGCGATCGCGGACTACCGTCGCCTGGACCGGGAGTTGAACGGCGCTCTCGCGGTCGAATGGAACGGGGCGCTCATCTGGTCCGGGAATCCGCTCGACTCGGAGCGATTGGTGGCCGAGCACACGGCCTGGGGCCATGACGTCAGGCTGGTCGAAGAGGACGAGATTCGCCGCCTCGAGCCCCGGCTCGCAGCGCCGCCGCCAGTCGCGGCTCATGCCCCGGGCGAAGGAGCGCTCGACCCGGTTGCCGCGACCCGGACTCTCGTTGGTGCCGCAATCGAGGCCGGGGCACGGCTCGTCGCGGGATCCGAAGTGAAGGCGCTTGCCACCACCGACGGGCGCATTTGCGGTGTCGTTCTGCTAGACGGCGCAATCGAGGCGGACATCGTGGTGGTCGCCGCCGGGACGGGCTCGACAGCGCTCTTTGCCGATATCGGAATCGAGCTTCCGGTCGGATCGTCGCCGGTGACGTTGCTGCGCTTCGCGGGACCCCGGGGTCTCGTGGGCCGAATCGTCTCCGCTCCCGACCTCGAGATACGCCAGGACTTTGCCGGGCGTCTGATCGCGACCGACCACTTTGTTGAAGGGGAAATGCCGGACCATCGGGCGGCGAACGTGCTCTCCCTGATCCGGCGACGACTTCGCGGTGCCGAAACGGTCTCGTCGATCGACGCGCGGGTCGGTTGGCGGCCCATGCCGGCCGACGGCATGCCGATCGTCGGGTTCACACGGGATGCGCCCGGTCTCTACCTGGCCGTCATGCACGCAGGGGTGGTGATGGCCCCCGTCGTGGGCCGGCTCGCTACCGGCGAGATCGTGGCCGGCAACGAGGCCGAGGCATTGGCGCCCTGGCGCCTGTCCCGCTTCGGGTAGCGGCCGGCCACGGGCGACGGGAAACTTCCGTCACGCTGCGGACCGGGAAGCCGTATTTTTCCCCCGGTTCTCGGGTGTGCCCCTGGAAGCGGGCGGCTTCGGGTAGAAGAATGGGGACGTGACGGTGGAGCGTGCGAGCCTCGACGGGCAACGGGAAAACCTGTCCGGTCCCGAACGGACGCGCCCGGAGAAACCGAATCCGCGAGGAACGAGGAGCCGAAACATGAGAAACGAGCGCGACATGCGGTTCGACACGGAATCCGAGGCGTGGTTCGGGAAGTCGAGATCCGTCTCGCCCGAAGAGATGGAGGCCCGCGTCTGGCGATTCGACGAGCTGGTCCCGTCCCCCCGCGCCTTCCTCGACTGCACCCTGCCGGGGCACGTCCGCACCCTCTTCAGCGCCCTCGGGGGCGGAGCGGACGACGAGCAGCTCGAGGGGACCGCCGTCGAGCAGGCGACGAACTACCACATCGACTTCGTGAAGGCCCCGCCCGGAAACGGCGCGGCCCTCCACAGCCACGGCTCGGAGGAGACCTTCGTCGCCCTCACCGGCCGATGGGAGATCTACTGGGGCGACGACGGCAAGGAGTCGGTGGTCCTCGAACCCTTCGACGGCATCGTCGTGCCCGACGGTGTCCTTCGCGGCTTCCGCAACGCGTCCGACGCGGAAGCCCTCCTCCTCACCATCCTCGGCGCCCACGACGCCGGCCACTGCGTCTGGTCGGAAACCCTCCAACCCGCCTTCGCCAAGGCCACGCGGTAACGCATGGGCGGTGGCCACGTGGGAGCCCCTGCCGTTCGACGCCGAGGCGGCGCGCGCGCAGGGCCGCGTGTTCGCGGACACTCGGGCGGCGGGACGGACCAGCCGGACGCGCCTGGCCGATCTGCTCATCGCCGCGAAGGCCGCCGCGCGCGGCCTTCCGCTCAACACCAGGAACCCCGGAGACCTCCTCGGTCTTGACGGAATCGATCAGGTAGTCGGGATGTGAGAACCGGACGCCGAAGCGCGTTCGCCTCACTTGCTCGCACCCTCGTGGCTCGCGGTGATCTTCGCGGCGATGTGGGCGCCGGCGGAGATCGGGGGGTGCTTCGGCGCTTCGTTCGGGGGCACGCAGGTGGGGATCGCCTCGATGGTCGCGTCGAAGTCGGGGTGCGTGAAGTAGCCGATGGTCTGGCGGCGGGAGCGGGCGTTCCCGAGCTCGCGCGGATTGGCGACGCGGTGCAGGGTCGAGGTCCAGCGGCCATTGGTCCAGCGCGCCATCATGTCCCCGAGGTTCACGACGAGGGCGCCGGGCGGCGGGCGCACGGGTTGCCAGCGCCCGTCCGGCATCCGGACCTCGAGACCGCCGTCCGCCTCCGTCATCGCGAGGATCGTGAGGGCGCCGTAGTCGGTGTGCGCGCCGGTGCGAAGCTGCCCCGGGGCGGGCGGCGCGCCGAGCGGCGGGTAGTGGTGGCTCGAGAGGATGCAGAAGTGTCGCCCGATGGCGCCGGCGAAGAAGTCCTCCGGCTGGGCGAGGGCGACCGCGAAGGCGTGAAGGAGGCGGGCGGCGAGCCGCTCGTACGCCCGGTAGATTGCGACCAGCGCCTCCGCCGTCCCTTCGGGCTCGTCCGGGTAGATGTTCGGCGCATAGGCGTCGGCCGCGTCGGGATGCGAGCGGAAACGCTCCCGGTGGTCGTCGACGGGTCCGAGGAAGTAAGACTCGCGCAAGTCGGGCGGTGCCTTCTCGCCGAGGGTGTAGGCGAGTCCGCGGGTCGCGAAGCCATGATAGCCCCGCTGGCGCGACGGTCCGGTCGGATGGCAGCGGTCCTTCCGCGCCCGGGGCAGGTCGAAGAAGGCCCGCGACCGCTCGAAGGCCCGTTCGATGACCTCGGGCGCGATGCCGTGTCCGGTCACGGTGAGGAACCCGATCTCCTCGCAGGCCCGGGCGATGCGCTCGGCGACCGCCGCTCGGCCGCTCCCGTCGAGGAAAGGGCCGATGTCGATCGCGGGAATCCGCATCGGGTCAGGCCTCGCCGGCGGGCGGCCCGTCCGCCGACGAGAGATCCGCGTCGACGGCGAGCGCGTACGGAACGTCGTACGAGATGAGGCCGCCCGCGAGGAGCGCCGCCTTGAGCCGCACGTAGGCGGCGGCCGGAAGGGCCGGGGTGCGCGGCCAGAGCCGGGCGGCGCGAGAGGCGGCGACGATGCGCGCGAGCGCGCCCGCCGGGAGGTCGGGAAAGAACGCCGGCCCGACCCGCTCCGCAATCGCTTCCGCCGGCGCTTCGTGGATCCGAAGCAGAGCGGCCGCGATCGCCCGGACAAGGGCGGTGCACGTCTCGCGCCGCTCCTCGGAGAAGCGGCGGGTCGTGTAGAAGCTCGTGAAGGCGACGTTCCCCCGCCGGGAGAACCGGTGCCACACGTGCCCGGCGCCCGATGAGAGGAGCCGGTCGGCGTAGGGCTCGAACACCTGTACGACGTCGATCTCGCCCCGCTCGAACGCGGCCGCGTTGTCGGCCATCGGCGCGTCCGGCGTACGGTCGAGCGAGGCGGGATCGATCCCGGCTCGGTCGAGGTCGTCGAAGAGCGTCATCCACGGGGTCGGCACGTCCACCGCGACCGCGACCCGCGGCCCGACCAGGTCCTCGAACCGGAACGCGGGGTTGGGCGTGCGGCCGACGAGGATGAACGGATCGCGGGCGACCACCTGGGCGAAGCAGACGAGCGGGGAGGTCCGGCCGGCCCGATGCGCCGCGTCGTGGTGCATCATGACCCGCATCGGACCTCCGAAGGCGACGTCTGCCCTCCCTTCGACGAGACCCTCCGGGGTGAGGGCGGGGGCGGGGGCGAGTCGAAGCTCGACGTCGAGCCCTTCGGCCTCGTACAACCCCTCGATTTCCGCAAGGTAGAAGGGCGTGTAGCTTGGCGTCCTCAGGTTCTCGTAGAGGACGACGTTCTCCCTAGCCATGCGCACCCTCCGAGCGCCGCGCGCTTTCTCGGTCGGCCGGCGGCCCGGCCGCTGCCGCAACCGTTTCACGCCAGGGCCGCGCCAGCACCCCGGGCGCGAGGTCCATGATCTCCATCACCGCCCCCGACAGCCCCGGATACGGCTCGATCAGGATGCCCCGGATCTTTGACCGGATCTCGGCCTCGGTGAATGGACGGTCCGGACCTCCCCGGGCGCTCGAGCACTCGCACGCAACGAGCGACCCGTCTTCGATCTCCCAGGTCACCCGCGCCGGCCGATCGTTCGGCGGGCCAAGCTCGGGCTCGAAGGGAGCAATCGTGACCTTGTCCCGCAGCGCGGCGATCGCGGGGTTCGAAAGCGTGTCGGCATGGAATGCCGGGGCGCCCGCGTGGCCGTGGAGGGCCGTCGTCGCGAGGATGTGCTGGAGCGAGAACTTCGCCGCGAGGGTCGTCTCCGGGTGGACGTTGTCGAGCTTTCGGGCCCGCCAGTGGGTCTCGACGCGGACGCTCCGAAGGTCCCGGGCGGGGTCCGTGTGCGGCCGCGAATCGAGCAGGGCGAGGGTCGCCTCGACCGCCGCATGCCCGTACTGGCAGCAGGCGTGGATCTTCTGGTAGGCGTCGTCGACCGCCCAGGCGGCGCCGAGGCCGCGAGTCAGCCGGTCCGGGTGCGCGGCTGCGCCCAGGGCGACGGTCTGGACGTCGTGCAGGCTCGTCGCGAGCCCGGTGATGCCGATCTCGGCGAAGTCGACGGCCCGGATCCCGGCCGCCGCGCCGACTCCGGGCCAGACGTTGCGAACGAGCGCGCCCTCGACCGCGTGGTTGAACGGCCCGGGTGACACGAGGGTCGCGGCGGTCGAGATGGCGGCCGCGGCCGTGTCGGGCGGGTGCCCGCGAAGGGCCGTCACCGCTGCCGTCGCCCCGATGGCGGCAAGCGATCCGTGGGGATGGAGCGCGAGGTCGGCGCGCTCGAAAGTCCTCGCCACCCGCGCCACCGTCTCGTAGCCGACGAGGAGGGCGCGGAGCATCGCCTCGAGGGTGCTCCCCGCCGCCTCGCCCTCCGCGAGCACGGCCGGGAGGCAGTAGAGCCCCGCGTGGCAGAGCGCCTTGCGATAGCCGCCGTCGAGCTCGCACCAGTCGGCGGCGCTCCCGTTAGCGAGCGCCGCGGAGTAGCGATCGAGGCGCCGCCCGCTCGCGTCGAAGAGGGTGGCTTCCGGGGGGCCGGAGGCGCGCGCGAGCCGCGCGGTGAGGGCGCCGAGCTCCGGCTCCCTGCGCGCCGCGACGATGGCGGCGAGGTCGTCCGCGAAACCCCGCGCGACCCGCCGTCGAACGGGCGCGGGAACGTCCCGCCAGGCGAGAACGCCGGCCCATCGTGAGAGCGCGTCGAGGCCCGCCGCGATCGCCTCTCCCGGTGCGCCGCGATCACCGGTGCGTTCGGTGCTGCGTCCGGCCGCCATTCCCCTTCAATCCTTCGCCCGCTGCCGCCCCGGGCAAGGATGACGCATCCCCGCCCGTCTGAGAACCCGGCGGCGCGGGAACGGGGCACCGCTCGTTCTCGCCGCGGGGCGGAGCGAGCTCGAGTGGACCAACCCCGCCGTGGCCCGCCGCAGCCCGGCGGTGGACGTCGCCGCGGCCCGGAGGGAGAGGCGACGGGGTCGACGGCCCGCTCCACGAGGTCCCGGAGCCTTCGAGCGGTTCTCGAGCGCGCTCTCGCGGCAACCTTGCGGGTGAGGAGATCTCCATGGGGACGTTGCGCGCGTCGCACCCGTGTTATCCGAATTCGCACTCGGGCAATCCACGGAATCTCGCCGCCTCCAGAGTGGATCGCGGATTCGCGGTCAAGCGCAGGCGGCACTCCCCATCCGCAACGCAACGGGACCGGAGTTGCGCTCATCCGGCGGCTCTCGCTCCTGCGTTCCGAAGGGGCGCGGCTTCCGCGTCGGGGACGCGCGAACCCGGGACGCGGAGCGAGTCCGCACGGAAGGAACGCCGAATCCGCACGCTGCGCCAATTGCGACTCCGCAGCAGGGGGAAGAAATGAAACGACTGCCGCTGTTCATCCTGACGGGCGCCCTGGCGCTCGCCGGCATACTGCTGGTCGAGTTCACGACCGGCAATGCCGGCCGCCACGAGGTGTCCCTCTACCAGCGAATCGGCGGCCCATCGGGCGCGACGACGATTGCCGAGGGCTTTCTCGCAAGCGTCGGGGGTGATGACCGTCTCGTCGTTCGTTTTGCCGAGGCGGACATGGACGCACTGCGGGGGCCGCTGAGCGATCTGTTGTGCGAAGCGACCGGTGGTCCCTGCTGGTACGAGGGTGACGGCATGCTGGACGTCCGCAGGCGACCGGGGGTCACCGAGGAAGTATTCGGCATCATGGCCCGGCACTTTGCCGCGGCAATGATCGACGCCGGCATCGGGACTTACGACCAGTACGCGGCCATGGAAGCGTACCTGGCCATGCACGACACCATCGTCCGCAACGGACCGCGATTTCCGGTCGACGCGCCGGGCGGCTACTTCCAGGTCTCCGGAGGCTGAGAACCAGGCGGACCGCGAAGGCCGGGCGCACCGTTCCCGGAGACACCTCCCGGCTGCGGCATTCGTGTTCGGATAACGGCGGGTTCGACGAAGAAACAAGGACTTGAAGTGGGCCACGACCTCTGATCAGATTGGAGTTGAGAGGCTTCAACCCGCATTTCCCAAGTGACCGCTTCGCCTGATGCCTGATTGGCACGATTATTTTATAAGAATCAATGGCTTGAGGGTGTCGGAGGGCGGCTCGGATGCGGAACCCGGAGGGTGAATCGGATCATGGGCCACTCCGGCCCCTTTTCGACCGCCGCCTGAAACTGGAGTTCCACGGATCGCGGGTGACCTCCGACGCGGGGTTGCTCGCTTATCGCGAACTGGACGACGCGCTCGGACTGACCGCTCTGGCGGGCGGCGTGCTCGCGGATAGCCGCACGGGCAGGAACGGCTGGCACGGCATCGTCAGTCTCCTTCGCCAGTCCGTCTATGGGCGTCTCGCCGGCTACGAGGATGTCAACGACGCCGACCGGCTCGGGCGTGATCCCGCGATGCGCTGGATCGTCGGCGGCAAGGCGGTCGAGCGCGGCGGGGCATCGACCAGCCAGATGGGGCGCTTCGAGACCGAGCTGCTGGCGAACAACGAGAACCTCGCGGCCCTTGCGGACCTGTCGGGGATGTGGATCGACCGGGTTCACGACCACGATCCGCCGAGGCGTGTGGTGCTCGACATGGACAGCTCCGTGAGCCCGACTTTCGGTGAGCAAGAGGGCACGGCCTATAACGGCCACTTCGGCTGCTCCTGCTATCACCCGCTGTTCGTGTTCAACCAGTTCGGCGACCTGGAGCGTTGCGCGCTGCGCCCCGGCAACGTGCACAGCGCCCATGGATGGCGTGATGTCCTGGTACCGGTGGTCGAACGTCACAAGGAACGAGCCATCCGCCTCTACTTCCGCGGCGATGCGGCC
>JAPOPW010000056.1 GCA_026712715.1 Immundisolibacterales bacterium | reverse complement strand
TTCTCTGGGCAGCGACACAGCCACATCGCAGTCCAGGACGCGATCGAGCAGGGCGGGCTCTTCGTCAACATCGTCGAGGCGCTCCGGGAGGAGCGGCGCATGCGGCTCACGCGTCATGCACAGGCATAGTCCAGGAGAACCAGGCGCCCCGCGTCTCCTCAAGACCGCAGCGCAGGAGACCCTCCGCCAGCGCGCCCGGAACCAAACGAAGAAGTTGGCGGGAAAATGAAGATTCAGGTCCTCTCCGACCTCCACCTCGAGCACGGCGGAACCCTGTCGGCACACCACCCGGACGCCGACGTCATTGTCCTGGCAGGGGACCTCGCGCCCTACACCGAAGGCCTCATCGAACACGTCGCTGAGCACTGGTCACCCGCCCCGCACATCCTCTACGTCCTCGGCAACCACGAGTTCTACGGGACGGAGATTGAGGAGACGAGGGCGAGCCTCGCAAATGATTGCGCGGAAGCCGGGGTCCACCTCCTCGACCCGGGCACAGTCCGGATCGGGGATATCCGGTTCATCGGGGCAACGCTCTGGACCGACCTCCTCCTCGAGGGCATGGCGGACGAGGTGGGGGCGCACATGCGCGTAAGCCGGGAGATCTCCGACTTCCTCGGCGCGATCCAGCACCAGGGACGGGACTTCACCACGTGGGAGAGCGTGGAGCGCCACCGCGCGGACCGGGCGTTCATCGAGCGCGAACTCGAGAACGCGGAGCGCGCGGGCGACCGGGTGGTCGTCATCACGCACCACGCGCCGAGCCGAAGGTCGATCCGGCCCTGGTTCGAAGGGGACCCGGTCAACTGCGCCTTCGCTTCGGACCTTGACCGGGTGATCGACCGGTACCAGCCCGAGCTCTGGATCCACGGTCACATGCACGATCCGGTGGACGAGCGACTTGGAAGGACGCGAGTGTTGGCGAACCCCGCCGGCTACCGTTACGAGGCGAAGCGGGGATTCGACCCCGGTCTCTGCGTGGACTTGGACGAGGCGGTCGCCCGCGAGGAGTAGCCGTGCCTCGGGAGGGGCAGGACCTCGGGTGCAGCCCCGTCCCCTGCTCATCGGGAGTCAGACCGATGCACGTACCAGCTCCGCGGACAGAACGGGTCACCCGGAACCGCCTGGGGCGCGACTTCGTGGTCGGGGACGTGCGCGGGTGTTTCCGGACGCTCGAACAGTGCCTTGCGACGGTGCGCATTGAGCCGGTCAAGTGGGTGACCGTGCTGGTCAACGAGGGCGGGCGTTCAGTCGCGGTGACCACCACAAAATAGGGCCACCTCCTCCAGGGACGGAACCCGGTCGAACGAAATCTTGAGACCGGTGAATGGCCCGGTGGGATCCCCCGTGACGCCGCGCTGAATCGCCCGGACGCCGTACCGCTCCCGGACCTCGGCGAACGCCTTGTCAATCGGGCGGTCGAATGTGTCAGCGCCCTCGAGCAGATCGGCGTACTGCCACGGGTCGGGGGCCAGATCGTCGAGGATCACGGTGATCCTCTCAGGGAGGCACAGGTCTCTCAGTTTCCGCCACGCGGCGCTCGTCGCTCCCAGGGCCTCGCGTTCACCGCCCGGGTACGGAATCACGCAGAGGACCACGATGAGCCGCTCGCCCACCTTGCCCTCAAGGCGGACCCCGCGTGGGCGAAGCCCGGCGCCCCGCGCACGGAGCCAGCCGCATAGGGCGAGCCACCGGGCGATGGGTTCCGCCTTGTCACGCGTGGACCGGGCGAGGACGCGGGAATGCGACAGCGACTTCGGGGTCTTGCGGGTCGTCCACCGGACGTCGTACCCGTGCATGGCAAGCCAGATCCGCTCCCCGTCGACCGAGCCGAAGGCGTCCCCGACGCGCGAGAGCGAGGCGTCGTAGAAGTCACGCACGGACTCGATCCCGTACCTGCGGAGCCGCGCGGCCTTCCGGGCACCGACCTTGGGGAGGTCCTCGAGCTCGAGCTCGAAGAGGACGTCGGGGAGTGCTCCGGGAATTGTCCAGTCAACTGCCCCGCCCCGCTCTCCCGCCGCGCCTTTGCCGCGTTCGGCGGCGACCTTGGCGAGCCAGATCGAGGAGGCGACGCCCGCGGAGAACGACAGGGCCGGCGAGAACGTCGAGGTGACCGCCTCGCGTAGTGCATGCATGAGCTCGGTGGGATCGTCGGAGGGTGCGAGCGCGATCGACACTTCGTCGACCGAGTGCACCTCCTGGACCGGCGCAACCTCGTCAATGCACGCGACGAGCGCATGGTGCAGGCGGATGTACTCGACCGGGCGCTGAGCGAGGACGCGTAGCGAAGGCAGCACACGTCTCGCCTCCCGCGAGCGCATGCCTGTTTTGATGCCCTTGGCCTTGGCCTCGGGGCTCACGCTAATGAGCGTACCGTCCCGGTGCTCCGGAGTGCCGGCGTGGACGCCTACGGGTAGGCCTCGGAGTTCGGGGCGAAGATGCTGCTCCGCGCTCGCGAAGCAGCCGTCCAGGTCGATGTAACAGTACCGCGTAGGGCCCGAGGCACTCGGCGACGGACGGCCACCGGGAAGACGTTGCGGATTCGGCTCCGGCATGAGCCTATTGTCCGGCCGCAACGCCCGGCCATTGGCACCGATCGTCGAAAAACTGCTACCCGTGGATCCGCTCAGGTCCTCCCGATCCTCCTCCCGTTACGGCGGAAGGGAGACTCCAGAGAGGGTCGCGAACTCGAAGTGGCCGAAAGACCAAAGGGGACGGTTCTCGCAGACTCCAGTCGTCTCCCTAGGGCGACATCCTCCCGGTGCGAGTCGGAAACCAGCAGGGAAGAGCAAGAAAAAGTTCGTTCCCGCACGGGGACGAAGACGCGAATACCCCGCCCGTTCCAACGATCCACTTCCAGGAACCGAACATATGTTCACCATCTCTCTCATTGGCGAGGCCAGTGCGGGCAAGACGACGCTCGCCATGGCCCTCGCGGTCGCCGCCGAAAGAGCCGGACTCCCCACCATGCTGGTGGA